>NZ_DASXYF010000026.1:0-33143 GCF_036502675.1 Phenylobacterium sp.
CAAAGGGCCGCTTCCGTCGTTCTATCCGTGGAGAAATCGGGATCGAACGACGCACGCGACCTGAGTGTCGAGGCTACGAAGGTTGTTCGCCCGGGACCCATCCATTCGACCCGGCGCGAGCCACCGGTCAAAACCGCCGCCAGCCCTGACATGTGTTTACCCCTGTTTACCCCCGCCGCCCCAAAAAAGAACATCTTGCGAACAGAGAACAAAGCCAGTACACATAATTTCGGTCCTGCCGGTGGATGTGCGAAGTCGCGGGGCAGGGTGGCGGAATCGTGGGATAAGGATCTTCGGGATGGCTCAGTCGACATTGAAACTCGTGGCGAAAGAAGACGGCGACAAGCAGCGGGCGCTGGAAGCGGCGCTGGCGCAGATTGATCGGGCCTTCGGCAAGGGCTCGGTGATGAAGCTGGGCGAGAAGGGCAGGATCGTCGAGATCGAGTCCATCTCCACCGGCTCGCTGGGGCTCGACCTGGCGCTGGGCATCGGCGGCCTGCCCAAAGGCCGGGTGGTGGAGATCTACGGGCCGGAAAGCTCCGGCAAGACCACGCTCGCCCTGCATGTGGTGGCCGAGATCCAGAAGGCCGGCGGCACGGCGGCCTTCGTCGACGCCGAGCATGCGCTGGACCCCTCCTACGCCCACAAGCTGGGGGTGAACCTCGACGACCTGCTGGTCTCGCAGCCGGACACCGGCGAGCAGGCCCTGGAGATCACCGACACCCTGGTGCGCTCCGGCGCGGTGGACATCGTGGTGATCGACTCGGTGGCGGCGTTGACGCCGCGCGCCGAGATCGAGGGCGAGATGGGCGACAGCCTGCCTGGCCTGCAGGCCAGGCTGATGAGCCAGGCGCTGCGCAAGCTCACCGGCTCGATCTCCAAGACCAACACCCTGGTGATCTTCATCAACCAGATCCGCATGAAGATCGGAGTGATGTACGGCAGCCCGGAGACCACCACCGGCGGCAATGCGCTGAAGTTCTACGCCTCGGTGCGCCTCGACATCCGCCGCACCGGCTCGGTGAAGATCCGCGACGAGATCGTCGGCAACAACGTCCGGGTCAAGGTGGTCAAGAACAAGGTCGCCCCGCCGTTCCGCGAGGTCGAATTCGACATCATGTACGGCGAAGGGATCTCCAAGCTGGGCGAGATCATCGACCTGGGCGTCAAGGCCGGGGTGGTCGAGAAGTCCGGCTCCTGGTTCTCCTTCAACAGCCAGCGCATCGGTCAGGGCCGCGACAACGTCCGCGAGTTCCTCAAGGCCAACAAGGACATCGCCGAGGAGATCGAAAAGGCGGTGCGCGGCGCCAAGACCAAGATCGAGGACGAACTCCTGGTCGCCCGCCCGGAGACCGAAGAGGAATAGGGACGCTTCGGCCTTCTCCCCTTGCGGAGAAGGCGGCCTCACGGAGCGAGGTCGGATGGGGTCTCTCAGGATTGTCCGGTTGGCGTGGGAAGTTCGTAGGCGCTCCACACCCAAAAGCGAGGTCCGCCCCATCCGGCCCCGTCGCTCCGGAGTCTCCAGTCGCCTCCGGACGCGCCACGGCCGTCCCGCACCGGCCCCGTGGTGACAGGGCGCCCGGGTCTACGCCGCCCGGGCGTCCTTTTTCTTTGCGGCCCGGGACCTGCGTCAGTAAACCGGCGGCATGTTGTGCGGCGCGAGACCGGCGTCGTTTGCGCCGTCCGTCGTGAGAGCCTGACCCAAACCGCATGCCCAGCCTGAATGAGATCCGCGCGAGCTTCCTGGAGTTCTTCGGGACCCGCGACCACCTGGTGGTCCCTTCGGCGCCGCTGGTGCCGCAGAACGACCCGACCTTGCTATTCGTCAACGCCGGCATGGTCCCGTTCAAGACCTATTTCACCGGCGCCGAGACCCCGCCGGCCCCGCGCGCCGCCTCCTCGCAGAAGTGCGTGCGCGCCGGGGGCAAGCACAACGACCTGGACAACGTCGGCTATACGGCCCGCCACCACACCTTCTTCGAGATGCTGGGGAACTTCTCGTTCGGCGACTATTTCAAGGAACGCGCGATCGCCCACGCCTGGGAGCTGCTCACCCAGGTCTGGAAGCTGCCGCCCGAACGCCTGGTGGTCACGGTCTACGCCACCGATGACGAGGCCTTCGACCTGTGGAAGAAGATCGCCGGCCTGCCGGACGAGAAGATCATCCGCATCGCCACCTCCGACAACTTCTGGTCGATGGGCGACACCGGCCCCTGCGGTCCCTGCTCGGAGATCTTCTACGACCACGGCGCCCACATCCCCGGCGGCCCGCCCGGCAGTCCCGACGAGGACGGCGACCGGTTCGTGGAGATCTGGAACCTGGTGTTCATGCAGTACGAGCAGCGCGGGCCGGGCGACCGGGTCGACCTGCCCAGGCCCTCCATCGACACCGGCATGGGGCTGGAGCGCATCGCCGCCGTGCTGCAGGGGGTGCACGACAACTACGACGTCGACCTGTTCCGCACCCTGATCGCCGCCTCCGAGGCGCTGACCGGCACCCGGGCGACAGGAGTGGCCGCGCCCTCGCACCGGGTGATCGCCGACCACCTGCGCGCCTCCAGCTTCCTGATCGCCGACGGGGTCAGCCCCTCCAACGAGGGGCGCGGCTATGTGCTGCGCCGGATCATGCGCCGGGCCATGCGCCACGCCCACCTGCTGGGGGCGGAGGAGCCGCTGATGCACCGGCTGGCGCCGACGCTCACCGCCGAGATGGGCGGGGCCTATCCGGAGCTGCGCCGCGCCGAGGCCGCCATCGTCGAGACCCTGCGCCAGGAGGAGGAACGGTTCCGCCGCACGCTCGGCCGCGGCATGGCCCTGCTGGAGGAGGCGACCGCCGGCCTCGCCGAGGGCGGCGTGCTGTCCGGCGACACCGCCTTCAAGCTCTACGACACCTACGGCTTTCCGCTCGACCTCACCCAGGACGCGGTGCGCGCCAAGGGGATCAGCGTCGACCTGGAGGGCTTCGACACCGCCATGGCCCGCCAGCGCGAGCAGGCGCGGGAGGCCTGGACCGGCTCCGGTCAGTCCGCCCGGTCCGCCGAGTGGTTCGCGCTGCGCGAGCGCCTGGGCCCCACCGTCTTCGTGGGCTACGACACCGTCGAGGCGGCGGCCGAGCTGCTGGCCCTGGTCGCCGACGGGGCGGAGATCGCCTCCGCCGGGCCGGGCGCCAAGGTCCGGGCGCTGTTCGACCGCACCCCTTTCTATGCCGAGAGCGGCGGCCAGGCGGGCGACGTAGGCGAGGCCGAGTGGCCCGACGGCCGCGCCCGCGTGCTCGACGCCCAGAAGCAGGTGGGCGACCTCTTCGTCCACGACCTGGAGATCCTGGAGGGGACCCTGGCCCCCGGCGCGCGGGTACGCCTGGCCGTGACGCCGGAGGTCCGCGCCACGACCCGCGCCAACCACTCCGCGACCCACCTGCTACACGCGGCGCTGCGCCATGTGCTGGGTCCGCACGTCTCCCAGAAGGGCCAGATGGTCGATGGCGAGCGCATCCGCTTCGACTTCAGCCACGGCCAGCCGGTGACACCGGCCGAGGTCGAGCGCATCGAGACCGAGGTCAATGCGGTGATCCGCCAGAACCTGCCCGCCGAGACCGCCGAGATGGCCCCGCAGCAGGCCATCGAGGCCGGCGCCATGGCGCTGTTCGGCGAGAAGTACGGTGACAGCGTCCGCGTGCTCACCCTGGGGCGGGCGCTGGGCGGGGAGGGCCCCTATTCGGTGGAGCTCTGCGGCGGCACCCATGTGGCGCGCACCGGCGACATCGCCCTGTTCAAGATCGTCTCCGAGCAGGGCGTGGCCGCGGGCGTGCGCCGCATCGAGGCGCTCACCGGCGAGGCGGCGCGCTGCTGGCTTCTGGAGCAGGCGGCCGTGGCCCGCGGCCTGGCCGAGCAGTTCAAGGTCCCGGTGGCCGAGGTCGCGGCCCGCGTCGAGGCCCTGGAGATCCAGCGCCGGCGCCTGGAGAAGAAGCTGGCCGACGCCAGGCGCCAGCTCGCCATGGGCGGCGGGGCGGGCGGCGGCGCCCCGGCCGTCGAGGAGGTGGGCGGCGTGAAGCTGATCGCCCGGGTGATGGAGGGCGTCGGCGGCAAGGACCTGCGGCCGATCGCCGAAGAGTTCAAGAAGCAGGTGGCCGACGGGGTCATCGCCCTGGTGGGCGTGGCCGAGGGCAAGGGCGCGGTGACCGTGGCGGTGACCGGGGCGGCGCAGGGACGCTTCAGCGCCGTCGACCTCGCCCGGGTGGCGGTCGCGGCCATGGGCGGCCAGGGCGCCGGCGGCCGGCCCGACTTCGCCCAGGGCGGCGCGCCGGACGGCGGCAAGGCGGCCGACGGCCTCGCGGCGGTCAAGGCGGTGCTGGCGGGATAGCGCCCTCGTTCCCGCGGAAGCGCGAGTCGCGGGTCAGCCCTGGACGTCGGCCATGATGCGGTGCTGCTCGCCCCGCCGCGTGCTGTTGATCGCCGAGAGCACGAAGGCCCGCTTCAGGTAGTGGTGGGCGTTGGCCTCCTGGGTGAAGCCCATGCCGCCGTGCACCTGGACGTTGGCCTTGCCGTTCTCCACCGCCGCGCGGCCCGCCAGGCTGCGGGCGCAGGCGACCTCGTAGCCGGCGTCGGCCGAGCCGGTGGTGAACACCAGGGTGGCGTAGAAGGCCTGGGTGTGCGCCGCTTCGGAGCGCAGCGCCATCTCGGCGCACATGTGCTTCACCGCCTGGAAGGCGCCGATCGGCTGGCCGAACTGCTCGCGCACCTTGGCGTATTCCACCGCCATGTCGCGCGCGGCCTCCGAGGCGCCGGCCAGGTAGGCGCTGATCATCAGCGAGACCCGCTGCGGGACGGCCTCGCCGCGCACGCCGGCGACGGCCGCGCCCCGGTCGATGGACGCGCGCTGCAGCTGGACGGTCTGGTCGATGGCCTCGACCTCGGTGACGTCGCGCGCGGCGGCGGCGGGGATCAGATGCGCCCTGTCGGCCTCCAGCAGCAGCAAGAGGTCCGCGCCCTCGGCGTCGATCAGCTGCACCTCCCAGGCTTCGCCGCCCGGCGTGCGGAGGTTGGCGAAGGCGGCGCGCTTTTCGCCCGAGGCCAGGGCGGCCGTCAGGTCGCCGTCGCCGGCCTCGGCCGCCACATGGACCGCGGCCATGGTGGCGATCACGGCAGGCGAGACCAGGTTGCGGCCGAACAGGCGCGAGACGGTGATTTCCTCCGGCGCGCCATAGCCCACGCCGCCCCGCTCGGCGGCGAGGCCCAGGCCGAACAGGCCCAGGCCCGCCAGGTCCGCCCAGACGGCGCGCTCGGGCCCGCCGCCGAAACCGGCATCGTCGCGCAGGCGGTCGACGGGCAGGGCGTCGCGCAGGAAGCTCTCGATGCTGTCGCTGACGAGTTGCTGGTCTTCGGTGGGAAGCAGGTCGACGATCATCGGGTCAGCTCCTGGAACGGGGCAGGCCGAGCAGCCGCTCGCCGATGGCGTTGCGGCGGATCTCCGTGGCGCCGCCGCCGATCGCCCATTTGAAGCATTCCAGGTACTCGATCGGCCATTCGCCGTAGGGCGTCTCGCGCTCGATGCCCAGCGGGCCCATCAGGTGCAGCGCCGCCTCGTGGGCGCGGCGCACGAACTCGCCGAACAGCAGGGCCACCAGGTTGCCCTCCGGCCCCGGCACGGTCTCGCGCAGGCCGCGGGAGATCGACATGGCGGTCATGGCCCGCATGGCGGCCACCTCGATGCGCAGGTCCGCGAGCATCGCCTGGGTGGCCTCGTCCTTGATCGCCGGGCGGCCGTCGACGCCGGGGGCGGTCCTGGCGATCTCCACCAGCCGCTCGACCGTGCGGGCCAGCTCCACCTGGTGGGCCACGGTGCCGGCGCCGCGCTCCATGTTCAGCGTGGTCATGGCCACGGTCCAGCCGTCGTTCAGCTGGCCCACCACGTTGGACAGCGGGACGCGGACGTTGTCGTAGAACACCTGGCAGAAGTGGGTCATCCCCGACATGGCCTTGATCGGCCGGATCTCGACGCCCGGGGTCTTCATGTCGACGATCACCCAGCTGATCCCGCGGAACTTGGTGGCGGCGGGGTCGGTGCGCACCAGGCACACCTGCAGGTCGGCGACCGGTCCGTAGCTGGTCCAGATCTTGGTGCCGTTGATCACCAGGTGGTCGCCGTCCACCTCGCCGCGGGTCTTCAGGGCGCCGAGGTCCGAGCCTGCGCCGGGCTCCGAGAAGCCCTGGCACCAGACCTTTTCGCCCTTGAGGATGTCCGGCAGGTGCCCGGCCTTCTGCGCCTCCGAGCCCCGGACGATCAGGGTGGGGCCGATGTTGCTCAGCGCCACGAACATCGAGGCCGAGGGCGGGGCGCCGGCCCGGGAATATTCCTCGTGCCAGATGAGCTCCTGCAACAGGGAAAGGCCCCGGCCGCCATAGGCCTCCGGCCAGGAGATCCCCGCCCAGCCGCCGTCGTACTGCCGGCGCTGCCAGGCGGTGTCGTATTCGCGCAGCGCCCAGCCGTCGCGCGGCCGGTGGTGGCGCGGCACGTTCTCGTGCAGCCACTGCCGCACCTCGGCGCGGAAGTCTTCGTTCTCTTTGGACTGGAGGATCTGCATGACGCCGGCCGACCCTAGCGGCCCGTGAACACGGGGGTTGCGCCGTCGACGAAGGCTTCCACGGCGATGCGGTGGTCGTCGCTCAGGTAGGACATGGTCTCCAGGCCGAGATGCCCGTCCATCTGCGCCTCGAGCTGGGCGCGCACCGACATGACCAGCGCCCGCTTGGTGGTGCGGATCGCCGTCGTCGCGCCGTTGGCGATCTTCTCGGCGATCTCGTTGACCCGCGCGTCCAGCTTGTCGGCCGGCACCGCCTCGGTGATCAGGCCGATGTCGGCGGCCTGGCGGCCGGTGATGGTCTCGCCGGTCAGCAGCAGCAGGCGGGTGCGCGCGTGGCCGGCCAGCATCGGCCACAGCACCGAGCCGCCGTCGCCGGCCGTCAGGCCCACCTTGACGTGCGGGTCGCAGATCTTGGCGGTCTCGGTGGCGATGGTGATGTCGCACATCAGCGCGACGGTGGAGCCCAGGCCCACGGCGGCGCCGTTGATCCGGCCGATCACCGGGCGGTCGCAGTCGAGCATGTTGAACAGGATGCGCTTGGCCTCGTGCATCGACTCGTTCCAACGCTGGCGGTCGTCCAGGTTGCGCTTCATCTGGGCGATGTCGCCGCCGGCGGAGAAGGCCTTGCCCTCGCCGGTCAGGATGACCACGTGGGTCTCCGGGTCCTGGCCGATCTCCGGCCACACCCGCAACAGCTCCTGGTGCATCCGCGGGTTGGTGGCGTTGCGCAGTTCGGGGCGGTTGAAGGCGACGGTGAGGATCTTGCCGTTGCGCGTGATCTTCAGGGTCTCGTAGTTCTCGTAGCGCATCGCGCCCTCCCCATGGGTCTCAGGAGCATCCGGATCGGGTTAGACCTATAGCCACGCGCCCCCCCGCGTGGGAACCCCTCTGCGACGGCGACCGGCGCAAAGAGTTAGATCATTACCTGCATTTCCGCCTTCCGCGGCGGGGCCATCGCATGGGAGTTCAACCGGAGACGCCGGGTTCTATTTCGGTGACGGTTTCCCAATCCGCCCTTAGTCCACCGTTGAAAGGACCATAGCTCGCGGCGCGAATTGGGACACCGTCACCGCCGCCTTACGTCGGTAAACACTTTTCCGAGGTGGCGAACAACACCCTTGATTTCTCGGAAATAATTATAAAATCAATGGTTTATATGACCCCCGAGGGGCTACCGGGGGCTGAGCCGGTAAACACCTGGGCGGTAAACACCCCGCGGGGGGCGGGCGCCGGAAAGCTTAGCCCAGGTGACGCTCCGCAGCAAGAACGTAGAGAGAACATCTTGGCTGTCGGACATACGCATTCCAGCGGTCCGCCCCCCTCCTTTCCTCCCCGTCCCGAGAGGGCGGGGGAGGAAGGGGCGCACGGCTACTCCCCTTCCTGGGTCGAGGCGTAGGCCTCGATCCGCCAGGCGCCGCCGGCCCGCCGCCAGACGGCCAGGTATAGGCTGTGCACCGTTTGCGGCTCGGTCTCGGAAAGCAGCCGGTAGGCCATGCTGGCCAGGCCGTCGACCAGGGCCACGTCGCCGAACACCCGCACCTGTCCGTCGCGGCGGTCGAGGGCGATGTATTCCACCGCGCCGCCGTCGCGGATGCGGCCGAGGTAGGCCTCGCGCCCCTCCCGGAAGCCGTTGAAGTGGGTGTAGGTGAAGCCCTCGCTCATCATGGCCTCCAGCGTGGCCAGGTCGCCCGCCATGGTGGCGGCGCGGCGCCGGTCGTCGGCGGCCAGCACCTCGCGAGCGGCGGCGGCGTCGGTGTTCGGGTCCATGGCGTTCCTCCTGCAGGCCGTTACGCGGCTCTCAGTCCCCACTACGGAGTTCCCGACCCCGCTTCAACGCCGGGCGCGCGGCGGCCGGACGCCCGGCCATTGACATCCCGCGGCCCGGCGGAGAGGTAGAGTTAGCTGATTGCCGCCCGAACGTGCGGCGCAGGGAGAGCCGGGATGTCCAAGTTGCGGGCCATGATCGAGGGCGTCTTCGCGGTCGATCCCGCCGCCGACGAGCTGGAGTTCGACAAGGTCTGGCAGACCTGGGGCGACCTGGCGGCGCAGATGCACGGCCTGGACGCGGCGCTGACCGGGGCGGGGCTGGGGGCCGGCGCCCGCGTCGGCGTGATCCTGCGCAACCGGCCGCAGATGGCGCCGGTGCTGGCCTGCCTGTTCTCCACCGGCCGCTGCCTGGCGACGTTGAACGGCAACGCCCCGGACGACTACCTGGCCGCCGACGTCCGCAAGGTCGAGGCGCCGGTGCTGCTGGGGCTGGCCGAGGACTGGGCGCGCCCCGGCGTGCGCGCCGCGGCCCAGGAAACCGGCGCCGTCGGCCTCGAATTGACCGGCGACCCCGAGGCGCCGGTGCGCAAGGTCGAGGACGTTCCCGGCGACCGCGCCCGATGGACGCGGCCCAGCGCCCCCGACGTCGCCATCGAGATGCTGACCAGCGGCACCACGGGCGCGCCGAAGCGGATCCCCCTGGCCTCCGCCAAGTTCGAGAAGGCGCTGCTCAGCGCCGCAGCCTACGAGAAGGGCCGCGACGAGGACGCCGCCCCCCGGCTGCGCGGCGGCGTGACCATCGTCTTCGCCCCCCTGGCCCACATCGCCGGCGTCACCGGGATCATGAACAACCTCCTGGCCGGCCGGAAGATCTGTCTGGTCGACAAGTTCTCCGTCGAGGCGTTCCGCGACGCCGTCGCCCGCCACCGGCCGAAGGTGGTGACGGCCCCGCCGGCGGCGCTGCGGATGATCATGGACGCCGACATCCCCAAGGAGGACCTCTCCAGCCTGGTCGCCTACCGCACCGGCACCGCGCCGCTGGACCCCAGGCTCGCCGACGCCTTCTACGAGCGTTACGGCGTCCCGGTGCTGCAGAACTACGGCGCCACCGAGTTCGCCGGCGGCGCGGCGGGCTGGAGCCTCGACGACTTCAAGGCCCACTGGAAGGCGAAGTGGGGCAGCGTCGGCCGCCTGAACCGCGGCGTCGAGGCCCGCGCCGTCGATCCCGAGACCGGCGACCCGCGCCCGCCCGGCGAGGAGGGCCTGCTGGAGATCCGCGGCCCCAACGTCGGCGACGGCAAGACCTATGTCCGCACCACCGACATCGCGGTGGTGGACGCCGACGGCTTCCTGTTCATCAAGGGCCGGTTCGACGGCGCGATCATCCGCGGCGGCTTCAAGATCATGCCCGACGACGTGGTCAACGCCCTGCAGCAGCACCCGTCGATCCGCGAGGCCGGCGTCACCGGCGTGGCCGACCGCCGGCTGGGGCAGGCGCCGGTGGCCGCCTACATCCTCAAGTCGGGCGCGGCTGCGCCCACCGAGCAGGAACTGAAGACCTTCCTGCGCGGCCTCCTGCTCCCCTATCAGGTGCCGATGAAGCTGCTGCAGGTGGACGAGCTCCCCCGCACGCCGTCCCTGAAGGTCAGCCAGCCCGGCCTGCAGGCGCTGTTCGAGGCGCTAGGGGACGAGGCGGAAGCCTAGCGACCGCCCACGTAATGCGCTCGTGGGCGGCGCGTCAGGCCTCGGCCAGCGCCGTCTCCAGGTTCGCCGCCACCTTGTCGATGAAGCCCTCGGTGGTGAGCCAGCCCTGCTGGTCGCCTACGAGCAGGGCGAGATCCTTGGTCATCGCGCCGCTCTCCACCGTGGAGACGCAGACCTTCTCCAGCGTCTCGGCGAAGCGCTTCAGCGCCGGGTTGTCGTCCAGCTTGGCGCGGTGCTCCAGCCCCCGGGTCCAGGCGAAGATCGAGGCGATGGAGTTGGTCGAGGTCGCCTCGCCCTTCTGGTGCTGGCGATAGTGGCGGGTGACGGTGCCGTGGGCGGCCTCGGCCTCCATGGTCTTGCCGTCCGGCGTCACCAGCACCGAGGTCATCAGGCCCAGCGAGCCGAAGCCCTGCGCCACCTGGTCGGACTGCACGTCGCCGTCGTAGTTCTTGCAGGCCCAGATGAAGGCGCCCGACCACTTCAGCGCCGAGGCCACCATGTCGTCGATCAACCGGTGCTCGTAGGTCAGGCCGGCGGCCTTGTAGCGGCCGGCGAACTCGCCTTCGAAGACCTCCTGGAAGATGTCCTTGAACCGGCCGTCGTAGGCCTTGAGGATGGTGTTCTTGGTCGACATGTAGACTGGGTACTTGCGGTCCAGGCCGTAGGCCAGGCTGGCGCGGGCGAAGTCGCGGATCGAGTCGTCCAGGTTGTACATGGCCATCGCCACGCCCGATCCCGGGTAGTTGAACACCTCGTGCTCGATGGTCTGGCCGTCCTCGCCTTCCCACTTGATGGTCATCTTGCCCTTGCCGGGCACCTTGAAGTCGGTGGCGCGGTACTGGTCGCCGAAAGCATGGCGGCCGATGATGATCGGCTGCGTCCAGCCGGGGATCAGCCGGGGCACGTTGCGGCAGATGATCGGCTCGCGGAACACCACGCCGCCCAGGATGTTGCGGATGGTGCCGTTGGGCGACTTCCACATGGACTTCAGGCCGAACTCGGCGACCCGCGCCTCGTCCGGGGTGATGGTGGCGCACTTCACGCCGACGCCATGCTTCTTGATCGCCTCGGCCGAGGCGACCGTCACCTTGTCGTCGGTGGCGTCGCGGTGCTCGATGCCCAGGTCGTAGTAGTCGAGCTGGATGTCCAGGTGCGGGAAGATCAGCTTGTCCTTGATCCACTTCCAGATGATGCGGGTCATTTCATCCCCGTCGATGTCGACGACGGGGTTGGCGACTTTGATCTTGGCCATGGGCGGGCGCGGCTCCGGGCGGACGGGAACGGGAGGGAACGGACGCCCTATAACGGTCGTTCGCCCGGACGCAAAGGCCACGCTGCGCGAGGCGCCGTCAAGCCGCAGGCCGGGTCCGTCGGCGGCGCTTTCGGACGGCGTTTTCGCGAGCGGGCTTGCCTTCGCGCGCGTCAGCGTCTGAAACCGCCGCATGACCGCCGTTTCCCCGCCCTGCGTGATCCTCGACGCCCCCCAGCTGGGCGAGAACATCGGCGCGGCCGCACGGGTGATGGCCAACTTCGGGCTGGCCGACCTGCGCCTGGTCCGCCCGCGCCACGGCTGGCCGCAGGAGCGGGCCTGGGCCGCGGCCTCCGGCGCCCACTGGCCGCTGAACGCCGCCCGGGTGTTCGACCGGGTGGAGGACGCCGTCGCCGACCTGCAGCGGGTCTACGCCGCCACCGCCCGCCCGCGGGAGCTGCGCCTGCCGGTGCTGACCCCGCGCGAGGCCGCCGCCGAGCTGGCCGAGGCGGCGGGGCAGGGGGAGGCCACCGGCCTCCTCTTCGGCGGCGAGCGGGCGGGGCTGGAGACCGCCGACATCGCCCTTTGCCAGGCGGTGGTCACTGTGCCGGTGGACGCCCGCTTCGCCTCGCTCAACCTCGCCCAGGCGGTGGCGGTGGCGGCCTACGAGTGGCGGATGACCCAGGCGGCGGCCGCTCCGTCCAAGTTCCGCCCCGGCGCGCCGCCGGCCGACGGCGCGGCCATGCTGGGCCTCTACCGGCACCTGGAGCGCGAGCTGGAGGCGGCCGGCTTCTTCCATCCGCCGGAGAAGAAGCCGTCCATGGTGCAGAACCTGCGCTCGGCGCTCGGCCGGGCGATGCTCAACGACCAGGAGGTGCGCACCTTCCGCGGCGTGGTCACCGCCCTGTCGCGCGGCCGGGGCCGGGTGCTGGAGAAGCTGGCGCGCCGCGCGGACGGGGAGGGCGAGGGATGAGCCTGCGGGCGCTGCTGGACGGCCTGCCCATCCCCATCCTGCAGGCGCCGATGCTGGGCGCCTCTTCTCCGGGCATGGCCGCGGCGGTGAGCAGGGCGGGCGGCCTGGGCGCCCTGGCCGCCGCCGGGACGGCGCCCGACGAGATCGAGCCCGCCGTCGCGGCCCTGAGGTCCGAGGCCGCCGGCCCCTTCGCGGTCAACCTGCTGATGACCACGCCGGCGGCCCCCGACCCGGGCGAGGTCGACCGGGCGCTGGCGCGCCTGGCGCCCTGGTACGCCGCGCTGGGCGCGCCCCTGCCCGCAGCGCCCAACGCCTACGCGCCCGATTTCAGCGGCCAGCTCTCGGCGCTGGTCCGCGCCGCGCCGCCCATCGCGTCCTTCGCCTTCGGCGTGCTGGACCGGACGCAGGTGGACGCGCTGCACGGGGCCGGCAGCTACGTCCTGGGCACGGCCGCCACCGTCGCCGAGGCGCGGGCCTGGGCGGCGGCCGGCGCCGACGGGATCTGCGCCCAGGGCTCCGAGGCCGGCGGCCACCGCGGCCACTTCCTGGCCGGGACCGAGGCCAGCCTGGTGGGGACGATGGCCCTGACAGCCGCCGTCCGCCAGGCGGTGGACCTGCCCGTGGTCGCCGCCGGCGGGATCATGGACGGCCGCGGCGTCGCCGCCGCCCTCGCCCTGGGCGCCAGCGCGGCCCAGATGGGCACCGCCTTCCTGCTGGCCGACCAGTCGGTGGTCAGCGCGCCCTGGCGCCGGGCGATCGAGACCGCCGGCGACGATCCCACCCGGCTCACCCGCGCCTTCACCGGCCGCCATGCGCGCGGGATCGAGAACCGCTTCATGCGCGAGCTTGGGGTCGAGGAGATGCAGGTCCCGGCCTATCCGGTGCAGAACCGCCTGACCCAGCCCCTGCGCGCCGCCGCGGCCGCCGCGGACGATCCGGAGATGATCTCGCTCTGGGCCGGTCAGGGCGTGCGGCTGGCGGTCGCGGGCGAAGCCGGCGAGCTGGTGCGCCGCTGGTGGCGCGAGGCGGGGGAGGCGGCCCAGGCGCTCGCCCGCCGCACCGCCCCGCAAGGTTGACAGCCCGGGGTCCAGACCGCATACACCGCCCCTTTCCGCCGCCGGGTCCGCCCGCGCGGTCCGGAAACCTATGACGGGTGACGCGAGACCGCCGTTGCAATCGCGCCTCTGCTTTCGGGGGCGCCGGTCCGGGTCGAGACGAAGAGAACGATCATGTCGAAGCGCCACTCGGCGAAGTACAAGCTTGACCGGCGGATGGGCGAGAACATCTGGGGTCGCCCGAAGTCCCCGATCAACACCCGCTCCTACGGCCCCGGCCAGCACGGCCAGCGCCGCAAGCAGAAGATCTCCGACTTCGGCCTGCAGCTGCGCGCCAAGCAGAAGCTGAAGGGCTACTACGGCAACCTGACCGAGAAGCAGTTCAGCCGTACCTACGACGAGGCCTCGCGCCGCAAGGGCAACACCTCGGAGAACCTGATCGCGCTGCTGGAATCGCGCCTCGACGCCATCGTCTACCGCGCCAAGTTCGTGCCGACCCCGTTCGCGGCCCGGCAGTTCGTCAACCACGGCCACGTGCTGGTGAACGGCAAGCGGGTGAACATCCCGTCCTACCGCTGCAAGGCCGAGGACGTGGTCACCGTGCGCGAGCGCTCGCGCAACATGGCCCTGGTGCTGGAGGCCCTGCAGTCGGCCGAGCGCGAGACCCCCGACTACATCGAGGTCGACACCAAGGCGATGACCGCCCGCTACATCCGCCTGCCGGAGCTCTCCGAGGTTCCGTACCCGGTGAAGATGGAGCCGAACCTCGTCGTCGAATTCTACGCGTCGTAAGACCCGTCGCCCCGCTTCCCGGCTGGGCGACGTTCCCAGCGGGGAAGGGGGTATCGGGCACGGAGCCTAGCCGAACCGCTTGGAGATCCCGACGAAGACGCCGCGCCGGGCGCCCCACTGCGGCTGGCCGACGCCCACGCCCGAGCCGTCGCGGATCAGGTAGCGCTTGTCGAAGGCGTTGATCACGTCCAGGCGCAGCTCGACGGGGTCGGTTTCCCCGAAGCTGTGGGCCAGGCCCAGGTTGACCACCGTATAGGCCGGCACCTTGCCGCCGTTGGGCGTGGCGCCGTCGGCGCGCAGGCCGCTGCCGTAGAGCAGGTCGAAGCTGGCCCGCGTCGCGCCCCAGCGCCAGGTGGCGCCCGCCGAGCCCGTGTAGCGCTGGTCGTGGTCCAGCGGGATGTAGTGGGTGGCGATGTAGGCCAGCTCGTCCGGGTCGAAGTTGAACTGGCTGGAGACGATGTTCCGCCCCTGCGCCTTGGAGATCGCGAAGTTGCCATAGGCCGTGAAGGGGCCCTGCACGTAGTTGGCGGTGAACTCCACGCCCTTCACCCGTCCGTCGCGGTAGTTGAAGGGGGTGAGGATGATCGGCGCGCCGAACTGGCCCTCGTCCAGCAGGTTCTTCACCTGCCGCAGGTAGGCGTCGACGCCGAGGGTGAACGGCCCCAGGCGCTGCTCCGCGCCCAGGTCGTAATAGTCCGACCGTTCCGCGAAGGGGGCGGTGTTGGCGTCCGGGTTGGGCGGCTCGGCGCTGGTGCCGACGAACTTGGCGATCGAGGGACTGGCGATCAGCTCGAAGGGGGAGGGGGTGAAGTAGCGGGCGTAGCCGGCGTGGGCGGTGGTGGTCGCCGTCGCGCGCCAGACCACGTTCACCCGCGGGCTGACCTGATGCTCGTTGCGGAAGTTCTCCACCTGATCGTAGCGTAGGCCGTAGTTGATGGTCAGCGGCTCGAACGGCCGCCACTCGTCCTGGATGTAGACGCTGTAGGTCCGGGCGTTGCGGCGCGAGGCGTCGGCGACGCTGATCGGCGGCCCGGCCTGCGCCCCCGTGACCGGATCGAGGGCGAAGACCTGCGAGACGGTGTCGCTCTTCGAGCGGTCGGCCTGCACGATCAGGCCGCCGCGAAGGGTGTGGGCGTCGGTCAGCTTGTAGACCCCCTCCGCCTGCAGCCCGGCCGCCAGGTCGCTCTTGCGGGCCCGCTGGGCGACGCCGGTGAACAGCAGGTCGCCCACCGGGTCGGGATCGAAGGTCAGGCGGGAATAGCGGACGAAGGCCGAGACCTGCAGGGTCACGGGGCCGGCGTCGCGCAGGTAGCTGGCGATGGCGTAGCCGGTGGTCTCGCGCTGGTTCTGGTTCAGGTTCTCGCTGGCGTAGTCGCTCAAGCCCCCGACGACGCCGGGATCGCCGGCGGGCGTGCGGTAGCCCTGGTCGGCGGCGTGGACGCCCACCGCCTGCGGGATCTGGAACTTCTGGTCCGAGACGCCGGCGATCAGGGACACGCGGCTTTCGGCGTCGAGGATGTGGTCCAGGTAGCCGAAGGCCTGGATCTGCTTCGTCCGGTCGTGGTGCGGGGTGGAGCGGCCGTCCGGCGACTCGATCCCCAGCTTGTTCTCCAGGTAGCTGCCGGAAGCGAAGAAACTGGTCGGACCGGAGGCCCCCGCCGCCTCGAAGCTCGGCTGCACGGTCCCGTGCGAGCCGCCGTAGAGCGAGACCTCGCCGCCGTTGTGGAACTGCCCGCTCTTGGTGGTGATGTTGACGACGCCCGCCGTGCGCAGGCCGTACTGGGCGGGCAGGGCGCCGGTGATCAGCTCGACGCTGTCGGCCAGGCGCGGGCTGAGGGTCTGGCCGAACACCGACAGGCCCTCGGGCAGGATCACCCCGTTCAGGCGGTACTGCAGGTTGGCGTGGTCGCCGCGCACGTGGAGCTGGCCGAAGGAGTCCTGGGTCACGCCCGGCGCCTGCAGCACCACCTGGTTGAGCGGGGTGTTCGCCCCGCCCGGCAGGTTGGCCACCGCCGCCGCGCTGATCGTGTAGCTGGAGGCGCCCAGGTCCGGCTGGATCGCCGCCCGGGCTGCATCCAGCCTGCGGGCGGTGACCACCACCTCGTCCACCGTGCCGGCGGGGGAGGGCTCCGCCGCCTGCGCCTGCGCCGCGGCGACCAGGCCGGCCGCAAGGCCTGCGCCGAAAATCAGGCTGGAATTCATCGGTCCATCTCCGGCGGCTGCGGCGACGGACGTGTTACGCAATAACATTACGACAGGTCAAGGTGATGTTATAAAATTACACTTCGTTCCCGCGTCGCAGGGTTCGTGGACAAATTCCGCGCCGGCGGGCCCCGATATCTTCGCGCCCGCCAAACAGGCGCCCCGCGACGCCGCAAGCGCCCGCCTGCACGCCGGCGCTTGCGCCCGCCGCCGACAGGGCTAGCGTCGGGTTTACCTTTTGAAGGCCTCTTGTGGGCGATAACCGCGGGCGTCTTCACGGATGGAGACGTGCGGCTGCGAGACGCCCGATCATGGTGACCAACCGACCGACCCACATCCGTCTGACCTCCCACCCGGGCGCCGGGGCGCGATCGCGCTTCCCCATCGCCTGGGGCGCGGCCACCGCGCGCGAGCGGGGACCGGTGGTCGCCACGGTGAACGCAGGCTCCGACCGCAACGCCATCGGCGCGCACGGCGGCGCCTATTCGATCTACCGGGCGCTGGCGATCTCGTCCGGCGCGCTGAACCCGGTGGTCCGCCCCGACCTCACCGACACCACGCCGGTGGTGGAGCTGGGCCCGCATCCGCAGTGGTTCGACCCCCACAGGATCGTCTCCCTGGATCCCTGGGGCCACCGGCTGGCCCAGGACTTCGCCGCGGAGCTGGCCGAGGGGCTGGACGTGCGGCCCTCGATCGCGGTGACCAAGGCCCGCATCAACCTGCCGGAGATCGCCGGGGCTGTGGCCGCCGGGCGGCTGAAGATCGACGGCGAGGTGCTGCGCGAGGGCCTGGACGTCGCCGTGACCAAGGCCGCGCTCGATCCGGTCTGGTGGCTCCCCGGGGTCGCCGAACGCTTCGGGGTCAACGAAATGGCGCTGCGGCGCACGCTCTTCGAACAGACCGGCGGCATGTATCCGGAGCTGGTCACCCGGCCGGACATCAGCGTCTTCCTGCCGCCGATCGGCGGGATCACCCTCTATATCTTCGGCGACCCGACCAGGCTGGGCGACCGCCGGGTCCCGCTGACCTGCCGGGTGCATGACGAGTGCAACGGCTCCGACGTGTTCGGCTCCGACATCTGCACCTGCCGGCCCTACCTGACCCACGGCATCGAGGAGTGCGTGCGCGGCGCCCAGGCCGGCGGCACGGGCCTGGTGGTCTACAACCGCAAGGAAGGCCGGGCGCTGGGGGAGGTGACCAAGTTCCTGGTCTA
Source organism: Phenylobacterium sp. (assembly GCF_036502675.1). Classification (GTDB taxonomy): domain Bacteria; phylum Pseudomonadota; class Alphaproteobacteria; order Caulobacterales; family Caulobacteraceae; genus Phenylobacterium. The sequence goes on from NZ_DASXYF010000026.1 coordinate 17,536, forward strand.
CAACGCCCGCAAGCGCCAGCCCGGCGGCGACCAGGCCGCCACCTATTTCGAGCGCACCGAATGCGTGGCCGGCGTGCAGGACGCCCGCTTCCAGCAGCTGATGCCGGACGTGCTGTCGTGGCTCGGCGTGGCGCACATCGACCGCTTCGTCTCCATGTCCAACATGAAGTTCGACGCCCTGACGGGCGCCGGGATCAGCGTCGGCGAGCGCGTGCCGATCCCCGACGGCCTCGTCCCCCTCGACGCCTCGGTGGAGATGGAGGCCAAGAAGGCCGCCGGCTACTTCTCCAACGAACCGGCGCCCACGGCCGTGGACCTGACCCGCGTCATCGGCCGCGACCTTGAATCGTTTTGATGCTCCTTTCCTCCCCTGTCCCGAAGAGGACGGACCACTCGCCCCCCCGATCCGGCCAGTGGCCGGTCCGAGGGTAAACTCCGAGCGGGTGGTGGAAAGGGCGCGGGTCCTGCAGTGCGGTTCGCCCCTTTCCCCGCTCACCCCGGCGAAGGCCGGGACCCGTCTCGTGGGTTTCACCTGGGCCCCGGCCTTCGCCGGGGTGAGCGGAGTGGGGGGCGCTTGAGCGCCGCCCCATCAAGCGCCGTCGCCTCGCTGCTCACCGCGGCGGCCGTGCGAGAGCGGGCGCATGAGGTGCTGGAGGCGGGCCTGGCCGGCGGCCTGGAGCATTGGCGGATCGACCTGCGCCGGCTGGAGGCGGCGGCCGACTTCACCGTCCAGGTGGTCCGCGACCGCTATCCCGACCTGGCCGTGCCCTTCCACGCCCGCTGGCGGCACTTCGTGCTGGACGGCCGCGACCTCTGGGGCGAGCGCGCGGCGCGGGCGCCCTGGCGCGATCCGGCGGCGCAGGCCCGCGCCGCCTTCGACCTGGCCATCACCTCCGTGCTGCTGGACGCAGGCGCCGGCGGCGCCTGGCGCTACGCCGACGCCGCGACCGGCCTGACGGCCGCCCGGTCGGAGGGCCTGGCGATCGCCAGCCTGCGGCTGTTCGAGGCGGGCCTGCTCTCGGCCGACGCCGCCGACCCGCTGCGGGCCGACGCCTCGGCGCTGGAGGCCCTGGAGGCGGCGACCCTGGCGCGCGCGTTCCAGGCGGGCGAGGCCAACCCGCTGGTGGGGCTGGAAGGCCGCGCGGCCCTGCTGCGCCGCCTGGGCGCCCGGGCCGCGCAGCGCCCCGACCTCTTCGGCCTGGCGGACATTCCGCGGCCGGGCGGCCTGTTCGACCTGCTGGCCGCCCGCGCCGAGGACCGCCGGCTGCCGGCGCCGCGGATCCTCGAGGCCCTGCTGGAGGCGCTGGGCCCCATCTGGCCCGACCGGCTGAGCCTGGGCGGGGTTCCGCTGGGCGACTGCTGGCGCCATCCGGCGGTCCGCCGCGGCGACGCCACCGACGGCCTGATGCCGTTGCACAAGCTCTCCCAATGGCTGGCCTATTCGCTGATCGAGCCGCTGCAGGCGGCGGGGATCGAGGTGACGGAGATCGACGGCCTCACCGGCCTGGCCGAATACCGCAACGGCGGCCTGTTCCTGGACAGAGGCGTCATCGTGCTGGCCAACCCGGAGGACGCCGCGATCCCGCAGGCGGTGGACGGGACCCTGGTGGTGGGCTGGCGGGCGCTGACGGTGGCGCTGCTGGACCGCATCGCGCCCCTGGTCCGCGCGCGGCTGGGCGTCCCGGCGGCGGCCTTTCCCCTGGCCTGCGTGCTGGAGGGCGGCGCCTGGGCCGCCGGCCGCCTCGCCGCGCGCCAGGCCCGCGCCGACGGCGGCCCGCCGCTCACGGTGATCAGCGACGGAACGGTGTTTTAGCCATGGACGGCGTGACGGTCATCGACCACCCCCTGGTGCGCCACAAGCTCACCCTGATGCGTGACCGGCGCACCTCCACCAAGACCTTCCGCCAGGCGATGCGCGAGACCGCCACCCTGCTGTGCTACGAGGTGACCCGCGACCTGGAGACCGAGGCGGTGGAGATCGAGACGCCGATGGCGGCCATGCGCGGCGAGGCGCTGGCCGGAAAGAAGCTGGTGTTCGCGCCCATCCTGCGGGCCGGGGTCGGCATGCTGGAGGGCATGCTGGACATGGTGCCCTCGGCCCGGGTGGCGCACATCGGCCTCTACCGCGACCCCGCGACCCTGGAAGCCGTCGAATACTACTACAAGGCGCCCGAGGACGTGGCCGAGCGGCTGGTCATCGTGCTCGACCCGATGCTGGCCACCGGCCACACGGCGGTGGCCGCCGTCGACCGGCTGAAGGAGCAGGGCGCGCACCGCCTGCGCTTCGTCTGCCTGCTGGCCTCGCCCCGGGGCCTGGAGACCTTCCGCGCGCACCACCCTGACGTCCCGGTCTGGACCGCCGCGGTGGACGAGACGCTCGACAGCCACGGCTACATCCTGCCGGGCCTGGGGGACGCGGGCGACCGGATCTACGGGACGCGCTGAGCTTCATGTGTTCAAGACGCCTTGGCCGGCTTGTCCCGGCCGCGCGCTGACGCGCTCCGGCCGGGAATGACGCTCAAAATAATGGTCGTTTCGTCCAGCCCGTGCAATCTTGACAGCGGCGGCGCCCGATCCGATCTCTACCTGTCGGGGCGATGCGAGGTCACGAGATGTCCATCCTGCCGAAGATCCTCAAGTCCGGCCTGCTGGCGGGTGCGCTGGTCGCCGGAGCCGCCTCCGCCGCCCATGCCGAGACCGCAACGCGTCCGGCGGCGAGTTGCTTCCAGTCCACCGCCTGGCGCGGCTGGAGCTCGCCCAGCCCGAACGTGCTCTACCTCAAGGTCAACATGCGTGACGTCTACCGCGTCGACCTGGCCGGCCGCGGCTCGTCGTCGCTGAAGTGGCCGGGCTACTTCCTGGTGTCGCAGTTCCGCGGCTCGAACTCGATCTGCTCGCCGGTCGACCTCGACATCGCGGTGGCCGACGCCCACGGCTACTACCAGCCGCTGTTCCCCCGGGCGATCACCCGGATGACCCCTGAGGAAATCGCGGCGATCCCGCGGAAGTACCGGCCATAGAGGCTCCGAGCCTCTCCCCTTGATGGGGGAAGGGCTTGGTCACCGCCCCCGCGCCGCCTGCTCCTGCGTCCCGCCCAGCGGCGCGGCTCCGGGGGCGTCCTGCGCGCTTCCCGCCGGCTCCAGCGCCGCGGCGACCGCGTCCTCCACCCGCTCCAGCCAGATGAACTCCAGCTTTTCGCGGGCTTCCTCGGGGATCTCCTCGTAGTCGCGGCGGTTGCGGGCCGGCAGCATGACGCGCTTCAGGCCCGCGCCGGCGGCGGCCACCACCTTCTCCTTGATGCCGCCCACCGGCAGCACCAGGCCGCGCAAGCTGATCTCGCCGGTCATCGCCGTGTCGCTGCGCACGGTGCGGCCGGTGAGCAGCGAAGTCAGCGCCATGAACATCGCCACTCCGGCGCTGGGCCCGTCCTTGGGCGTGGCGCCGGCCGGCACGTGGACGTGGATGTCGCTGTGTTCGAAGGCGCCTGGATCGATTCCCAGCTTCTGCGCATAGCCCTTCACCAGGCTGAGCGCGGCCTGGGCGCTCTCGCGCATCACCTCTCCCAGCTGGCCGGTGAGGATCAGCCGGCCGCCGCCGGGGATGCGCGCGGCCTCGATGAACAGGATGTCGCCGCCCACCGGCGTCCAGGCGAGGCCGGTGGAGACCCCTGGAATGCTGGTGCGCATGGCCACTTCGTTCTCGAAGCGCAACGGCCCCAGGATCGGCTCCAGGTCGTCCGGGCCGATGTGGACCTTTTCCGCCGAGCCCTCGGCGACGCGCACGGCCACATGGCGCAGCACCCTGCCGATCTCCCGCTCCAGGTTCCGCACGCCGGCCTCGCGGGTGTAGCCCTCGATGATGCGGGTCAAGGCGGCGGGTTCGATCTCAACCTGGTCGGGGTTGAGTCCGTTGGCGACGAGTTGGCGGCGCAGCAGGTAGCGCTTGGCGATCTCCAGCTTCTCGCCCGCCGTGTAGCCGGGCAGGCTGATGATTTCCATCCGGTCGCGCAACGGCCCCGGGATGGTGTCCAGCATGTTGGCGGTGGTGAGGAACGCCACCCGCGAGAGGTCGAAGGGCGCGCCCAGGTAGTTGTCGACGAAGGCGTTGTTCTGCTCGGGGTCCAGCACCTCCAGCATGGCGGCGAAGGGGTCGCCCTGCACGCCCGCGCCCATCTTGTCGATCTCGTCCAGCATCATCACGCAGTCGCGGGACTTCGCCTTGCGCAGCGCCTGGATGATGCGGCCGGGCAGGGCGCCGATGTAGGTGCGCCGGTGGCCGCGGATCTCGGCCTCGTCGTGCACCCCGCCCAGGCTGACACGGACGAAGGCGCGGCCCATGGCGCGGGCGATGGACTGGCCCAGCGAGGTCTTGCCGACGCCGGGCGGACCCACGAAGCAGAGGATCGGGGCCTTGCCCTCGGGCGCCAGCTTGCGCACCGCCAGGTATTCGACGATGCGGTCCTTGATCTTCGTCAGGCCGTAGTGGTCCTCGTCGAGGATCCTGCGGGCGTCGGCGATGTCGATGGGCGGGGTGGCGGGGATCGCCCAGGGAAGCTCGGTGAGCGTCTCCAGGTAGGTGCGGATGATGCCGGATTCCGGCGAGGAGTCCGGGGTGCGCTGCAGGCGCCGCAGCTCCTTGCGGGCCAGGGCCGCCACCTCGTCCGGCATCTGCGCCTTCTCGATGGCGGCCTCCAGCTCGGCGATCTGGGCGCCGGCGCCCTCGTCCTCGCCCAGCTCCTTCTGGATGGCGGCCATCTGCTCGCGCAGCAGCATCTCGCGCTGACGCTCGGTGAGGCTCGTCTTGGTCTGGCGCCCGATCTCGTCGGAGAGCCGCAGCACCTCCAGCCGATGGGCCAGCAGGCGGGTGGTGAGGTCGAGGCGCTGGGTCAGGTCGAGCGCCTCCAGGATCTCCTGCTTCTCCTCGGGCTTGGCGTCGAGGTAGGCGGCGGCGAGGTGGGCCAGGGCCCCGGGGGCGGTGATCGACTCCATGGTCTCGCGCAGTTCCTGCGGCACCTGGGGCAGCAGCTCGAGGATCTCGCGCACCTGCTGCTGCAGGACGACGAACCGCGCCTCGATCTCCGGGCCCGCCGCGGCGGGCTCGGGCAGCAGCAGGCCGCGGGCGGTGAGGAACGACGGCCCCTGGTGGACGGCCTCGATGCGGAAGCGGGCCACGCCCTGGCAGATGACGTGGTGCGTCCCGTCCGGGGCGGTGATGTAGCGCAGCACATTGGCCACCACGCCCACCGTGTGCAGGTCGCCGGGACCCACCTCGTCCTTGGCCGGGTCGGTCTGCAGGACGAGCAGCACCTGCTGCTGCTCGCGCACGGCCTGCTGCGCCGCCGCCACCGCCGCGGGGCGGTTGACGTTCACCGGGAACACCACGTTGGGGAACAGCACCAGCTGGCGCGTGGGCAGCACGATCATCTCGCCGGGCGGGGTGGCCGGGGCCTCGGAGGCCGGCGCCGGCGGAGTCGGGGTGTCGTCGGCGGGACTCATGAGGTCACCTTGGTCAGGCGCACGATCAGGCAGCCGTGGCCGGCGAAGCGGCGGACGACGCTGTCGTAGCGTCCGACGGGCAGGGGAATGCGGCGCTCGAAGCGGCCCTGGGGCAGCTCCATCCGGTGGATGGTGGCGGTGCGCAGTTCCGGCGGCAGCACGCGCTCGCCCGCCAGCAGCAGCGCGCCGTCCTCGATGACGGCCTGGGCGCAGTCGGCGTCGACGCCGGGAAGGGCGGCGATCACCAGTACGGCGTCGGCGGTCTCCAGGATATCCACCGGCGGCTCCCAGGCGGGGCTCGCCGGCCCGGAGGAGGCCGGGCGGAACACCTGCCGGTGCAGGCGGTCGGCCTGGGCCAGCAGGCTCAGGGCCTCCGACCACATCCAGTCGCGTTGGCGCCTTCGTTCCATGAGCCTGTCCGTCCTTCCTCGCCGTCCCCCGTAACGGGCGCAGCGCCGCTTGGCTCCGCAAGGGTCAGGCGGACTATGCCGGCGGCGGACCCGACGTCAACGCGCGCGGCGCTATTCGGCGGCGAGGGTCAGCGGGCGTCGCGGCGCGGCGGCGCGGGCTTCGCGCACGCGGCGCAGCAGCTTGCGGCGCAGCACCTTGGCCACGCGCCAGCGTTGCGGGATCATCCGGCGCTCGAGCCTGAGGACCTGCTGCCAGAACACCGGAATCACTTCCGGCTCGCGGCGCAGCAGCCGCCGGATCGGGAACACCACGTTGGGGTGGCGGCGCTGCATGCGGATGAACCGCTTCCGCGCCGGCCGCGAGGTGCGCAGCACCAGGATCAGGCCGATGATCAGCAGCGGCACGCCCAAATGGCCCGGCAGCAGCGCGCCCACGAATCCCACCGCCAGCAGCAGCAGCCCGACCGTCAGCAGCACCGCACGCCAGATGGCGCCCCAGACGGACGGACCCGGGGCGCTGTTTTGGCTTTCGGAAGACAGGGGCGGACTGGCGAACGACACGGGCGTCAACTTCTGGAACTGGGGGATGGAATCGGGTGGGCGGAAAGGCGGGAGCGCACTTCCGGAAATATGTGCACGGAGTCCTTAACTGAAGGTCCAAGAGAGTGGTTTACCCGGTATTTTCGGCATTCCCGCATGGCGTTGCAATTTCGCATCAGTTGTGCAGCTTGGCGGCCCAATTTTCGGGCGCTCCCCCTTCGGCCGGCTGAGAAGGGACCCTCAAAAGCCTCCGGCCGGGGGCTCTCAGCCGGAGGCTCCTCACGTCCCGGGGCGGGGGTGATCGGGGATCCCGCGCCGTGCCGCTAGCGGCGACTGGCCGCAACCAGATGGCCGCAGTCAATAAACGCGAAGCCAGGCCGAAGAGTTCCGGGTCTTCTCCGGAACGTCTATACAAGAATTTCGACTTTTATATGTTTTTCGTGCAGGCGATAGGTTCGCCATATTTCGATAACCCGACCAACTAAACATTGAGGAGACCGATCAATACGCGCCGGCACGGTTATGACGCGGTTGTGAATCTTCGGCGCGGGATCGGAAGCCCGATTCGTCGGTTGAGCTTGGCGTCGGGACGAGTGGAGGGCCGGTTGGTCGAAGATCAGACGATCTGGGTGACGGCGGTGGACGGCGGGCGGTGGCAGGTGGAATGCGCGCTCACCGGAGCGCTGACGTTCCTCACCGAAGTGCTGGCGCAGGAAAAGGCCCGCGCGCTCGCCCTCTGGGTGGCGGGCCTGGGCCTCGACGCCCGTGTCGTCGTGCTGGACCAGAGCCGGGCGCTGCTGGCCACCGCCCGCTATTTCGCCGACGAGCCGGACGCGCTCGCCGCGGCCCTGCTGGCGAGGCTCGGCGGCGGATAGGGACGCGCCAAAGCCGGCCGGCGGGGGTTCCGCCGGCCGGCCCGGTCCCTGGATTTCGGCCGCCTACTGCTTGTCGGTCGAAGCGCCGCCGCCGGCCGGGGCGGCGGAGTCGGTGGCGGGCGGAGTCGCCGGGGCCGGGTTGACCGCGCCGCTCTGCACGCCGGCGCCGGCGTCGGTGGTTCCCGCGGCGCCGCCGCTCGTCGATGAAGACGGCCCGCTGCTCATCGACGAGGACGCCGCCGAGGAATCGGTCGGGGCCGCCGCGGCCGCGGCGGGCGCCGTCGTCGAGGCGTCGCTCTGCATGGTGGAGGACGAGGCGTTGGCCAGCATGGCGGCCCGGGCCTTCGGCGAGGCCTTCAGATAGGCGTCGAGCATGGCGTAGGGCACCGGCTGGCCGGGCGAGGCCACGGCCGCGCCGCTGTCGGCTTTCTTCGCGGCCTTGTGCGGGGCGGCGTAGGCCGCGCCGGCGGCGACCACGGCGAGCGCGACGCCCGCCGTCAAAATCTTCGACTTCATCTTGCTTCTCCCAGGAGCCGCGGCCGCATGCCGGCCGTTGAGCGGAACAACACCCAACTTCCCCCGAGGTTGCGCGGGCGGCGCGCTGCGGGCCGCGCTATGACGCCGTCACGAAATCCTTGAAGCTGCGTATGTAGTCGACGAACGCCGGACTCACCCCCTGGCTGTGCAGGTAGGCGGGCGTCACCGGCGTGGCCACCGCGCGGAAGTCGCGGTCGCGCTTCGCCAGGTCCGGGAAGTCGTGGTGCAGGATGGCCGCGCGGCCGATCAGGACGAAGTCGGCGCCCTGCGACAGGGCCTCGAAGGCCTGGGACGCCGTGGCGATCTTGCCGACCACGCCCAGGCGCACGGCGCCGCGCCGCAGGTCGGTGAACCAGGACATCAGGCTGCGGCCCTTGAACCCGTCGTCCTCGGGCGCCTTGGCGTAGTCCCAGAGCGACATGTCGAGGTAGTCGACCCGCCCCTGGTCCATCAGCTCCTGCGCCACGTCGCGCATCTCGCCGAGCCTGAGCCCGAACCGTTCGGCCGACAGCCGCAGGCCGATCTGGAAATCCGGGCGGCAGCGCCGGCGCGCCCCGTCGACGACCTCGAAGACGATCCGCGCCCGGTTCTCCAGCGAGCCGCCGTACCGGTCCTGCCGGCGGTTGGTTTCCGGGGAGAGGAACTGCGTCAGCATATAGCCGTGGGCGCCGTGAATCTCGACGCCGTCGAAGCCGGCGCGGTCGACCCGCGCCGCGGCGGCGACGAAATCCTCGACCAGCTGTTCGACCTCCGCCGTGGTCAGCGCCCGGACGCCGCCCGCCGCGTCGTCGGAGGACGACACCGGCTGGCCCACCAGCTCGGCCGGCGCGCGCGAGCCCGCGTGGTGCAGCTGGACCGCCGACACGCTGCCGGCGGCGCGGATGCTTCCGGCCAGGCGCGCCAGGCCCTCAAGGTGGTCGTCGGAGAAGGCGCCGAGCTGGCCCTGGAAGCCCTTGCCCACCGCCTGGACGCTGGTCGCGCAGGTCATGGTCAGGCCGAACCCGCCCGCGGCCCGCATCTGCAGCCAGCGGTGCTCCTCCTCCGACAGCCGGCCATCGGGATGGCTCTGCATGTTGGTGAGGGGCGACAGCACGAAGCGGTTCTTCATCGCCGGGCCGCGGGCGAAGGGGAGGGGCTCGAAGGCGCTGTCGGTCATGGCCGTGTTGTAGCGGCGGACGCCGCGCCCACGCAATCGGAACTCAGCCCCGGGCGGCCTCGGCGTCGCCGGGCGCCCGCCAGGTGGTCCGTCCGTCCATCAGCGTCAGGCGCACCCGCACCGCGCCCAGGTCTTCGCGGGCCGCCGCCCAGGGACGGTCGATCAGGCAGAGGTCGGCGGGCGCGCCCGCCTCGACGCGCCCGGGCGCGCCGCCCGGCGCTTCCGGCCGGGTGGTGAACAGGGCCAGCGCCCGCTCCGGGGTGACGATCTCGCAGAGGCCCACGGCCTGGCCGCGGCGGCTTCGCCGGCGGGTCGCCGCGTGCATGGCGGCCCAGGGGTCCGCACCGCCGAACGGGGCGTCGCTGCCGGCGGCCAGCGGGACGCCGGCGGCGATCAGGCTGGCGGCCGGGTAGAGCCAGGGCTGGTCGTCCGCGTCCACCTCGGCCAGGTAGTCGTCGCCCTTCTCGGCGATGAAGTTGGGCTGGGTCACCACGGTCAGGCCGAGGCGGGCGATCTCGTCGCGCGCCTCCGGCGGGCAGACCCCGGCGTGCTCGATCCGGTCGCCGGGCCGGGCCCCCGCCTCCGCCAGGGCCGCCAGGATGAAGGTCAGCTCCACCCGGGTGACGCAGTGGGCGGCGACGGTGCGGCCGGCCGCGTGGCTCGCCCGGACGATCTCCACCACCTCGTCGAGGGGCGGCAGGTCGTAGTCGTGGAAGTGCAGCTTGCGAGGGCCGTCGAGGTGCTCGGCGCCCATCAGGGTCATGCGCTGCAGCAGCTCGCCGCGGGCGGCGCAGGCGTCGAACAGCGCCCGCTCCGCCGGCCCGTTGCGCGGCGTGGCGTCGGTGAGGCCGGTGACGCCGTAGCTGGCGAGCGCCCGGCTCGCCCGGGCGATGTCCGGCGGCGCGCCCGCCAGCCGTCCGCGCAGCCAGCGGTCGCCGTCGTAGAGCCGGCCGGTGGGCTCGCCGTCCACGGTCTCGCAGGGACCGGCCTCGCCCAGGGCGGCCAGGCCGGCGCTGTTGAAGATCCACAGGCGCCCGGAGCGGTGCTGGATCCGCACCGGCCGGTGCGGGATGCGCACGTCCAGCCAGCGCCGGTCGATCGGCCCGGCCACGGAGTCGTGGTAGCCGACGCCCCGCAGCCAGCCCGACCCGGACGCCGCGGCGGCCAGCGCCGCCTCCAGCTCGGCCGTGTCGAACACCTCGGGCGGGCCGCAGGCCAGCGAGTCCAGCGCCGCGGCGTAGGCCATCAGGTGGATGTGGTGGTCATGCAGGCCCGGCGAGAGGAAGTCGCCGCTCGCCTCGATCACCTCCTCCCCCGGTTCGGCCGGGAGGCGAGGGGCCACGGCGGCGATCGCGCCCTCCGCCACGCGCACGTCGGCGACGCCGCCGCCCGCCAGTTCCGCGCCGCGGATCAGCATCGGGCGGCGTCCAGGTCGTCCAGCGCCGCCTCGGTGTCGGCCCCCAGCGCCCGCGCCGCGCGCCGGGGCGTGCGGCCCTGCGGTGGCGCCGCGGCGACGCCCCGCCGCCGCAGGTCCTCGGTCCAGGCCTGCGCCCGGCCCGCTGGGTCCGCGGCGCGCCGGAAGGCCAGCGCGTGGGCCGTAACCCCGCTCAGCGCCAGCGAGGCCAGCCGGCCGCCGCCGTCGCGCCAGCTCGCCCAGGCCAGCAGGGCGGCGTGCAGGCCGGTGAGCGGATCGGCGACGGCGTCGCCCACGAACACCGGCCGCCCGCCGGGACGCGGCGTCACCGCGGACAGGCCGGCCGCGACCCCGGCGTCGTCGCCATAGGCGGTCCAGTAGCCGTTCGCCCGTCCGTGGCCGGTGATGCTCAGCCAGGTCAGGCTGGGATTGCCGGCGATCACCTCTGCGGGATCAAGGCCCATCTGCGCCCAGGCGCGCGGCCGGGCGCTGTCGATGACGATGTCCGCCCGGGCCAGGAGCCGGCGCAGCTTCGCCAGGCCCTCCGGCGCGGCAAGGTCGAGGGCGACGCTGGCCTTGCCGCCGTTCATCAGGTCGTAGAAGGCCGGCGGCCCAAGCCTGGCCCCATCCGGCCGCGACAGGCTCTCCACCTTCATGACCCGCGCGCCCAGCAGCCCCAGGACGTGGCCGCAGAGCGGGCCGGCCCAGAGGGACGAGAAGTCCAGCACCACCGGGGGCCCCGTCCGCCGCGCGCCGCCGCCCATGCGCTCCAGCGCGAACCACGCGCCAGCCGGCGTCTCGCCCTCGGCGGCCATCGCCAGGCCCAGCAGCCGCCCCCGTTCCACCAGGTCCGCGGCCGGCATCGACGCGGCGCCGCGGCGGAGGCCGTCCCAGTCCGCCGCCGCCTCGTCCTCCAGCAGCGCCGGAAGCAGGGCGAAATCTTCCGGCCGCGCCAGGTTCACCGCCGTCCAGCCGTCGGCCGCCCGTATGAACCGGCAGGCCCCGCCCGCCGACGCGGCGCCTTGTCTCGAAAGTCCGGCCAGCGCGGCCCGCTCGCCCAGCAGCAGCGCCGCATCGCCCAGCTCGGCGAGGGGTTGTCCGGAGAGCGCGCGCAAAGCCTCGGCCGCCCCCCGCGCACAGGCCGGCAGATGGGCCGGGCAGACCAGCGGCTCGCCGTCCGCCGGGCCGGTCAGCGCCATCGCCCCGCTCTCGGCCCACTGCACGGCGGGATGCGGCTCCGGCGCCGCGGCGACGCGCACCTCCACGTCCAGCAAGGCCAGCAGCCGGTTCGCGTAGTCGGCGGAGGGACCGGGGTCCTCGGGAGCCTCGTGGCCGGCGGGGATCAAGTCTGTTCGGCGACCGCGCGCCGGAACTCCGTGACGCTCAGGCCCGTCCAGCTGCGGATGGCGCGGGTGAGGCCGTTGGGCTCCGCGAAGCCGGCGCGGGAGGCCACCTCGCTCATGGTCGCCCCCTGCCGCGTCAGGCAGCGGCGGGCCACCTCGCCGCGCACCTGGGCCTTCAGCGCCCGGTAGCTCATGCCCTCGCCCTGCAGCCGGCGGCGCAGGGTCTGGCCGCAGACGCCCTGCTCCAGGGCCAGCTGCTCCAGCGTCGGCATGGTGTTGGTCTGCTCCAGGTGCGCGGTCAGCGCCGCCTTGACGATGGTCTTGCAGCTGCGCTCGATCTCCGGCGTGCTGAGCGAGACCGATTTCCTGGCGAGCATCCGATCCACGTCGGCCAGGTTGCGGACGATCCGCCTGTCCAGCATGGCCTTGTCGAAGGTGATGCGGGCCACGTCGCTCTCGAAGTGGCAGTTGGGGCCGAAGACGGCCTCATAGTGCCGGCGCTCGCCGATCGGCTGGTGCGGGAAATCGACCCGCACCAGCTGGATCTCCGCGCCCACGAACCACTGCGAGACGTAGTGCCAGAGCCAGAGCCACCACTCGAACAGGAAGTCGTTGCGCTGCGTCGCCCGTCCCGGCAGCTCCATGGTGATGGAGGCCAGGCCGTCGTCCACGTCCAGGTGGTACTTCACCCCATCGGAGACCAGGCCGTAGAGCCTGTAGACGCGCTCCAGCGCTTCGCCCAGGGTCCGGCTGAGGATGCAGATCTCGCAGGCGTAGCGGAAGGTGCCGAGCGGCACGCGGGCGTCGCCCAGCATGCCCCAGAAGTCGTCGTTCATGGTGTACTTCAGGTTCACCTGCATCACGCCGAGCTGGTAATTGCTCCATGCGGGCTTGCGGCCCCGGGTGGCGAACACCGGCTCGTCCCCGAACAGGGCGTTGCCGTCGAGGCCGTTCTGGCGGGCCGTCTCCAGCAGGATCTCCGTGTATTGGCTGGCGAGGGCCGCGTTGTTCATCCGCTCCTCCGAAGAGCCCGCGCGGGCCCGCAAAGAACGTTCGCGTGGGGAGACGGCCGTCCGAGTCCCGGGAGATGTGGGGAAAGTCACCTGTCGCCAACCCAATGAACAGCATTCCTAAATCGAACGGCCAGTCCTGCCGGACTCCGGCGCGGCTTTATGAGCAAGCGCGTCTCGGCCTCATTAAGATAGCAAAAAGGGTCGAAAAGACAAGTTGAAGCCTGATTGAGCTCACCGGATTTGCGCTCTCGCGGACCTGGGGGCGGCCGTCCGGCCTCAGGGCTCGACGGCGTCGACCAGCCCCCAGGCGAGCGCGGTCGCCGCATTGATCCGCCGGCCCGAGAGGGCGAGGAGCGCGGTCTTCTGCCGCCCGATCCGGCGAGGCAGGCTGACGCAGCCGCCGGCGCCGGGGATCAGGCCCATGGAGACCTCCGGAAGCTGGAAGGACGCGCCGGCCCGGGCCGTCACCCGGCGGCCGAAGCCGGCGAACTCCACGCCGGCGCCGATGCTCACCCCATGCACCCGGAAGGTCAGCTTGCGGGCCACGCGGGCCAGGGCCAGGGCGGGCGAGCGCAGCATGCGGATCATGTGCGCCGTGGCCGGGTCGGGCGTCCCTCCGAACTCCGCCAGGTCGCCGCCGATGCTGAAGCAGCGCCCGGCGCCCGTGATCTCCACCTCGGCCACGCTGTCGTCGGCCAGCGCCAGCGCCAGCGCCTCCACCAGGGCGTCGCGCATGCGCCGGTCGACGGCGTTGCGCCGGGCCGGCCGGTCCAGCAGGACCAGGAGCCGGTCGCCGTCGCGCTCGAGGCGCAGCGGCGGGCCGGGGTCGGCGTCGAGCGCCATCGGCGGCCGCCGGGCCAGCCAGGCCCGGAACTCCGGCCCGTCCTGCAGCGTGGCGAAGGCCAGGGACTCCACCACCAGCGCCTCGCTCACCGCCATCGCCTCGGTGACCCGCAGCACCTGCGCCAGCACCATGGCCGCCAGCGGCGCCGCCGCGATCGCCCCCAGCAGGCCGGGAAGCGCCGCCTCGCTCTCCAGGGCCACGTCGCAGGCCGCGAGGATCTGCGGATCGGCGTCGGCGCCGCCGAGCCCCACCACGGGGCAGGGACGCTCCCGCAGCCAGGCTGCGATCCGGTCCGCTTCCGCCGCCGCGAGCCCGCGTTCCGGACGGCAGACCAGGTAGGGCGCGGCGCCCGCCGGCGAGGCGGCAAGCCCGTCGCCGTAGGCGGCCATCTCCAGCAGGGCCGCGCTGGAGAGGGGCGACGGGGCGGGGCGGGGGGCGTCGGTCATGCCGGGCCAGGGTTACCGCGGGGCTCGCGCCTTGTCAGGCGAAAGCCTTTCGGCCCCGGCGCGCAAGGGGTAGACTGGCCGCTCGGGCAGGATGGTGAAGTCAGATTTCGTCGTCCGTCCTGTCGCAATCCGGCGTCGCTGGATGGCGACAGGCGACCTAAGTCTCGCCGCGTCGGACGGTCCGCCGCCAGGCGGCGACAGGGAAGGAAATAGCGATGGCAGGCGCGCTTTCGGGACTGCGGGTGCTGGATCTCTCCTGGGGGATCGCGGGGCCGATGGCGGCGATGCTGCTGGCCGACCACGGCGCGGACGTGGTGAAGATCGAGCCGCCCGGCGGCGACCCCTTCCGCAAGTCCAGCCGCACCGAACTGGGCTACAAGACCTGGCAGCGGGGCAAGCGCAGCGCGATCCTCGACCTGAAGGATCCGGCGGACCTTGCGACCTTCAAGACCCTGGCGACCCACGCCGACATCCTGGTGGAGAGCTACGCCCCGGGCGTCGCCAAGAATCTGGGCGTCGACTACGACACCCTGTCGGCCCTGAACCCGCGGCTGATCTACACCTCGATCACCGCCTACGGCCGCGACAACGAGCATTCCGACCGGCCCGGCTACGAGTTGCTGGTCGCCGCCCGCACCGGCCTGAACTGGGAACACCGCGGCTGGCCCGAGACCAACGTCATGCACATGGCCCGCGGCGAGGACCCGATCGAGGGCCTGGAGGCCCCGTGGGACTGGCTGCAAGGCCCGCCGCGCCCGGGCCCGATGACCACGGCGATGCCGGCGGCCAGCATGGGGGCCTTCTACGGCGCGATCACCGCCATCAACGCCGCGGTGTTCGCGCGCGAGACCACCGGCCGCGGCCAATGGGTGGAGACCACCCTGCTGCAGGGCGTCGGGGCTTCCGCGCCGCTGGGCTGGATGCGGGCCGAGAAGCCTGACGCCGACGGGTTCAACACCTGGATCAACACCTCGCGCACCCCGAAGGGCCACTTCGAGTGCAAGGACGGCCGCTGGATCCACAACTGGGTGCCGAACCCGCGCTTCATCCTCGGGGCCTCGGAAGGCGACGTCATCGACGCCAACCCCGACCTCTCCGTGCAGAACGACCCCAACCGCTTCGGCAGCGGCGTCGAGGAATCCTTCGTCATCGCGCACTACCAGCCGATCCTGGCCGAGCGGGTGAAGAAGTTCGGCTGCGACGACTGGCTGGCCGCCGCCGCCGCCGCCGACGTGCCGATGCAGGAGGCGCGCACGCCGGAGATCTCCCTCGCCGACCCCATCCTGCTGGCCGACGGCTGCGTGCGCGAGGTCGAAGATCCCGAGCTGGGCAAGATCCGCCAGGTCGGCGTGGTCATCGAGTTCGAGAAGACGCCAGGCACGCCCGGCGGTCCCGCCCCCGCGGCCGGCCAGCATACCGCCGAGATCAAGGCCGAGGCCGCCGCCCTGGCCGCGAAGCCCGCGCCGAAGGCCGGGCCGGAGAAGGCGAAGCTGAAGGCCCCGCTGGCCGGCGTCCGCGTGCTGGACCTGGGCCTG
>NZ_DASXYF010000027.1:0-20382 GCF_036502675.1 Phenylobacterium sp.
GCGCTCCGTGTGCACTGAATTGTCGAAAGGCCGCGTAAAACGGCGTGCATACGTCGCGATTTGACCCTTTGAGACTACGATAAAAGTGCAAGAATTTCAATCTCATAGGCTGTCCGTCGCACCCATGATGGACTGGACGGATCTGCTTGTAATTGCAATGTGTTAGGAGGGGCGTGTGCAGTTTTTTGCACACGAAGGTTCTCCATCCCTTTCGTTTTCGTTCTCCCGAGATCGCCCGATCCGGCGCGCCAGAGCCGCCGTGAGGCGCTGGTTGCGCGAGGCCGCCCGAGGGGTTGGGCCGCGGACTTGGGTCAGAACGGAAAGGGCGCCTCGTCGAGAAATATGCTCGGCGCCGGAATCCCCAGATAGCCGCCAAACTCGCCATAGAGGCCGAGCTGGCCCGCTGAGTACGCTTCAGAGCCGTAAAGGGCGGAGGAGAGTCCCTTCAATGCCAGCGCCAAGGCCTGCAGACTCGACTCGCCCGCGACATTCAGGCCGTAGGAAATCGGTTCGCCGATCTCAAATCTGCAGGTCCAGCCCGGACCTTCAGCGCGCTTCTGGGGAGCAAAGAGCCGAGCCGCCACCGTCCCTTCGTGACCAACGAGATCAAGCGGCAGCTCAGCAATGATCGTCATCTCTGTGGACCGTCGGGGTGTGTGAACAGGCGCGGATGCCCCACTTCGCCCTTTGACTTGATGCAATACGCATAACGCTCGCTGGCGCTCTCGTGGCACATCGCACGGGCAGTCGGGTTGGGTTGGCGGGTGCAGATCTCTGTATCACGAGCATTCTGGATGTCGCATTGCTTCGGTGGCCCGCGCGGAGCATCAGCAGGAGGCGTCTTCGGAATATCCCGGTTTGCCGGCGGATAAATCCACGGAGACGGAAAGGGAAACGGGAACGGTGCGGGCGGTTTGGCGCGCCCATGGCAGCTCAGGCAGTCCGCCGCACCCGTCACGGCTGCGGTCGCAGCGGCCGGCGCTAGTGAAGATCCCATGGGCCGCGCTATCCCTTGCGCGGCTATCGAGGCCCAAGCGCTTCCAAATCTTTGCAGTCTATAGACTTCATCAGCCTTCCCCGTAGCATCCCTCTATCGTCACCAATTCAGGCGCGGTCGCCAGCGGTTTGCGACGGTCGTGCTTCGGGACGTGCTGGCACCTCACGGTGCTGACGAGCGAATGACATTCGTCAGAACGTGGGGGTTGAACGTCCGCTTTTGGCGCCGATAGCGATGTCAGCTCGTGGCACGCCTAAGGCCAGGGCCTTGGTCGCGGGACGTGGCACCGTCCGCTCACGCGATTGCCTGCAATCCCTTCGCCTTCACCAGGTTCAGCAGCTTCAGCGACGGCCCGTCGGGGCGCTTCTCGCCGCGCTCCCATTTGCTGACCGCGTCCTTGCGGACGTTGAGGTAGATGGCGAACACGGGCTGCGAGACCTGTTCGCGCTCCCGCAGGGCCTTGATCTCCTCCGGCGCCATGGGCGTCACCGGCGTCAGGCACAGGGCGTCGAACTCGCGCATGGTCGCCTTGTCGATGAGGCCGGCGCGGTGCAGGCCGGCGGCGGACTTATGGACCGTGCCGAGGATGCCGCTCTCAGTCATTTTCGCCGTCTTCGCCATCGTTCCTGACCTCTGCAATCTCACCGGCGGCGCTCGCCTTCTTCAACCCCTCGGCGTGGAGGGTGAGGTAGGTCGCGGCCAACTTCTTCAGCGCCTTCAGTTCCTTCGGCGCGATGTTAGCCCTTTCGTTCTTGGCGAAGCCGTAGACGAAGAAGCTGTGTCCGCCGACCTTGAACAGGATGATCGTCCGAAAGCCGCCGGACTTACCGCCGCCGTCGCGGGCGATCCGCTGCTTGAATACGCCGCCGCCGAGGTCGGCATCCCATTGACCGGACGCCACAGCCTTGGCCGCTTCGAGCAGCTCCGCGTTTCCCAATTCCGCCTTGCGGGCGAACCTCGAAAACTCCTTGGTCTTGTAGACGCTCATGTGATCACGGCGTCCCGAGATATATAGCTCTAAGAGCTATAGTTTTCAAGGTCGCCATCACGCCGCCCTCGGCGCAAAGTCGTGCAGCGACTCCGGCTTCAGGTGGGTGTAGCGGCGCAGCATTTTCCAGTCCTTGTGGCCGGTGACGAGCGAGACCTGCTCGATGCGGAAGCCGGCCTCGAACAGGCGGCTGGTGCCTTCGTGGCGCAGGTCGTGGAAGTGCAGGTCGTCGATGCGCAGGGCCTGGCAGGCGCGGGTGAAGACGTTGCTGACGGACTTGTGGTTGCAGGGGAAGATGCGGTCGTCCTCATTGCCCCGGATCGCCCGCTGCTCGTCGATCAGCGCCATGGCGTCGTAGCCGGAGACCGCGAGCAGCGGGATGCGCTGGTCGTTGCCTTTCTTCTCGCGCGGGTCCTTGCGGTCGCGGATCGTCAGCATCTTGGCGCGCTCGTTCAGGTCGCTCCAGGTGACCCGGCAGAT
The DNA here is from genome assembly GCF_036502675.1 of Phenylobacterium sp. Lineage (GTDB taxonomy): Bacteria > Pseudomonadota > Alphaproteobacteria > Caulobacterales > Caulobacteraceae > Phenylobacterium. Next base: position 2,466 of record NZ_DASXYF010000027.1, read on the forward strand.
CTCCTCCTGGCGCATGGCGGTCGCCACGGCGAATTTGATGATCCGGCCCATTGGGATCAGCTGACGCGGGTTGCCGACCTCGCTCATGTCGGCGACGTGCAGGTCGATGAGGTCTTCGAAGGTGGCGATCCCGCGAGCGCGCACCGAGGTCGGCAGTTCGCCGCGGTCGATCCGGCGTTCCGTGTCGGTGGCCCAGCGGCGGGCATCCTCGCGTCTTTGGAAGCTCTCGCTTACATAGCGTCCCTTGTGGCGCACCTGGACGCGCCAGGAGCCGGACGGGAGCTTGGTGTAGGAGGCCATTTTCGTGTGCGCTCCGTGTGCAGTGAGGCGTCGTAGATGTGAGTAAAACTGCGCGTCCTGGCGTAAAATCGCGGAGTTCGGTTACCCATCAACTCATTGAAGTTAAGAGAAAAGTGCCGGAATTTCAAGCGCACAGATTTTCTATTGCACCCATGATGGACTGGACGGACCGGCACTGCCGGGTCCTGCACCGGACGCTGACCGGACGGGCGCTGCTCTATACCGAGATGCTGACCACGGGCGCGGTGCTGCATGGCGACCGAGCCCGGCTGCTGGCCTTCGATCCAGCGGAGCAGCCGGTGGCCCTGCAGCTGGGCGGCTCGGAACCGGCGGAGCTTGCGGCCGCCGCGCGGCTAGGGGAGGCGGAGGGCTATGCGGAGGTCAACCTCAACGTCGGCTGCCCGTCCGACCGCGTGCAGAGCGGCCGGTTCGGCGCCTGCCTGATGCGCGAGCCGGAGCTGGTGGCCGAGGGCATGGCCGCCATGGCGGCGGCGGTGAAGGTCCCGGTCACGGTGAAGTGCCGCATCGGCGTCGACGACCAGGACCCGGAGGAAAGCCTGTTCGCCCTGGTGGACGCCTGCACGGCCGCCGGCGTGACCACCTTCATCGTCCACGCCCGCAAGGCGCTGCTGCAGGGCCTGTCGCCCAAGGAGAATCGTGACGTCCCGCCGCTGAACTATCCGCTGGTCCACCGGCTGAAGCGGGAGCGGCCCGGGCTGACCATCGTGCTGAACGGCGGGGTCCCGTCGCTGGACGCGGCCGAGGCGCATCTGGCGCTGGTGGACGGCGTCATGCTGGGCCGCGCGGCCTATCACACGCCGGCCCTGCTGGGCGACGTCGACCGGCGGCTGTTCGGCGGCGGCGGAACGGTGGAGCCGGCGGGGGCGGTGGCCCGCTACCGGCCCTACGTCGCCCGCCAGCTGGCGCAGGGAACGCACCTGGCGGCCATGACCCGGCACATGCTGGGCCTGTTCCACGGGGAGCGGGGCGCACGGGCCTGGCGGCGGATCCTCACCGTGGAGGGGGTGAAGCCCGGGGCGGGCCTCGAAGTGATCGACGCGGCGCTGGCGGCGGTATCAGGGGCGCAGGATGAGCGACGAGCGCGTAGCCTCGAAGCGGGAAAGGCGGCCTAGGTAGGTCATGCCGAGCAGCGACGTGTCGAGCCCCTTCTCGATCACCAGGGCGTCCACGTTCGCCACCCGCGCGCCGGCCACCGAAACGCTGGCCAGCTTCACCGCCGCGGCGCGCGCCGGCCCGTTCGCCGTGGTCACCTGGTAGGTGTAGTCGAGGTCCTTGGGCGCAAAGCCCAGCCGCTGGGCGTCGAGGGCGGTGAGCGCCACGGCGGTGGCCCCGGTGTCCACCAGGAAGCGCACCCGCGCGCCGTTGACGTCGGCTTCGGCCCAGTAGTGGCCGTCGCTCGCCTTGCTGATCGAGGCGGCCTGTTCCGCGGCGGCCGGCGCCGGCGCCATCGTGGCCACCATCGCCGCCGGCTTGGTCAGCGGGGCCAGCACGGTCACCGCCTGCGCGGCGCCCACGGTGGTCACGGCCCCCGCCAGCGCGATGAGCGTAAATCTGAGCATGTTCGACACCCCGCCTCACCAAAGGCCGCAGCCATTTTTTGGCTGTCTGTCGCCGATCTTAGGCCGGGTGAGTTTGCAACCGGTGAATCCGCCGGATTATCCGCCAAGCCCCAGTTTTTCCGGGCGAATGCGGCGGCGGCGCGCAGGCAGCTGGGCCATCACGGCGGCCCGCCGGGCGTCCGACAGCCGCCCCCAGCCGGCGATTTCCGCCAGCGTCCGATGGCAGCCCAGGCACAACCCGCTCTCATCGTCCATCACGCAGACCTTGACGCAGGGCGTGCGGATCGGGGCGGGCGGTGCGGCGGCCATCAGGCCTTCTGCCCCGCGCGCGCCGCAGTGACAAGCTGGCTGTTTCGTACTGTATCCGCGGGCAAATATTACAGATCTCAATTTGTGAATGCTGATCATTGCCGCGAATTCATTGTCTGGAGCGTCGGTGGTCCGAGGCTCCCACGCCCCGCCTCGGTCGCCCCTCCGGAATCGCTTGCTTCACGCGGCGCCGGAACCCACCTTCGCCACACGCTTTCCTGTCCCGCGGGACGGCGCAGGTGAGGGGCGATCGAGGTCATGACCGTCCTGAGACCGGGGGACACCTGCTGGCGCATCGCCCGCGCCGGGCGGTCGGCGGTCCTGATCGACAACCAGGCCTACTTCGCCGCGGTGTTCGCCGCGATCATGAGCGCGCGGCGCTCCATCCTGATGCTGGGCTGGGGGTTCGATCCGCGCACGCGGATGTTCCCCGACGGCTACGAGGGGCCTGACGACCCCGACGAGATCGGCCGCATCCTTGTCGAGCTGGCCGCCGCCCGGCCGGAGCTCGACGTCCGCCTGCTGATCTGGAAGTCGGCCCTGCCGATCGCCGCCAGCCAGGAGTTCTTCCCGCACAAGGCGCGCCGCTGGTTTGAAGGAACTCCGGTCAAGTTCCGCCTGGACGACGCCGTGCCCTTCGGCGCCTGCCATCACCAGAAGGTGCTGGTCGTCGACGACCGCCTGGCCTTCTGCGGCGGCGGCGACATCTCGGTCGACCGCTGGGACACGCCGGCCCACCTGGACGCGGACCGGCGCCGCATCATGCCGCGGCACGATTTCCACCCGCCGCGGCATGAGGTGATGATGCTGGTCGACGGCGAGGCCGCCCGCGCCCTGGGCGACCTGGCGCGGGACCGCTGGGCGCGGGCCACCGGCGAGATGCTCCAGCCTCCGCCGGACGCTGGCGGCGACCCCTGGCCCGACCACGTGCCGCCTCATCTGCTCGACGTCGACGTGGCCATCGCACGCACGGAACCGGCCTGGCGGCGGCCCCGCGCCACCGACGAGATCCGCCGGCTGACCCTGGCGTCCATCTTCGAGGCGAAAAACCTGATCTATCTGGAGAACCAGTACTTCACCTCGCCCTGGGTGGCGGAGGCCCTGGCCCATCGGCTGGCCGAGCCCCAAGGCCCGGAGGTCGTGCTGATCTCCACCGGCCGGGCGCCCTCCTGGTTCGACCAGCTCACCATGGACCGGGCCCGCTCGATCATGATCTGGCGGCTGAAGGCAGCCGACATCTACGGCCGCTTCCGCGCGCTCTGGCCCAGCACCCTGGGCGGCGAGTGCATCATCGTCCACTCCAAGGTCTCGATCTTCGACGACCGGATCGCCCGGGTGGGCTCGGCCAACCTCAACAACCGCTCCGGCGGCTTCGATACCGAGTGCGAGCTGGCCGTGGAGGTGGACGCTCCCGAGGCGCAGGCTCAGGTGGCGGCCTTCCGCGACCGGCTGGTGGGCCACTTCATGGGACTGACCGGCGACGCGGTGGCCAAGGCCCGCGCGGAGTTCGGCGGCCTGGTTGCGGCCCTCGACGTCCTCAATCGCGAGGGCCGCCTCAAACCCATCGAGCCGCACGCGGCGACCCCCGTCGGCGACTTCATCGCCCGCTACCACATCGGCGACCCGGCCGGGGTCGCCGACGCCTGGCGCCTCGGCCGCCGCCGCGAGCGCCTGTTCGCCGAGGCCCGCCGGGTCGCCCTGGAGCGCCACGGCGCGACCTGGGAGGATCCGCAGCGGTAGCGACGCGGATGTCACACCAGCTCGAAATCCATCACCAGCGGCAGGTGGTCCGACGCGATGCGGGTCAGGGGCTCGTAGGGGGCGAAGACGTCCTTCACCTGGATGTCGGAATTGACGAACAGGTGGTCGATGCGCAGCACCGGCAGCCGCGACGGGAAGGTGGAGGTGGGCGACTTGCGCGGCGCCAGCCGCCGCGCCGGCTCCAGCTTGGCGGTGAGGGTGCGATAGACCACCGAGCTGGCGGTGGCGTTGAAGTCCCCCAGCAGGATGGTGGGCCCGGCGCACCTCGGGTGCCCCAGCCAGCGGGGCCCGGCGATCCAGGCCGCCTGGATCTGCTGCTCGCGCGGCACCAGGCCCAGGTGGGTGTTGATCACCTGCACCGGGCGGCCTTCGATCTCGACGCAGATCCAGAGGGCGCCGCGCGGCTCGAGCGACTGGATGCGCGAATAGCCGGGCAGGCGGGCGGCGTGCACCAGCCGTTCGGGATAGGTGGTCAGGATCGCGTCGCCGTAGAGCTCTTCCTCCACCCGCAGGGCGGCGTGGAAATGCACCGCCATCTCCAGCCGCCTGGCGATCTCGTGGGCCTGGTCGACGCCGCCGGTGCGCGCCCGGCCCACGTCCAGCTCCTGCAGGGCCACGATGTCGGGCCGGAGCTTGGCGATCACGGCGGCCACCCGGCCCACGTCCAGCCGCCCGTCGACGCCGACGCAGCGATGGACGTTGTAGGTCAGGATTCGGGGCATGGGGGACAAGTGCCCGCCTCGCGCCGCCGAGGCAAGCGGCCGCACGGCTGCGGTCCGGAGGTTTCCTTCCGCCGCGCCGGCGGACTATGGTCGTCCCGACGATGCGCCGCTGCCGGCGTGCGCCAGGGAGGCCGGTCATGAACCTCGATTTCTCGCCCGACGAGATGGCTTTCCGCGACCAGGCGCGCACCTTTATCGCGGAGGCCTACCCGGCCGTGCTGCGCGCCAAGCAGGACGCCGGCGAGACGTTGTCCCGGGAGGAATATCTCTCCTGGCACAAGGTGCTGGCCAGGAAGGGCTGGATCGCGCCGTCGTGGCCCGTCGAGCTCGGCGGCACGGGCTGGACGCCGGCCCAGCGCTACATCTGGTCCGAGGAGCTGGCCGCCGCCGACACCCTGCCGATCCTGCCGTTCGGGGTCGGCATGCTGGCGCCCGTGCTCTACACCTTCGGCACGGAGGAGCAGAAAAAGCGTTTCCTGCCCGGCATCTACAGCGGCGACGTCTGGTGGTGCCAGGGCTACTCCGAGCCCGGCGCCGGCTCGGACCTCGCTTCGCTGAAGACCCGCGCCGAGCGGATCACCGACGACGACGGCAAGGAATACTACGTCGTCGACGGCCAGAAGACCTGGACCACCCTGGGCCAGTACGCCGACTGGGGCTTCTTCCTGGTGCGCACCGACCCCGCCGCCAAGCCGCAGGCCGGGATCAGCTTCCTGCTGATCGACATGACGTCGCCGGGCGTCACCGTGCGCCCGATCACCACCCTCGACGGCGGCCAGGAGGTCAACGACATCTTCCTCGACAACGTGAAGGTCCCGGTCGAGAACCGCATCTTCCACGAGAACCAGGGCTGGACCTGCGCCAAGGCGCTGCTGGCGCATGAGCGCAGCGGCATCGCGGGCGTGGCGGTCTCCAAGCGGGCGCTGGAGAAGCTGCGCCGGATCGCCCGCACCGAATACTCCGACATGGGCGGCTCCCTGCTGGAGGACCCGTTCTTCCGCCGCAAGGTGGCCGAGCTGGAGATCGACCTGATGGCGCTGGAGTTCACCGAGCTGCGCGCCCTGGCCGGCGAGAGCAGCGGTCGGGGGCCGGGGCCGGAATCCTCCATCCTCAAGATCAGGGGCACCGAGATTCAGCAGCGGCTGAACGAATTGGCGCTGGAGGCGGTGGGCCACTACGGCGCGCCCTACCTGCGCGGCCTGGGCCACAACATGCCGGTCGGGCCGGACTACGCCGTGGGTGCGGCCGGCGTCTACTTCAACGGCCGCAAGACCTCGATCTACGGCGGCTCCAACGAGATCCAGCGCAACATCATCGCCAAGATGGTGCTGGGGATCTGAACTTTCGCCTGCAAGAGGGCGCCAAGCCCAAGGGACCGTCTCGACTCCATGGATTTCAGCTTTACCGAAGAACAGTCGATGCTGCGCGACACCGTCGCCAGCTATCTGGCCGACCACTACGGCTTCGACGCGCGGCGGGCGGCGGCGGCCTCGGAGGCCGGCTGGCGTCCGGCGGTCTGGAAGGCCTTCGCCGAGGAGCTGGGCATCCTGGGCGCCTCCTTCCCCGAGGCGCTGGGCGGCCTGGGGGGCGGGCCGGTCGAGACCATGATCATCATGGAGGAGTTCGGGAAGGCCCTGGTCGTCGAACCCTACCTCGGCACGGTGGTGATCGGCGGCGGCTTCCTGCAGCGCTCCGGCCGGGCCGACGCCGCGGAACTGATCGGCAGGATCATCGCCGGCGACCTGGTGATCGCCTACGCCGGCGCGGAAGCGCAAGGCCGCTACAACTGGGCCGACCTGAAGACCACCGCCCGCGCCGAAGGGGGCGGCTATCTGCTGGACGGCGCCAAGGCTGTGGTGGTCGGCGCGCCCTGGGCCAGCCACCTGATCGTCACCGCCCGCACCGGCGGCGGCCAGCGCGACGCGGAAGGCGTCTCGGTGTTCCTGGTGGACAAGGCCGCGCCCGGCGTCTCCACTCAGGACTACCCCACCGTCGACGGCCAGCGTGCGTCGGAGGTCCGCTTCGACGGCGTCCGCCTGCCGGCCTCGGCCCTGATCGGCGCGGAGGGAAGGGGCCTGCCGCTGGTGGAGCAGGTGCTGGACGAGGCGACAGCCGCGCTCTGCGCCGAGGCCTGCGGGGTGCTGCGGCGCCTGCATGAGGGCACGCTCGACTACACCGGGCAGCGCCGGCAGTTCGGCCAGCCGATCGCCCGGTTCCAGGTGCTGCAGCACCGGATGGTCGACATGTTCATCCAGCTCGAACAGGCGATCTCCATGACCTGCATGGCGGCGATCAAGGTGGCCGACCCCGACGCCGCCGGCCGCGCCAAGGCGGTCTCGGCCGCCAAGGTGCAGATCGGCAAGGCGGCTCGCTTCGTGGGCCAGAACGCCATCCAGCTGCACGGCGGCATGGGCATGACCGACGAGATGGCCGTCGTCCATTACTTCAAGCGCGCCACCATGATCGAAAGCGCCCTCGGCTCCACCGACCATCACCTGGCCCGTTACGAGCGGCTTTCCCTGGGCTAAGGGGGCGCCTCGCCCGACGCCGCCGCCCGGTCTCGCCGTTGACGCTGACGGCGCCGCTCGTCACCATCGCGCCCCGGGCGATGGTGACGCAGGCCGCCCCGAAACCGCGCCCAGCAGGACGACATGGATTTCATCGAGGCGCCGTCCCCCAACTTCGATGCGCGCAAGGCGCCGCCCAACGCCGTCGTGCTGCACTACACCGGCATGCAGACCGGCGAGGCGGCGCTCGCCCGCCTGCGCGATCCCGCGGCCAAGGTGTCGGCCCACTACCTCGTCGAGGAGGACGGCCGGGTCTTCCGCATGGTCCCGGAAGAGCGGCGCGCCTGGCACGCCGGGGTGTCCTGCTGGCGCGGCGAGCGCGACATGAACGGCGCCTCGGTGGGGATCGAGGTCGTCAATCCCGGCCATGAGTTCGGCTACCGGGCCTTTCCCGCGCCGCAGGTGGCCGCGGTGATCGCCCTGGTCGGCGACATCCGCACCCGCTGGACCATCGACGACGCCCGCATCGTCGGTCACGCGGACATCGCCCCCGACCGCAAGGAGGATCCGGGCGAGCTGTTTCCCTGGAGGACCTTGGCCGAAGCCGGTCACGGCCTGTGGGCCGACCCGCCGTCGGCGCCCGGCCTGCCGCTGGGCGAGGGGGAGGAGGGCGTCGCCGTCTTCGCCCTGCAGGCGGGGTTCACGCGGCTGGGCTACGACTGCGCGCCGTCCGGCAGGTTCGACCGCCACACCGCCGCCGTCGTCCGCGCCTTCCAGCGCCACTGGCGGCAGGACAAGGTCGACGGCGTCGCCGACGGCGACACCCGGGCGCGGCTGATCGCCCTCCTGCGGGCGGTGGCCTGATGCGGGCCGGCGACCGGGCATGAGCGGCGCCATCGACCTGGTGCGCGATCCCCTGGCCTGGCGCACCGAGCGCTTCGCCCTGCGGCCGCTGGAGGACGCCGACGCCTCAGACCTGCTGCGCCACCTGGGCGACCCGGCGGTGGTGGCCTTCATGGACACCGCCCCGCTCGCCGAGTTGGACGAGGCCCTGGCCGTGGTCCGCTGGGCCCAGGAGCGGCGGGCCGACGACGCCGGGGTCCGCTGGTCGATCCGCCCGCGGGACGGCGGCGCCCTGGTCGGCACCTGCGGCTTCAACCTCGTCCAGCGCGAGCGCGGCCGGCGCGGCGAGATCGCCTACGACGTCGGCCGCGCCCACTGGGGCCAGGGGGTGATGGACGAGATCATGCCCCACCTGCTGACCTTCGGCTTCGAAGGCTTGGCGCTGCGGCGGATCGAGGCCCTGGTGGCCGACGGTAACGACCCCTCGCGCCGCCTGCTGGAACGCCACGGCTTCGCCCGCGAGGGCCTGCTGCGCGACCACGGCTTCTGGAAGGACCGCTATTGGGACCAGCTGGTCTACGCCCGGTTCGCGGCCCCGCCCGCCGCCGCCCCCGCCCCCGGCTCGCTGCGCAGCGACGGCGTGACGGTGCGCCCGCTGGGCCCGGACGACGCGCCGGCGGCCCTCGACCTCTACCGCGCCGCCGCGGCCGGCCCCGGCGGCCTGGCGCGCCGGCCCGATGAGATCGACCTTGATCACGTGCGCGGCTTCATCGCCAGCGCCCTGCAGGGCGGCGTCACCCTGGGCGCCTGGACGCCGGCCGGCGAGCTCTGCGCCGAGGTCCACGCCGCGCGCCCGGGCCCGGCCCAGTTCGAGCATGTGCTCTCCGACCTGACGGTGGCGGTGCGGCCGGGGCTGCAGGGCAGGGGGCTGGGCTCGCGCCTGTTCCGCGACCTGTTCGAGGCCGCCGCGCGCCTGCAGCCGCGCATTGAGCGCGTCGAGCTCATGGTCCGCGCCGGCGCCGGCGACGCGGTGCGGCTGTACGAGCGCCTGGGATTCCGCATCGAGGGCCGCTTCGAGGGCCGCGTGAGGCTCCCCGACGGACGGCTGGAGGACGACCTGGCGATGGGGCGGCGGCTTTGAGGCGTTGACGCGCGGCCTCCGCGGCCCCAGGTTCTGCGCGGACCAGACGGCCGGGCGGTCGCTCTCGCCTTCGGGCGAGGGAGGAAAGTCCGGGCTCCACGACGACATGGCGGCGGGTAACGCCCGCCGGGGGCGACCCCAGGGATAGCGCCACAGAAAGCAAACCGTCGGCGGTTCGCCGCCGGCAAGGGTGAAAGGGTGCGGTAAGAGCGCACCGCGCCTCCAGCAATGGAGGCGGCATGGCAAGCCCCGCCAGGAGCAAGACCGAATAGGGACGCTGCGCCGCCGGGCTCGCCTGGCGGCAGGGCCGTTGTCGGCCCGAGGCGTCCGGGTAGGTCGCGAGAACCGTCCGGCGACGGACGGTCCAGAGGAATGGCCGCCGCGTCCGCCCGGGCTTCCGGGCGGGCGGCACAGAACCCGGCTTACAGGCCGTCTGGTCTTTTCATTCCCCCGCTGAACGGCCTACGTGACGTTGTATTTAACCTGTTCGATGTATGTTCTGTGAATAGTTTACCGGCGTTAACCATAGACGCCTGCGACATCTTTGATTCCCCGCGCAATAGTCAACTAGAGTCATTGTGTGGCATTCAATCCCGTGTTAACCCAAACACCATTCGCTAACCACTTCGACACCACGCGCTTGGGGGCGCGCCGGTAGAGCGGGGCGAAGGCTGGGGCGGTCCGGAAGCGGGCTGCGAAGAGGGGCTGGACGGGATTGTTTCTCTCGACCTTTGAGAAGCAGCTTGACGCCAAGCGGCGCATCGTCGTGCCGCAGGAGTTCCGCGCCCTGGCGTCGGGCCCCTTCGACGGCGTCTTCTGCTTCCCCTCCATCGAGGCCGACTGCGTCGAGGGCGGGGGAAAGGCCCTGTTCGACCGTTACCTTGGCGTCGTGGACGAGCTGGATTTCGGCGACCCGCTGCGCTCGGCCCTGGAGACTTCGGTCCTGGGCGGCATGGCGCGGCTGTCCTTCGACACCGCCGGCCGCATCACCCTGCCGGAAAATCTCTGCGACATGTTCGGCCTCACCGACTGGGTCGTGGTGGTGGGCCTGGGCGAGCGCTTCCAGATCTGGGACCGCGAGGCCTTCCAGGCCCACCGCGCGGCCCAGCGCGAGCTGGCCCGCGAGGGCCTGGCCCAGATGCGCGCCCAGCAGCGCGCCGCCCGCACCGGGGCGGTCGCATGAACGGGCCCCACGTTTCCGTCCTGCTGAGCGAGGTGGTGCAGGCGCTGGAGCCGGCGCCGGGCAAGACCATCGTCGACGGCACCTTCGGCGCCGGCGGTTACGCCCGCGCCTTCCTGGCGGCCGGCGCGACGGTCATCGCCTTCGACCGCGATCCCGCCGCGCGCCATTTCGCCGAAGGCCTCGATCCGTCCCGTTTCCGGCTGGTCGAGGCGCCGTTCGCCGGGATGCACGACGTCGCGGGCCCGGCCGCCGTGGACGGGGTGGCGCTGGACCTCGGCGTCTCCTCCATGCAGCTCGACGAGGCCGCGCGCGGCTTCTCCTTCATGCGCGACGGGCCGCTGGACATGCGCATGGGCGCGGCCGGCCGCACCGCCGCCGACCTGGTGAACGGCGAAGAACCGGCCGAGCTGGCCCGGATCCTCTTCGTCTATGGCGAGGAGCGGAAGTCGCGCCGCATCGCCGGCGCCATCGCCCGGCGCCGGGCCGAGCAGCCCTTCACCCGCACCCTGGAGCTGGCCGAGTTCATCGAGCACGTCCTGGGCGGCCGCCGGGGCGCCAAGGTCCATCCCGCCACCCGCGCCTTCCAGGCCCTGCGCATCGCCGTCAACGACGAGCTGTCCGAGCTGGAGCGCGGCCTCGCCGCCGCGGAGGGCTCCCTGAAGGCCGGCGGACGTCTGGCGGTGGTCACCTTCCACTCGCTGGAGGACCGCATCGTCAAGGCGTTCCTGACCCTGCGCGCGGGCAAGTCGCCGGCGGGGTCGCGTCACCGCCCGCAGGTCGCAGCCGGACCGGCGCCCAGCTTCGAGTTGCTGTTCAACGGCGCGCGCGCGCCGTCGGAGGCGGAGGTGAAGGCCAATCCCCGCGCCCGCTCCGCCAAGCTGCGAGCGGCCGTGCGCACCGCGGCGCCGGTCTGGAGGAATGCGGCATGAGCTTGATCAACCGCCGGGTTCGCGGCTTCCGCTTGATCGACATCGTGGCCATGGCGCTGCTGGCGGCCATCGTGCTGGGAGTCTACCTGGCCAAGACCGTGGCCGGCCGCGAACGGGCCGACATCGCCAGGGTCGAGCGCCAGATCGACGGCGAACGCGAGCGCATCCGCCTGCTGCACGCCGAGGTGGCCTTCCTGGAGCAGCCGTCGCGCATCGAGCGGCTGTCCAGCGAGTACCTGGGCCTTGCGCCCGTCTCGGCGAAGAACGAGACCACCATGGAAGATCTCGGCAAGTTCGCCCTCAAGGAGCGCATGCGTTGAGCCTGAGCCACCACGCCTTCGGCGCCTCCCCCGGCCTGCGCTGGCTGGCGGCGCGCGTCTGGGGCCTGGAACACGCCTTCGAGCGCGCCCGGGCCAAGGCGCGGCCCGAGGACGACACCCGCATCCGCATCTTCTTCGTGCTGGCGCTGTTCGCGGCGGGCTTCGTCAGCCTGGGCGTCGGCGCCACGCGCGCGGCGCTGTTCTCGCACCTTGGCGCCGCCGACGCCTACGCCGCCGCCTCGGGCGGCGCCCGCGCCGACCTCGTGGACCGCAACGGCGCCATGCTGGCCGCCGACCTGCTGCACTACGGCCTCTACGTCGACCCGCGGGAGATCTGGGACACCGGCGAGACCCGCCGCGCCCTGCACGCCGCCCTGCCGGGCCTCGAGCTCAAGCGCCTGGAGAAGGCCCTGCGCGCCGGCCGCCGCACCTTCCTGATCGGCGGGCTCACCCCCACCGTCCGCGACAGGATCCACGACCTCGGACTGCCCGGCCTGACCTTCGAGCCGGAGGAGCACCGGGTCTATCCGCTGGGGACCACCGCCTCGCACCTCATCGGCTTCTCCGACAGCGGCGGCGCGGGCCTGGCGGGGGCGGAATACGCCTTCGACGACGCCCTGCGCGCCGGGGCGGCCGGCCACGAGGCCCAGGCGCTCTCCATCGACCTTCGGGTGCAGGGCGCGCTGGAGGACGAGGTGATCAGGGCCGCCCAGGCCTTCCAGGCCAAGGGCGCGGTGGGCATCGTCACCAACGTCCACACCGGCGAAATCCTCGGGATGGTCAGCTATCCCAACTTCGATCCCAACCAGCCGGGCAAGGCGGCGCCGGAGGCCCTGCTCAACCGTGTGGGCACCCAGGTCTACGAGATGGGGTCGATCTTCAAGGTGTTCACCGTCGCCATGGGTCTGGACTCCGGCTCGGTGAACCTGGCCTCGACCTTCGACGTGACCACGCCGGTGCGGATCGGCGGCCAGGTGATCCACGACTACCACGGCGCCAGGGGCAGCATGTCGGTGTCGGACGTGTTCATCCACTCCTCCAATATCGGCACCACCAAGCTGGCGCTGCAGGCGGGCGGGCCGAACCTGACCCGCTATTTCAAGCGCTTCGGCCTGTTCGGGCCCGCGCCCATCGAGATGCAGGAGAGCGCCCGGCCGATCCTGCCCCGCCAGTGGAACGACAACGCCGTCGCTTCGGCCTCCTTTGGCCAGGCCATCTCCGTCACCCCGCTGGCGGTGGCCGCCGGCATGGGCGCGGTGCTGAACGGCGGCGTCTACCTGCCGCTGTCGCTGAAGCCGATGAAGCCCGGCGCCCGTCCCGACGGGACCCGGGTGATTTCCGAGACCACCTCGCAATCCATGCTGCAGCTCATGCGGCTGAACGTGGTGCACGGCACCGGCGGCAAGGCCGACGCGCCCGGCCTGCGGGTCGGCGGCAAGACCGGCTCGGCCCAGAAGGTGGTGGGCGGCCGCTACGCCCAGACGACCCTGGTCTCCTCCTTCGCCGCGGTGTTCCCCACCGACGGCCCTGCGGAGGCCGACCGCTATTTCGTGCTGGTGCTGATGGACGAGCCGAAAGGCAACGCCCAGAGTTTCGGCTTCGCCACCGGCGGGTGGGTCGCCGCGCCGGCCGCCGGCCGGGTGATCGACCGCATCGCCCCCTTCCTGGGCGTCGCCCGCCGCGCCGACCTGCCGACCGCCGATCCGAAAGACCTGGCGCCGGCCCTGATGAGCGGGGACGACCACTGATGGGCCAACGGCTGTCAGCCCTGGTGCAGCGCGACCTCGCGGACGATCCCGAGATCGCCGGCGTCACCGCCGACAGCCGCAAGGTGGCGCCGGGCTACCTGTTCGCGGCCCTGCCGGGCTCCGTCGTCGACGGCGCCGAGTTCGCCCCCAAGGCGGTCAGCGCCGGCGCCGCCGCCGTGCTGGGCGGCCGGCCGATCGCCGACCTCGCCGTGCCGGTGATCGTCAGCGCCGACCCGCGCCGCGCCTATGCGCTCGCCGCCGCCGCCTTCCACGGCCGCCAGCCGGCGACCTGCGTGGCGGTGACCGGCACCAACGGCAAGACCTCGGTCGCGGCCTTCTGCCGGCAGATCTTCGCCCGCGCCGGCCTGACCGGCGCCAGCATGGGCACGCTCGGCGTGCGCATCTCCCACCCCGCCGGCGGGCCCGCCGACGTCCAGATCACGCCCCCCGGCCTCACCACCCCCGACGCCGCCGACGTGGCCGAGTTGCTGGCCCGGATCGCGGGGCAGGGGGTCACGCACCTGGCCCTGGAAGCCTCCTCGCACGGGATCGACCAGCGCCGGCTGGACGGGGTGAAGCTGGCCGCCGCCGGCTTCCTCAACCTGACCCAGGACCACCTCGACTACCACGGCGACATGGCCGCCTATCAGGCCGCCAAGCTGCGCCTGTTCGAGACCCTGCTGCCGCGCGGCGCCACAGCCGTGCTCAACGCCGACTCCGACGCCTATCCCGCCTTCGCCGGGGCCGCGGTCGCCGCCGGCCAGACCGTCTTCTCCGTGGGCGAGGCGGGGCAGGGGCTGCGGCTCGCCGCCCGCACGCCGATCCCGGGCGGCCAGCGTCTGACTGTCGTCGCGGATGGAATGAGCCGCGATGTCGAGCTCCCCCTCGTCGGCGGCTATCAGGCCTCCAACGCCCTGGTCGCCGCGGGCCTCTGCCTGGCCGCCGGCCTGAAGCTCGACGACATCCTGGCCGGCCTGGAGATCCTGGAAGGCGCGCCTGGCCGCCTGCAGCGCATCGGCGCCGGACCCAGGGGCGGCGAGGCCTACGTCGACTACGCCCACACCCCGGACGGGCTGGAGACCGTGCTCAAGGCGCTGCGTCCCCACGTGCAGGGCCGGCTGATCGTGGTGTTCGGCGCCGGCGGCGACCGCGACCGTGGCAAGCGGCCGATCATGGGGCGCATCGCCGGCGAACTGGCCGACGCGGCCATCGTCACCGACGACAACCCCCGCAGCGAGGATCCGGCGGCGATCCGCGCGCAGGTGCGCGCCGGCGTCGCCAACCTGACCGAGATCGGCGACCGCCGCGCGGCGATCCGCGCGGCGGTCGCCATGCTCGCCGCGGGCGACGTCCTGGTGGTGGCCGGCAAGGGCCACGAGCAGGGGCAGACAGTCGCCGGCGTGGTGCATCCCTTCGACGATGTGGCCGAGACCGCCCAGGCCCTGGGGCTCGCCCATGACTGAGCCGCTCTGGACCTCCGACGAGATCGCCGCGGCCGTGGGCGGCAAGCCGGCGGGCGCGGCCTTCACGGCCACCGGCGTCTCCATCGACACCCGCACCCTGGAGCCCGGCGACCTGTTCGTGGCCCTGGCCGGGGTGCGCGACGGCCATCAGTTCGTGGACCAGGCGATGGCCAGGGGCGCCGCGGGCGTGCTGGCGGCCAAGCCTGTCGACGCGCCCGCCGTGATGGCCGCGGGTGAAGTGTTGCCCGCGCTGGAGGCCTTGGGCGCGGCGGCCCGCGACAGGGCCCCGCGGGCGCGTCGCGGCGCCGTCACCGGCTCGGTCGGCAAGACCAGCGTCACCCAGGCGATCCGCGCCGGCCTGCTGCGCGCCGGCCGGGCGCATTCCTCGGTGAAGTCCTACAACAACCACATCGGCGTGCCGCTGACGCTCGCCCGCATGCCGCGCGACACCGAGCGCGCGATCTTCGAGATCGGCATGAACCATGCCGACGAGATCGCCCCGCTTGCGCGGATGGTCCGGCCCCATGCGGCGGCCGTCACCACCGTGGGGCCGGTGCACACCGAGAACTTCCCCGACGGCGAGGCCGGCGTGGCCCGCGCCAAGGCGGAGGTCTTCCAGGGCCTCGATCCCGGCGGGACCGCGGTGCTCAACGCCGACAACCGCTGGTTCGGGTTCCTCAAGGGGGAGGCCGAGGCCGCCGGCGCCCGGGTGCTGGCCTTCGGGAGCGGGGCGGGCTGCGACGCCCAGCTGACCGGCTTCCGCGTGGAAGGCGCCGGGGCGATCGTCTCGGCCCGGCTGCATGGCCGCGCCCACGACTTTCCCATCCTGCAAACCGGCGTCCATTGGGGCCCCAACAGCCTGGCCGTGCTGCTGATGCTGCAGGCGCTGGACGTCTCGCTGGACGACGGCCTGGCCGCGCTCGCCGACTTCGAGCCCCTGGAGGGCCGCGGCGCCGAGCGGCAGGTCCGCCTGCCCGGCGGGGCCTTCACCCTGGTGGACGAAAGCTACAACGCCAACCCGATCTCCATGGCCGCCGCCATCGCCTCCCTCGGCGCGCGCCGGGTCGCCGGGCGACGCATTGTCGCGCTCACCGACATGCTGGAGCTGGGCGAGGACGCCGCCCGCTTCCACGCCGCCCTGGCGGAGCCCCTGGAAAAGGCCCGCATCGACCAGGTCTACTGCGCCGGCCCGCTGATGGCCGCGCTGTGGGACGCCCTTCCCCCGACTCGTCGGGGGGGCTACGCGCAGACGGCGGCCGATCTCGCGCCGCAGGTCGTCCGGGCCGCAGAGCCCGGCGACGTGGTGATGGTCAAGGGGTCCAACGGCTCGAAGGCCGGCGTCGTCGCTCAGGCCCTCGCCGCCCTGGAGTCTGCTTCCGAGGGGGCCGCCTGATGTTCTACTGGCTCTACGAGCAGCTTTCCGCCGGCGGGCACGTCCCGATCCTCAACCTGTTGCGGTATCAGACCTTCCGCACCGGCATGGCGATCTTCACCGCCCTGATCGTGGTGGGGGCGCTGGGCTCGCGCTTCATCCGCTTCATGCAGCTCAAGCAGGGCAAGGGCCAGCCGATCCGCAGCGACGGCATCCAGCGCCACGTGGTGGAGAAGGCCGGCACCCCCACCATGGGCGGGGTGATGATCCTGGCGGGCCTTCTGGTCGGCACCCTGCTGTGGGCCGACCTGCGCAACGTCTACGTCTGGGCGGTGCTGCTGGTCACCGCCAGCTACGGCCTGCTGGGCTTCCTCGACGACTACGCCAAGGTCACCAAACAGACCACCGAGGGCGTCTCCGGCAAGCTGCGGATGGTCCTGGAGATCCTGATCGCCGTGGTGGCGGTGTGGCTGATCGTGATCTACGGCGGCCGGCCGCCGGAAGCGCCGGACCTGCCGACCTCGGTGGCCTTCCCGATCTTCAAGCAGCTGCTGCTGGACCTCGGCTGGTTCTACCTGGCCTTCGGCGCCTTCATCATCTGCGGCGCCGCCAATGCGGTGAACTTCACCGACGGCCTGGACGGCCTGGCCATCGTGCCGGTGATGATCGCCGCCGCGGCCTTCGGCCTGATCGCCTACATCGTCGGCAACTTCGTGTTCGCCAACTACCTGCAGCTGCATTTCGTGCCCGGGGTGGGCGAGGTGGCGGTGGTCTGCGGGGCGATGATCGGCGCCGGCCTGGGCTTCCTCTGGTACAACGCCCCGCCGGCCAAGATCTTCATGGGCGACACCGGCTCGCTGGCGCTGGGCGGCGCCGTGGGCGCGATCGCCGTGGCCACCAAGCACGAGATCGTGCTGGCGATCATCGGCGGGCTGTTCGTGCTCGAGACCCTGTCGGTGATGATCCAGGTGATCTCCTTCAAGCTCACCGGGCGGCGCGTGTTCCGCATGGCCCCGATCCACCACCATTTCGAAAAGCTCGGCTGGTCGGAATCCACCGTGGTGATCCGCTTCTGGATCATCGCCGTGATCCTGGCCCTGATCGGGCTTTCCACCTTGAAGCTTCGCTAGGGGAGGTCGCCGCAAGCCATGATCCCCGTCCGCGGTTTCGAAGGCAGGAAGGTGGCCGTGTTCGGCCTGGCCCGCACGGGCCTGGCCGCCGCGCGGGCCCTGGCCGCGGGGGGCGCCCGGCCGGTGCTGTGGGACGAGAACCCCGCCGCGCGCGAGGCCGCCAGGGCCGAGGGGCTGCAGGTCGCCGACCTGGGCGCCGCCGACTGGAAGGACTTCGCGGCGCTGATGCTCTCGCCGGGCGTGCCGCTGACCCATCCGCACCCGCACTGGACGGTGGAGCGCGCCCGCGCCGCCGGCGTGGAGATCCTGGGCGACATCGAGCTCTTCGCCCGCACGGTCAACGCCGCCCCCGACCACAAGCGGCCCAAGGTGGTGGCGATCACCGGCACCAACGGCAAGTCCACCACCACCACCCTCGTCGGCCACATCTGCAGCGTCGCCGGCCGCGACACCCGGGTGGGCGGCAACATCGGCTACGGCGTCCTGGGCCTCGACGACATGCACGGCGGCTCGGTCTATGTGCTGGAGATGAGCTCCTACCAGCTCGACCTGACCTCGACGCTGAAGCCGGACGCCGCGGTCATCCTCAACATCTCTCCCGACCACCTG
>NZ_DASXYF010000028.1:0-12555 GCF_036502675.1 Phenylobacterium sp.
CACTCGCGCGCGCAAGCGGCCGCGGCAAGCCGCGGGCGTGAAGCCGCGCGCCGATTCGCCGTTCGCGAAGCTCGCCGATCTGGTGCGCCGCCCGTGAGCGAAGATAACGATACCGATCTCGGCGCGGGCGAAGGCGACGCCCTGCTGCGGCTCGACAAGTGGCTGTGGTTCGCCCGCTTCTTCAAGAGCCGGACGCTCGCGACGCGATTCCTCGACGACGGCCATTCGCGCCTGCGGGGCGCGGTGGTCAAGGCCCATGCCCGGGTGCGTGCGGGCGACGTGGTGACCTTCACCCTCCACGGCACCGTGCGCGTCGTCCGGATCTTGGCGCTCGGCACCCGGCGCGGACCCGCGCCCGAGGCGCGGGCGCTCTATGACGACCTCTCGCCGCCGGTACCGCCGCGCAGCGACGCGACCGGTCCGTTCCGCCGCGATTCCGGCGCCGGGCGACCGACCAAGGCCGAGCGGCGGGCGCTCGATCGGCTGCGCGAAACAGAACGGTGACCTGCTCGCCCGCGGGGTTGCGGCCCTTAGGGCACTGTGTTACCCCAAAGCCGCTTTTGCGCCAGACGGGCCCGCTTTACCTCGCGCCCGCCACTTCGTTGAAGGAACTCCGTCATGACGTACGTGGTCACCGAAGCCTGCATCAAGTGCAAATACATGGACTGCGTCGAGGTCTGCCCGGTGGACTGCTTCTACGAGGGCGAGAACTTCCTGGCGATCAATCCCGACGAGTGCATCGACTGCGGGGTGTGCGAGCCGGAATGCCCGGTCGACGCCATCAAGCCGGACACGGAGGACGATCCCGACGGCAAGTGGTTGAAAGTAAATTCGGAATACTCCCGCGTCTGGCCCAACATCACCGTCAAGGGCGATCCGCCCGCCGACGGCCCGGAATTCGAGCGGGAAACTGACAAGTTCGACAAATATTTCAGCGAGAAGCCCGGCCGCGGCTCCTGACGCGCTGCGGCAACTCTTTCTATCGGCTTAATTTTATGCTATCGTCATGGCCGACGCGTGGGTCGCCCTTGAGGCGCGTCCCATGTCGTTCTGGAAGCAGCGCCGATTCGGCGACGGTCGCCCGTCCGGGCGAAGGATGTCTTAGAGGTTATTCCGGTTCAGAGATTACACGCCGCCGCGACCGTCCCTGCGGACGGCGCAGCTTTGTCTCTGACGCAGGACCTCAGCGCCTCGGGCCCGACGCCCGCCTCACCGGTCCGGCCGTTGCAGCGGATTTTTTGAGAGGACTGCAGATGAGCAAGACCGGACTGGAATTTTCAGTTGGCGATCACGTGGTGTACCCGGCCCATGGCGTGGGCCAGGTGCAGGGGATCGAAACCCAGGACGTCGCCGGTCTGTCGCTCGAGGTCTACGTCATCACCTTCGACCATGAGAAGATGACCCTGCGCGTCCCCACCGGCAAGGCCCGCTCTTCGGGCCTGCGCTCGCTGGCGGAGGGCAATGTGGTCAACCAGGCGCTGACCACCCTGAAGGGCCGCGCCCGCGTCAAGCGCACCATGTGGAGCCGCCGGGCCCAGGAGTACGAGGCCAAGATCAACTCCGGCGACCTGATCTCCATCGCCGAGGTGGTGCGCGACCTGCACCGGGCGGAGAACCAGCCGGAACAGTCCTATTCGGAGCGCCAGCTCTACGAATCGGCCCTGGACCGCATGGCGCGCGAAGTGGCCGCCATCGAACGCATCGACCGCGAGGCCGCCATCGGCATCCTCAACAAGTCGCTGATCAAGGCCGTCGCCGCCTGAGGCGACACGAAGCCTGAGCTTTGAAACGCCCGACCTCAGCGCCGGGCGTTTTGCTTTTTGCGTCCTTCTCCCCTTGCGGGAGAAGGGCTGGCGCGCCGCTAGCCCAGCATGTCCCAGGCCAGCGGTTCGCCGCGGTGGAGGTCGCGGGCGGCCTTGCGGCCCACGACCTCGGCCAGATGTTCCGGCGCGAGGCCCAGGCCGGGGCGGATCGAGCGGACGTCGGCGCGGGTCAGCGGCTGGCCCGCCTTGACGTCGGCCATCAGGTAGAGGGAGCGGCGGAACTGCAGGTTGCCGCGTTCCGAGCCCAGCAGGTCGTAGTGCGCCCGGCCCAGCGCCCGCCAGGCGGCCTTGGCGTCGGCGACCAGGGCGCGGAACTCCACAGGCTCCAGGCTGAAGGCCGCGTCCGGGCCGCCATCGTCCCGGGCCAGGGTGAAGTGCTTCTCGATCACCGAGGCGCCCAGGGCCACCGCCGCCACCGAGGCCGCCGTCCCCGGCGTGTGGTCGGAGAGGCCCACCGGTCCGCCGAAGCGCTGCGCCATGTCGGCCACCGTGCGGACGTTGGCGTCCTCCAGGGCCGCGGGATAGCTGGAGACGCAGTGCAGCAGCACGACGCCCGCGGCGCCCGCCTCCAGGGCGGCGGCCTTGGCGGCGGCGATCTCCGCCAGGTTGGCCATGCCGGTGGAGATGATCAGCGGCCGGCCCCTGGCCGCGGCGTAGCGGATCAGCGGCAGGTCCACCGCCTCGAAGGAGGCGATCTTGTAGGCCGGCGCGTCCAGGCCGGCCAGCAGGTCCACCGCCGTCTCGTCGAACGGGGTGGAGAACAGGATCACCCCGGCCTTGCGGGCCCGCTGGAACAGCGCCGCGTGCCATTCGAAGGGGGTGTGGGCCTCCCGGTAGAGGTCGTAGAGCTTGCGCCCGTCCCAGAGGCCGCCGCGGATCAGGAACTCCGGCCGGTCGCTGTCCATGGTGATGGTGTCGGCGGTGTAGGTCTGCAGCTTGATGGCGTCGCAGCCGGTGGCGGCCGCCGCGTCGATCATCGCCAGCGCCCGGTCCAGATCGCCGTTGTGGTTGCCCGACAGCTCGCAGATCACGAAGGGCTCGTGGGCGGGGCCGATCCTGCGGCCGGCGATCTCGATCTCTGCGTCGGACATGGGCGGAACCCGGTTGCGATCCGCCGCAGCCTAGACCGGGGCGCTGAAATCCCCGTTAACCAGCCTGCGCCGCGGAAGCCCGGCCGCCGCCCCGACCGCCAGGCCGGCCCCCAGGCCGAGCGCGGCGCCCCAGGCCAGCACCCGGAATCCGAGCCCCAGGGCGACGCCGGCGCCCAGGGCCGCCCCCACGACGGCGAACGCGCCGACGGCTTTCAACCTGTCATCCATCGCACCGCTCCAGAATCTCACCTAAATAGGGCTCATGTCTTCCGAACGTTCCGATCCCCGCACCGTCCGCTGCCTGATCGTGGGCTCCGGCCCCGCCGGCTTCACCGCCGCCGTCTACGCGGCCCGCGCCCTGCTCGATCCCGTGCTGATCGAGGGCATCCAGCCGGGCGGCCAGCTGACCATCACCACCGACGTGGAAAACTATCCCGGCTTCGCCGAGGTGATCCAGGGCCCCTGGCTGATGGAGCAGATGCGCGCCCAGGCCGCCCACGTCGGGACCGAGATCGTCAATGACATCGTCGTCTCCGCCGACCTGTCGAAGCGGCCGTTCCGCCTGGTCTGCGATTCCGGCGCGGTCTGGCTGGCCGAGACCCTGATCATCTGCACCGGCGCCCAGGCCAAGTGGCTGGGCCTGCCGTCCGAGGCCAGGTTCCAGGGCTTCGGAGTCTCGGCCTGCGCCACCTGCGACGGCTTCTTCTACCGCGGCAAGCAGGTGGCGGTGCTGGGCGGCGGCAACACGGCGGTGGAGGAGGCGCTGTTCCTCACCAACTTCGCCGACAAGGTCACCCTGGTGCACCGCAGGGACGAGCTCAGGGCCGAGCGTATCCTGCAGGAGCGGCTGTTCGCCCACCCGAAGATCGAGGTGGTCTGGGACAGCCAGCTCGACGAGGTGCTGGGGACCGAGGCGCCCCTGGGCGTCACCGGCGTGCGGCTGTCGAACTGCAAGACCGGCGAGACCCGCGAGATCGCCGTCGACGGCGTCTTCGTGGCCATCGGCCATGCGCCGGCTTCCGAGCTGTTCCAGGGCCAGCTGGAGATGGACGCCGCCGGCTACCTGAAGGTCAAGGCCGGCACGGCCTCGACGGCGGTCGAGGGGGTCTACGCCGCCGGCGACGTCACCGACGACGTCTATCGCCAGGCGGTCACCGCGGCGGGCATGGGCTGCATGGCGGCCCTGGAGGCCGTGCGCTTCCTGGCCGAGGAGGACCACCGCAGGGCCCATCACCCCATCGCGCACGCCGAAGCCCAGAAGATCGGGGTGTGGTAGGCGACGGCAATCCCCGCCTCACGCCGCGAAGCCCTTCGGGCCCTCCATCATCAGCGCCAGCCGGTGCCCGTCGGGATCGGCGAAGTAGGTCATCCAGAGGTCGTGGTCGCGCAGGGCCGCCACCAGATGGATGGGCTCGGTGAACGCCACGCCCCGCGCCTCAAGCTCGCGGCGGGCGCGGCGGATGTCGTCCACCCGGAAGTAGATCGGCGAGCCCGGCCGCACCGTCTCGTGGTCGGCCCGCTGCTGCAGCAGCAGGCGCAGGTCGCCGCAGTCGTAGGCCGCCTCGGCGGGCAAGGCGAACAGCTCGCGCAGGCCCAGCACACCGCCGTAGAAGGCCTGCGACCGGGCGAGGTCGGCCACGCCGACGGCGATCTGGCCGACGGGGCCGAGGTTGAAGGCGGGCTCGTCCAGGCCGCTCATGGCGCGGGCGGCGCGGCTGGGGCCGGCGACGACGACGCCGGCGGGTCGGGGCGCTTTTCATCGAGCCGCGTCTCGAGGTCGACCAGGGAGGCGTTGATCTCGCGCACCTCGTCCGGCGTCGGCCGCCGCCGCGGCGCATAGATCGCGCCCAGCACCCGGGTGCGCCGGCCGCCCTCGGCCTTCGGGTCGGCGATGGTGTAGGTGCGCACCTCGCCGGCCACCGCCAGCGTCACCGTGCGCCCGGCGAGGATGCCCTGCGCCTCGGGGGCCAGCAGATTGCCGATGCGCGGATCGGCGCCCTGCAGCACCGCCTGGGTGAGGTTGGCCTCGCCGCCCAGGTAGCGTCCGGTGAAGGCCGGCGGCTCTCCCCAGGGCCCGGTCCAGCGGTAGAAGATGTGCGCCCCCACCTGCCCCAGCTTGACCAGGGTCGGCGCCCAGTAAGGCGCCACGTAGTCGGCGTGGTAGTGGGTCGCCGAGCCCACGTCCTTCAGCACGAAGCCGGACAGCGCCCGGCGCGCCACCGCCTGGGCCCGCGACCAGAGCGCGGCCTGGGGCGTGAACCTCAGCGCCCCGTCGCAGGTGAAGGTGAACTGGCAGCCGCTGACCCGCGCCGCGCCCTGGTAGACCACCCCGCACACCGACTTCGGGTAGGCGGGGTGGCGCAGGCGGTTCAGCACCACCTGGGCCACCGCCTGCTGGCCCTTCAGCGGCTCGCGCGCCGCCTCGTAGTAGACGGCCTGGCTCAGGCACTGCAGCGCGCGCGCCCCATCGGCGCCGGTCGCCGGCAGCACGAAGGGCCGCATGGGCCGGATCGGCAGGAGCGAGGCCGGCCGCAGGGCGTTGATCTCCTGGGCGGTCCGGTCGGCGGCGCTGGCGAACCCCAGGTCGGGCACGGCCGACAGGTCGAGGTCGCCCCAGCCCGGCGGCCGGCCCCAGAGGTCGGGGGCGCGCCGGCGCGGCTCGTGGCGCGCGGCCAGCGCCAGCATCGCGCGGTCCATCCGCCCGGTCAGCCGGACCATGTCGCGGGTCGATCCCGTGACCGCATGCGCCGCCGCGCCGCCGCCGGCCGCGGGGCCCCTTCCCGCGTGCAGCGCCGCGAAGACGGCCGCCACGGCGAACGCGGCGGCGGCAAGGCCCGCCAGCAGGGGCCGCAGGGGAAGGGCGGTTCGGAGCGGAATCGTCGGCCTCTCCTGCCTGGACGCCGGCGCGGGGCGCACCGGCGCCTGGATATCGTCAGTTGCGCCCCATCGCCAGCGCAGCCATGATTCCGACCTTCTGGAGACGGACCCTTCGACCAGCGCCGCGCGGAGCCATTCATCCCGATGAACCTCGCCGAATGGCCGCTGCGGTTCACGCCGCGCCGCCCGCCGCCGTTTCTTGCGGCGCTGGCGGTGGCGGCCATCTCGATGGGCCTGGCGATCGGCCTCAGGCTGGCCTTCCTGGGACTGCACAACGGCTTCGGCCTGTCGTCCACCTTCTTCCCCGCCTTCATCCTCACCACCCTCTACGCCGGCCGCAGATGGGGCCTCGCGACGCTGGCGGTCGGCGTGGGTTTCGGCGTCTTCGCCCGCGACGTGACGCCCTTCGCCATGTCCAACCCTGCGATCACGCTGATGTTCGCGGCCTCCGGCGCCGTCTGCGTCCTGGTGTCCGGCGCGCTGCGGGAGACCCTGCTCAACCTCGAAGCCGCCCGCGAAGAGCAGCAGCGCATCCGCGACGCCCTGGCCGAATCCGAGCAGCGCCTGGAGCTCGCGCAGGAGGCCGGAAGCGTCGGGCTGTGGGACCTCGACCTGGCCACCGGCGAGGGCCACTGGTCGCCGGTGCTTTACCGCAACGTCGGCCTCAACCCCCGCCAGGGCGCGGACCTGAAAGGCCTGCTGGCCGTCGTGCATCCCGACGACCGGGAACTGGTGCGCCGGACCAACAAGCGGGCCATGCTGGACGGCGTGATGGAGCCGGTGGAGTACCGGGTGACCTGGCCCGACGGCTCCGTCCACTGGCTGCTGTCGCGCGGCGACATGCTCCCGGCGGCGGACGGGAGCCTGGTCCGCGCCGTGGGCGTCAACATCGACGTCACCGAGCGGCGGCGCGCCGACGAACAGGTCCGCGAGAGCGAGGCGCGGTTCCGCGCCCTGGCCAATCGCGTCCCGGTGCTGATGTGGGTTTCGAGGCCCGGCGGCGTGCGCGAGTTCGTCAACCAAGCCTACCTCGATTTCCTGGGCGGCGCCTATGAGGCGGCCCTGGCCTTCGACTGGCGCGACCGGCTGGACCCCGAAGACCGCGAGCGGGTGCTGGCGCAGCAGGTCGAGGGCGAAACCTCCAGGCAGGCGTTCGTCCTGGAGGCACGCTTCTTCCGCTTCGACGGCGAGCCGCGCTGGCTGCGCGCCTACTCGCAGCCGAGGCTCGCCCCCGGGGGCGGCTTCGAGGGCTTCATCGGCATCGCCATCGACGTGACCGAGGCCAAGCAGGCCGAAGCCGACCTGATGCGGATCAACGAACTACTGGCCGAGCGGGTGCAGGCGGCGGTGGCCGAGCGCGACCAAGCCGCCGCCGCCCTGGCCCGCGCCCAGAAGCTGGAGGCGGTGGGCCAGCTCACCGGCGGCGTCGCCCACGACTTCAACAACCTGCTGATGGTGGTCACCGGGGCCCTCGACCAGATCCGCAGGCACCCGCACGACGACGCGCGCCGCGAGCGCATGCTGGAGGCGGCCCAGGGCGCGGCCCGCCGCGGCGAGCGCCTGACCCACCAGCTCCTGGCCTTCTCCCGCCGCCAGGCCCTGAAGCCCGAGCTCACGCGGATCGACGACCTTCTGACCGAGGCCGGGTCCCTGCTGCGCCGGGCGGTGGACGAAGGCGTCAGCTTCACCCTGGACCTCGGCGCGCCGGACACGGTGGGCCGCATCGACCCCGCCCAGTTCGAGGCCGCCGTGCTCAACCTGGTGGTCAACGCCCGCGACGCGGTGGGCCAGTCCGGCGCGATCGGCCTGGAGACCGCGGTGGTGCGCCTGGAGGCCGGCGAAGTCGAGGAGACCCCGGCCGGCGCCTATATCTGCGTGACCGTGCGCGACACCGGCTGCGGCATGGACGACAAGACCCTGGCCCGGGTCTTCGAGCCCTTCTTCACCACCAAGGAGGTGGGCAAGGGCACCGGCCTCGGCCTCTCGCAGGTCTATGGCTTCGCCCGGCAGAGCGGCGGCGGCGCGACGGTGGAAAGCGCGCCCGGGCGCGGGACGGCGGTGCGCATCTACCTGCCGCTCTCGCCGGAGACCCTGGCGACGCCCAAGGATCCCCCGCCCCTCGCGGCCGGCAAGCGCAGCCCGCGGCTGAACGTGCTGCTGGTCGAGGACGACGTGGAGGTGGGCGACATGGTGGAGGCCATGCTGGAGGGCCTGGGCCATACGGTCGAGCGGGCGCAAACCTCCGCCGCCGCGCTGGACATCCTGCGCCGCGCCTCCGGCGTCGACCTGCTGCTCACCGACCTGGTGATGCCCGGCGGCAAGACCGGCGTCGAACTGGCGCACGAGGCGGCGGCGCTCAGGCCCGAGCTGCCGGTCATCCTGTCCTCCGGCTACGTCGGCGAGGCGCTGGTCTCCGCGGAGGGCGCACCCTGGCCCATGCTGCGCAAGCCTTACACCGCCGAGGCCCTGGCCCGCGCAATCGCCGACGTCTCGGCGATTGCTCCGCAGACGGCGTGATCTGTCGAATCCGTCTTGTGGGCCGTCCAGGTGGGGTCTATATATCGGGCGGGGTTTTGCTCGATATGAGCATAACAACCGGCGCCGCGGAGACCCTTCTGCTCTCGCGGCGTTTTTGAGGACCATGAAATGCTCATTTTGAGCATAAGGAGGCTGTGATGGCCGACGGGTTCCAATTCGCGTTCACCCCCGCCGTCGAGCGGGCGACCGCGCCGGCCTGGGAAAAGGTCAAGCGCCACGTCACCCCCTTCGAATGGCGCCTGCACGCCCCGCTGATCGCCGAGATCAACCGGCTGAAGCGCGAGAAGAACGCCGTCATCCTGGCCCACAACTACATGACGCCCGAGATCTTCCACGGCGTCGGCGACTACGTGGGCGACAGTCTGGGCCTGGCCAAGGCGGCGGCGAGGTCCGACGCCGCGGTGATCGTGCAGGCCGGCGTCCACTTCATGGCCGAGACCTCCAAGATCCTGTCGCCCGACAAGAAGGTGCTGATCCCCGACCTGCGCGCCGGCTGCAGCCTCGCCGCCTCGATCACCGGCGCCGACGTGCGGCTGATCAAGCAGCGCTATCCGGGCGTGCCCGTGGTCACCTACGTGAACACCACCGCCGACGTGAAGGCCGAGACCGACATCTGCTGCACCAGCGCCAACGCCGTGCAGGTGGTGGAGGAGGCCGCCAGGCTGTGGGGGACCGACCGGGTGATCCTGATCCCCGACGAGTTCCTGGCCCGCAACGTCGCCCGCCAGACCGCGGTGAGGATCATCGCCTGGCAGGGCCGCTGCGAGGTGCACGAGCGGTTCAGCCGCGACGACATCCTGGAGCTGCGGGCCGCCTATCCGGACGCCGAGATCCTGGCGCATCCGGAGTGCCCGGCGGAGGTGATCGAGGTCTCCGACTTCACCGGCTCCACCGCGGCGATGAACGACTATGTGCTGACCCGCAAGCCGAAGCAGGTGGTGCTGATCACCGAGTGCTCGATGGCCGACAACGTCGCCGGCGACGCGCCGGAGACCGAGTTCGTGCGGCCGTGCAACCTCTGCCCGCACATGAAGCGCATCACGCTCGACAACATCTACGAGTCCCTGCTGCACGACCGCTACGAGGTGACGGTGGACCCCGCCGTCGCCGGGCGGGCGCGGCTGGCGGTGCAGCGGATGGTGGACCTGCCGCCCCCGGCGGTCCCGGCGCGCTACGACCTGGTCAAGGCGCGCCACCACGTGGACGTGGAACTGATCTGAACAAGGCGGACGCCGGGGGGCCGGGCGACCGCGTTCGCCTCACGGACTGATACTGCTGGTGGGAGGTTTGAGGATGGCCGAGCGGATTGTGCATGATGGCGTCCTGATCGTGGGCGCGGGCCTGGCCGGCCTGTCGGCGGCGCTGGCCGCGGCGCCGCGCAAGGCGCTGGTGCTGGCCGGCGCGCCCTTGAACCACGGCTGCTCGTCGGCCTGGGCGCAGGGCGGCATGGCCGCGGCGCTGGGCGGCGACGACGCGCCGGCCCTACACGCCGCCGACACGGTCGCGGCCGGCGCGGGCCTGGTGGACGCCGCCATGGCCCGGCTGCTGGCCGAGGAGGGCCCCGCCGCCGTCCGGGCGCTGGCCGCCCTGGGGGCGCCCTTCGACCGCGACGCCGCCGGCGCCTTCGCCCAGAGCCTGGAGGCCGCCCACAGCCGCGCCCGGGTCGCCCGGGTGAAGGGCGACCAGGCCGGCCGCGAGATCATGGCCGCCGTCGCCGCCGCAGTCCTGTCCGCCCGCCACGTCGAGGTGCGCACGGGGATGCGCCTGCGCGGCCTGCTGAACGACGCAACAGGCCGGATCCGGGGCGTGGTCGCCGAGCACGAGACCGGCCTGGTCGAGATCACCGCGCCGACGGTGGTGCTGGCCACCGGCGGCGTCGGCGGCCTCTACGCCGTCACCACCACCCCGCCCGAGCTGCGCGGCGAGGGGCTGGGGCTGGCGGCGATGGCCGGCGCGCTGATCGGCGATCCGGAGTTCGTGCAGTTCCACCCGACGGCCATCGACATCGGCCGCGACCCCGCCCCGCTGGCCACCGAGGCCCTGCGCGGCGAAGGCGCCCGGCTGATCGACCGCGACGGGCGCGCCTTCATGGCCGGCCATCATCCCGACGCCGAGCTCGCCCCGCGCGACGTGGTGGCCCGCGCCATCCACGCCGAGCGGCTGGCCGGCCGCGGCGCCTTCCTCGACGCCCGCGCCGCGGTGGGCGAGCGCTTCCCCGAGGAGTTTCCCGCCGTGTTCGCCGCCTGCCTGTCGGGCGGGATCGACCCGCGGACGCAGCCGATTCCCGTGGCGCCGGCCTGCCACTACCATATGGGCGGGATCGTCACCGACGCCCACGGCCGCACGCGCCTGGCCGGGCTGTTCGCCGCCGGGGAGTGCGCCTCGACGGGGGTGCACGGCGCCAACCGCCTGGCCTCCAACTCGCTGGTGGAAGCCGCCGTGTTCGGCGCCCGCGCCGGCCGCGCCGCCCGCGAGGAGGTGGAGACGCGGGCCAGGGTCCTGAAGGGCCGCGCCGCGCCGGACCTCCCCGCTCCCGCCCTGGCCGTTCTGCGCCAGGCCATGAGCCGCGACGCGGGCGTGGTGCGCGACGCCGCGGGGCTCTGCCGCCTGGTGGGAGTGATCGACCGGCTGGAGGCCGCCCACGGGCGCACGCCAGCGCTGGTCGCCGCCCGCCTGGTGGCGGTCTGCGCCCTGAACCGCCGCGAGAGCCTGGGCGCCCACTTCCGCAGCGACGCCCCGCCGGCGGCCGGCGGGCCCAAGCGCACCTTCGTCACCTTGGCCGAAGTCGACGTCCCCGCCTGCCTGGCCGCCGAATGATCGCGCCGCCGCCCGACATCCTGATCGCGCCGGTGGTGCGCCTGGCGCTGGCCGAGGACCTCGGCCGGGCCGGCGACGTCACCGCCCAGGCCTGCATCGACGCCGACGCCGTGCTGAGGGCGAGGTTCGTCGCCCGCAAACCCGGGGTCGTCGCCGGCCTCGATTGCGCGCGGCTGGCGATCCTGGAGCTCGACCCCGGCGCCGCCTTCGTTTTCCTGGCCGCCGACGGCCAGGCGGTCGCGGCGGGCCAGGCGGCGGCGAAGGTCGAGGCCAACGCGCGTGCGCTGCTTTCCGCCGAGCGCACGGCGCTGAACCTGCTGGGCCGGCTCTCGGGCGTCGCCACCCTGACGCGGGCCTACGTCGATGCGGTCGCGGGAACCCAGGCCAGGATCGCCGACACCCGCAAGACCACGCCCGGCCTGCGCCACCTGGAGAAGTACGCCGTGCGCTGCGGCGGGGGCGTGAACCACCGCTTCGGCCTCGACGACGCGATCCTGATCAAAGACAACCACATCGCTGTCGCGGGCGGCATCCGCCCCGTGCTCCAGCGCGCCAAATCGGCGGCCGGCCACCTGGTCAAGATCGAGATCGAGGTCGATACGCTCGAGCAGCTCGCAACCGTGCTCGAGGTCGGCCTCGCCGACGCGGTGCTGCTCGACAACATGAGCCCCGCGACGATGACGCAGGCGGTCGCCATGGTGGCAGGACGCATGACGATCGAGGCTTCCGGCGGCATCACGCATGCAAGCGCCGCCGCCATCTCCGAGTCGGGCGTCGACTATCTCTCGTCAGGCGCGATCACCCATTCGTCGCCCAATCTCGACGTCGGGCTCGACATCGAGATCTGAGCGCGCTGAATCTGCGCGTACGGGCCAACTTTCATCGCCTGGGCGTCCGGTGGCTATCGATGTGCCTTGAGACGATATAGGTCTCTCGCGGCGCAGAGGCCATGATCGGCCTCCGCCCCGGCGGGAGGCGGCCCTTGAGTGTTATCGGCGATCCGGAACTACAACACCTGCTCGCCGCCTTGCATCGCAAGAGCGACGAGCAAGCTGCGTTGATCGCAAGCTTCGATGCGCGACGGGCGGACGGCGCATGCACCGAAGCGGAGATCAAGAGCTTTCGCAGCGACAAGTTCGTCGCACTGGATCGCGACAAGGCAGAATTCTGCTATCAGCTGTGTCGCGCGATCAATGCGCGCCGAGTCGTCGAGGCCGGCACCTCGTATGGCGTTTCGACGCTCTACCTCGCCGCCGCCGTGCGCGACAACGTGCGCAGCGCCGGCGGCACCGGTCTGGTGATCGGCACCGAGCACGAGCCCGAAAAGGCCCGCGCGGCACGGCGGCATTTCGAGCAAGCGGGCTTTAGCCGCTTCATCGATCTGCGCGAGGGCGATCTCCGCGAGACAC
>NZ_DASXYF010000029.1:0-5319 GCF_036502675.1 Phenylobacterium sp.
CCGCCGCCACCACACGGTCCCGAAGGTCCATCGAATAAGGTCGGGTCATCCCTGCTGGCCTCCCGCACCAGCAGGAAGCTTGAATCAGACCTCAGCCGATTTGGGAATCCAACGATTCACTCAAACCGCAACCCGCTCTAGCGGGCGCGGACACTCCCGGCGGCGCGGGCCAGGCGTCACTGGAGGATTGATCCGGCCGCACGGTGCAGCTTAATAGCGCCTCGCGCCGATCAGGAGACCTCCCCATGCGCAGCATCGCCGTCCTCGCCGCCGCCGCCGCGGCTCTGCTCCTCTCCGCCTGCAACACCGTCGCCGGCGCGGGCAAGGACGTGGCCGCCGCGGGCAAGGCGGTCACCAACACCGCGGAAGACGCCAAGCGGTAGCGGCCTCGCCGGCCCCGGAACGGGCAGGCCCGAGGGCCTGACGCCGGGGTTGTGCGTGGCTTCGGCGCGCTGCGCAGAATCGCCGCAGGGGCGTCTTGCCCGCTTTTCCTTAAGCCTCATCGTGCACATATGACCGCCATGAGCGAATTCCGCCGCCCGTTCCTTGCATCGATGCTGCGCGGCCTGCGCGGTAAGTGCCCGGCGTGCGGCACGGGCCCGCTGTACTGGGCGTATCTGAAGGTGGAGCCGAACTGCCACGCCTGCGGCCATGACCTGGCGCGCTATCCCGCCGACGACGGGCCGGCCTATTTCACCATCCTCCTGGTGGGCCATCTGGTGATCGTGCCGGTGCTGTTCCTGCCGTTCATCTGGCAGGCGCCGGCGGCGCTGGCCATCCCGATCACCGTGATCCCCCTGGCGGCGATCACGCTGGCGCTGCTGCCGCGGGTGAAGGGCGCCTTCATCGGCCTGCTCTACGCGCTGAACGTCAAGGACACCGACGCCCACCTGCACACCGCCGACGCGGTGAAGTAGCCGCCGCGCCGCCCACCCGGCCTGGTGCTGGTGATCGTCATCGCGCTCGTCCTGATGAAGCTGATCTGACCACGCCCTCTTCGCGCGGCCGGAGATTCTCCCTAGCATCCGCCGGGGTCGTGAACCCGGGGGATGCATGGCGATCGAAAGCACGATGGACGACGTGGCGACGGCTCCGCCCGTCATCACGCCGCTCGCCCGGCTCAAGGCGATCCTCGGGGGGTCGGCGGGCAATCTGGTGGAGTGGTACGACTGGTTCGCCTACTCCTCCTTCGCGCTCTACTTCGCCAGGCACTTCTTCCCCAAGGGCGACCAGACCGCCCAGTTGATGAACACTGCGGCGGTGTTCGCGGTGGGCTTCCTGGCCCGGCCGCTGGGCGCCTGGCTGATGGGCCTCTACGCCGACCGGGCGGGGCGGCGCACGGCGCTGACGCTGTCGGTGGCGATGATGTGCGCCGGCTCCTTCGCCATCGCGCTGTTGCCCGACTACCAGGCCATCGGGGTGCTGGCGCCTGCGGGGCTGGTGGTGGCCAGGCTGGTGCAGGGGCTCTCCCTCGGTGGGGAGTACGGGGCCAGCGCCACCTACATGTCGGAGATGGCCAGCCGGGCGCGGCGGGGCTTCTGGTCGTCGTTCCAGTTCGTGACGCTGATCATGGGCCAGCTGGTGGCGCTGGTGGTGCTGATCGTCCTGCAACACCTGCTGCCGAAGGAAGAGCTGGAGGCCTGGGGCTGGCGGATTCCCTTCGCGATCGGCGGCCTGCTGGCCGTCGTGGTGTTCTGGATCCGCACCGGCCTCGACGAGAGCGCCTCCTACGCCGCGGCGAAAGCCGAGGGCGCGCCGAGGGCGCACACCATGATGCTGTTCCGTCACCATCCGCGGGAGACGGCGATCATCTTCGGCCTGACGGCCGCCGGCTCGCTCGCCTTCTATGCCTACACGACCTACATGCAGAAGTTCCTGGTCAACACCGCGGGCTTCACCAAGGACACGGCGAGCGCCATCAGCGCAGGCGCGCTGCTGGTCTACATGCTGGTGCTGCCGCTGTTCGGCTGGGCGTCCGACCACCTCGGGCGCCGGGCGACGCTGGCGGCTTCGTTCGGAGTGGGGGCGCTGGCCACCTATCCGGCGTTCACCGCGCTGGGCGCCACCGGCAGTCCGGCGATCGCCTTCCTGCTGATGAGCCTGCTGGTGGTGATCCTCTCCGGCTATTCGGCGGTAAGCGCCGTGGTCAAGGCCGAGCTGTTCCCGACCCACGTCCGCGCGCTTGGCGTCGCCCTGCCCTACGCCACCGCCAACGCGGTGTTCGGCGGCACGGCCGAGTACGTGGCGCTGTGGTTCAAGAACGCCGGCCTGGAAAGCGGCTTCTACGCCTATGTGGCGGTGATGATGGCGGTGGGCTGCGTGATCGCCGTCCGCCTGCGCGACACCAACCGGCTGAGCCGCATCCTGGAGGACTAGGCGCCGACGCCGGTCCCGATCGGGCAGCTCACCCCGGTGCCGCCGACGCCGCAGTAGCCGGCCGGGTTCTTGGCCAGGTACTGCTGGTGGTAAGCCTCGGCGAAGTAGAAGGGGCCGGCCGGCGCGATCTCGGTGGTGATCGGGCCGTAACCCCGCGCCGACAGCGCCGGCTGGTAGGCGGACTTGGAGGCCGCCGCCGCCTTCGCTTGGGCCTCGTTCGCCGTATAGATCCCCGAGCGGTACTGGGTGCCCATGTCATTGCCCTGGCGCATGCCCTGGGTAGGGTCGTGGCCTTCCCAGAAGGCCTTCAGGAGATCGTCGTAGCTGATGGCTTTGGGATCGTAGACCACCAGCACCGCCTCGGTGTGGCCAGTGCGGCCGCTGCAGGTCTCCTCGTAGGTCGGGTTGGGGGTCGAGCCCCCCACATAGCCCACCGCCGTCACCCAGACGCCGGTCAGCTGCCAGAACTTGCGCTCCACCCCCCAGAAGCAGCCCATGGCGAACTGCGCGGTCTCCAGGCCCGCCGGATAGGGGCCCGTCAGCGGGTGGCCGTTGACGACGTGCGCCTCGGCGGTGGGGATGGCGTTCGGCCGGCCCTTCAGCGCGGTCTCGGGCGTCGGGATCTCGAGCGACTTGCGGATGGAGAACATGGGGGGCGGGTCCCTTCGATGCGGCGGCCCGGCCAAGATAGGCGAGCGCGGCGGGGTTTGCACCTGCGGGCCGCTGACGGGCCGCACATTGTGTGGCAGGCTTGGGCGCCACACCCGTCCGGAGGCTCCGATGATCCTCAGACTGCGTCCCGCCCTGCTCGCCGGCGCCGCGCTCGCCGCGGCCGGCCTGCTGCTGGCTCCAGGCCGGACCGCCGAGGCGTCCACCATGGGCGGCGACAGCAGCGGCGCCATGCCCAGCGCCTCGGCGCCCTCCTACGACCCGGCGGAGGAGTACGTGAAGGGCGTCGCGGCCCTCAACGCCAGCCAGTACAAGGACGCCGAGCGGGCGCTGTCGCGCGTCACCCGCGCGACCCCAGACAACGCCGAGGCCTGGCGGATGCTGGGCATGGCCAACGCCGGCCAGAGCAACCTGAAGGGCGCGCGAAAGGCCTATGAGAAGGCCGTCAAGCTGCAGCCCGACAGCATCGAGGCCCACCAGGGCCTGGGCGTGGCGCTGGCCGGGCTGAAAGACCCCGCGGCCAAGGCGCAGCTGGACTGGCTGGCCGCCAAGGCCGCCGCCTGCGCCGGAACCTGCGCCGACGCCGAAGCGCTGAAGAAGGCGAGCGCCGCGGTCGAGGGCGCGCTGGCCGCCGCCGGCGGACCGAGCGCGGCGCTGGAGCCCGGGTCGCTGCTGTTCGCCGCCCCGCAGGCCGGCGACCAGGCCTATGCCGCGGCCGTGGGCCTGATCAACCAGCGCCGTTACGACGACGCGCTGGCTGCGCTCGCCAAGGCGCGGCTGGCCTTCGGGCCGCATCCGGACGTGCTCACCTATCAGGGCTACGCCTGGCGCAAGAAGGGCGACGAGGCGCGGGCCGAGGGCTACTACCGTCAGGCCCTGGCCATCGCGCCGCGGCATCGCGGGGCGCTGGAGTACTATGGCGAGCTGAAGGTGGAGCGCGGCGATCTGGCCGGCGCCCGGCGGATGCTGGCCCGGCTGGACCGCGCCTGCAGCTTCGGCTGCGCCGAGGCCGAGGAGCTGCGCCGTTGGATCGACGCCGGGCGCGATCCGCGCGCCTAGGCCTGGGGCTCGCGGTCCTCGCCGCCGGCGCCCTCGCCGCCGCGGCGGATCCGCCGCTCCGCGCCCAGCGCTGGCTGGCGCCGGGGGCCGACGCGGCCAAGGCGCTGAGCGTCGCGCCGACAGAATGCCTGGCGCGCCCCGCCGATACCGAAGCCGCCCTCGCCGTCGAGGTCGGCCGCGCGGCGTTCCGCAGTCCCGTCGTGCTGGGCGGCCAGGCGGCGCGCGCGGGCCTGGCCTGCGAGGCCTGCCACCGGTCAGGGCGGAACAATCCCGACTTCCTGTTCCCCGGGATCTCCGGCCCGCCGGGGACGGCGGACGTCACCGCCTCGCTGTTTTCCTCGCACCGCGGCGACGGGATCGATGATCCACGGCCGATCCCCGACCTGAGCGGCCCCAGGGCCGGGCTGAAGGTGCCGCAGGCGCCTGAGGCCCGCGCGCTGGAGCCCTTCATCCATGGCCTGGTGGTGGAGGAGTTCGACGGGCCAGAACCGCCGGCCAGCGTGTTGGCGGGCCTGGCCGCCTATGTGCGAGCCTTGCGCCCCGCCGCCTGCCCGGCGGCGGCGGCGCAGGCCCTCTCCCCCGGACTCTACCTCGACGACGCCCGTCGGGCGGCGCGCGCCGCGGAGACGCTGGCCGCCCGCGGCGACCGCGACGGCGCTTTGGCGATGACGGGCGCGGCCCGGGCGCGCCTGGGGCTGATCGACGAGCGCTATGCGGGCCCCGCCCTCGCCGCCCAGCGCGCCGCCCTGCGCCGGTCCGACGCGGAGCTGGCCGCCGCCGCCCGGGCCCTTCGCGCCGGCGACCCCGCCGCCCCCGCCGCGCTCGCCCGCTGGCGCGCCGGCTCCGACAGCCTGGCGCGGCGGCTCGCCCGCGGCGAGGCCGCCTCGCTGTTCGACCCCGCCCACCTCGCCGCCGCGATGCGCGGACCCTTGCCCCGCAAGGCGTCCTGAGTATATTGCGCGGCTCCGCAGAAACGACCGTCTGCGGCGGCCGGTGAGGTGGCGGAGTGGTCGATCGCGCACGCTTGGAAAGCGTGTTTACGGGAAACCGTAACGAGGGTTCGAATCCCTCTCTCACCGCCAACCACCCTTGATTCTATGGGCGTTTTGGGACAAAAATCTTGTCCACCCACCAAAGCATCCGCCATAAGATATGCGAGCTCCCAGGGAAGGCTTTCGGGCCCCTGGTGGTAGCTGGGGCGCGCTACGGCACCAC
>NZ_DASXYF010000030.1:0-13400 GCF_036502675.1 Phenylobacterium sp.
CCAGGACGAGACCCAGTAGCAGGACCCCCGTCCAGGCGCCCGCGCGGCTGACCGGCCGTCCGTAGGAGACCACGGCCAGGAGGGCGGCCACGACGCCCAGGCCCAGGCCCATCTTGTCGAGGCCGCCATGCGCCAGGGCGACGAGGCCGCAGCTGCCGAGGCCCGCCGCCAGCGGCGCGAGCGCGATGAAGCGGCGGCCGCGGGCGAGCTCGGCGGCGGCAAAGATCAGGAACCCGAGCCCCAGCAACATCACCGCCGCTTCCCAGCGGTCGGCCTGGGCCAGCAGGAAGCGCTGTTCCATGAAGCCGAAGGCCGAGCCGGTGGCGAGGCGCGCGAAGTGCAGCACCGCACAGCCGCCCACGACCGCGAACAGGCCCGCGCCCACGCCGCGCAGGACGTCGGTCCAGGCGAAGGCCTCGATCCGCCGGGCTCGCATCACGGCGACCGCGATCAGGAGCGCCGAGGCGATCAGGATCAGCCAGCCGACGGCCGGCGGATAGACCAGCGTCAGGCCGCCCAGGGCCTGGCTGTAGACCACGTCCGGCGTCCGGGCCGGAAGGGCCGGCGAAAACGCGATGGCGCGGGCGGTGGCCAGCACCTGGCGGCCCATGTCCTGCAAGGTTCCCCGGTCGAGGGTGGCCGGGGTCGAGGTCGGAGAGTGGTACTCGAACTGGTGGCCGAGGAAGGCGTAGTTGAGGCCCGCGACCCCGGCCTTGCGGGACACGGTGAAGTCGGTGTCGTTGGGCATGTGGAGGTAGATGAAGCCGGTGAGCGAGGACGCGCGGGAATCGGGCGCGGTCTTGCGGAGCAGCTCGACCGCCGCGCCGTTGCCTTCGCCCGCCTGGAACATCTGCACCCGGCCGGCCGCGCCGCGCGCCTCCATGTTGAAGAGGAAGCCGATCCGCTTGGCCATGGGGTCCCGGTTGAAGAAGGCGTCGGCCCCCAGCAGCCCGGCTTCCTCGCCGTCGGTGAGGAGGACGATCACGTCGCGCGCCGGAACGCCCTGGGCCTTGATGGCGCGCACGCTCTCGAGCGCCGTGGCCACGCCGGCCGCGTCGTCGGCGGCGCCGGGAGAGCCCGCGACGCTGTCGTAGTGGGCCATCAGCGCCACGGCCGGCGCGGCGCGGTCGCGCCCGGGCAGGACGCCCACCAGGTTCTCGACTTGGCCGCCGGAGATGAGGAGGTCGCCGCGGACCGCACGGTTGAATACGCCGACGCCGGGATGGACCTGTGGGCTCAGGCCCAGCGCCGTCATCCGCGCCAGCAGGCGGTCGCGGGCCGCGTGGTTGGCGTCCGACCCGATGGCGTGCGGGACCGAGGCGATGGCGGCGACGTCGGCCATGGCCCGGTCGGCGGAGAACGCCGTGTCGGGCGCGGTCGCGGGAACCGGCTTGGGCGGCTGCTCGCCGGCCCAGGCGATCACGACGGCCGCGATCAGCGCCGCGAGGAGCGCAAGCAATCGTCCCAAGGGTCGTCCTCCCGACGTATTCTTAGGTGGGACCCTAGACGCTCAAGCCAGAAACGAAAGCGCCCGCCGGTGTGGGCGGGCGTTCCGTTCGTTCGATCGGCGGGTTGGCGCCCTCAGGCGGCGACCGTGGCCATCATTTCCTGCGGGTCGCGCAGCACATAGCCGCGGCCCCAGACGGTTTCGATGTGGTGCTTGCCCTCGGCGGCCGCGGCCAGCTTCTTGCGAAGCTTGCAGATGAAGACGTCGATGATCTTCAGCTCCGGCTCGTCCATGCCGCCGTAGAGGTGGTTGAGGAACATTTCCTTGGTGAGCGTGGTGCCCTTGCGCAGCGAGAGCAGCTCCAGCATCTGGTATTCCTTGCCGGTCAGGTGGACCCGCAGGCCGTTCACTTCCACCGTCTTGGCGTCAAGGTTGACGAGGATGTCGCCGGTCTTGATCACAGATTGGGCGTGGCCCTTCGACCGGCGGACAACAGCGTGAATGCGCGCGACCAGCTCGTCCTTGTGGAAGGGCTTGGTCATGTAGTCGTCGGCGCCGCCCGAGAAGGTCTTCACCTTGGTGTCGATCTCGGCGGAACCCGAAAGGATCATGATGGGCGTATTGATCTTGCCGACGCGGAGCGTGCGCAGCACGTCCATTCCGCTCATGTCGGGCAGGTTCAGATCCAGCAGGATCAGGTCATAGTCGTAGATCTTGCCCAGATCGACGCCTTCTTCACCAAGGTCGGTCGTATAGACGTTGAACCCCTCGGACTTCAGCATCAGTTCGATGCTCTGAGCCGTGGCGCTGTCGTCTTCGATCAACAGTACCCGCATCCGTCTCTCCTGCTCGTCCCCGCGCGCCCGCGAATTCAGTGAATCCGCCTGGACCTCGCCGTTAACCTGCCGCCGAGTTAATTTAAGACTGGTTAATCGGGAGTGTCCGTCCGAGCCGAATCGTTAATCCGATGCGGAATCCGCTTCAAGAGTCGCAGGCCGGCCATCGAGTCGCAGGGGTGTTGAATCTTTTGTGATTGGACAGGCCGGGCGAACCGAGGGTCGGGGGAACGGGCTTTTCCTCAGGCCGTTTCATCCCCAGATTCAGCGGGCGGCGACGTCGGGAGAAACCATGCACGGTAAGTTCAAACACCTGGGCGACCAGGTCATCGTGATCGGCGGCGCGACATCGGGCCTGGGCCTGGAGATCGCCAAGCTGGCGGCCAAGGCCGGTGCGGCGGTGGTGCTGGCGTCCCCTGACGAGGCCGCAGTGCGCGCCGCCTGCCTGGAGACCGGCAAGGACGGCGGCCGCTGCCATCCGGTGGCTGGCGATACCGCGACGGCCGAGGGCTGCGAGCGCGTGGCGCGGGCGGCCGCGGCCCGCTTCGGCCACATCGACAGCTGGATCGAGGCCGGCGGTAACGAGGCCTCCCTGGTCCACGCCGCCAAGGCGCTGGCTGGCCATCTCGGCGAAGACGCCGTCGCCGGCGCGTTGGTGGCCTTCGGTTCGCGGATCGGCAGGGCCGCCCGCGCCGAGCTTCGCCAGGCGAAGGGCAAGGTCGCCGCGACCCTGATCAAACTGCCGAAGGATTGGCGTCACGACAGCCCGGCCAGGGCCGCCGCGGAGGCGGCGCTGCATGCCGTGGCCAAGCCGATGGGCCAGATGGCGGTGGCGCCGGAGGGCAAGGGCCTGACGGCGGTGACCGAGGCCAGGAAGCATCCGGGCGTGGTGGCGGGCGTCGGCCTGCTGGCGGTCGCCGGCATCGCGCTCTGGTTCGGTCGCAGCCGGATCGCGCAGGCCGCGTCGGTGGCGCGCCCGCGGGTCGCGCGCGCCGTGCGTCCGGCGGTGATCGGCCTCGTGAAACGTCGGCCGGTGCAGGTCGCCAGGCTGGCTGCGGCGCATCCGCGCGCGGCCCGCAAATTGGCCAAGGCGCTGCGCTGATCTTCACCACCCCTTAAGGGCGTTAACGGATTCTACGGCCCAGATTTCGAGGGCTGTTCTTGAAGAGTCTAGTGGCCGCGGTCGAGCGGCTGGATCCACTGACCGTGTCCGGCCGGGTGGCCGCCGTGAACGGCCTCCTGATCGAGGCCCGCGGCGGGCTGACCCGACTGGCGGTCGGCGCCCGCGCCGAGATCGTGCGCCTGGGCGAAAAGCCGCTCTCCGCCGAGGTCGTGGGCTTTCGTGACACCCGTGCGCTCCTGATGCCCTTCGGCCCCGTGGAGGGCGTCGCGCCGGGCGCGGAAATCCGCATCGAGCCCCTGGGCTCGGCCGTCCGTCCGACCAAGGCCTGGCTCGGCCGCGTGATCGACGCCTTCGGCAATCCGGTCGACGGCAAGGGTCCGCTTGGCCAAGGCGTCGCCGCCTATCCGCTCAGAGCCCCGCCCCCCTCGGCCCACGCCCGGGCGCGGGTGGGCGAGCGGCTGGACCTCGGCGTCCGCGCCATGAACGTCTTCACCACCTGCTGCCGCGGCCAGCGCCTCGGCGTCTTCGCCGGCTCCGGCGTCGGCAAGTCGGTGCTGCTGTCCATGCTGGCCAAGAACGCCGACTGCGACGCGGTGGTGGTGGGCCTGATCGGCGAGCGTGGCCGGGAGGTGCGCGAGTTCATCGAGGAGACCCTGGGCGAGGAGGGGCTGAAGCGGGCGGTGGTGGTGGTGGCCACCTCCGACGAGCCGGCCCTGAAGCGGCGGCAGGCGGCCTACATGACGCTGGCGGTGTCGGAATACCTGCGCGACCAGGGGCTGGAGGTGCTGTGCCTGATGGACAGCGTCACCCGCTTCGCCATGGCCCAGCGGGAGATCGGCCTGGCCGCCGGCGAGCCGCCGACCACCAAGGGCTACACCCCCACCGTGTTCACCGAACTGCCGAAACTGCTGGAGCGGGCCGGGCCGGGGCCGATCCGGCCGGACGGCACCACGGCGGGGCCGATCACCGGCCTGTTCACCGTGCTGGTGGACGGCGACGACCACAACGAGCCGATCGCCGACGCGGTGCGCGGGATCCTTGACGGCCACATCGTCATGGAGCGGGGCATCGCCGAGCGCGGCCGGTTCCCGGCGATCAACGTGCTGAAATCGATCAGCCGGACCATGCCCGGCTGCCAGCTGCCGCACGAGCGGCGGGCGGTGACGGAAGCGCGGCGGAGCCTGTCGGCCTACGCCAACATGGAGGAGCTGATCCGCATCGGCGCCTACCGGGCGGGCTCCGACCCGCAGGTGGACCGGGCGATCGCCCTGATCCCGGCGCTGGAGGCGTTCCTCGGCCAGGACAAGGACGAGGCGACCTCGCTGGAGGACACCTTCGGGGCCCTGACGCAGATCGTGGAAAGTGAGGCGGCGTGAGCTGGGCGGACTCGTTGATCAAGCTTTCGGCCTATGAGGTCGAGGTGGTCCAGAAGCGGATGGCGGAGGTCTCCGGCCGCCGCGCCGCCGCGGAGATGAGGCGGCTGATGCTGGAAGCCGAGGGCGAGGCGGAGGCCGTGCAGGCGCGGGACGACCCGGAGTCCGGCTGGAGCCACGCGGCCTATGTGAAGGGCCTGCGCCACCGCAAGGCCGAGGCGGAGGCGGAGATCGCCCGCCTGCTCGCGGAAGAGCAGGGCGTGCGCGACGCCCTGGCCGAGGCCTTCGAGACCCAGAAGAAGTACGAGCACGTGGCCGAGACGGCCCGGACCCTGCAGCGCAAGGAAGCCGGTCGGCGCGAGACCGCCGAGCTGGACGAGCTGGGCCTGCGCCGGGCGTCGGGCGGGCGGTGAGATCGGGGGCGTTCAACCGCCGTAGCGTCGTCGCCGGCGCCCTGGCGCTGGCCGCGTGCGACCGGCCGGCCCGGTCGGCGCCGGCCGACATCGGCTTCGTGCCGCCGCTGAAGACCGCCGCGCCGTTCCCCGTCGGGACCTGCCTGCAGGTCGCCCACCTCGACCAGCCGGACTGGGTGAACCTGGCGCTCACCCAATGCTCCCAGCTCACGCCCGAGTGGGAGATGAAGATGGAGTACATCGTCCAGCCGGACGGCGGCCTGCTGTTCGACCGGCCGGACCGCATCGCGGGCTTCGCCAGGGCCAACGGGATGCGCCTCTACGGCACCACGCTCGTCTGGTACGCCCAGAAGCCCAAGGCTTTCGAGCAGATGGCCGCGGATCCTGCGAGCTTCGGCAAGGCCTACGACAGCTACATCACCAGCGTGGCGGGCCGGTATCGCGGCCAGGTGGCGGGCTGGGACGTGGTCAACGAGGCGGTGGCCGAGGACGGGAACGGCTGGCGCGACAGCCTGTGGTCGCAGCGGTTGGGGGCC
Source organism: Phenylobacterium sp. (assembly GCF_036502675.1). Lineage (GTDB taxonomy): Bacteria > Pseudomonadota > Alphaproteobacteria > Caulobacterales > Caulobacteraceae > Phenylobacterium. The sequence continues at coordinate 5,729 of NZ_DASXYF010000030.1, forward strand.
TTCGACCACATGAAGCGCGCCTTCCACGTGGCGCGGGCGGCGGACCCCGACGCGGTGCTGTTCCTCAACGACTACAACCTCGAGATCATCCCCAAGAAGCTGGATACGTTCCAGCGACTGGTGGAGCGGCTGCTGGCGGCCGGTGCGCCGGTGGGCGGGCTGGGGTGCCAGACGCACATGCCGGCCGACCTGGCGGCGGGATCGCTGGCCAAGGCCGTGGCGGCGCTGGGACGCTTCGGCCTGCCGGTGCACGTCTCCGAGCTGGACGTGTCGCTGAGCCGCGCGCGGCAGCGCTTCGCGCGCCGCGCGGACCTGGAGGCCGGCCAGGCGCGGCTCTACGCCGAGGCGGCGCAGGCGCTGGGGGCGTTGCCGGCGCGGCAGCGGTTCGCGCTCACCCTCTGGGGCCTGCGCGACCGGGATTCCTGGCTGAAGGGCGAGAACGCCGCGGACATGCCGGCGGTGTTCGACGACCAGGGCCGGCCGAAGCCGGCGGCTGCGGCGCTGGCGGCCGCGCTGCAGGAGGTGCGGGGCTGATGCGGCTGATCTACGCCCTGCAGGACCCGGACAATCCCAACTCGCTGGCGATGCGCATGCGCCGCGCCCGCGCGCGCCGGGTGGTGGAGCTGATCGCGCGCACGGCGGCGGAGGCGGGGAGCTGCCGCATCCTCGACCTGGGCGGCGAGCCGGACTACTGGCGGCTGTTCGACCGCGGGTTCCTGGAGGGAGCGAAGGTGCACATCACCCTGGTCAACCCGCAGGCGTTCCAGGTGGACGACCCGATGTTCGAGGCGATGGAGGGCGACGCCTGCGCGATGCCGCAGTACGCCGACCGGGCCTTCGACCTGGTGCATTCCAACTCGGTGGTGGAGCATGTGGGCGACTGGCCGCGGATGGAGGCGTTCGCCGCCGAGGCGCGCCGGCTGGCGCCGCGCTACTACGTGCAGACGCCCTATTTCTGGTTTCCCATCGAGCCGCACTTCTCGACGCCGTTCTTCCACTGGCGCTCGGAGCAGGGCCGCGCCCAGGCGCTGATGCGGCGCGGGCACGGGTTCGCCGGCCGGGCCGCGGACCTGGGCGCCGCCATGCGCGACGTGCAGCACGCCCGGCTGCTGGACAAGACGCAGTTCCGCTTCCTGTTCCCCGACGCGACCCATGTGGACGAGCGGATCGCGGGGCTGACCAAGTCGCTGATCGCGACGAGGGGGTAGCTTCCCCCTCAGGCCGTCGACGACCTGTCTTTCAGCTTGCCGCGCCGGAACCGCTGACATGCCAGGTGCGGTCGTGGCCTCTGCGCCCATGCAGGTGCGCCCGGCGTTCATAGGTTCCCGGCACAGGACCGGGAATGACGTTCAAAAAGTGGGTTACCGCGGCGGCAGGGTCCGGCGCAGGGGATCGACGCCGGCCTGTCGCAGGGCGTGGAGGTCTTCGCTGATGCGGAAGATGGCGACGTAGAACTCGCAGAACGCCCGCCACAGGAGGCCGAAGACGCCGGCGACCAGCAGGCCCCCGATCAGCATGGGAATGGCCAGCAGGAACCCCCGCAGGCTGGCCTCGCGCAGCGCCACGCCCACCGCCGCGCCCACGGCGCCGAACGCTATGAACGCCACGAGGCCGAGGCCCGCCCAGTAGATCCAGTGGATGACCCGGTTGGTCATAAGCCGCTCGAAGGTCAAGAGGTCCCAGACGATCGAGTCCTCGAGGCCCTCGGGTAATAGTCGGCGCATTCGCTATCCCAGGCTGCGGGCGCCATCATCGCCCCTCGCGCGAAAACCGCTAGCAGCGCAAGGCCGTCACGGCAACGCCGCAGATAACCCCAGGGCCTTTGGCGGCCGGGGTCAGATGGAGCCCACGGTCTTCAGCCGCGCCCGCGGGTGCACCTCGTTCTGGCTCATCACCGGCGTCTGGCCGCGGAAGCGCTCGATGATCGAGCGGACGTAGGGCCGGATGGCGGGGCTGGTGAGCAGGACGGGCGATTCGCCGGACAGCGCGGCGCGCTCGAAGGTGTCGCGCACCCCGCGGATGAACTCCTGCAGGCGGGAGGGGGCCAGCGCCAGCTGCTTCTCCTCGCCCGGGCCCACCAGCGCCTCGGCGAAGGCGTTCTCCCACTCGGGAGTCAGGGTGACGATGGGCAGCGCCCCGTCCTCGCCGCGGTAGGCGAAGGAGATCTGGCGGGCCAGCCGGGTGCGGACCTGCTCCACCAGGAAGGTGATGGAGGCGGTGTGCGGCGCGGCCTCGCCGACGCCCTCCAGGATGGCCGGCAGGTCGCGGATCGACACGCGCTCGCGCAGCAGGGCCTGCAGCACCCGCTGCAGGGTGGTGGTGGTGACGACGGAGGGGACCAGGTCCTCCACCAGCTTCTTCTGCTCGGCCGGCAGATCCTTCAGCAGCTTCTGCACCTCGGCGTAGGAGAGCAGGTCGGGCATGTTCTCCTTGAGGATCTCGGTCAGGTGGGTGGTGAGCACCGTGGCCGGGTCGACGATGGTGTAGCCGCGGAAGGTGGCCTCCTCGCGCAAGGAATCGTCCACCCAGGTGGCGGGCAGACCGAAGGCGGGCTCGCGCACATGCTCGCCCGGCAGGTCCACCTGGCCGCCGCGCGGGTCCATGGCCATCAGCGAGCCCAGGCGCACCTCGCCGGAGCCGGCCTCCATCTCCTTGATCCGCAGGCAGTAGCCCTGGCTGGGCAGGCGCATGTTGTCGAGGATGCGCACCGCCGGCATCACGAAGCCGAAGTCGGCGGCCAGGGTGCGGCGCAGCGCCTTGATCTGGTCGGTGAGGCGGCGGCCCTCCAGGTCGTTGATCAGCGGCAGCAGGCCGTAGCCCAGCTCGATCTTGATCTCGTCGATGGCCAGCGTCTGGGCGATCGGCTCTTCCTGGTCGGCCGGCGGGGCGGGGAGGATCTCCGCCGCCGGCGGCGCGGCGGCCTCGCGCGAGCGGCGCCAGGCCAGCACGCCGGCCCCCGTCGAGACGACGGCGAAGGGGATGATGGGCATGCCGGGGACGAAGGCGATGACGCCGGCGGCCGCGGAGACCATGCCCAGCGCCACCGGGTTCATGGCCAACTGCGTCACCAGGGCCTTGTCGGCCGAGCCCTCGACGCCCGACTTGGAGACCAGGAATCCCGCGGCGATGGAGATGACCAGCGCCGGCACCTGGCTCACCAGGCCGTCGCCGATGGTCATGATGGTGTAGGACGAGGCCGCCTGGGCGAGCGGGATCTTGTGCTGGATCACCCCGATCAGGATGCCGCCCACGATGTTGACGCCCACGACCACCAGGCCGGCCACCGCGTCGCCGCGCACGAACTTCGAGGCGCCGTCCATGGCGCCGAAGAAGGTCGATTCCTGTTCCAGCTCCTTGCGGCGCTTCTTGGCCTCGGCTTCCTCGATCAGGCCCGCGGAAAGGTCCGCGTCGATGGCCATCTGCTTGCCGGGCATGGAATCGAGGGTGAACCGCGCGGCCACCTCGGCGATCCGGCCGGAGCCCTTGGTGATGACCACGAAGTTCACGATCACCAGGATGACGAAGACGATCACCCCGATGACGTAGTTGCCGCCCATCATCAGCTTGCCGAAGGCTTCGATGATCTTGCCGGCCCCGTGCGCGCCCTCGTGGCCGTGGCCGAGGATCAGCCGCGTCGAGGCGAGGTTGAGGCCCAGGCGGAACAGGGTGGTGACCAGCAGCACCGTGGGAAAGGCGGTGAACTCCAGCGGCCGCTTGATCAGTAGCGCGGTCATCAGGATCAGCACCGCGCTGGTGATCGACAGCGTCAGCAGCGCGTCCAGCAGGAAGGCCGGAATCGGCAGGATCAGCAGGACGATGATGCCGACGACGCCCAGCGCCATGGCCACGTCCCCACGCGCGATCCAGCCCAGCATCTCCCGGGGGCTGGGGGCGGAGGCGTAGTCGGAACGGGTCAGGCCGGCGTCAGCCATCAGCGGCGCTCAGGAAGCGGCGTGGGGTGCAGTAATTTTTCCTCCCCCGTCCTCTTCGGGACAAGGGAGGAAAGGGGGTGCAACTCTCTACGCCGCATTGGCGGCCCCGTGCGCCGGGACGGCGACGCCGGCCTCGGTGTATTCCTTGAGCTTGTTGCGCAGGGTGCGGATCGAGATGCCCAGCAGGTTGGCCGCGTGGGTGCGGTTGCCGAAGCAGTGGCTGAGGGTGTCGATGATCAGCTGCTGCTCCATGGCGGCCACGGTCTGGCCGACGAAGGCGCGGCTGACCGTCTCGGCGGCGAGCGACGCGGCCTGGGCGGCCCGCGCGCCGGCGTCGGCGGGGGTCAGGGGCTGGCCGTCCGGCAGGCGCACGGCGGCGTCCCCGATCTCGGGGCCGGGGGAGAGCAGCACCGCGCGGTGGATGGCGTTCTCCAGCTCGCGCACGTTGCCGGGCCAGCGGTGGCCGGCCAGGCGGCGCCTGGCCTCCTCGGAGAGCGGCTTGACCGGCTGGCCGTTGGCGGCCGAGTACTTCTTCACGAAGAATTCGGCCAGCGCGAGAACGTCGCCGGGGCGTTCGCGCAAGGGCGGCAGGCGCAGGTTCACGACGTTCAGCCGGTAGAGCAGGTCCTCGCGGAAGGTCCCGTCCTTCACCGCCTGGGCCAGGTCGCGGTTGGAGGTGGCCAGGACGCGGATGTCCACCTTCACCGGTTTGGATCCGCCCACCCGGTCGATCTCGCGTTCCTGCAGGGCGCGCAGCAGCTTGGCCTGCAGCCGCCCGTCCATCTCGGAGATTTCGTCGAGCAGCAGGGTGCCGCCCGAGGCCTCCTCGAACTTGCCGATGCGGCGGGCGATTGCGCCGGTGAAGGCGCCCTTCTCGTGGCCGAACAGCTCGCTTTCCAGCAGGTTGTCGGGAATAGCGGCGCAGTTGACCGAGATGAACGGCCGCTGGGCCCGGCGCGACTTCTGGTGGACGTAGCGGGCGACGACCTCCTTGCCGACGCCGCTCTCGCCGGTGATCAGGATCGAGGCGTCGGAGGGGGCGATCTGGTCGGCCATGCCGATCACCGCCTGCATCGAGGCGTCGCGCACCACCATCGGCCGGTCGTCGTCGGAGACGGCGGCCAGGACGGCGGCGATCAGCTCGGCGTCCGGGGGCAGGGGGATGAACTCCTTGGCGCCGGCGCGGATGGCGTCGGCGGCGCGCTGGGCGTCGGCGCCGACGCCGCAGGCCACCACCGGCACGGTGATCCGCTCGGCGGCGTTGGCGGCGATCAGGCCCGCGATATCCAGCTCGTAATCGACCATCAGCAGGTCGGCGCCCTGGCCGGCGCGGAGCGCGTGGGTGGCCGCGGCCACCGTCTCCACGTGGCTCACCTTGGCGCCCGTGGCCATGGCCATCTTCACCGCGGTGGCGAGCTGTCCGTTGAGTTTTCCGACGACCAGAAGCCGCATGATCCGTTCTCCCTATGCGCCGCCGCCTTCAGGCCGCGGTGTCGCCGTCCTTGATGATTTCAGTCATGGTCACGCCCAGGCGCTCGTCGACGATGACCACCTCGCCGCGGGCGACCAGGCGGTTGTTGACGTAGATGTCGATGGCCTCGCCCACCTTGCGGTCGAGCTCGAGGATGCTGCCGGAGCCGAGCTGGAGGAGCTGGGCCACCGACATGGTGGCCCGGCCCAGCACCGCCGAGATGGAGACCGGCACGTCGAACACCGGGGCCAGGTCGGAGGCGTTCTTCTCCTCGACCTCGATGGAGGCGTCGATCTGCGGCTCGCCGCCGGGGCCGAATTCGTCGAGCTTGAGTTCGCTATCGGACATGGGGTCAGCTTTCAGCAGGAACGGGGTCGGCGCCCGGGACGAGCGGTTCGGCATGCAGGCCCTCGGCGGCGAGCGCCGCGTCGAGGGCGGCGGCGACGCGCGCGGCGGCGGTGTCGGGATCGAAAGCCGCCGCGCCGTCGCCGAAATCGAGGGTGAAGGCGCCGCGGGCCCGGCCGGCCTCGCCGCGCAACTGGACGGCGCCGGCGTAGCCCACCGCCTGGGCGGTTTCGGCGAGCGCCGCCTCGAGGCCGTCCAGCAGCTCCGGCGCCACGGTGACCACCAGCCGCGGGACGGCCTCGATCTCGCGGGCCAGCGCCGCCAGGGCGGCGCGCAGGGGCGCGTCGGGGAAGCGGTCGAGGGCGGCGTCGGCGATGGCGCGGCCGCAGGCCTGGGCCAGGGCGGCGGAACCTTCCCGGTGGGCGTGGGCGACGCCGGCCAGGCCCGGCAGGGCGGCGCGGCAGGCCTCGGCCACCTGGGCCAGTGCCTGGGCCTGCAGCGCGGCCATGCCGGCCAGCGCTGCCTGCTCGCCCTCGGCGTAGGCCTGGGTGCGGATCTGCTCGACCTCCTCGGCCGGATAGAGCCGCTTGGGCCGCGGGGTGGAGAACACCACGTCGCCTTCGCCGTCGAAGATGGTGTCGAAGGCGAACTTCTGCGGGGCGGTCATGGGCGAATGTTCCCGTTCCTTCTCCCCTTGCGGGAGAAGATGGCCGCGAAGCGGACGGATGAGGGCGCGCGCGGCGTTTCCGCGGCGAACACGGCCGGCCGGCGGAGAGGTCTGAAAGACCCCTCATCCGACCTCCTTCGGAGGCCGCCTTCTCCCGCAAGGGGAGAAGGGAAAGGAAGGGGAGTGCGCATCAGTAGATCAGCTCGTCGTCGCCGCCGGCGCCGGCCAGCATGATCTCGCCCTTGGCGGCCAGGTCCTTGGCGACCTGGACCATGTTGGTCTGGGCCTGGTCGACGTCCTTCAGGCGTACGGGGCCCATGCCCTCCATGTCCTCGCGCATGATCTTGGCGGCGCGCTCGCTCATGTTGGAGAAGAACATCTCGCGCAGGGCATCCGAGGCGCCCTTCAGCGCCAGACCCAGCTGGCTCTTCTCCACGCCCCGCAGCAGGGTCTGGACGCCGCCCGGGTCGAGCTTGCTGAGGTCTTCGAAGACGAACATCAGGGCGCGGATGCGCTCGGCGGACTCGCGGTTGCGCTCTTCCAGGGCGGTGATGAACCGCGCCTCGGTCTGGCGGTCGAAGGAGTTGAAGATGTCGGCCATCAGCTCGTGGCTGTCGCGCTTGGAGGTGCGCGCCAGGTTCGACATGAACTCGTTCCGCAGGGTCTGCTCGATCTTGTCGAGGATGTCGCGCTGCACCGGCTCCATGCGCAGCATGCGGGTGACGCACTCGAGCGCGAAGTCTTCCGGCAGGGCGGCCAGCACCCGCGCTGCGTGCTCCGACCGGATCTTCGACAGCACCACGGCGACGGTCTGCGGGTATTCGTTCTTCAGGTAGTTGGCGAGCACGGCCTCGTTCACGTTGCCGAGCTTGTCCCACATGGTCCGACCCGCGGGACCGCGGATCTCTTCCATCAGGGCGTCGACCTTCTCCGGCGGCATGATCGCCGAGAGCAGCTTCTGGGTCTGCTCGAAGGAGCCCATGATCGCACCAGCGCCCGACATGCCGGAGACGAACTCGACCAGCAGGTCTTCGACGACGCTGGAATGGACGTTGCCGAGGCTGGCCATGGCCTGGGAGATCTCCTTGATCTCCTCTTCGTCGAGCGACTGCCAGACGTGGGCGTGCTCCTCGCCCAGCGACAACAGCACGACCGCGGCCTTCTCCGGCCCGGTCAGGCGGGAGGCGTCGTTGATGGTCTTCTTGGCGGGCAGCTTCATGTTTCGTGAAGCCAGCTGCGCAGGATCGCGACGGATTC
>NZ_DASXYF010000031.1:0-4185 GCF_036502675.1 Phenylobacterium sp.
GCCGACGGCGTCAAGGTCGGCATCGGCCCGGGCTCGATCTGCACCACCCGCATCGTGGCGGGCGTTGGTGTGCCGCAGATCAGCGCCATCCAGAACGTCGCCGAGGCGCTCGCGAAATCCGCCGTGCCGTGCATTGCAGACGGCGGCGTGCGCTATTCCGGCGACATCGCCAAGGCGCTCGCGGCCGGCGCGCATACCGTGATGCTGGGCTCGCTCTTCGCCGGCACCGAGGAGTCGCCCGGCGAGATCGAGCTGTTCCAGGGCCGCTCCTACAAGGCCTACCGCGGCATGGGCTCGCTGGGCGCCATGTCCCGCGGCTCGGCCGACCGCTACTTCCAGAAGGAGGTGTCGGACGCGCTGAAGCTGGTGCCCGAGGGGATCGAGGGCCAGGTTCCCTACAAGGGCCCGATCGCCCCCATCCTGCACCAGATGGTCGGCGGCCTGCGCGCGGCCATGGGCTATGTGGGCGGCGCCGACCTCGACCAGTTCCGCAAGCGGGCGCGGTTCATCCGCATCACCGGCGCGGGCCTGAAGGAAAGCCACGTGCACGACGTGATGATCACCCGCGAGGCGCCCAACTATCCGAGCGGCCTCTAGTGTCCGGCCCGGCCATGGAGCTGAAGCTGCTGGGCTGTGCGGTGGCGGTGGGCCTGGTGCAGCTGCTGTGGGCGGCCGCGGCGGCGCGGCGGCAGCAGGGCCTGGTCTGGGCGGCGGGGCCCCGCGACGAGCCGATGCCGATCAGCGGCGTCGCCGCGCGCCTCGACCGGGCGTTCAGGAACTTCATGGAGACCTTCCCGCTGTTCGCCACGGCGGTGATCGCGGCCTACCTGGCCGCCAAGCTGGGGCCGCTGACCATGTGGGGGACGGCGCTCTACGTCATCGCCCGGGCGCTCTACGTGCCGATCTATGCGGCCGGGATCGCGCGCATCCGTAGCTTGGTGTGGTTCGTGGCCATGGCGGGCCTCGTCATGGTCGTGGCCGCCCTGTTCCGATGAGCCCGGGCCATGCGTGACGGCGGGCGCCTGGCGGCGGCGATCGAGCTGCTCGAAGAGATCGAAACCCGCCACCGGCCGGTCCGCCTGGCGTTGAAGGCCTGGGGCGTCAACGCCCGCTACGCCGGCGCCAAGGACCGCGCCTCGGTCTCCGGCCTGGTGCTCGACATGCTGCGCCGGCGCCGTTCGCTGGCCTGGAAGATGGCCGACGAGAGCCCGCGCGCCGCCGCGCTCGCCGCCCTGCGCCTCGCCTGGGACTGGCCGCTGGAGCGGCTGGAGGCCGCCGCGGCCGAGACGCCGCACGGGATCGGCCCCCTGACTGACGCCGAGCGGGCGGCCCTGGCCTCGCCCCGCGGCCTCGCCGAGGCGCCCGCGGCCGTCCGCGGCGACTATCCCGACTGGCTGGCCGACGAGCTGGCCCGCGCCTTCGGCGACGAGGTGGACGCCGAGATGGCGGCCCTGGCCGAGCGGGCGCCCGTCGACCTGCGGGTCAACACCCTGAAGACCGACCCCGAGCGCGCCGTGAAGGCGCTGGCCTCCATGGCCGCCGAGCCGGTGGGCTGGCCGCCCACGGCGCTGCGGATCGCTGCCCCGCAGGCCAGCGAGCGGACCGGCGCCCTGGAAGCCATCCCCGCCTTCTCCCGTGGCTGGTTCGAGGTGCAGGACCTGGGTTCGCAGATCGCCGCCGCGGCGGCCGGCGAGATCAAGAGCCGGCAGGTGCTCGACCTCTGCGCCGGCGGCGGCGGCAAGACGCTCGCCCTGGCCGCCGCCATGGCCAACACCGGTCAGATCTACGCCTACGACTCCGAGGCCCGAAGGCTCGCCGACACGATCCGCCGCGCCGACCGGGCCGGGGTGCGCAACCTGCAGGTCCGCTCCCCGGTCGATCCCGACCCGCTGAAGGGTCTGGAGGGCAAGATGGACCTGGTGTTCCTCGACGCCCCCTGCTCGGGCTCGGGCGCCTGGCGCAGGCATCCGGACACCAAGTGGCGGCTAACCCCCGAGACCCTGGCCCGGCGCCAGGCGGACCAGGACGCGGTGCTCGACCAGGGCGCGGCCTTCGTGAAGCTCGGCGGACGGCTGGTCTACGTCACCTGCTCGGTGCTGCCCTCCGAGAACGAGGACCGGGTGACGGCCTTCCTCGAACGCACCCCCGGCTTCGTCGTGCGCCCGCCCGAGGAGCCGGCGCTGCAGCCCTGGCGCACGCGGCAGGGATGCCTGCGCCTATCGCCCAAGACCTCGGCGACCGACGGCTTTTTCGTCGCCGTCCTGGAGCGCCCGCGATGACCCGCCGCCGATTCCCCGGTAACACGCCCCCATGACCGCCCAGCACCAACGCGTCCTGATCGTCGACTTCGGCAGCCAGGTGACCCAGCTCATCGCCCGCCGCGTGCGCGAGAGCGGCGTCTATTGCGAGATCCATCCCTACGACAAGGTCGAGGCGATGCTCGACGCCTTCCGGCCCGGCGCGGTGATCCTCTCCGGCGGCCCGGCCAGCGTGCACGAGGAGGAGAGCCCCTCCGCGCCGGCCCGCATCTTCGAACTGGGCGTGCCGGTGCTGGGCATCTGCTACGGCGAGATGACCATGTCGGCCCAGCTGGGCGGCGCGGTGGAAGGCGGCCACGCCCGGGAGTTCGGCCGCGCCGAGATCCTGGTCGAGCGGGAATCGCCGCTGCTGGCGGGCCTGGGCCCCGTGGGCTCGCGCGAGACCGTCTGGATGAGCCACGGCGACAAGATCACCGCCATCCCCCTGGGCTTCGAGGTGGTCGCCTCCAGCGAGGGCTCGCCCTTCGCGGTGATCGCCGACGAGGGCCGGCGGTTCTACGGCGTCCAGTTCCACCCGGAGGTGGCCCACACGCCGTGCGGCGCGCTGATGCTGCGCAACTTCACCCACCGCATCGCCGGCTGCCGCGGCGACTGGACCATGGCCGCCTTCCGCCAGGAGGAGATCGCCCGCATCCGCCAGCAGGTGGGGCGGGGCCGGGTGATCTGCGGCCTCTCGGGCGGGGTGGATTCCTCCGTGGCCGCCGTCCTGCTGCACGAGGCGATCGGCGAGCAGCTCACCTGCGTCTTCGTCGACACCGGCCTACTTCGCCTGAACGAGGCCGAGCAGGTCGTGACCATGTTCCGTGACCACTACAACATCCCCCTGGTGCACGTGGACGCCGGCGCGGAGTTCCTGGGCGCCCTGGCCGGCCAGTCGGACCCGGAGACCAAGCGCAAGACCATCGGCCGCGTCTTCGTGGAAATCTTCGAGCGCGAGGCCGCCAAGGTGGAGGGCGCGGCCTTCCTGGCCCAGGGCACGCTCTATCCCGACGTGATCGAGAGCGTGTCGGCCCGTGGCGGGCCCTCGGCGGTGATCAAGAGCCACCACAACGTCGGCGGCCTGCCCGAGACCATGAAGCTCAAGCTGGTCGAGCCGCTGCGCGAGCTCTTCAAGGACGAGGTGAGGGCCCTCGGCCGCGAGCTCGGCCTGCCGGCGCAGTTCGTCGGACGCCACCCCTTCCCCGGCCCGGGCCTGGCCATCCGCATCCCCGGCGACATCACCCCCGAGCGCGTGGCCGTGCTGCAGAAGGCCGACGCCATCTACCTCGACGAGATCCGCAAGGCCGGCATCTACGATGAGATCTGGCAGGCCTTCGCCGTGCTGCTGCCGGTGCGCACCGTGGGCGTGATGGGCGACGCCCGAACCTATGACGAGGTCTGCGCCCTCCGGGCCGTGACCTCCACCGACGGCATGACCGCCGACTTCTTCGAATTTCCCTGGCCCGTCCTGGCCAAGGCCGCCACCCGCATCATCAACGAGGTGCGTGGCATCAACCGGGTGGTCTACGACGTGACCTCGAAGCCGCCCGGGACTATCGAGTGGGAGTGAGGCGCCTCAGCCTCGCGTGAAAGTCAGCACGGCGTCCTCGTCGCCGCGGCCGCTCAGATAGAGCTCGCGCGCGTTCGGCCGTTCCCAGCACAGCTCGAGCACATTGTGGTCGGGATCGAGGAAATAGACGCTCTGCTGGCTCTTGTGATCGGCGGCCTGCAGCACGGTCACGCCGCGATCGATCAGCTCGAAATAGGCATCGCGAAGGGCCTCGGAGCTCTCGACGTGAAGGGCGAGGTGGCCCATGCCGGGGCGAGGCGCCCAATCCGGATCGATCATGGGCTTCGGCGGGCGCTCCGCCTCGATCGGAACGACGTC
>NZ_DASXYF010000032.1:0-32232 GCF_036502675.1 Phenylobacterium sp.
CTGTAAGGGCCTGGGAAATTACGCCTCTGGCCATGAACAGATAAAGACGAACGACGCGGCGGCATTTGAGGGGAGTCAAACGCCTGATACTGCAACTTCGAGATCGCCGGCGATCGTGGTGGCTCCAGTCGACCGCCGCGAGAAGGGATCATTCCCCCGTCCCGCCGCCATCGCGACGCATCCAGATACCGATCGGTCCGCCTGAAGTTATACGGGTCCATCCGGAATGCAAGCCGGTGCGGTTCTACTGCTCCGCACGATCGAGGGCCCCGCCGACGAAGGTGTGCGCCATACGCACCGTAAAGCGCCGATCAGATTAGTGAAGCATAGTCAGTTCCGGGAGGGTCCTCTCTCGCGGGTCAGACAAGGCGACACCCCTCGCAATGCTTTCTGGCGCGCATATGCGTGGCCGCTTACACGCGACCCTGCGAGAAGCGGTCGAGGGTTTACTGGGGTGATCGAACGCGCGCCGGCCGCTCAGTCGCGCAGGGCGATCCGGCCCGCCTTGCCCTGCAGTAATCGTCGAACCCCCGCGTTGCGGTCCATCTCGTGCGGTTGGCGCCGGCAGTCAAGCCCACCTGGTCTGCCGGTCATGGCGTCGGCGCGGGCGGCGGCGGCGTGCTTGACTTTAGTGCCTGAACATAAGAGCAATTATTCATAATTCCGAACTTTCGTTCGGGTATAATGCGTAGGTGCAGAGTCCGGCGAACGAGCCGTGCCCTGGGGGGAATCGGTGATCCATCGATCGGAGCGGTCGGGCCGTGTCGGAGGCGTCCAGCGTTGGGCGAGAGTCTCCGGCGTCCGCCGCCGCCCTGCGCTGTCCACCCGTCAATCCACTCGTGTTCAACGATATTGGCGAGCCCGATCATAGGGCCATGGGAGAGGAACTGCCGCTATGAGAAACTTGGCCTTTCGTCGTCTTCTGCTGGCAAGCGCTGCGCTTGCGGGCGGCATGGGAAGCGCGCACGCCGCGCTGGCGCAGGGCGCCGCGGCGCCTGCCGCCGAGCGGTCAGGAGGGGCCGCCCTGGAGGAGATCGTGGTGACGGCGCGGCGGCGCGAGGAAAACCTGCAGGCGACGCCGGTGGCGATCACCGCCGTCTCGGCGGAGACGCTTGAAGCGCGCCACGCCGTCAACCTGACGAAAGTCGCGGAAATCGCGCCCAACATGGCCACCTCCAAGGTGACCGGCTCGCTGGGCTCGGCGGGCGCCTGGATCCGCGGCGTGGGCTTCATCGAGACGACGCTCGGTCAGGATTCCGGGATCGGGATCTACATCGACGGCGTCTATAACGGCCGCAACAACATCGCGCTCATGGACCTGATCACGCCTGAGCGGGTCGAGGTGTTGCGCGGGCCGCAGGGCACGCTGTTCGGCCGCAACACGACAGGCGGAGCGATCAGCATCGTCAGCCGGACCCCCGGCGATGAGTTCGGCGGCCAGGTCAGGGCGTCCTACGGGTCCTACAAGGCCAACAGCGCCCAGGTCCGGATCGACAGCGGCCTCCTGGGAAACAGCGGGATCAAGCTTTCCGCCGCCTACCAGCATCGGCAGGAGAACGGTTCCGTCGACAACAAGCTGCAGCCTTCCAACAACGATCCGGACGCCATCCGGAGCAACGCCTTCTGGGTCAAGGCGGTCGGCGAATGGGGCAAGCTCAACGCCACGCTGTCGGCCGACTACAACGAACTGACCGGCGCGCCGAACTATCTCCAGATCGTCGCCGCCCCGCCGGCCACGCTGAACTTCCTGGCGCTTTCCCCCACCTTGGGCGGCGACAGCTATACGGTTACGAGCGTGCCCCAGTACACGATCCCCAGCCTCGCGACCCTGCGCCAGCAGAGGGTATGGGCGCAGGGCATGGCGCTGACGCTCAATTACGAGGTCAATGACCACCTCAGCCTCAAGTCGATTTCGTCCGTGCGGGGTTACAAGCGCGACGACTCGTCGCCGAACGGCCCGGCGAACCTCAGGGGCAACACCGGTACGGTCGCGGCGCCGGTGATCACGACGTTCAACGGAATCTACGCCCTCGATCCCCGCGCAAGCCGTCAGCATCAATATACCGAGGAGGTCCAGGCGCTCGGATCGGTCGGCGACTTCGAGTATGTGGTGGGCGGCTTCTATTTCCACGAAGATGGATGGGAGTTCGGGCGAACCAAGTTCCCGGCCGGCATCACCGCCGCCGGCACTGCAATCAACTCCGTCAGTATTCTGGATTATAATATGGTCAATAAATCCTACGCGGGATTTGGCCAGGTCAACTGGAAACCCGCCTTCCTTGACCATAAGCTCGAGTTGACCGGTGGGTTGCGGTACACCAAGGACGAAAAAAATCTCGACCAGAGGTCCACGGTGGTCCGAAAGGCCAAACTGGAAACGAACAACACTTCATTGCTGGGATCGGTCAACTACCAGTGGACCGAAGACTTTATGACCTATGCGCGGTACTCGACCGGATACCGGGCGGGCGGGTTCAATGTGCGCGCCGGGGCGACCACGACCCCGATCTTCACGCCGGAGAAGATGCGCAGCTATGAGACCGGGTTCAAGGCCGAGATGCTCAACCGACGTTTTCGCCTGAACGGCGCCGCCTTCTACAACAAATACCGCGGTCTGCAGCTCGGGCAATTCGTCCCCCCGTCGGCTTCCGGAGCCGGGGGAAGCATCGCGCTCAACGCCGATGCGCGGTATCGCGGCTTCGAACTCGAGGCGCAGGCCGTGCCCATGGACGGGCTGACCCTCACGGCGTCGGTCGGTTACGTCGATCCCAAGTACGAGAAGTTTCCCCAACCGCTGCAACCCGGCGGCGTGGTGGGGGCGGGCTGCAAGCCGATCACCGGCTCCGCCGGGGGCGCCGCCATCGCCATGGACTGCGCGGCGATTGGCAAGTTCCTCGGCGTTTCGAAAAGGACGGCGAGCGCGGGGGCGGCCTACGTCTTTCCCCGGGTGAGCTACGGCGAATGGTCGATCCGCGCCGACTACGCCTACCGGAGCGCCGCCCAATGGAGTTTGTTCAACTTGCCGACCACGCCCTTCCAGGCGCAGATCGCCGGCAAGGCCTACGGCCTGCTGAGCGGCCGGATCGCCTTGTCCGACATCCCCCTCACGGGCAACGCCAAGGCTCAGCTCAGCGTCTATGGCGAGAACCTGACCAACGAGCACTACGCCGTTCAGGGCATCGACTTCGGCTTCATGGCCACCAACGCCTTCAGCAAGCCCCGCACCTTCGGGGTCGAGGTGAAGGCCGACTTCTGACCGACAGGCCGCGCCCCACCGGGCGCGGCCTCTTCGTTTAAATCAGGCGGGAGCGCAGGTATGAAAACATGACGGGCGTAATCGTAGCTCCAGCGGTTCGAGATCTATCGGTCCTGGCGTCGCAGGTCGCGGAATGGCTCCGCGAACGCATCCCCGGCGCGCAGGACCTGCGCGTCGTCGACCTCACCTATCCCCGCGGCGCAGGCCAGTCGCACGAGACGATCCTGTTCGACGCCGTCTGGAACGAGGCGGGGCAGGCCCGCCGCCGTGGCCTGGTGGTCCGGATCAAGCCGACGAAACACACGGTCTACCAGGACGACATGTTCGAAGCGCAGTACCGGCTGATGCAGGTGCTGCACGCCGACGGCCGGGTGCGTGTCGCCCAGCCCCTGTGGTTCGAGGACGATCCCGCCCTGCTTGGCGCGCCGTTCTTCGTGATGGAAAAGCTGATCGGCCGCGTGGCGGTCAGCGTCCCCCCCTATGCCGAGCAAGGCTGGGTCGCGGAAGCCAGCCCGGCCGAGCGCGCCCGGTTGTGGGAGAACGGCGTCCGTCAACTGGGGGCGGTGCAGAGCGTGCCGCTGTCCTCGGTCGGCTTCCTCGCGCGCCCGGAAGCCGGGCCCGACGGCTTCGACCAGGAGTGGGATCGCTGGACGCGCTATCTCGCCTGGATCAGCCAGCAGCAGTCGTGGCCGTTTCTCGAGGCCGTGCGGGACAGGCTTCGAGAGCGATGGCCGGCCAACCGCCCGTCCGGCCTGGTCTGGGGCGACGCGCGCATCGGCAACATGCTGGTGGACGAGGATTTCCGGATCATCGCGGTCATGGACTGGGAGCAGCCTTCGCTCGGCGGGGCGCTGCACGACCTGGCCTGGTGGCTGGTGCTCTCCGACCGCATGCACTCGGCGGCGCCGGGCCGGCCGCACCTGGCCGGCATGGGCACGCGGGAGGAAACCATCGCGCTCTGGGGCGAGGTGACCGGCGTGTCGACGGCCGATATCGAATGGTACGAAGCCTTCGCCGCATTCAAGCTGGTGTGCCTTTCCGTGCGCATGCTCCGCCTGAAGGGCCGGCCGATCCCGGCGGAAGGCCCCGGCGGGCCGCTCAGCGACATGATTGTCCAGAAGCTGGACCTGGCATGGCCGCCGCCCTGATCCGGCGCCGGACAGTCCGCAAGGTCGGCTGATCGGCCGCCTGCCCAGCAGGTTTCGCCCGCGCGACCGTAGAAAAACTCCATTGCCTATAGACGTGCTGGGAATTACCTCCGGCGTGGCGTCTAGGCGGGACCGCGCAGCGATCCGCGCCCGGAGGCGTTTTCGTGTGGAACAGAGGTCCGCGACGCCGCCGACATGACTGCAGCCGTCAGTCCCGAAATCGTCGCGGAAGCGCCCCTGCGCCCCGCGCCCAGCCCGCGCCGGCCGCTGATCCGTCGCCGCTCGGCGATTCCGGGATTTGCGCTGACGCTCGGCGTCACGGTCACGGCGCTTTCCTGCATCGTGCTGATCCCGCTGCTGGCCGTGGCCCTGCGGGCGGCGGGGCAGAGCCCGGCGGATTTCGCGGCCACCGCCTTCTCCGAGCGCGCGCTCGCCGCCTATCGCCTGTCGTTCGGCGGGGCGATGGTGGCCGCGGCGATCAACGGCCTGTTCGGCCTGCCCACCGCCTGGGCCATCGTGCGCTACGAGTTTCCCGGCAAGGCGCTGATCAACGCCCTGATCGACCTGCCGTTCGCCCTGCCCACCGCGGTGGCGGGCATCGCCCTGGCCACCCTCTACGCCCAGAACGGCTGGATCGGCGCGCTGGCCGCGCCGGTGAAGATCGCCTACACCCCGGTGGGCGTGGTCATCGCGCTGGCCTTCATCGGCCTGCCGTTCGTGGTGCGCACCCTGGAGCCGGTGATCCGCGACCTGGCGCAGGACGTGGAGGAGGCGGCCGCCAGCCTGGGCGCCGGCCGGCTGGACATCGTGCTCCGGGTCGTCCTGCCGGCCCTGTTTCCGGCCTGGCTTACGGGCTTTGCGCTGGCCTTCGCGCGCGGCGTGGGGGAGTACGGCTCGGTGATCTTCATCGCCGGCAACATGCCCTACAAGTCCGAGATCGCCCCGCTGCTGATCATCATCCAGCTCGAGCAGTACAACTACGCCGGCGCCGCGGCGATCGCGGTGGTGATGCTGGCGGTCTCGTTCTCGCTGCTGCTGGTCATCAACGCCGTGCAGGCCTGGGCGAGGCGGTTCTCGTGAGCGCCGCCCACGCCCGCCGCGCCACCGAGGACCCGCTCTGGATCAAGATCCTGATCCTGGGCGCCGTGGGGCTTTTTCTGGCGCTGATCCTGATCCTGCCGCTGGCGGCGGTGTTCGCCGAGGCGCTGCGCAAGGGCCTGGCCGCCGCCCTGCAGGCGATCCAGGACCCGGACGCCATCTCCGCCATCAAGCTGACGATGATCACCGCGGCCATCGCCGTGCCGTTCAACGCGGCCTTCGGGATCTGCGCGGCCTGGGCGATCGCCAAGCACAACTTCCGCTTCAAGAGCCTGCTGATCACCCTGATCGACCTGCCGTTCTCGGTCTCGCCGGTGGTCGCGGGCCTGATCTACGTGCTGGTGTTCGGCATGCAGGGCTGGTTCGGGACCTGGCTGATCGACCACGACATCAAGATCATCTTCGCCACGCCCGGCATCGTGCTGGCGACCATCTTCGTCACCTTCCCCTTCGTCGCCCGCGAGCTGATCCCGCTGATGCAGGAGCAGGGCGTGGACGAGGAGGAGGCGGCGGTCTCGCTGGGCGCGTCGGGCCTGCGCACCTTCTTCAGCGTGACGGCGCCCAACATCCAGTGGGGCCTGCTCTACGGGATCCTGCTCTGCAACGCCCGCGCCATGGGCGAGTTCGGCGCGGTCTCGGTGGTGTCGGGCCATATCCGCGGCCTGACCAACACTATGCCGCTGCATGTGGAGATTCTCTATAACGAGTACAATTTCGTGGGCGCCTTCGCCGTGGCCGCCCTGCTGTGCCTGCTGGCCCTTGTCACCCTGGCGGTGAAGACCCTCCTCGAAATGCTCCAGCCGCGGTCGCGGCCGGTGCGCCACTGATCCGGACGCCGCCCGACCCATGACGATCACCGCGCGACAGATCGAGAAGAGCTTTGGCCGCTATCCGGCGCTGAACGGCGTGAGCCTGGAGATCGCCGAGGGCGAGCTGCTGGCGCTGCTCGGCCCCTCGGGCTCGGGCAAGACCACGCTGCTGCGGGTCATCGCCGGCCTGGAGTTCCCCGAGAAGGGCCAGGTGCTGTTCGACGAGACGGACATGACCTTCTCCGGCGCCGCCGCGCGGGGCGTGGGATTCGTCTTCCAGCAGTACGCGCTGTTCCGTCACATGACGGTGGCCCGCAACATCGCCTTCGGCCTCGACGTGCGGAAAGGCAAGGCCAAGCCGCCCCGGGCCGAGATCGCCAGGCGGGTCGATGACCTCCTGAAGCTCGTGGAGCTGGACGGCCTGGGCTCACGCTTCCCGAACCAGCTCTCCGGCGGCCAGCGGCAGCGGGTGGCGCTGGCCCGGGCGCTGGCGGTCAACCCGCGGGTGCTGCTGCTGGACGAGCCGTTCGGCGCGCTGGACGCCACCGTGCGCAAGTCTCTGCGCAAGGAACTGCGGCGCATCCACGACGCCACCGGCGTCACCACCATCTTCGTCACCCACGACCAGGAGGAGGCGCTGGAGCTCGCCGACCGGGTGGCGATCCTGAACCTGGGCGTCGTCGAGCAGGTGGGCATGCCGCAGCAGGTGCATGACGCGCCGGCCAGCCCGTTCGTCTGCGGCTTCGTGGGCGCGACCAACCGCTTCGAGGGCTCGGTCAGCGGCGGCCGGTTCCGGGCGGGCGACGTGGTGCTGCCGGCGGCCGGCGTGGCGGACGGGCCGGCCGTGGGGTTCCTGCGCCCGCACGAGGTCGCGCTGGACGACGGCGGCTTCGAGGCGACCGCCCAACGGATCACCCCCCAGGGGCCGGTGCTGCAGGTGGAGGCCGTGACCCCCGGCGGCGTGCACCTGGAGACCGCCTTCGCCCGCCAGGGCGCCGAAGGGCTGCGCGTGGGCGCGGTGCTGAAGCTGGCGGCGCTGAAGGCCCACGTCTTTCCGGCGTGAACGCCCCGACACCGCTCACCCCGGCCCCGGGGGCCGGGATGAGCGGCGGGAAATGCGGCCCCGCGCCACCCAGATCGCTACTGCTGCTGTTGCCGCTGCTGGTCGTAGGTGAGGCCGCCGACCGGGCCGCGGCGGCGGCCGTTGCGGGCGGCGGCGGGGCTGGCGGCGCGCAGGAACTCCGGCTCGGTCATGGCCGTCCGCGCCCGGCGCACCGAGACCGCCACCGCCAGCTCGCTCTCCGCCTCGCCCTTGTAGACCCCGCGCGACGGCGGCACGTCGTTGTAGTCGCGGCCGATGGCCGCGGCGATGTGGCGTTCGCCCGCCTCGATGTTGTTGGTGGGGTCGAGGCCGAACCAGCGCGTCGACGGCAGGAACACCTCCACCCAGGCGTGGGTGGCGTCGGGGTCGGAGCGGTCGCCGGCCTTGCGGTCGGTGAACAGGTAGCCCGAGACGTAGCGCGCCGGAATCCCCCACGCGCGGCATACCGCGATCATGATGTGGGCGAAGTCCTGGCAGACCCCGCGGCGGGCGAGCAGCGCGTCGTCGATCGTGCTCTCGGCGTCGGTGACGCCGGCCTCGTAGCCGAAGGAGTCGTAGATCGTCTTCGAAAGGGTCCTGACCGCGGTGAGCGGGTCGCGGGCCCTCATCGCCTCCAGCCCTTTTTCCTCCACGAAGCCGCGCAGGGCCTCGGTCTCGACGGCGAAGCCGTGCTGGCGCAGGAAGTCGAAGTTCTCGCCGCGGACGAAGTCGCTGCGCAACCGGTCCCACTCGCCCATGTCGAGGGACTCCGGCAGGGGCGCCGGCGCCTGGGTCTCCACCGCCGAGCGGGCCTGGATGGTCAGGCGCTCGTGCGGCTGCGGCACGTCGAAGTGGTAGACGGCGTTGCCGAAGGGGTCGGCGTAGGAGAACAGCTGGGCGGCCGGGTCGACCTCCAGCTCGAAGGAGACCAGCCGCTGGCGCGCACCCTTCTGCGGCTGCATCCACAACTCCATGACGCTCTCGCGCACGGGCTCGTCATAATGGAACTGGGTGACATGGCGGACTTCCAGCAGCACTCGGGATCAGCTCCTCACGCCGGCAGGCGCAGTTCGAGGGGATAGGCGACGAAGGCGTCGTAGAGCGCCTTATGGATGCCCGCGCACTCCTCGAGCACGTTGGTCAGGAAGACGCCGGCGCCCACCGCCTCGATCTCGGTCATGTCGGCGTACTGCAGGCGCGCCTTCAGCCGCCCGGCCAAGCGGTCGGGGCTGGCCTGGGCCGCGGCCTCGGCGTGCCGGCTGACGGTGGACAGGTGCTCCTCGATCCGCTGGGTGCAGAAGCGGATGGAGCGCGGGAACTCCTCGTCCAGCAGCAGGAACTCCAGGAGGTACCGCGCCTGGATGTCGGCGGTGTAGACCCGCAGATAGGGCTCCAGCGCGCAGCTCATGCGCAGCAGGCTGGTCAGGGCGAAGTGGTCGGTGAGCGCCGTCTTGGGCGCCTCGACGTAGCACACCTCCAGCAGGCGGCCGATGAGCTGGGCGCGCTCCATGTGCACGCCCAGCAGCAGGAAGCTCCAGCCGTCGCCGTGGCTCATGGTGGCGTCGGCGGCGCCCTTGAACAGGTGCAGGTCGGCGATGGCCTCGTTCAGGAAGCTTGACGATCCGTCGGCGAAGGCCCGCGCCGCGCCGGGTCCGGTCGTGCGCAGGTAGAGGAGGTTCAGCCGCTCCCAGGTCTCGGTGGTGATCTGGTCGCGCACCTGGCGGGCGTTCTCCCGGGCGCTGGCCAGGGCCGAGACGATGGAGCCGTCGTTCTCCCGGTCGAGGGTCATCTCCAGCACCGCCTCGTAGGGGTCGGAGATCTTCGACGGGTCGGGGTGGCCGGCGGCGGCCAGGGCGATCCGCGCCACCTGGTTGGCCGCGTCGGTGCGGTCGAGGGTGGCGGTCAGCATCACGTCGCACAGCCGGCAGAGGTGCTCGGCCCGCTCCACGTAGCGGCCGATCCAGTAGAGGCTGTCGGCCACCCGGGCGAGCATCATGTGCGGGGCGCCTTGGGGTCGCCGGCCAGCACCCAGGTGTCCTTCGACCCGCCGCCCTGGCTGGAGTTCACCACCAGCGACCCGCGGCGCAGGGCCACGCGGGTCAGGGCGCCGGGCGTCACGGTGATCCGATCGCCGGAGAGGATGAAGGGGCGCAGGTCCACATGCCGCGGTTCGATGGTGGCGTCCACCAGGCAGGGCGCGGTGGAGAGCTGGATGGTCGGCTGGGCGATGTAGTTCTCGGGGTCGGCCTTCAGCGCGTCGGCGAACTCGTCCTGCTGGGCCTTCGAGGAGTGCGGGCCCACCAGCATGCCGTAGCCGCCGGAGGCCCCCACCGCCTTGACCACGAACTTGTCCAGGTTGGCCAGCACGTGGCTGAGCTGAGCCGGCTCGCGGCAGAGGAAGGTCTCGATGTTGGGCAGGATCGCGTCCTCGCCCAGGTAGTAGTTGATGATCTGCGGCACGTAGGCGTAGACGGCCTTGTCGTCGGCGACGCCGGTGCCGGGCGCGTTGCAGATCACCACATTGCCCGCGCGATAGGCGTTGAACAGGCCCGCGGCCCCCAGGCCGGAGTCCCGCCGGAAGGTGAGGGGGTCGATGAAGTCGTCGTCCACCCGCCGGTAGATCACGTCCACCCGCTTCAGGCCGGTAGTGGTGCGCATGTAGACCATGTTCTCGTGCACCACGAGGTCGCGGCCTTCCACCAGCGGCACGCCCATCAGCCGCGCCAGGTAGGCGTGCTCGTAATAGGCGGAGTTGTAGACCCCCGGCGTCAGCACCACGACTTGCGGATTCGGCCGCCAGTCCGCCGCCATGCTTTTCAGCGTCGAGAGCAGCAGGTCTGGATAACGGTCGATGGCCCGCACGTTGGCCCCGCGGAAGGTGCCCGGGAACACCCGCTTGGAGGCCTCGCGGTTGGCCAGCATGTAGGAGACGCCCGAAGGCACCCGCAGGTTGTCCTCCAACACGGCGAAGGAGCCGTCCGGCTGGCGGATCAGGTCGGAGCCGCAGACGTTGGCGTAGGCCGCGTGCGGCACGAACAGGTTCTGCATCTCCCGCCGGTAGGAGGGCGCGCAGAGCACCAGCTCGCGGGGCACCACCCCGTCCATCAGGATCTGCTGCTCGCCGTAGATGTCGGCCAGAAACATGTTCAGCGCCCGCAGGCGCTGGGTCAGGCCGGCCTCGATCTTCGCCCATTCGTCCGCCGGGATGATCCGCGGCAGCAGGTCGGTGGGGATGATCCGCTCGGTGGTGGTCTCGCCGCCGTAGACGGTGAAGGTGATGCCCTGCAGCAGGAAGAACCGCTCCAGCGTTCGCTGGCGCTCGGCGAGCTGGGCGGCGGAGAGGGTCGAAAGGCGGGATTCCAGGGCCGCGTAATGGGGCCGCACCGACCCGTCCTGTGGTCGCATCTCGTCATAGGGAAGCACCGATGAGATCGGCGGCAATCCGGGCTGTTCTAGACTGGGCGCCGTCGCCACTCCCAACTCCACGCAAGCTTCCTTCCAACGCCGTCACTGCCGCCGACCATAGGGACTGGCGGACGCGCTCCAGCCGGATTTCCCGTTTGCGCGCCCCGAACCCCGCGACTGCCCAGCATTTGGGCGCCGATCCGCCTGCGTGGAAAGCGGCTTGAGCGTTGGACGGTTCCGACCGTCAGGCGCGGGCGCGCAAGGCCCGGGCCACGGCCGGCGCCAGGCGGCCGGCGATGACCTGCACGCCCTGGGCGTTCGGGTGGATCCCGTCGCGCTGGTTCAACCGCGGTATCCGGCCGACGCCGGCCAGCAGGTCCGGGTAAAGCGCCACCTTCCGCCGCCGCGCCACGGCCGCGAACGCCGCGTCGAAATCGCGGGCGTAGGACCGTCCCACCGCCGGCGGCGCGGCCAGTCCCGCCAGCACCACCCCTATCCGCCGCGCCTGAAGGCGCACGACGATGCGGTCGAGGTTGGCCTCGGTGACGCGCGGCTCCAGGCCCTGCAGCAGGTCGTTGGCGCCGAGCGCCACCACGCAGACGTCGGTGTCGCGCTGCACGCTGAAATCGACGCGCGCCAGGCCGCCGGCGCTGGTGTCGCCGGAAACGCCTGCGCCCCGCACGACCGCGTCGGACCCCAGCCGGGCCAACGCGGCCTGCAGCTGGGCGGGCAGGGCCTGGGCGGCCGGCAATCCGAAGCCCGCGGTGATTGAATCCCCCAGCAGCGTCACCACCGGACGGCGCGCCGCGCCGGGCGCGGCCAGGGCTGCGGCGGCCAGCACGCTTCGGCGGCTGACGGGAAGGGGTGGTGTTTCGGGCATCCGGGGCTCCTATTTAGGCGTTCCAACGCCGTGCTCAATCGTCCGAGGCTCCCGCTTGTCCGACGCTCCCGCGCCGGGACCCCCGCTGGTCCTGGAAGCCGTCGTCCTGACGCTGCCGTCGGCGGCGGGCCCGGTGGAGATCCTGCGGGGCGTCGACCTGCGGGTGGCGGCCGGCGAGCGGGTGGCGGTGACCGGCCCGTCCGGTTGCGGCAAGTCCTCGCTGATCGCCGTGGCGGCGGGGCTGGAGCGCCCGACGGCGGGCCGCGTCAGCCTGTTCGGCAAGGACCTCGCCCGCCTGGACGAGGACGCCCGCGCGCGCCTGCGCCGCGGCCGCGTGTCGCTGGTGTTCCAGGCATTCCACCTGCTGCCCAACATGACGGCGCTGGAGAACGTCGCAGCGCCCCTCGAGATCGCCCGGCGGCGCGGGGCCGCCGGCCTCGCCGGCGAGTGGCTGGACCGGGTGGGCCTGTCCGCGCGGGCCCGGCACTATCCGCATCAGCTGTCCGGCGGCGAGCAGCAGCGGGTGGCGCTCGCCCGCGCGCTGGCGCCCCGGCCGGCCCTGCTGTTCGCCGACGAGCCGACCGGCAACCTCGACGCCGCCAACGCCGCCATGGTGGCCGAGCTGATGTTCGACCTGGTGCGCGACTGCGGCGCGGCGTTGGTCCTCGTCACCCATGACCCGGCCCTGGCCGCCCGCGCCGACCGGCGGGCGGCGATGAGCGACGGCCACATGGTGCAGGGCGCATGATCCCGCTCGCCTTCCGCTTCGCCGCCCGCGAACTGCGGGGCGGGGTGAGGGGCTTCCGCATCTTCCTGGCCTGCCTGGCGCTGGGCGTGGCGGCGATCGCGGCCGCAGGCTCCACCGCCGAGGCCTTCCGCAGCGGCCTCGCGGCCCATTCGCGCGAGATCCTGGGCGGCGACCTTTCCGTCACGGTGGAGCAGCGCCGGTTCACGCCGAAGGAGCGGGCGGCGATCACGGCCATGGGCCGCACCTCCTGGGCGGTGGGCGGCCGCACCATGGCCGAGGCGGCCTCCGGCGAGCGGCGGCTGGTGCAGCTTCGCGGCGTGAGCGGGGCCTATCCGCTGGCCGGCCGCGTCGAACTGCAGGGCGCGGGGAACCTGGCCAAGGCGCTGGCGCCGGTGGATGGCGTCGCCGGCGCCGCCGTCGAGGCCGCGCTGCTGGAGCGGCTGGGCCTGAAGCTCGGCGGCCGGTTCCAGGTGGGCGACACGCCGCTGGTCGCCCGCGCGGTGCTGCTGGGCGAGCCGGACCGCCTGTCGCGCGGCTTCGCCCTGGGTCCGCGGGTGCTGACCACCGTGCGGGCGGTGGAGCAGGGCGGTTTCCTCGAACCCGGCCTGCCGTTCGTGGAGACCGCCCGCGTCGCCCTGCCGCCGGGCGTCGCGCCCAGGGCGGCGGCGCAGGCGCTGCGCAGGGCCCTGCCGGGCCGGGATTTCCAGATGCGCCTGCGCGACGACGCGACGCCCGGCATCGGCCGGCTGATCGATCAGCTGGAATACTTCCTGGGCTTCGTCGGCCTGGCCTCCCTGGTGGCCGGCGGCCTCGGGGTGTTCGGCGCGGTGTCGGCCTACCTGGAGAGCCGCAAGCCGGGGATCGCGGTCCTGAAGGCGCTGGGCGCGGAGGGGCCGCTGGTCCGCGACGTCTACCTGACCCAGGTCGGCGTTCTGGCGCTGGCCGGGGTGGCGCTGGGGCTGGCGGCGGGGGCGGCCGCGCCGTTCGTGCTGGGCGCGCTGATCGGCGACAAGCTGCCCGTGCCGGCGCTGTTCGGCGTCTATCCGGCGCCGCTGGCCCGCGCCGCGGCGTTCGGCCTGCTCTCGGCCGCCGCCTTCTCCCTCGCGCCCCTCGGCCGGACGCGGGCCACGTCGCCCGCCAGCCTGTTCCGCCGCGGGCTGGCCGGGGGGCTGAAGGTCGGGCCCGAGGCGGTGGGCGCAGGGCTGGCCGGCGCGGCCCTGGCGGCGCTGGCGGTCGTCACCGCCCCGACGCCGCTGGCGGCCTCGGCCATGATCGGCGGGGTCGTCGCCGCCTTCGCGCTCCTGTGGGCGCTGGGCCTCGGGCTCGCGAAGCTGGCCGGACGCGCCCGGGCGGCGACGCGTGGCGCCGCCCGGCTGGGGCTTGCGAACCTCGCCGGACCCGGCTCGGCGGCGCGCACGGCGGCGCCGGCCATCGGCCTGGGGGTGGCCCTGCTGGCTGCGGTGGTGCTGATCCAGTCCAGCCTGCTGAAGCAGGTGGCGGAGATCGCGCCGCGCACGGCGCCCGCGCTGGTGTTCACCGAGATCCCCGGCGACCGCGCCGCCGCGTTCGACGCCGCGGTCGCCGCCGCCTTCGGCCGGCCGCTGACGCCGGCCGACTACCTGCGGCTGCCGTTCGCCACCGGCCGGATCATCGCCGTGCGTGGCCGCCCGGTGGACCGCAGGCGGATCGCGGAGTCCGCCCGCTGGGCCTACGACAACGACATCCAGTTGTCCGCCATCGGCGCCGAGCCCCGCGCGGCCGGGATCCTCGCCGGCCGCTGGTGGCCGGCGGACTACCGCGGGCCGCCGCAGGTGGCGCTGAGCGAGGACGTGGCCCGCGGGGCGGGGCTGAAGGTGGGCGACGCCGTCAGCCTCTCCGTCCTGGGCCGTGACATCGACGCCCGGGTGGCGGCTGTCCGGCATATCGACGTGGGCGGCTTCGGGGCCAACATCTCCGTGGTGCTGAACGCCTCGGCGCTGGAGGGAGCGACCCTGCGCCACGTGGCCATCGCCAAGGCCACGAAGGCGGAGGAGGCCGCCGTCACCCGCGCGTTGGGGACCTCGTTCCCCGACGTGGCGGTGATCTCGGTGCGCGAACAGCTGGAGGCGGCCCGCGACCTGTTCGACCGCCTGGCGCTGGCGGTGCGCGGGGCGGCCGGCGTGGCGGCGCTCGCGGGCCTGCTGGTGCTGGCGGGCGCCGTCGCCGCCCGCGCCCAGGCCCGCATCCGCGAGGCGGCGGTCCTGAAGGTGCTGGGCGCCTCCCGCGGCCAGATCCTCGCCGCCTATGTGCTGGAATACGGCGCGGTGGGCCTGATCGCGGGCCTGGCCGGCGTCGGCCTGGGCTACGCCGCGGCCTGGCCGGTGGTGGTGAAGGTGTTCGAGGCCCACTGGAGCGTGGACTGGACCGGGATCGCGGCCGTGGTGGGCGGCGCAGCCCTCCTGGCGGGGCTCGGCGGCGCGCTCGCCTCCCTGCACGCGCTCGCCCGCCCGCCGGCGCCGGCGCTCCGGGCCGAATAAGCCGCGGCTCGGGCGGGGTGACAGGGTGCGGCCTGCCCGCTAGACACCAACCGGGGACGACAGGGATGCAAGCGTGGGACGTATCGTCGTCGCGGCCGTCGTCGTGGCTGCCTTCTGCATACAGCTGACGGCCGGCCCCGCCCAGGCGGCCGAGCCGCGCGCCGCGCTGCAAGGCGAGATGGACGAGGCCCTGCGCCAGGCGATCGTCCGCGCGGTGGGGGAGATCGACCGCCCGGCCCTCAACCGCTTCGAGGCCCGCCGCCGCGCCCGCGAGGCCGCCGAAAGCGCCATCTCCGTGCTGCGCTCCGAGGGCTATTACGGCTATGAGGTGACGCCCGACGTGGGCGAGGGGGATACGCCCACCTCCGTGGTGCGGGTGACCCCCGGGCGCCGCTTCCTGTTCGCCGGCTCCAAAGTCGACTGGGTGGGCGATCCGCCGTCGCCGACGGTGAGCCAGTCGGCCGCCGAGGCCATGGGCCTGGCGGACGGCGCGCCGGGCCGCAGCATCGACGTGCTGGCCGCGGAGGGTCGGGTGGTCGCCACCGTGCAGAAGCTGGGCTACGCCGACGCTGCGACCGAACCCCGCGAGGTGGTCGTCGACCATGCCGACCGCACGGTGCGCCCCACCTTCCGCATCGCGGCCGGCCAGCTCGTGCGGCTCGACGGTCTGGAGCTCACGACCCAGGGCCGCACCTCGCCCGTCTGGCTGAAGAACCTGGCGCCCTGGAGGCCCGGCGAGGTCTATAAGCCCAACGACGTGGCCGAGCTGGAACGCCGTCTGCTGGACACCCAGGTGTACGATTCGGTCACCGTCGCCCTGGCCCCCAGGGAGAAGACCACCGCCGACGGCCTGCGCCCGATCGTGGTCAGCCTGGCGGACCGCAAGCCGCGCACCATCGAGGCCGGCGCCAGCTACGCCACCAGCGAGGGCCTGGGGCTGGACGTCAAGTGGACGCGCTACAGCACCTTCTTGCGCGCCGACACCCTGGCGTACACCGCCCGCGTGTCCCAGCTCGACAGCCGGCTGGCGGCCGATCTTTCGCTGCCGCACTGGCGCCGGCCCCAGCAGACGCTGCACCTGGGGGCCGCAGCCTACAAGACGACCACCGACGCCTATGACGAAACCGGCTTCGGCGTGCGCAGCGACGTCACCCGCCGCTACGGCAAGACCTCCTACATCACCGTGGGCGCCTCGGCGGACCTGAGCCGCAACGACGAGAAGCGGCCGGAGACGCTCTCCTCCCTCGGCCGTGACATCGCCACGCTGGCCCTGCTGGCCGACCTGTCCCTCGACCGCTCCGACGATCCGCTCGATCCGCATCGTGGCTGGCGGGTGGGCGCCAGGGCCGAGCCCACCTATCTGGTCGGCCGCAGCCTGAGCCTGCCGTACCTGAAACTGGTCGCCCAGGGCTCCTACTACCTGTCGGTTGACAAGCAGGCGCGCACGGTGCTGGCGGCGCGGGTGCGGGCGGGCGAGATCCTGGGCGGGACGATCCCGGAAGTGCCGGCCTCGCGGCGTTTCTACGCCGGCGGCGGCGGCTCGGTGCGCGGCTACGCCTACCAGGCGGTGGGCCCGCGGCTGTCGGACAACACGCCCCAGGGCGGCCTGTCGCTGCTGGAGACCTCGGTGGAACTGCGCCAGAAGCTCACCCGCCGCTGGGGCGTGGTGGCCTTCGTGGATGCGGGCGCGGTGGGCACGGGCCGTTTTCCCGGCGGAAGCGACCTCAGCGCCGGCGCGGGCCTCGGCGTGCGCTACGATCTCGGCTTCGGCCCCTTCCGCGCCGACATCGCCGTGCCGCTGAACAAGCGGCAGGGGGACTCGGCCTTCCAGATCTACATGAGCATCGGGCAAAGCTTTTGACCGCGCCTGACGAGACCCCCGCGGAAGCGGTCCGCAGGCGCACGGTCCTGCCGAAGGCGATCGTGGCGGCCTGCCTGGCGGTGCTGGTGCTGATCGCCGGCCTCTTGGCCACCACCCGCTACGGCGTGCTGCTGCCGCAGGCGCGGCTGATGATCGAGGCCCGCGCCAACGGCCTGAAGATCGGCCGCTTCGGCCGGCTGAGGGTCGAGGGATTGCAGGGCGACCTCTGGCGCGACCTCACCGTGCGGCGCCTGACCATCGCCGACGAGAAGGGCGTCTGGCTGGAGGCGGACAACGTCCACCTGGTCTGGCGGTACGTGGAGTTGCTCCGCCGGCGCTTCCAGGCCGACCAGATAACGTTCCAGGCGATCCACGTCCTGCGCCGCCCCACCCTGACGCCGAAGGGCAAGGACCAGGGCCTGCCGGTCTCGTTCCACATCGACGACCTGCACGGCCGGCTGGAGATGCTGCCGGCCTTCAGCTACCGGCGCGGCGTCTACGACCTGAAGGTCTCGCTCGACATCGAACGCAGCGGCCGCCAGGCGGGCCGGGTGGCCGCCGCCAGCGTCCTGCACATGGGCGACCGCCTGGACGTCAGGTTCGACCTCGGCAAGCAGCGGCCGATCCTGGTCGAGGCGCAGGCCGACGAGGCGCGGGGCGGCGCCCTGGCCGGCGCGCTGGGCCTGCCCGCGGACCAGCCGTTCAGCCTCCGCGTCCATGCCGAGGGCGCGATGTCGAAGGGCCGCTTCACCGCCGCCGCCCTGACGGGCCAGCGCCAGCCCCTGCGGGCGTCCGGCGGCTGGACCCCGCAGGGCGGGGCGGCGAGCGGCCGGCTGGAGCTGGGCGCCTCGCGGCTGACGGCCGACCTGGCCAGGCGCCTGGGCCCGGAGATGGTTTTCGCCGTCGCCGGACGCAAGGCGACGCCGGCGTTGTTCGCCCTGGACGCCCGCGCCACCGCCGCGAACTTCGCGGTCACCGCCCGCGGCCTGGGCGACCTCGGCAAGCGGCGCAGCGGGCCGCAGGGCCTGGCGCTGACCCTGGCGGCGACGGACCTTGCGAGGCTCGCTGGGGGTCCCGCCAAAGGTCCGGCCGGCGTCCGGGGAACCTGGGTGGGCGACTCCGGCGCCTGGCGGTTCACCGGGACCGCCTCGGCGTCCCGGGCCGCCCTGGGCGGTTACAGCATCGAGCGCCTGTCCGGCCCCCTCGTGCTGGAGCGCAAGGACAAGGCCGTGACGCTCGCCACCAGTCTCGCCGGCCAGGGCGGCGCCGGGCGCGGCTGGGTGGCGGCGATGCTGGGCGGCCGGCCGCAGGCGAAACTGGTGGGCTCCCGGCTGGCCGACGGCCGCCTCCTCGTACGCGAGCTCGACGTGACCGGACCAGGCCTGAAGGTGCAGGCCAGCGGCGACCGCGGCCTGCTGGGTGGGCTCAACCTCCACGGCAAGGCGCAGGTCTCCAACCTCGCCTCGGCCCGCCCCGGCGCGTCCGGTTCGGTCGCCGGATCCTGGTCGGCGGCGCAGGGCGGGGCGGGCAAGCCGTGGACCTTCGGCGTCGACGCCAAGGCCGCCCGCTTCGCCACCGGCCTGGAAGAGCTCGACCGCCTGCTGGGGCCCGAGCCGGGCCTCACCGGCAAGGCCAGCATTCAGGGCGGCCAGGTCTCGGTGGCGGAGGCCGTGCTCACCGGCGGCCAGGCGCGGGTGCAGACCGCGGGCGTGCTGGGCCCGGCCGGCGCCCTCAACCTCAAGCTCGACTGGACGGCCAACGGCCCGTTCCGCGCAGGCCCGGTGGAGGTCAGCGGCAAGGCCAAGGGCTCGGGGGCGCTCACGGGCACGTTGGGCGCGCCGCGGGCCGACCTGCTGGCCGACTTCGACGCCATCGACCTGCCCCGCGTGCCGCTGAAGAACGCCCACGTCACGCTCAGCTTCGTGCGCCAGCCGGACGGGTCCAGCGGGCTGGCGACCCTGGCGGCCGACAGCGCCTATGGCGCGGCCAGCGCCAAGTCCGCCTTCCGCTTTCCGGAAGGCGGCGTCGACCTCACCGACCTGGCCGTCAACGCCGCCGGCGTGAAGGCCCAGGGCTCGCTCGCCCTGCGCCGCCGGTCGCCTTCGGCGGCGGACCTGACGGTCTCGGTGGGCCGCGGCGCCTTCCTCGACGGCGGCCAGGTGTCCGGCGCGGTCAGGATCGTCGACGCCGCCGGCGGCCCGCGCGCCAGTCTCGACCTGACGGCGGCGAGCGTCGTCCTGCCGGGCGCCATGGCCTCGATCCGCAGCGGACGGATCACCGCCGACGGTCCCCTGGCGCGGCTGCCCTACCAGGCGCAGCTCGGCGGCGCGCTGCGCAGCGGCCCCTGGTCTCTGGACGGGCGGGGGATGCTGACCACCGAGCCGGTGGGCTACGCGCTCACCTTCGACGGCTCCGGCCAGGCGGGGGGGCGGGCGCTGCGCACGGCGGAGCCCACGCTGCTGCGCTTCGGCGGACCCACGCAATCGGCGCGGCTCAGGCTGACCGCCGCCGACGGCGGGCGCATCGACATCAACGGCGCGGTCGCCAAGGACTCCGCCGACATCCGGGCGCAGGTCGCCAAGCTGGACCTTTCGGTGCTCAACGAGGACCTTGGCGGCTTGGCCGACGCGACGCTGGTCCTGCAGGGCCGCGGCGCCGCGCTCAGCGGAACCCTCGACGCCAAGCTGCAGGCCGCCCGGGCCCGCGGCTCCGACGTGGCCACCGGCCTGGACGGAACCTTGAAAGCCCGCATCTCCGACAACGCCGTGGTGATCGACGCCCAGGCCGCCAACGGCCAAGGGCTGCGGGCCAACGCCAACATCGTCCTGCCGGCCGAGACCTCCGCCAGCCCGTTCCGCATCGCCATCGCCCGCACCCGTCCCCTGCGCGGAACCTTCTTCGCCGAAGGGGAAGTGAAGCCCCTGTGGGACCTGCTGGTCGGCGGCGAGCGCAGCCTCTCGGGTCACGTCCGGACGGAGGGAACCCTGGGGGGGACGCTGGCCGATCCGGCCGCCACCGGCACGGCGGCGCTGGACGGCGGCAAGTTCAGCGACGGCGCCACCGGCCTGGCCCTGCGCGACGTGGTGTTGAAGGCCGCCTTCGCCCACGCGGCGATCGACGTCACCCAGGCCGCCGGCGCCGACGGCCACGGCGGGACGGTCAGCGGCGCCGGCCGCATCAGCCTGGCCCGCGACGGCGTGAGCAGCTTCAGGCTCGACCTGAAGGGCTTCCGGCTGATCGACAACGAGCAGGCGACCGCCACCGCCACCGGCCAGACCACGATCGACCGCGACGCCGCGGGCAAGGTGCGGATCTCCGGCGCGCTGGCCATCGACCGCGCCGACGTGGCGGCCAAGCCGCCGACGCCCACCGGCGTCGTCACCCTGGACGTCGTCGAGCGCAACCGGCCGCCCGACCTCGACCTCGACCACGCCCTGGAGCCCGTCCGCCAGACGAACGGGGGTTGGGCGCTCGACGTGACCCTGAAGGCCCCGCGGCGCATCTTCCTGCGCGGCCGCGGCCTGGACATGGAGCTGTCGCTGGACGCCCATGTGGGCGGCGCCACCGCCCGGCCGCGGCTCACCGGCGTGGCGCGGGTGATCCGCGGCGACTACGACTTCGCCGGCAAGCGTTTCGCTTTCGACCCGCGGGGCGTGGTCTACCTCTCCACCCGGCCGGAGGAGATCCGCCTCGATCTCACCGCCACCCGCGACGACCCGGCGCTTACCGCCGTGGTGCAGATCCGCGGCACGGCGGCCAAGCCGGAGATCACGCTGACTTCGACGCCGGCCCTGCCCAACGACGAGGTGCTCTCCCAGGTGCTGTTCGGCACGTCGGCCTCGCAGCTCTCGCCGCTGGAAGCCGCCCAGCTCGCCTCCGCGCTCTCGGCGCTGAGCGGCAACGGCGGCTTCGACGTGATGGGCAACCTGCGCACCTTCGCCCGGCTCGACCGCCTGGCGCTGGGCGGCGACCAGACGACGGGCGTCACAGTCTCCGGCGGCAAGTACCTGACGGACAGCGTCTATTTGGAAATCACCGGCGGCGGCCGCGAAGGGCCTTCGGCGCAGGTGGAGTGGCGGGTGGGCCACGGCCTGTCGCTGCTGTCGCGCCTCGCCGGGCAGCGCGGCGACGCCAAGCTGGCGGTGCGCTGGCGGCGCGACTACTGAGTGCTGACGTGCGTCTGGGCGCCGCGGGTCAGCACCCGGTCCTCGGGCAGGATCGCGGCGATGGGGATGTCGCTGGCCTTCGCCAGGGAGGCGTAGAGCCCGCCGAAGTCCTGCAGCGTCGCCTGCCGCAGCGCCTCCAGCGACGGGATCACGAAATAGACCTGCTGGAAGTCGTCGATCCGGTAGGGCGTGCGCATCACCCGCTGCAGGTCGAAGGCCAGGCGGTTGGGGGAGGGCGAGTCCAGGGCGAACACCGACTCCGCGTGCGACGAGACGATCCCCGCGCCGTAGATCCGCAGGCCTTCGGCGCCTTGCATCAGGCCGAACTCCACCGTGTACCAGTAAAGCCGCGCCAGGTTGGTCAGCCGCCCGAGACCCAGCGCCCGCAACCCGCCCTCGCCATAGGCCTGCATGTAGTCGGCGAACACCGGGTCGGTGAGCATCGGCACGTGGCCGAACAGGTCGTGGAAGACGTCGGGCTCCTGGAGGTAATCAAGCTGGTCGGGGCGGCGGATGAACCGCCCGGCGGGAAACCGGCGGTTGGCCAGGTGCTCGAAGAACACCGCGTCCGGAACGAGGCCCGGCACTGCCACCACGCGCCAGCCGGTCAGCCGGGCGAGCTCGGCGTTGATCCGGGCGAAGTCGGGGATGCCGCTGCGGTGCAGGTCCAGCGCCTCCAGTCCCTTGAGGAATGGATCGCAGGCGCGGCCCGGCAACAGCGCCGCCTGCCGCTCGTAGAGGGTGACCCAGGTCGCGTGGTCTTCGGGCGTATAGGCCGCCCAGTCCTGGTCGATGGTCCAGTCGGCCCGCCGCACGGCTCCGTCTGCGCTCATAAGCGCAGAATTCCCCAGGCGCGCCCGGGGTTCCGGCTTAGTGGCTGATGCGCGGACGCAGCTTGTATTCGCGGCCGTCGAAGGATTCGAAGATCAGCGACGCCTGGGGGTGGGTCACCGGCAGGCCGCTGTCGTCGTGGAGCAGGTTCTGTTCGGAGACGTAGGCGACGTAGCTCGACTCCTCGTTCTCCGCCAGCAGGTGGTAGAACGGCTGGTCCTTCCGCGGGCGCACCTGCTCGGGGATCGACAGCCACCACTCCTCGCTGTTGTTGAACTGGGGATCGACGTCGAAGATCACGCCGCGGAAGGCGTAGACCCGGTGGCGGACCAGTTGGCCGATCGCGAACTTGGCGACGATCACCTGGCGCACGGGCGCTAGCGCCGCGGAGACCACGGGGTCGAAGCTGGTCATTTCGAGCCGCTCGTTCATGGACACCGAATCTAAACCTTAAATCCTGACCGGGAGGTGAACGTAGCGTCCCGACGCCTCCTTTCAAGGCTACGCCTTCCGACACGCGAGTAGGCGCGCTACAGTCGCCTGTGAAACGAGGCCCCGCGTGTCGCGGGCCTGCGAGGACGGGATCAGTCCATGTCAGAGGCGCCGAGCGCGCCCGGCGCCCCGGCGCGGGGTCACGAGAGGTCTGCGGGCGCACAGCCCTGCTACGCCGCGCTCGACCTGGGGACCAACAACTGCCGCCTGCTGATCGCCACGCCGGCGGGATCGAGCTTCCGGGTGGTGGAGGCCTATTCGCGCATCGTCCGGCTGGGGGAGGGGCTGTCGCACAGCGGCCGGCTCTCCGAAGCGGCCATGGAGCGGGCGCTCGCGGCGCTGAAGGTCAGCGCGGAGAAGGTCCGGCGGCGGCGGGTGGTGCGCCTGCGGGCCATCGCCACCCAGGCCTGCCGCTCGGCGGCCAACGGCCAGGCGTTCATCGACCGGGTGGCCGACGAGACCGGCATGCGCCTGCAGGTGATCTCCCCCCAGGAGGAGGCCCGGCTCTCCGTGGCCGGCTGCGTCGGCCTGCTGGACATGCAGGCCGACGCCGCTCTGGTGGTGGACGTGGGCGGCGGCTCCACCGAGCTCTCCTGGGTCGACCTGAAGGCGGTTCCGCCCGAGGCGCGCGGCGCGGCCTTCGCCAACGGCCGGGCGCCGATCAAGGCCTGGCTCTCGGTGCCCATCGGCGTCGTCACCCTGGCCGAGCGTTTCCCGGAGGGGGAGGCGGCGACCCGCAACTGGTTCCGCCAGATGGTCGAGCACGTGAAGGCCGAGATCGCGGCCTTTCGTCATGCGGACCCCTTGCGGGAGGTCTTCGACGCCGACCGCGCCCACCTGGTCGGCACCTCCGGGGCCATCACCAGCCTGGCCGGCATGCACCTGGGCCTCAGGCGCTACGACCGCAGCCAGGTGGACGGCATCTGGATGACGCGGAGCGAATGCGAGGCCGCCGCCGAAAGCCTGCTGGGCCTCTCCGCCCGCCAGCGCGCCGACCAGCCCTGCATCGGCCCCGACCGGGCCGACCTGGTGTTGGCGGGGGCGGCGATCCTGCAGGCGGTGCAGGAGCTGTGGCCCTGCTCGCGGGTGCGGGTGGCGGACCGCGGTCTGCGCGAGGGCATCCTGATGTCGCTGATGTCCGACCGCGACGGCCGCCGCAAGCGCCGCCGCCACGGCCGGCGTTCCTCCGCCGACGCATGAGCGAGCCGCCCCGCAAGCGCATGGTCAAGCCGCCCTCCGGCGGCGGCGAAGGCGGCCGCCCGCAGCCGGCGCGGCTGAAGACCGCCAAGCTGCGCACGCCCTCGTCCCAGGCCTGGCTGGAGCGCCAGATCAACGACCCGTTCTCCGCCAAGGCCCGCGCCCACGGCTACCGCTCGCGGGCGGCCTACAAGCTGATCGAGATCGACGACCGCTTCCACCTCCTGAAGCCCGGCGTCCGCTTGCTGGACCTGGGGCTGGCCCCCGGCGGCTGGACGCAGGTGGCGATCGAGCGCCGCGTGGCCACGATCGCCGGCGTCGACCTGCTGCCGGTGGAGCCGCTGCCGCCCGCCCGCATCCTGCAGATGGACTTCACCGACCCGGCCTGCGCACCGCTCCTGATGCAGAGCCTGGGCGGGCCGCCGGACGTGGTGCTCTCCGACATGGCGCCCAACACCGTGGGCCACAAGAAGACCGACCACCTGCGCATCGTCGGCCTGATCGAGGCGGCCGCCGACTTCACCGTCCAGGTGCTGAAGCCCGGCGGCGCCTTCGTGGCCAAGGCCTTCCAGGGGGGCGAGACCGCCGAGGTGATAGCCCTGCTGAAACGCCACTTCGCCAGCGTCAAGACCGTCAAGCCCAAGGCCAGCCGGGCGGAAAGCTCCGAGCTCTACCTGGTCGCGACGGGGTTCAAGGGGCGTTAGGCCGATCCCTTGCGACCGAGGCCCGCCCGGCGGACGTTGCGCCGACGGCGGCAAGATGTTCAACGTCCGCCTCGCGCCGAGGGGCCGGCGAATTGACTCGGAGCGGCTTTGCGAGGATATGCGGCCCGCAAAATGGAGAGTCTCATGGAGATTCGCGAAGGTCTCACCTTCGACGACGTTTTGCTCGAACCCGGTCCGTCCGACGTCATGCCCACCCAGGTGGACACCCGGACGCGCCTGACCCGCGAGATCAGGCTGAAGATCCCGATCGTGTCCGCCGCAATGGACACGGTCACCGAAAGCCGGCTGGCCATCGCCATGGCCCAGAACGGCGGCCTGGGCGTCCTGCACCGCAACCTGACGGTCGAGGAACAGGCCGACCAGGTCCGCGAGGTGAAGCGCTACGAAAGCGGGATGGTGATCAATCCGCTGACCATCAATCCCGACACGCCGCTGCGCGAGGTCCGCCAGATCAAGGCCCGCCGGCGGATCTCCGGCTTCCCGGTGGTGGACGCCGGAACCGGCCGGCTCTGCGGCATCCTGACGAACCGCGACATGCGCTTCGAAGGCAGTGACGAAGTTCCCGCCAAGGCCTTGATGACGAAAGATAATCTCATCACGGTGAAGGAGGGCGTCAGCCAGGCTGAGGCCCGCGACCTGCTTCGACGGCACAAGATCGAGCGGCTGATCGTCGTCGACGACGATTACCGCGCGGTGGGGCTGATCACCGTCAAGGACATGGAGAAGGCCGAAGCCTATCCCGACGCCGCCAAGGACACCCAGGGTCGCCTGCTGGTCGGCGGCGCCTCCACCGTCGGCGACGCGGGCTTCGAGCGTTCCATGGCCCTGGTGGACGCGGGCGTCGACGTGGTGGTGATCGACACCGCCCATGGCCACAACGCCGACGTCGCCAAGGCGGTCGTCCGGGTGAAGCGCGAGACCAACCGCGTGCAGGTCATCGCCGGCAACGTCGCCACCTACGACGGCGCGCGCGCCCTGATCGACGCCGGCGCCGACGCGGTGAAGGTCGGCATCGGCCCTGGCTCCATCTGCACCACCCGCATCGTCGCCGGCGTGGGCGTGCCGCAGCTCACCGCCATCCTCGACGCCGTGCGCGCCTCGGGCGATTCCGGCGTGCCGATCATCGCCGACGGCGGGGTCAAGTACTCGGGCGACCTGGCCAAGGCGCTGGCCGCCGGGGCCAGCGTGGCGATGATGGGCTCGGTGTTCGCCGGCGTCGACGAGAGCCCGGGCGAGGTGTTCCTCTACCAGGGCCGCTCCTACAAGTCGTACCGCGGCATGGGTTCGGTCGGCGCCATGGCCCGCGGCTCGGCCGACCGCTACTTCCAGAAGGAAGTCGAGGACGAGCTGAAACTGGTGCCGGAGGGCATCGAGGGCCAGACGCCGTACAAGGGTCCGATCAGCCCGGTGATCCACCAGCTCGTCGGGGGGCTGCGCGCGGCCATGGGCTACGTGGGCGCGCTCGACATCGCCGCCTTCCAGCAACGCGCTAGGTTCATCCGCATCACCGGCGCCGGCCTGCGCGAAAGCCACGTGCACGACGTGATGATCACCCGCGAGGCGCCGAACTATCCGAGCCAGGTGTGACGCCCGTCGCGGGCGAATTGCAGCTGCTGGGGCTCAGCGGTGTCTTCGTGGTCGTGCAGATCACGCTGGTATCGCAGCTCAGCAACCGGCAATACGGGCTCAGGTGGGCGGCCAGCCCGCGCGACGAGACTATGCCGCCGCCGGACGTGTTGCTCGGCCGCACGCGGCGGGCGCTGGCGAACTACCTGGAGACCTACCCGGTGTTCGTGGCGGCGGTGCTGGCGGTGGCGGTGGCGCAGCGCTTCGACCTGCTGACGCTCGCCGGCGCGCATCTCTACCTCTGGGGCCGGGTCGCCTACCTGGCGCTCTACATGACCGGCGTGCCGCTGGTGCGCTCGCTGTTCTGGAACGTCGCCTTGCTCGGCGTCTTCATGATCCTCTGGCGGCTGCTGTGAATCGGCGCGGCGGCGATGCGTGACGGCGGCCGACTCGCCGCCGCGATCGACGTGCTGGCCGATGTCGAGGCCCGTCATCGCCCCGCGCACCTGGCGCTGAAGGCCTGGTCCGACGGCGCGCGCTACGCCGGCGCCAAGGACCGCGCGTTCGTCTCCGGCCTGGTGCTGGACGTGCTGCGCCGCCGCCGCTCGCTGGCCTGGCAGATGGGCGAAGAGAGCGACCGCGCCCGCGTGCTGGGCGCCGCCCGCCACGTCTGGGACTGGCCGATCGAACGGATCGAGGCCGCGGCCGCCGAGACGCATGGCCCGGGCGAGCTGACCGCCGCCGAGCGCGAGCGACTGGCCATGCCGATCCCGCTGGACGACGCGCCCCCGCCGGTCCGGGGCGACTACCCGGACTGGCTGGACGCCCCGCTCGCCCGCGTGTTCGGCGAGGCGCGAGTCGCGGAGGGGCGGGCGCTGGCCGCCCGTGCGCCGGTCGACCTGCGGGTGAACACGCTGAAGAGCGATGCCGCCCACGTGCTGAAGGCGCTCGATCCGTTCCACCCCGAGCCGCTTGCCTTCCCGCCCGGCGCGATCCGCGTCCGCGCGCCGGCCGCCAGCGAGCGGGCCGCGTCGGTCGAGGCCGCGCCGGCGTTCGAGAAGGGCTGGTTCGAGGTGCAGGACGCCGGCTCGCAGATCGCCGTCGCCGTCGCCCGCGAGATCGGCGGCAGGCAGGTGCTGGACTTCTGCGCCGGCGGCGGCGGCAAGACCCTGGCGCTGGCGGCGGCGATGGCCAACACCGGCCAGCTCTACGCTCACGACGCCGACGCGCGGCGGCTGGCGGAGACGGTGAAGCGCGCCCAGCGCGCCGGCGTACGCAACCTGCAGGTCCGCTCGCCGATCGACCCCAAGGCGTTGGACGGCCTCGAGCGCCGCATGGACCTCGTCTTCGTCGACGCGCCCTGCACCGGCTCCGGCGTCTGGCGCCGCCACCCCGACGCCAAGTGGCGCCTGACGCCCCAGCAACTCGAGCGCCGCATCGCCGAGCAGGACCAGGTGCTGGCCGGCGCCGCCCCATTCGTGAAGCCCGGCGGCCGGCTGATCTACGTCACCTGCTCGCTGCTGGCCGAGGAGAACGAGGACCGCGTCGCCGCCTTCGTCGCCGCGAACCCCGATTTCGCCGTCGAGCCGGTCACGCTCGATGGGGCCGAGCCCTGGCGCACGGCCGCCGGGTACCTGCGCCTCACCCCGCTCACCGCCGGAGCGGACGGGTTCTTCGTGGCCGAGCTGCAACGCGCCGGCTGAGGTCCCGCGCTGGTCGCCGTGCGCCCAGCCGGCTGAAGGGCGAAGCTACTTCGAACTCGAGATCACCCACAGTCGTGTCATCTCGGAAGCGAGCGGAGCGAGCTGTCCGGGATCTACTTTCTCCGTCAGCGCCAAGTAGATCCCGGACGAGTCCGCTGCGCGGCTCTCCGGGATGACTGGGTTGGTGAGAATGCGAAAGCTAAGCCGCAGCCGTCCTGAACGCTCGTTCGTAGTAGTCCGCCAGGCCGCTGAGCTCCCCTGCGCCATCGCCGGCGAAGCACGAGCCGTGCATCACCGCCAGCGTGCGCGGCTGAAGATCGGCGAGCCGTCGGATCGTGGGCGCGGTCTGCGGGGTCAGCGCGCTGGCCTTGAACATCTCCTCCGTGCTCGCGGCGGCCTCGACGATGCTCTCGCGGGTCAGCGCCGGGCCGTCGCCCGCCTGGGTGAACAGGTCGCCGGTGAACAGCGTCCCGGCGGTCTCCTCGAACACCAGGCCGGACTCCCAGGCGTGCGGCACATGCGGGGTGTCGATCCAGCGCACGCGCTTGCCGCCGAGATCGATCACCTCGCCGTCGGCCAGCACCCGCGGCGGCCGGTCGGCGAGATCGTTCAGCGAGACCATGCACGCGGTCGCGCCGTGCGCCACCTGCGCCAGCGGCGCGGCGGCCAGCCACTGGTTCATCGAGCCGCACTCGTCGGACTCGACATGCCCGAACGAGATCCAGCGCAGGCCTTCCACGGGAGTGAGCCGACCGACCGCCTCGGCGATAGCCGCGAACATGTGGCGTGGGCCGGTGTGGAACAGCAGGGGCTGCTCGGCCCGGACAAGATACTGGTTGAACGTGAACCCGGCCGGCGCAGCCACTTCGGGGACCAGGGTCGAGAGGCGGAAGACCCCGTCGGCCACTTCGTCTGTACGCACTGTCATTCAGACCTCGCCCTGCCTGCTTCGCCGCTGGTCACGGCGTCGTCCGACATTGTAGCGTCTGCGCGGCCGCAGGATGGCAGGAAGCCGCGACGAGGTCAGGGAAAGAGCGAGACGATGCCGATCACCATGGACTCACTGTTCGATGCCTATCGCCAGCGGACCGAAGCGCTGAAGGCGAGCGACAACCCGCTGGCGCGCGGCGTCGCTGTGATCGACGGCGCGTTCATCCCGCTGGCGGAGGCGAAAATCCCGCTGATGGACCAG
Source organism: Phenylobacterium sp. (assembly GCF_036502675.1). Lineage (GTDB taxonomy): Bacteria > Pseudomonadota > Alphaproteobacteria > Caulobacterales > Caulobacteraceae > Phenylobacterium. The sequence continues at coordinate 28,675 of NZ_DASXYF010000032.1, forward strand.
GGCTTCCTGCATTCGGACCTGACCTACGACGTGCCTGCCGTCTGGGACGGGCGCTACTTCCGGCTCGACGACCACCTCGATCGCCTCGAGGCCAGCTGCGCCAAGCTGCGGCTGCGCATCCCCATGACGCGCCCGGCGCTGCGCGAGACGCTGGTCGAGATGGTGGCGAGGAGCGGCATCCGCGACGCCTACGTCAGCTTGATCGTCACCCGCGGTCTCAAGTTCGTGCGCGAGGTGCGGCCCGAGCACGCGGTCAACCACCTCTACCTCTACGCCCAGCCATACATCTGGGTGATGCCCCCAGACCTGCAGCGGACCGGCGGCTCGGCGGTCGTCACCCGCACGGTGCGGCGCACGCCGCCGGGCGCGATGGACCCGACCGTGAAGAACCTGCAGTGGGGCGACTTCACCCGCGGGGTGATCGAGGCGGGCGACCGCGGCGCGATCTATCCGATCCTGCCCGACGGCGACGGCAACATCACCGAGGGCTCCGGCTTCAACATCTTCGTGGTCAAGGACGGGGTGCTGCGCACGCCGAGGCGCGGGGTGCTGGAGGGCGTCACCCGCCGCACGGTGCTGGAGCTTGCCGCCGCCAAGGGGCTGGCGACCGCGGTGGAGGAGGTGCCGGTCAGCGCCGCCTATGACTGCGACGAACTGTTCTTCACCACCACGGCGGGCGGCGTGATGCCGATCACCGAACTCGACGGCGCGCCCGTGGGCGGCGGCCAGGTCGGCCCGATCGCGCGCGGCCTCTGGGAGGCCTACTGGCAGGCGCACTACGACCCAGCGCTCAGTTTCGCCGTCGAGTACCGCTGAAGCCGACTCTTCGCCCGGCATCGGCTCGAGGCGTTGGCAGTCTGACCAGGCGTGAAATTCGCCCGACGGCCGCTCGCGCTGCGTGATGGCGGCGCCGGTCTGGGACGGCCGCTAGCCGTTCCATCGGCTGGTCCGCTAAAAAGCCAGTCTCATCCGCGAGCCCCTCCAGGAGCCCATGAACGGTTTCGACTTCGCCGGCCTGATCGGCGTGACGCTGATCCTGGCCGGCTACGCCCTCGCCACCATGGGGCGGCTGGACCAGAAGGGCGCGCCGTCGCTGGCGATCAATTTCGCCGGCGCCGGCCTGATCCTCGTCTCGCTCTACCGCGACTTCAACCTGTCGGCCGCGATCGTCGAGGCCGTGTGGGCGCTGATCGCGCTCGCCGGTCTGATCCGACTGGCGCTGGAGCGACTGCGGCGCCAAGGAAGCCGCTGACCCGGAGGCGCCCCGATGCCGCAGCACTTCGTCTGCCTGACCTTCGATCTCGACAACACCTCGGGCTCGATCTGGCGCGGGGGAACGACGCCGACGATGATCTCGCGCGGCGACTTCGGCATGGTCGGGACCGAGCGGCTGCTGGCGCTGACGGCGCGCGAGTCGATCGCCACCACCTGGTTCGTCCCCGGCCACACCATCGAGAGCTATCCGGCGTCGTGCGAGGCCGTGCTCGCCGGCGGCCACGAGATCGGCCATCACGGCTGGACCCATCGTCCGCCCGCCAGCCTCGGCAGCCGGGAGGAAGAGGAGGCCGAGCTGGTGCGCGGGATCGAGGCGATCCACGGGCTCAGCGGTCAGGCGCCGCGCGGTTACCGCTCGCCCTCGTGGGACCTCAGCGAGCACTCCATCGGCCTGCTGCTGCAGCATGGATTTGCCTACGACTCGAGCCTGATGGGGCACGACTACCTGCCGTACCAGGCTCGCGATGGCGACGCGGCCCCGCTGGAGGCGCCGATGACCTTCGGGCCGGACACGCCGCTGGTGGAGATGCCGATCAGCTGGTCGCTCGACGACTACCCGGCGTTCGAGTTCTCGTCGTCGCGCAACGGCGTGCTGCCCGGCCTGATGAACGCCGACCTGGTGCTGCAGAACTGGCTGGCCGACTTCGGCTACATGGCCCGCGAGTACGACTGGGGCGTGCTCACCTACACCTTCCACCCGCACGTGATCGGCCGCGGCCACCGCATGCTAATGCTGGAGCGGCTGATCGCCAGCCTGCGTGACGGCGGCGCGACGTTCGTCACCATGGAGCGGGCCGTCGCCGAATACCGCCGCCGCTACCCGGACGGCCGCAGCGAACGGGGGCGATAGTTCGCCATTCACCCGACTGTCGTCCCGCAGACCCGCGAAGCGGTGTCGGCTGACGCGGATAGACCGCCATGCCCGGACAAGCCAGGGGGACTGACGCGTTGCTGCGCAACGATCCGCCGCTTTCCCTCGGAGGAGGAAGGGTGGTCGCCTCCGGCGCGGCATCTTCCGCTCCCCCATGACGCGGCGGCGATTCTCCACTACATGCCCGCCATGTCGGACCCCGCCCAGCACCACGACCGCGTCCTGATCGTCGACTTCGGCAGCCAGGTGACCCAGTTGATCGCCCGCCGGGTGCGCGAGAGCGGGGTCTACTGCGAGATCCATCCCTACGACCGGGTGGGCGCGATGCTGGAAGCGTTCGCCCCGAAGGCGGTGATCCTCTCCGGCGGTCCGGCCAGCGCGCACGAAGCCGAGAGCCCAGCCGCGCCGGCGGCGATCTTCGAGCTCGGCGTGCCGGTGCTGGGCGTCTGCTACGGCGAGATGACGATGGCCGCCCAGCTGGGCGGGCAGGTGGAGGGCGGCCATGCGCGCGAGTTCGGGCGCGCCGAGATCCGCATCGCCCGCGAGAGCCCGCTGCTGGCCGGCCTCGGCGATGTCGGCGACGAGGAGCCGGTGTGGATGAGCCACGGCGACAAGATCACCGCCATCCCGCCCGGCTTCGAGGTGGTGGCCACCTCCGAGGGCTCGCCGTTCGCGGTGATCGCCGACGAGGGGCGCCGGCTCTACGGCGTCCAGTTCCACCCCGAGGTGGCGCACACCCCGCGCGGCGCGCTGATGCTGCGCAACTTCACCCACCAGATCGCGGGCCTGAAGGGCGACTGGAGCATGGCCCGGTTCAAGGACGAGGCGGTGGCGCGCATCCGCGAACAGGTGGGCGAGGGTAGGGTGATCTGCGGCCTATCCGGCGGGGTCGACTCCTCGGTGGCCGCGGTGCTGATCCACGAAGCGATCGGCGAGCAGCTGACCTGCGTCTTCGTCGACACTGGCCTGATGCGGATGAACGAGGCCAGCGAGGTCGTCACCCTGTTCAGGGATCACTACAACATTCCGCTGGTGCACGTTGAAGCGGCTGACGATTTCCTGGGCGCACTCGCCGGCGTTTCCGACCCGGAGACCAAGCGCAAGACCATCGGCCGCCTGTTCATCGACGTGTTCGACCGCGAGGCGGCCAAGATCCAGGGCGCGGCGTTCCTGGCCCAGGGCACGCTCTATCCGGACGTGATCGAGAGCGTCTCGGCTCGCGGCGGCCCGTCCCAGGTGATCAAGAGCCACCACAACGTCGGCGGCCTGCCCGAGCACATGAAGCTGAAGCTGGTCGAGCCGCTGCGCGAGCTGTTCAAGGACGAGGTGCGGGCGCTCGGCGTCGAACTCGGCTTGCCGCCGGCCTTCGTCGGCCGCCACCCGTTCCCCGGGCCGGGCCTCGCCATCCGCAT
>NZ_DASXYF010000033.1:0-14203 GCF_036502675.1 Phenylobacterium sp.
CCGGTCAGCGCCGCCCGCAATGGCTGGGCCACCTGGCCGAGTTTGCGCCCCGACTGCTCGGCAAAACTGCGCAGCGCAGCGTCCAGGGCAGGCGTCGTAAAATCGGTCGCTGCCAGTGCCTGGCCGACGTCGCGCAGCAGCAGCCTTGCCTCCGCCGTCAGTTGGCCGGCTGCCTTTGGCTCTATCGGCAATGGCACCACGCGCGCCAGGAACGCCGCCGAATCGGCAAGCTCCACCAGGGTCTTGGCACGTTCCTTCAGGTGCGGCAGCAGCGCGCGAATGCGTCCCGCGGCGATGGAGCCCAGAGAAAGGTCTGGACGATGGGCCAGGCGGTTCAGCACGTCACGGGCCAACCGGTCGTCATCGGCCTTACGAATATAAATGCCGTTCAGGTGGGTCAGCTTCGCGTAGTCCATGCGCGATGCACCGCGATTGACATCGTGGATGTCGAACAGCCGGATCGCCTCGTCGCGGTCGAGCACTTCCAGATCGCCGTGCGACCAGCCAAGGCGAAGCAGGTAGTTGGCCACCGCTTCGGGCAGAAAGCCTTCCTCGCGGAATTCGAGAACGGAAACCGCACCGTGGCGCTTGGACAGTTTCGCTCCATCGGCGCCGTGGATCAGCGGGATGTGAGCGAATGCCGGCTGCGCCCAGTCGACGGCCTGATAGATTTGCACCTGGCGGAAGGTGTTGGTCAGGTGGTCATCGCCGCGAATGACATGGGTGATCGCCATGTCATGGTCGTCGACCACAACGGCATGCAGATAAGTGGGCGTGCCGTCGCTGCGCAGGATGATGAGGTCGTCCATTTCGGCGTTGGCAACACGGACGGTGCCTTGCACCAGATCCTCGACCACGGTCTCGCCGTCCCTCGGCGCTTTCAGCCGGATCGAGGGTTTGACGCCAGGCGGTGCCTCCTTCGGATCGCGATCCCGCCAGCGGCCGTCATACCGAGGCGACCTTCCCTCGGCGACCGCCTGTTCGCGCATTTGCCGCAACTCTTCGGCCGTGCAGTAACAGTAATACGCCTTGCCCTGGGCCAACATTTGATGCGCCACCTCGGCGTGGCGGGCGGCACGCGTGGACTGGAATACCGTCGCTTCGTCGCGGTCCAGGCCAAGCCAGTCCAGGCCCTCCAGAATGACCTGCGTCGCGGCGTCGGTGCTGCGTTCGCGGTCGGTGTCCTCGATGCGCAGCAGGAACTTCCCGCCCGTATGGCGTGCATATAGCCAGTTGAACAGCGCGGTGCGTGCGGTGCCTATGTGCATGTCGCCCGTGGGCGACGGGGCGATCCGGGTGACGACGGGGCGATCGGGCATGGAACTCGAGGCGGCTGAAGGCTCGCCCCCGGGCGGGGCGGGGCTGCTTAACACGCCCGTGCGCGGCGCTCCTAGCCTGTCGCGGGCGATGGCCTGGATCCGCGCCCAGGGCGCGCGGCAATCGGATAAGGCCGGCCTGTGGGCGCCGGTGGCGCTGGGGAGCGGGGCGGGGATCTATTTCGTTCTGCCGCGGGAGCCGCAGGCCTGGGCCGCCGCCCTGGTGTTCGCCGCCGGCCTGGCGCTGCTGGTCGCCGCGCGCCGCTGGTCAGGCCGCCGTACGGTTTCCGTGGCGCTGATGCTGGCGGCCTGCGGCCTGCTGGGCTTCGGCCTCGCCAAGCTGCGCACCGAGCGGGTTCAGGCGCCGATCGCGCTGGCCGATGTGCGACCGCATCGGCTGGAGGGCTGGGTGGTGGACGTGCCGAGCCCGGGCGTGAGCGGGCCGCGCCTGCTGCTGGCCCCGATCCGCATCGGCGACTGGAGGCCGGAGGACACGCCGCTCCGGGTGCGCGTCACCCTGCGCGGCGGCGGGCCGATCCCCGCGCCGGGGCAGGCCGTCCGGATGCTGGCGATGATCAACGCCCCGCCGCCGCCGGCCAGCCCGGGCGCCTACGACTTCGCCCGCGACGCCTTCTTCGAGAGCGTCGGGGGGGTGGGTTTCGCGCTGGGCGCGCCTGAGACGCTGGCGGCGCCGGAGCCCGCGCCCTGGCGGCTGCGCTGGACAATGCGGGTGAACGCCGTGCGCTGGGCGCTGGCGAAACGGATCGTGCAGGACCTCGGGGTGGAGAGCGGCGGCCTGGCGGCGGCCATGACCACGGGCCACGAGGCCTTCATCCCGCAGGCGCAGGTGGACGACCTGCGTGCGGCGGGCCTGGCCCACATCATCTCCATTTCCGGCCTGCACATGGCGATCGTCGGTGGCTTCGCCTTCGCCGGCGCCAGGCTGGCCATCGCCGCCTGGCCGTGGCTGGCGCTCCGCATTCACGGCAAGAAGGCCGCCGCGGCGTTCGGGCTGGCGGCGGTGCTGGGTTATCTGGTGCTGTCCGGCGCGCCGGCCCCGGCCCAGCGAGCGGCGATCACCGCCTCGGTGGCGTTCGGCGCGATCCTTGTCGACCGGCAGGCGATCAGCCTGCACGCCCTGGCGCTGGCGGCGCTGGCCATCATCGCCCTGCAGCCGGAGGCCGTGACCGAGCCCGGCTTCCAGATGTCCTTCGCCGCCACCGCGGCGCTGGTGGCGCTGGCCGAGCTGTGGCGGCCGCCCGTGCGGGAGATCAACACGCCCTGGCCGATCCGGGCCGTGCAGGCGACGGGCGTCTGGCTGGGCGCCAGCATCGCGGCGAGCTTCGTCGCCGGCCTCGCCACCGGCCCCTTCGCCATCCAGCACTTCAACCGCGTCTCGGTCTGGGGCCTGCCGGCCAACCTCGCCGTGGCGCCGGTGTCCTCCTTCCTGATGATGCCGGCGCTGGCCGTGGGCGCGGCGTTGACGCCGCTGGGGTTCGGCCACTGGCCGCTGGCCGTCGCCGGCTTCGGGGTCGAGCTGATGCTGACGATCGCCCATGCCGCCGCGACCGCCCCGCACGCGACCTGGATCGTCGCCAGCGCGCCGAACTGGACCCTGCCGGCGGCCTTCTTCGGAATCCTCTGGCTCTGCCTGTGGCGCGGGCCGCTTCGCTGGGCGGGTCTGCCCCTGGCGCTGGCGGTCAGTCTGGCGCCGAGGCCGACGCCGCCGGACCTGTGGGTCGCAGCCGACGGGGCGGCGGCGGCCATCCGCCGCGGCGACGAGGCGCTGTTGTTCCGGCCGGACGTGAAGCTGTTCGCCGCCGAGCTCTGGGCGCGCCGGCGCGGGCTGACGCCAGTGAAGGACGAGGTGGTCCGCGGAGGCCTCTACGCCTGCGACCGCTGGAGCTGTGCGCCGCGGCCGGGACAGGCGCCGCCGGTCGCCATGGTCTGGAGCCGCAAGCCGGTGGACGCCGGCCGTCTGGCGGCGCTCTGCGGATATGCGGAGGTGGTGATCGTGCGGGGTCAAGCCGATCCCGCGACCTGTCCGGGGCGGCTGGTGCTCACGGGCCAGGACTTCGGCCGGCGCGGTGCCGTCGAACTCTATCGCCGCGAGGGCCGCTGGCGCGCCGTCTGGGCCCAGGACCTGCGCGGACGCCGCCCCTGGAGCTGGTGGTACGGGTTGTGAGGACGGGAGCCGGAGCGTCGTTAAACTCCCGCTTCGAACGAACTGTTCCCTCTAAACGTCATCGCCGGGCTCGTCCGGCGCCCCATGATCACCGAGGTCCGTGAACAGCAAGAAGCGCGGCGTTCTTGGGTCCCCGGCATTCCGCGCTTCGCGCTTCAGCCGGGGATGACGTCACTGATAAGGTTGGCCGCCAACTTCCTCAATGATACCGCCGGATCAGCCCCACCAGCTTGCCCTGCACGGCCACCTGGTCCGGCCCGAAGATCCGGGTCTCGTAGGCGGGGTTGGCGGCCTCCAGCGCGATGGAGGCGCCCTTGCGGCGCAAGCGCTTCAGCGTGGCTTCCTCGCCCATCACCAGGGCCACGACGATGTCGCCGGAGTTGGCGGCGTCGGTGCGGCGGATGACCACGAAGTCGCCGTCGAGGATGCCCGCGTTGATCATCGAATCGCCCTGCACCTCGAGGACGAAGTGCTCGCCGGCGCCCAGCATCACCTCGGGCACCGGCAGGCGGTCGCGCTCCTGCTGGATGGCCTCGATGGGCGTGCCGGCCGCGATGCGGCCCAGGACCGGCAGGTCGCGGGTGTCGTTGGCCGCCACGGGCGCGCCGGAGTTGGGATCCACGAGCTGGGGCTTGAAGGGCTGGCGGCCGCGGGGCGGGGCGGCGCTGGTGGCCTGCTGCGGCAGCTTCACCACCTCCAGCGCCCGGGCGCGGTGCGGCAGGCGGCGCAGGAAGCCGCGCTCCTCCAGCGCGGTGATCAGCCGGTGGATGCCGGACTTGGACGCCAGGTCCAGCGCTTCCTTCATCTCGTCGAAGGAGGGCGAAACCCCGGACTCCTTGATCCGCTCATGAATGAACATGAGCAGCTCGTGTTGCTTGCGGGTGAGCATGGTCGAGCCCTTCGAGAACAAATCACAAACGTCTGTGAATGTTCTCTAGGTGTTCCCTATTAATGTCAAGTTACCCTTTGCGGATTGGAATCCCAGGGAAATCTTGGCCGTAGGGGCGCGCCCGCGAAGCTCAGGCGAGAATCGCCTCGGCGGCGGCCGCCACGTCGGCCTGGCGCATCAGGCTCTCGCCCACCAGCATGGCGCCCGCGCCCGCCGCCGCCAGCCGCGCGACGTCGGCGGGGGTGAAGATGCCGCTCTCGGTGACCAGCAGGGCTTCCTTCGGCGCACGAACCGCCAGCCGCTCGGTGACTGCGAGGTCGGTGACGAAGCTGCGCAGGTCGCGGTTGTTGACGCCGATCAGGTCCGCGCCCAGGCGGCCGGCGCGGTCGAGCTCGTCCTCGTCATGGGTCTCGACCAGCACGTCCATGTTCCAGCGGGCGGCCTCGGCGATCAGCTCCGCGGCGAGGGCGTCGTCGACCATGGCCAGGATCACCAGGACGGCGTCGGCGCCGAGGCCGCGCGATTCGGCCACCTGCCACGGATCCACCAGGAACTCCTTGCGCAGGCAGGGCAGCGCCACGGCGGCCCCGGCGGCGATCAGGTCGGCGTCGCAACCCTGGAAGCTCGGCCCGTCGGTGAGCACCGAGAGGCAGGCCGCGCCGCCGGCCTCGTAGGCGCGGGCGAGGGACGGGGGGGCGAAGTCCTCGCGGATCAGCCCGCGGGAGGGGGAGGCCTTCTTGATCTCGGCGATCAGGGCGAGTCTGCCCGGCGCGCGGTGGCGCTCGAGCGCGGCGCGGAAGCCGCGGGGCGGGGCGGCCTGGCGGGCGGCGGCCTCGATCGCGGCCGGGGAGGTCCGCGCCATGCGGGCGGCCACGTCCTCGCGCTTGTAGGCCGCGATCCGCTGCAGGATGTCGGTCATGCGCCGGCTCCCGGCGCGGTAAGCGCGACGAGGCGGTCCAGGGCGGCGCGGGCGCGGCCGTCGTCGATGACCTGGCCGGCCAGCGCCACGCCTTCGCGCAGGGTCTCGACCTTGTCGCCGAGCAGCAGGGCGGCGGCGGCGTTGAGCAGCACGATGTCGCGGTAGGGGCCGGTCTTGCCGTCCAGCAGGGCCCTGAGCGCCGCGGCGTTCTGCGCGGGCGGGCCGCCGGTGAGGTCGGCGAGGACGGCGCGGGGCAGGCCGACGGCCTCCGGCGTGATGCGGAACAGGCGGATCTGGCCATCGCGCCACTCGGCGACGTCGGTCTCGGCCGTCGTGGCGACCTCGTCCATGCCGCCGCCGTGCACCGTCCAGGCCCGCTCGGCGCCCAGCGCGCCCAGCACCCGGGCCAGGGGCTCGACCCAGCGGGCGTCGTAGACCCCGAGGAGCTGGCGCTGCGCCCCGGCGGGATTGGTCAGCGGGCCCAGCAGGTTGAACAGGGTGCGGAAGCCGAGCTCGGCCCGCACCGGGCCCACGTGGCGCATGGCGCCGTGGTGGGCCGGCGCGAACAGGAAGCAGACCCCGGCCTCGTCGAGGGCCCGGCGCTGCTGGTCGGGGGTCGCCTCCAGGTTCACCCCCAGCTCGGCCAGGACGTCGGCCGTCCCGGACTTCGACGACAGCGCCCGGTTGCCGTGCTTGGCCACCTTCAGCCCCGCCCCGGCGGCCACGAAGGTGACCGCGGTGGAGATGTTGAGGGTGTGCAGGCCGTCGCCGCCGGTGCCGCAGACGTCGATCACCTGGAAGCCGTGGTCGAGCTGCAGGGAGGCCTGGCGCATCGCCTGGGCGCAGGCGGTGACCTCGCCCACCGTCTCGCCGCGCAGGCGCATGGCGGTGACGGCGGCGGCCATCTGCGCCGGGGTGGGTTCGCCGCGCAGGCAGGCGGCGAAGAACTCTTGCGCGTCCTGCGGCGAGAGCGTCGCCCCGTCGGCCAGGCGGCCCAGCAGCGGCTTGAAGGCGTCGGACATGGCTAGGCGTGGGCGAGCGGCGTCACGCCTGCGAGGGCCAGGAAGTTGGCCAGCAGTTCGTGCCCGCACTCGGTGGCGATGGATTCCGGGTGGAACTGGACGCCGTGCACGGGCCGCGTGCGGTGCTGCAGGCCCATGACCTCGCCGTCCTCGGTCCAGGCGGTGACCTCCAGCTCGGCCGGCAGGGTTTCGCGAGGCACCGAGAGGCTGTGGTAGCGGGTGGCGGTGAAGGGGGTTTTCAGGCCCTTGAAGACCCCCTGTCCGGTGTGGCGGATGGCGCTGGTCTTGCCGTGCATGATCGCCTTGGCGCGCACCACCTGGCCGCCGAAGGCCTGACCGATCGCCTGGTGGCCCAGGCAGACGCCGAGGATCGGCAGGTCGGCCGGCGCGGCCGCCAGCAGGCCCAGGCAGACGCCCGCCTCGTTGGGAGTGCAAGGCCCGGGCGACAGCAGCACGCCGTGCGGACGCAGGGCCAGCGCCTGGTCCACCGTCAGCGCGTCGTTGCGGTGGACGAGCGTCTCCGCCCCCAGCTCGTTCAGGTAATGGACGAGGTTGTAGGTGAAGCTGTCATAGTTATCGACGACCAGGATCATGCCGCCTCTCTAAGCTTGGGCGGGCTCCGCGCCAAGCGCCGGGATTGTCGGACGCGGCGGAAGGGCCGATGTTCACGCGCATGGCCGCCGCCGATTCCGCCCTCGATCCGGACGCGCTCGCCCTGGCGCGGGCGCTGCTGGAGCCGCCGGCCCCGCGCCCGCCGCGGATGTGGCCGGCGCTGGCGGCGGCGGCCTTCGCCGCCGTCTGCGCGCTGGGCCTCGCGGTGGCCATGGTGATCGCCCCGCCGGTGGTCGCCGACCACAGTTTCGTGGACCAGCAGCTGCGCTGAGCCCCGACGCCTAGATGAACCGCCAGCTCTCTTCCGCGGCGCGGCGCAGCGCGCGGGCCTTGTGCAGGGTCTCGTCGTACTCGGCGTCGGGGTCGGAGTCGGCCACCACCCCGCCGCCCGCCTGGACGTACATCATGCCGTCCTTGAAGAGGGCGGTGCGCAGCACGATGCAGGTGTCCACCGCCCCGTCGCAGCCGAAGTAGCCGACCGCGCCGGCGTAGGTCATGCCGCGCTTCTCGGTCTCCAGCTCGTCGATGATCTCCATGGCCCGCACCTTGGGCGCGCCCGAGAGCGTGCCGGCGGGCAGGGCGGCCATCACCACATCGACCGGGTCCAGGCCCTCAGGCGCGTCGCCTTCGACGTTGGAGACCAAGTGCATCACATGGCTGTAGCGCTCGACGAAGAAGCTGTCGGTCACCCGCACGTGGGCGCCCCTGGACGCCGGGGCCGGCGTATTCTGGCCGGGCCGGTTGAGCATGGCCACGCGGCCCACGTCGTTGCGGCCGAGGTCGAGCAGCATCAGGTGCTCGGCCCGCTCCTTGGGGTCGGTGATTAGTTCCTGCTCCAGCGCCAGATCCTCGGCGGGGGTGGCGCCGCGCGGCCGGGTGCCTGCGATCGGGCGGATGGTGATCTTGCCGTCGCGCAGGCGCACCAGGATCTCCGGCGAGGAGCCGGCGAGCTGGAAGTCCCCGAAGTTCAGGTAGAACAGGAACGGCGAAGGGTTCGTCCGGCGAAGCGACCGGTAGAGAGCGAAGGGGTCGTGGGCGAACGGCGCGCGGAACCGATGGCTGGGCACCACCTGGAAGATGTCGCCGGCGCGGATGTAGTCCTTGGCGCGCTCGACGATCCGGCCATAGGCCGCCCGGTCGACCGGGGTGGTGAAGCGGTCGGGCTCGGGCCGGCCCGCGCCGGTCAGCGGCGGGGCGGCGCCCTTCAGGTCGGCGACGATCGCCCCCAGCCGGCCCTGCGCCGCCGCGTAGGCGTCGGCGGCCGGGGCCGGGCCCGGCCGCACGCTGGTGGCCAGGATGATCTCCTGGGCGATGGCGTCGAAGATCGCCACCACCGACGGGCGGGTCATCACCCCGTCGGGCAGGTCCAGGGCGTCGGGGTTGACGTCCGGCAGGCGCTCGACGAGCCGGATCATGTCGTAGCCGATGGCGCCGAACACGCCCCCGGCCATCGGCGGCAGGCCGGGCGGCAGCTCGATGCGCGAGGCGGCCAGCAGGTCGCGCAGGGACTCCAGCGCCCCGCCCGGCTGGGCCGTGAAGCGGGCGGCGGCGATGTCCTCGCCCTCGGCGACCTCGGCCACGTCGCCGCGGCAGCGCCAGACGAGGTCCGGATTCAGGGTGATCACCGAGTAGCGCCCGCGCCAGGCGCCGCCCTCCACCGATTCGAACAGGAAGGCGTAGGGCCGGCCGTGGGCGATCTTCAGATAGGCGGAGACCGGGGTCTCCAGGTCGTCGATCAGGCGGCGCCAGACCAGCTGGGGCGCGCCGGCCGCATAGAGCTGCTCGAAGGTCCCGTACGCGGGCTCGACGCTCACTTGGCCTTCCCCGCCTTGGCGTCGGGGGTCTCCGGCTCCATGCCGATGGCCGAGCGGGCGAGCGCCGGGTTGGTCTTCAGCTTGCCGGCGCGCCTCAGCTCTGCGCCGGCCGCCACGCTGGCGCTTTCCAGGATCTCGCGGGCGATGGTCTGGGACATCTGCGGGCGGGCGGCCTCGGTCAGCTGCGCGAGCTTGGGTCCGCCGTCGATATGGACCGCGTCCAGCTTGCCGACGACCAGTCCGAAGGCGGTCCCCTCCGCAACGAGGACGTCGCCGGGCCTGGCGCCGAAGACCTTGATCAGGGCGTCCTGCGACAGGGTCTTGTTCTGGCCGGCGCTGGCCCGGTCGAGGCCCACGGCCCGGGTCACGCCGGCGCCGGCGGCGGTGGCGACCGCCTCGACGCTCTCGCCCTTCTTCAGGCGCGCGCTCAGCTCGTCGGCGCGGGCCTGCAGGCGCTTCATCATCTCGCGCGACATCCAGTAGCGGGTGAGGATCGGTCTGACCTCGGCCAGGGCGGGCATGGCCGGTGCGACGACCTTCTCGACCTTCACGGCGTAGTACTCGCCGCCGCCCAGTTCCTCGACCTCGCTCTCGCCGCCCTGGGGCAGGTTGAAGGCGGTCTCCAGCACCTTGGGCGGCAGGCCCTGCACCGGCTGGCCGGTGACCAGCACGCCCTGCCTGGAGATCGGCGGCAGGGTCATGATCGGCACGCCGGCCTTCTGCGCCGCCTCGGCGAGGCCGGCGCCCTTGGCGTGGGCGTCGTCATAGGCCTGGCTCAGCGCATAGACCTTCTCGCCGGCGGCGTCCTTGCGCAGCTCCGCCTCCAGAGCCGGGCGGACCTCCTCCAGGGTTGGGACGTGGCCGGGCGTGACCTTGGCCACCTTGACCACCGCCAGGCCCAGGGCGCCCTTGATCGCGCCGCTGACCTGGCCGGCGGCAAGCGCGAAGGCGGCCTCGGCCACCTGCCGGTCGGCGATCGCGGCCTTGGGCTTGTCGGCATAGGTGATGGCGTCGACGCCGAGGCTCCTGGCGATCGCCTCGGGCGCCTCGCCCCTGGAGAGGCGGGCGGCGATCTGCGCCGCCGTCGCAGCGTCCTTGGCGGGAATCTGCACCAGGGTGCGGATCTCGGGCCTGGTCAGCGTGTCCTTGCGGAAGTCGAAGCGCTTCTTCAGCTCCGCCTCGTCGATCGGCAGGCTGGCGCCCACCAGGGCCGGGCTGAAGCGCACCAGGGTCAGCACCCGGAACTCCGGCCGCATGAGCTGGCTGGCGTTCTCCTTCATGAACTGGGCAAGCTGGGCGTCGGTGGGCAGGGCCGGCGGCGGGACGCTCTGAGGGCCCAGGGCGAAGTAGCTGAAGTCGCGGCTCTCCAGGCCGTAGATCGCCACCAGGGCGGTATAGGCGCGGGGCACGCGCACGCCGGCCTGCAGCGCCGCGGCCACGTGCGCCTGGGCGATCTGGTCGGCGAGGATCCGGTCGAACTGCGGCGGGGTCAGGCCGTTCTCCCGCATCATCTGCTCGTACTGGGCCTTGTCGAAGCGGCCGGTGACCGGATCGAAGAAGGCCGGGATCTTCTGCAGCTCGCCCGCCAGCAGCTTGTCGGAGGGGTGGATCCCCATCCTGGTGATCACCGCGGCCAGCGCCTCCTGCGTAGCCAGGCTGTCCAGCACCCGCTTGTCGAGGTGGTTCTTGTCGGCGACCTCCAGCGAGAGCGGCTGGCCCGCCTGCTGCTCGGCGCCGCGCTTGAAGTTGTCCCAGGCGCGCTTGAAGTCGTCGGGGGTGACCTTGCGCGGGCCGGCGACGATCACCGAGGACGCGGCGTGGGACGAGCCCTGCAGGCCGCTGCGGACGCCGAAAAAGACGAAGCCGACCATCAGCAGGCCCACCAGCACACGGGCGGGCCAGGATTTCGCGAAGACGCGGGTAGCGGCGAGCATGGGACCCTTTCCGGGCGCTGGCGTAAGCGCGCGGTATAGTGGAGGCCGTCCGGTCACCGCAAGCAGGTGACAGAACCGGCCGCTTGGCTTAACCGCGCCCTGCACACTCAACGCGAGGCCCGATGACGCAGCCCGTCCCCCTGATCGCCGGCAATTGGAAGATGAACGGCCTGGCCGCCGCCATGGACGAGGCGAGGGCCGTGGCCGCGGGACTGGGCGCCACCCCGGCGCGGGTGGCGATCTGCCCGCCGGCGACCCTGGTCGAACGGCTGGCGCGGGCGCTGGCGGGCGGCGCGGTGCTGGTGGGCGGGCAGGACTGCCACCCCAAGGCCTCGGGCGCCTTCACCGGCGACGTGGCGGCCGAGATGCTGGCCGACGCCGGCGCCAGCCTGGTGATCGTCGGCCATTCCGAGCGGCGGGCGGGCTATGGCGAGACCGACGCGGTGGTGGCCGACAAGGCGCGCGCGGCGCTGCGGGCGGGCCTCGAGCCCATCGTCTGCGTCGGCGAGACCCTGGCGGAGCGCGAGGGCGGCCGGGCGCTGGCGGTGGTTTCGGAACAGGCGAGGGGGTCGCTGCCGGCGAAGCTGGCCGGCCGGGACTTCTGCGTCGCCTACGAGCCTGTCTGGGCCATTGGCACCGGGCTCACCCCCACCACGCCGCAGATCGAGGAGGTGCACACCGCGATCCGCGCGGTGCTGGTGGAGATGTTCGGGGAGACGGGCCGCCGGGCGCCGATCCTCTACGGCGGGTCGGTGAAGCCGGCCAACGCCGCCGAGATCCTGCACGCCGCCGAGGTGGGCGGCGCGCTGGTGGGGGGCGCTTCGCTCAAGGCCGAGGACTTCCTGGGCATCATCCGCGGGGTTTGAGGCGCCTTTCCCCTACCTCCCGCAGAGGTCGTCGGCCTACAACAGGAGGCCGAAGAGGTGGCAGTCGCGGCGTTCGCCGTCGCGCAGCACATGGCCGCGCAGCACGCCCTCTTCCTCGAAGCCCAATTCGCTGAGCAGGTTTTCCGAACGTCGGTTTCCCAGATGCGTGCGGGCGCCCAGCTTGCGGACGCCGCAGACCGCCGCATAGCCCACCACCGAGCGCATGGCCTCCAGCGCATAGCCCTGGCCCCACGCCGCGCGGTCCAGGATGAAACCCACCTCGGCGCGGCGGTGCCACCGGTCGATGGCCTCCAGGTCGCAGCAGCCCAGGAAGGCGCCGCCGTCGAGGGCGGCGATTGCCCAGTGGATGGAGCGGCCGGCGTCCATGTCGGCGACCTGGCCCCGGACGATCTCGGCCACCAGCTCCGGGTCGTCGATCTCGCCGCAGTCCCAGTGGGCCATGACCTCGCGATCGTTCATGATCGGGAAGATGTGCGCCGCGTCCTCGATGACGAGCGGCGACAGCCGCAGGCGCGGCGTCTCCAGGATCGGACGGCTTCCACTTTCGGCGATCACGCCCTAGGTATGGCGTCGCGCGGCGCTCGATGGTAGAGCGCGCGCTTCATTTCGTGCGGCGTGGCCGCCCGAACGCACCGGATCGCCCATGTTGTTCGCCGTTCTGCTCGCTTTGAATATCGCCGTCTGCATCTGCCTGGTGGGCGTGGTGCTGCTGCAGCGCTCGGAAGGCGGGGCGCTGGGCATGGGCGGCGGGCCGTCCGGGTTCATGACCGCCCGCGGCGCCGGGAACCTGCTGACCCAGGTGACCTGGGGCCTGGGGATCGCGTTCTTCGTCCTCAGCCTGACGCTGACGCTGCTGTCCGGCCGTGCGCACTCGGGCGATTCGGTGGTCGACCGGATCAAGGTCGACGCCATTAACCCGCGCGAGCTCAACCGGCCGGCGGCGCCCGCGCCGGCCGCGCCGCCGTCGGAACCCGTGCAGCCGGCCCGGCCCGGCCCGCTGCAGGCCCCCACGCCCACCCTGCGTTACCCGTTCGCGCCCGCGCCGGCCGGCGACGCCCCCGCCCAGCCCTGAGAGGGCCTCCGCGACGCCGCTCATTCCGGCGCATCCTTCAACGCCGGGCCTGCGACGAATCGAACCGCGCAGCCGGCCCGAATCACGGCTAACCTGAACGCCCATGGCGCGGTACATCTTCATCACCGGCGGCGTGGTCTCCTCGCTTGGAAAGGGTCTGGCATCGGCGGCGCTCGGCGCCCTGCTGCAGGCCCGGGGCTACAAGGTCCGCCTTCGCAAGCTCGATCCCTACCTCAATCTCGATCCCGGAACCATGTCGCCGTACCAGCACGGCGAGGTGTTCGTGACCGATGACGGCGCCGAGACCGATCTCGATCTAGGTCATTATGAGCGCTTCACCGGGCGTCCGGCCACCAAGGCCGACAACATCACCACCGGGCGCATCTATCAGGACATCATCACCAAGGAACGCCGCGGCGACTATCTCGGCGCGACCATCCAGGTGGTGCCGCACGTCACCAACGCGATCAAGGAATTCGTGCTTTCGGGCAACGACGAATTCGATTTCGTGCTGGTCGAGATCGGCGGCACCGTCGGCGACATCGAGGGCTTGCCGTTTTTCGAGGCGATCCGCCAGCTCAAGAACGAGCTGCCGCGCGATCATTCCGTCTACATCCATCTGACGCTGCTTCCGTTCATCCCGAGCGCGGGCGAGCTCAAGACCAAGCCGACCCAGCATTCGGTGAAGGAGCTGCGCTCGATCGGCATCCAGCCGGATATTCTGTTGTGCCGCACCGACCGGCCGATCCCGAAGGAGGAGCGGCGCAAGCTCGGGCTGTTCTGCAACGTGCGTGAAAGTGCCGTGATCGAGGCGCGCGACGCCGACAGCATCTACGCCGTGCCCGAGGCCTATCATGTCGCCGGCCTCGACGATGAGGTGCTCGCTGCGTTCGGCATCGCGCCAAAGATTCCGCCGGAGCTGCAGAGCTGGAACACCATCAACGAGCGCATCCGTAACCCGGAAGGCGATGTCACTATCGCCATCGTCGGCAAATACACGGGCATGAAGGACGCCTATAAGTCGCTGATCGAGGCGCTCTCGCATGGCGGCATCGCCAACAAGGTCAAGGTCAACCTCGACTGGATCGAGAGCGAGGTGTTCGAGAACGAGGACCCGGCGCCGTTCCTCGAGCACGTCAACGGCATTCTGGTGCCCGGCGGTTTCGGCCAGCGCGGCGCCGAGGGCAAGATCAGGGCGGCGCAGTTCGCCCGCGAGCGCGACGTACCGTATTTCGGCATCTGCTTCGGCATGCAGATGGCCGTGATCGAGGCTGCACGCAATCTCGTAGGGATCGAGCAAGCCAATTCGACCGAGTTCGGCCCGACGCCGGAGCCGCTGGTCGGCCTCATGACCGAATGGCTGCGCGGCAACGAGCTGGAGAAGCGATCGAAGGTGGGCGATCTCGGCGGCACGATGCGGCTCGGCGCCTATTGGGCCGATCTCGCGCCCGGCTCGAAGATCGCCGAGATTTATGGCTCGACGCGCATCTCCGAGCGGCATCGGCATCGCTATGAGGTCAACACGGCGTACCGGGAGGGGCTAGAGGCGAAGG
>NZ_DASXYF010000034.1:0-11542 GCF_036502675.1 Phenylobacterium sp.
TGTCGGCCAACGAACCCACCGAGACGCGCTTCAGCCTGACCAAGGTCTTCACCGGCTTCGCGAACGAGACCTCGCGCACGGCCGGGCGACCGATCACCTTCGTGATCTGTATCCTGCTGATCGCCATCTGGGCGCTGACCGGACCGGTGTTCCACTATTCCGACACCTGGCAGTTGATCATCAACACCTCCACCACCATCGTCACCTTCCTGATGGTGTTCCTGATCCAGAACACCCAGAACCGCGACGGCATGGCGATCCAGGCCAAGCTCGACGACCTGATCCTGACCTCCGACGCCGAGAACGAGTTCATCGGCATCGAGAAGCTCACCGACAAGGAACTGGAGGCGCTGCAGGCGCGCTGCCACAAGGCCGCCCAGGCGCATCAGAAGCTGGTCGAGCACCTGGAGCGGGAAAAGACCTCTCGCCGCACGATCCCGGCGGACGCCGAGGCGCCGTCCGCCGCCCGCCGCGCCGCAGCCACGAAGACCGCAGGCTGATCAGCCGATCGCCGCGTAGAGCATCACCCCGGTCGCCACCGCCAGGTTCAGGCTGTCGGCGCGGCCGCGCATGGGGATCTTGACGCTCACGTCGCACAGGCCGGCCATCTCCGGCGGCAGACCCTGCTGCTCGTTGCCCATCACCACCAGGCTGGGGGCGCGATAGCCGGCGGCGCGGTAGTCCGTCGTGGCGCTGAGCAGGGCGCCCACCACCGAGCCCGGCCAGGCGGCGCGCCAGGCGGCGAAGGCGGCCTCGTCGGCGCGGGCCAGTGTGACGGCGAAGATCGAGCCCATGGTGGCGCGCACCGCCTCCACGGAAAACGGGTCGCAGCATTCGCCCACCAGGATCACCCCGCCGCCGCCCGCCGCGTCGACGGTGCGCACGATGGTCCCGAGGTTGCCGGGATCGCGCACCCGGTGCAGGGCGACCCAGGCCGGGGCGGCCGCGGGGACCAGGTCGGCGAGCGCGGTGAAGCGCTGGCGGAACACGCCGACCACCGCCTGCGGATTGTCCCGGCGCGAGACCTTGGCGAGGATCTCCCGGGTCACCTCGACCACTTCGCCGCCGGCGGCCCGGGCCGCGGCGGCGGCCTTGGCGAGCAGCGGATGGTCCGAGGCCTCGCGGCCATGCAGCAGGATGGCCGGCGCGTGGCCCAACTCCACCGCCTCGGTGACGATTTTCAGGCCCTCGGCGACGAACAGGCCGGTCTCCTCGCGGGCCTTGCGCAGGTGCAGCGCCCGCACCGCCTTGACGGTGGGGTTGGCGAGCGAGGTGACGGCGCGCGACGTCACGCCGACCACCGGGCGTAGAACGACAGGCCGATCTGCCGGTCGCCGGCCTCTTCCACCAGGGCCAGCTCGCCCCAGTCGATACGGCCGCCGCGTCCCGCCAGCGCCTCGGACAGCAGGCCGGCCAGCGAGGCGCCGGAGATCCGCGCGGCGTAGGCGTTGAGGACCAGGAAGGCCGCGCCTTCCGAGAGCAGCTCGGCGCAGAGGCGGGCCATTTCCGGCAGGTCCTCGAACAGGCGCCAGACCTCGCCGGCGGGTCCGCGGCCATATTTGGGCGGGTCCAGGATGATCCCGTCGTAGCGCGAGCCGCGGCGGGCCTCGCGCTGGACGTACTTGCGCGCGTCCTCGCAGATCCAGCGCACCGGCCGGTCGTCGAGGCCGGAGAGGGCGGCGTTCTCGCGCGCCCACGCGACGGCCTTCTTCGAGGCGTCCACATGGGTGACCGCGGCCCCGGCGGCGGCGCAGACCAGGCTGGCGACGCCGGTGTAGCCGAACAGGTTGAGCACCCGGGGCTGGCCCGGCGCGGCGCGGACCCGCGCGTCCAGCCATGCCCAGTTGGCCGCCTGCTCGGGGAAGAAGGCCAGGTGGCGGAAGGCGGTGAAGCGGGCGTTGAACCGCACGGCCCGCCAGGCCAGCGGCGTGGTTCCGGGGACGGGCCCGGCGAAGCGCCAGCGGCCGGCGTCCTCCTCGTCGGCGGGGTCGAACACCGCGTCGGCGGCGTCCCAGGCCGCGGCGGGCAGGCGCGGCGCCCACAGGCACTGCGGCTCCGGGCGCACCACGCGGTGGGGGCCGTAGCGCTCGAGCTTCCGCCCGCCGCCGGAGTCGATCAGGGCGTAGTCGTCCCATCCGGGGGTGCGCATCACGCCCGGAGCGTCGGCGACGGCGGGTGCGGGCGCGCTCATGCCCCGCGCCTTACGCGCTCACGCCCAAGGTCGTCCAGCCCGCCGAACGGCTGCGCGCCGGCGCGCCCTTGCCAGGAGATGGGTTTTCAGGCTCCGTGCACACTAGATCTTGTTGGAGGCATCCAATTGACGCAGCTAGAGGTTCCCGCCGCGCGCCGATCCGCGCGCAAGGCCAAGGGCGACGGGTATCTGCGGCGGGCCGAGATCCTCGACGCCGCCGAGCGGATCTTCGTGGCCGAAGGCTACGACGGGGCGACTATCCGCCGGATCGCCGACGAGGTGGGGGTGTCGTCCACCGCCCTCTACATGCACTTCCCCGACAAGGCCGCGATCCTGATGGAGATCTGCGAGCGCACGCTGACGCAGCTCCTGGACCGCAACACCGAACTGGCGGCCAAGCCGGTGGACTCGGTCACCCGGGTGCGGATGATGCTGGAGGCCTATGTGCGCTGGGGCCTGCAGCATCCCAACGCCTACAACCTGGTCTATTCGGGGCCGCGGCCGAACGCCGACGCCTGGCCGGAGGGGACCACCGAGCTCAGCTGGCGCTGCTACGAGATCTACGCCAGCGTGGTGCGCGAGATCGCCGCCGCCGGGCGCTTGCGCGCCGGCTCGGCCGACGCTGCGGCCCAGGTGTCCTGGATGGCCGGCCACGGGCTGGTGGCGCTGCTGACCGGGCGGCCCAACTTCCACTGGGAGCCGACGGAGGAGCTGATCGCGGTCAGCCTCGACGGCCTGATGAACGGCCTGGTGATCGACTGAAGCCGGCCTACGGCTGCGAGGCCACCCGGGTCGAGGGCGGCGGATAGTTGTAGCTGCCGCGCAGCATGTCCGAGGACAGGGTGATCGGGGCTGAGCCGCCGTTCAGCTTGGCCCGGTAGACCTGCATCCCCTCCAGCACGCGCATCACGTAGTTGCGGGTCTCGCCGAACGGGATGCACTCGATGAAGTCGATCGGGTCGGACGAGGCGCCGCGCGGGTCGCCGCAGAAGGCGGACCACTGGGCCGGGCGGCCGGGGCCGGCGTTGTAGGCCGCCACGCCCATCACGTAGGAGCCGGAGAAGCCGTCCACCACCTGGCCCAGGTAGGCGGCGCCCAGGCGCATGTTGTAGTCCGGGTCGTCGAGCATCGAGGGCGCGTAGCCCATGCCGCTGCGGCGGGCGACGATGGCGGCGGTGGCCGGCATCAGCTGCATCATGCCGCGGGCGCCGGCGCCGGAGCGGACCATCGGGTCGAAGCCGCTTTCCTGGCGGGTGATGCCCAGGACGAGCGCCGGCTCCGGCCCGTCCAGAACCTGGGGCGGCGTGCGGAACGGATAGGCACGCTGCGGCAGGACGAAACCCCGCTGGGCGGCGGCGCGGGCCACCTTCATGGACAGGTCCTGCTCGCCGTAGCCGCGGGTCAGGTCGATGAGCAGGGCCTCCTCCTCGGCGGAGGGCAGGATGTCGTCGAGCCCCAGCACCAGGGCGCGGAACGAGTCGCGCTGGCCCAGGTCGTAGAGCACGCGGACGGCGCGCACCGCCTCGCGGCCTTCGAAGCGGGCGCGGTCGGCGGCGGTGACGGTGGGGTCGGCGGGCAGGGTCAGGCGCCCGTCGCCGACCTTCTCGCCGGCCAGCTGGCCGTAGAAGGTGGTGTAGTACCTGGCCGCCTGGCCATAGAAGGCCTGCGCCGCGGCCTGGTCGCCGCGCGCCTCGGCGGCGCGGCCGCGCCAGTAGAGCGCCCGTCCGCGGGTGATCGGCGAGGAGCCGATCTTTTCCAGGGCGGCGAAGTGGGCGTCGGCCCGGGCCGGGTCCTTCAGCCGGCGAAGGGCGATCCAGCCGGCGTAGAACTCGGCGTCGGCGGCGTCGGCGCCGGAGGTCAGGCCGCTGTTGGCGGCGGCGGAATAGGCCGCGCGGGAATCGCCGTTGCGCAGCGCCAGCAGGGTGAGCTGGTAGCGCTCGTCCCAGATGCGGTCGGCCGCGGCGGGCGTGGCCGTTTCCCTGGGAAAGTTCTGCAGCAGCGCCAGGGCCAGGCTGTCCAGCCCGCGGCGGCGCAGGTAGGCGGCGCGCTCGAAGGCCAGGGACGGGCTGCCCGCGACGCTGGCGGGCAGGGCGGCCGCCAGCTCGTTGGCGTCGGCGGCGTTGGCGCGCAGCGCGATACGGGCCAGGGCGAGCTGCTGCTGGTCGGCGGGCAGCAGCGCGATCATGTCGCGGGCCGCGGGACCGACGGCCCCGTAGAGCATCATGTCGGTGCGGTGGGCGTGGTCGTCCTGGGTCAGCACGTCGCCGAAGCGCGACAGCATCAGGCGCTGCACGTCGGCCTCGAACACCTTCTCGCGCCAGGTCCGGCGGATCAGGGCCGCGGCGTCCTGCGGCCGGTTCAGCACCCGGTAGGCGCCGGCCAGCGCCATGGCGCCCTCGGCGGTCTGCGGCTGGGCGCCGGCGAACCAGTCGACGGTCTGGCGGGCGGAGAGGCCGGAGCCCTCCAGCCGCTTCTCGGCGGCGAGCTGGCGGCGCGCCTCGCGCGGCCAGCCGGCCAGGTCGCGCCGGGCCTGCTCCAGCTCGGAGAAGCTCATGGCGCCCGAGGTGGAATCGACGAACGCCCAGGTCCCGATCTTGCGGGCCAGCGGGTCGGAGATCAGCGGCAGATTGGCGCGGGCGGACAAAATGTCGCCGCGCTTCACGGCGTCGAGCACCATGCGCAGCGTCTGGGCGTCGGCCTCGGAGATCGGCTGGCGCGGGGCGGAGGCCGGGGTCTGCGCCAGGTTCAGCGGCTGGCGCACCGTCATGCCGCCGTAGCCGCCCGGCGCGGCGGAAGGCTCCGCCTCGGCTGCGGCCGAGAGCAGGAGGACCGCGCCGGCGGCGAACAGGGCTTTACGGATGGTGGGGCGCAAGCTTTATCTCCGGTCTCGCCGACAACGAACACGGACGTTGCGGGGTCGGCCCGCACGGCCATATTGTCCGGCCCAACTCTGGCCGCAACTCCCTGCGGCGTCTTGGCGGCAATTTACAGACCATGTCCGAAGTTATGTTTAACGGCGTCTTACCCGCGCTGGTGACGCCGTTCCGCGAGGGCGCGGTCGACGAAGCGGCGTTCACAGCCCTGGTGGAGCGCCAGATCGGCGGCGGGGTGCACGGCCTGGTGCCGGTGGGCACCACCGGCGAAACCTCGACGCTGTCCCATGACGAGCACCGCCGGGTGGTGGAGCTGTGCGTGAAGACCGCCGCCGGCCGCGTGCCGGTGATCGCCGGCGCCGGCTCCAACGCCACCGCCGAGGCCATCGAGCTCGCCCGCCACGCCAAGGCGGTGGGCGCCGACGCGGCGCTGATCGTCACGCCCTATTACAACCGGCCGAGCCAGGAGGGCCTCTACGCCCACTACGCGGCGATCAATGAGGCGGTGCAGATCCCGGTGCTGGTCTACAACGTGCCGGCGCGCACCAGCGTCGACATCTCCAACGCCACCCTGGCGCGGCTCTCCAGGCTGCCGAACATCGTCGGGATCAAGGACGCCACCGGCGACATGGTCCGCGCCAGCGAGCAGCGCCTGCTCTGCGGCCCCGACTGGGTGATGCTGTCCGGAGACGACCCGACCGCCCTGGGCTACATCGCCCACGGCGGCCACGGCTGCATCTCGGTGACGTCCAACGTCGCGCCCGACCTCTGCGCGGCCTTCTACAACGCGGCCCTGGCGGGCGACGGCAAGACCGCCCTCTACTGGCAGGACCGGCTGGTGCGGCTGCACAGGGCGCTGTTCAGCGACGCCTCGCCCGCGCCCACCAAGTTCGCTCTGGCGCACCTGGGCCTCTGCCGGGAAGACGTGCGCCTGCCGATCGCGCCGGCCTCCGAGGCCTCGCGCCAGACCGTGCTGGAGGCCCTGCGCGAGGCGGGCGTCATCTGATGGCCGGTCGCCTGATCGCCGAGAACCGGCGGGCGCGATTCGACTATTTCCTCGATGACACGGTGGAGGCGGGCCTGGCGCTCACCGGCACCGAGGTGAAGTCGCTGCGCAACGGCCGGGCCAACATCGCCGAGGCCTACGCCGACGTGCAGGGGCGCGAGATCATGCTGATCAACGCCGACATCCCGCCCTACGCCCAGGCCAACCGCTTCAACCACGAGCCCAGGCGCCACCGGAAGCTGCTGCTGCACCGCAAGCAGATCGACCGGCTGATCGGCGCCGTGCAGCGCGAGGGCCGCACCCTGATCCCGGTGAAGCTCTACTGGAACGACAAGGGCCTGGCGAAGCTGGAGCTGGCCATGGCCAAGGGCAAGAAGCTGCACGACAAGCGCGAGGCCACCGCCGAGCGCGACTGGGCCCGGGACAAGGCCCGGCTGATGCGGGACAAGGGGTGATCCCGGCCGACGTCGAGGCGATCGAGCGGGCGACCCTGGCCGCGGTGTCGCCGGTGGAGGTGCTGGAGACGGACGGGTGGCTGGCCGGGCTCGAGGACGGATCGATCAAGCGCGCCAGGAGCGCCGTTCCGCTGAGCCACGAGATGGCCTGCGACCTCGCCGTGCTCGACCGTATCGAGGCCGCCTACCTGGCGCGCGATATGACGCCGGCGTTCCGGCTGGCGGAAGCGCCGGGCCTGGACGACATCCGCGGCGAGCTGGCCGCGCGGGGCTATGGCGCCGACCCTCCGACCCTGGTGATGCTCGGCGCTGTCTCCGGCCTGCTGGTCCTGGGCGAGCCGGGCGAGACCGTGGACGCTCCCGACGCCGCCTGGAGACAGGTGTTCCTGGGCGAGGGCTTCGATCCCGTGGACGGCGCCTTTCGGGCGGCGGCGCTGAGCCGCTCGCCGGGCGCGGTGTTCGGCCAGGTGCGCGAGGGCGGCGAGACGGCGGCGGTGGGGGTGATGTCCTTCGGCTACGGCTGGGCCGGCGTCCACGGCATGCGCACCGCCAAGGCGCGCCGCGGGCAAGGGCTGGCGGGCCGCGTGCTGGCGGGCCTGGCCGCAGCGGCGGCCCGGCGCGGCGTCGCGCGGTTGTTCCTGCAGGTGGACGAGGCCAACGCCCCGGCGTGCGCGCTCTACCGCCGCGCCGGCTTGGCCGAGGCCTGGCGCTATCGCTGCTGGACGCGGTGAGGTCGCGCTACGCGCCGCCGCCGGGGATGACGATCAGGCGTGACGCCGGTGGACCTCAGTCCCGCAGCAGCGCCTTCGCCCGCCGGAACACGTCCTCGAACATCGCCGCCGTCAGCCGTCCGGTGTTCGTGTTCAGCCGCGAGCAGTGGTAGCTGTTGATCACCCTGTAGGGCCCGGCGTCGAACTCCGAGCCGTGGCCGGGGACGTCGGCGGAAGCCTTCAGGCCCAGGCCCTTCAGCAGGCTGCGGCGGGCCACGTCCCCCAGGGTGACGATCACCTGCAGGCGGGGCAGGGCGGTTAGCCGGGAGGCCAGGAACGGGCGGCAGGCGGCCTCCTCCGAGGGCTCCGGCTTGTTGCCGGGCGGCGCGCAGCGGACGGCGTTGGTGATCATGCAGTCCACCAGCTCCAGCCCGTCGTCGGGCCGGGCCTGGTAGCGCCCGCGGGCGAAGCCCAGCTTGCCCAGGGTCTCGTAGAGCAGCACCCCGGCGTGGTCGCCGGTGAACGGCCGCCCGGTGCGGTTGGCGCCCTGCCGGCCGGGGGCCAGGCCCATGACCAGCAGGCGCGCGGCCGCATCCCCGAACGAGGGCGCGGGGCCGTTGAACCAATCGGGATGGGCGGCGCGGTTGGCCGCGCGATAGGCGACCAGCCGGGGGCAGCGGGGGCAGTCCCTGGGCGGCTCCGGCTCCGGCTCCGGCCCCGGGGCGGGGTCAGGCGTCAGCGTCGACATCTTCCTCCGGCTCGCTCTGGCGCGCCCGGTCGCCGGTGCGGGCCGGCTCCTGCACGAAGCGGGGCAGGCGCGACGGGCGGCAGACGATCTCGGCCAGGTCGTTCAGGTCCACGAAGTTGTCGGCCTGCCGGCGCAGCTCGTCGGAGGCCATCGGCGGTTGCGACTTCACGGTGGAGATCACGGTCACCCGCGCGCCCTTGCGCTGCACCGCCTCCACCAGGTAGCGGAAATCGCCATCGCCGGAGAACAGCACCAGGTGGTCGGCGTGGTCGGCCATGTTCATCATGTCTACGGCGATCTCGACGTCCATGTCGCCGCGCCAGCGTTTGCGCCCGTGGGAGTCGGTATATTCCCGCGCCGACTTGGTCACGAGGCTGTAGCCGTTGTAATCCAGCCAGTCCACGAGGGGGCGGATCGGCGTATACTCCTGATCCTCCACCAGGGCGGTGTAGTAGTAGGCGCGGATCAGCACCCCGCGCTTGCGGAACTCCTCCAGGAGCTTGCGGTAGTCGATGTCGAAGCCCAGGCCCTTGGCGGTCGAATAGAGGTTGGAGCCGTCGATGAAGAGCGCCAGCCGGTCGGTCGGGTAAAAGCTCATGGGATCTGGAAATCCTTGGACGCGACGTCGTTGAACCTGGACGCCGCGGTGGTCGTCGCCGTGGGCGGCAACCTAGCCGGAGACTTTCCGTCGCCCCAAGCTCTTCTTGAGGCCGCCCTGGTCCGTTTCGATTCGGCGGGATTGCCGATCGCCCGTCGATCAAGCTGGTGGCGTTCCGCCGCATGGCCGGACGCCGCGGCGCCTGCCTATCGCAACGCCGTCGTCCTTGTCGAGACGCAGTTGGGGCCCGAGGCGGCCCTTGCGGCCCTGCTGGCGATCGAGCAAGCGTTCGGCCGCACCCGGCGGGCGCCGAACGCGCCGCGGACGCTGGACCTGGACCTCGTCGCCTATGGCCGGACGGTGCGCCATGCCCCAGGCCTGACCCTGCCGCACCCGCGGGCGCACGAGCGGCTGTTCGTCATGGGGCCGCTGGCCGAGATCGCCCCGGACTGGCGCCATCCCGTGCTGGGCCGCACCGCCGCCGAGCTCGCCGCGGCCGCCCCCGTGGGCCGGGACTCCGCCCCGCTGGGCTGAGCGCCCGTCTTCGGCGTTGCACAAAAGGCGGCAAAACACTATTTGGTTGAAATCTCACCCGCCGCTTGAGGATTTCATGGCCCGCGTCACCGTCGAAGACTGCATTCAAAAGGTGCCGAACCGGTTCAACCTGGTGCTCCTGGCCGCGCACCGCGCGCGCGCCATCTCGGCGGGTGCGCAATTGCTGGTCGATCGCGACAACGACAAGAATCCCGTCGTGTCGCTGCGCGAGATCGCCGACGACGTGGTGGACGCCGAGGAGCTGCGCGAGAGCCTGATCGGCACCCTGCAGCGGGTGGACGAGCGCTCCGAGGCCGAGGAAGAGGCCGAGACCCTCGCCCTGCTCTCCGACCCGACCCATATGCAGATGAGCGAACTGGAGCTGGTCCGCGCCCTGCAGAGCGACCGCGACGGCGGTCAGGAGGAACGGTACTGAGCCTGGAAGGCCCAGAACCAGTCCAACTCAAGACGGCGCCGCCCCCCGCCGCCGTTCCGCCCAAGGCCGCGCCGGCGGCCGGGCGCAAGCCCAGGATGCTCCGGCAATACGAGCTGATCGACAAGGTCCGCTCGTATGACCCCACCGCCGACGAGGCGCTGCTGAACCGCGCCTACGTCTACGCCATGCGCATGCACGGGGCGCAGAAGCGGGCCTCCGGCGACCCCTATTTCGCCCACCCCATCGAGGTGGCGGGCATCCTCACCGACTACCGGCTCGACACCGAGACCATCGTCACCGCCCTGCTGCACGACGTGATCGAGGACACCCCGGTCACCCGCGCCCAGATCCAGGAACTGTTCGGCGAGGAGGTGGCCGAACTGGTGGAGGGGGTGACCAAGCTCTCCAAGCTGGAGCTGACCCACGAACACACCCGCCAGGCGGAGAACCTGCGCAAGTTCATCCTGGCGATCTCCAAGGACGTGCGGGTGCTGATGGTCAAGCTGGCCGACCGGCTGCACAACATGCGCACGCTGCAGCACATCGAGAGCCCGGCCAAGCGCGAGCGGATCGCCCGCGAGACCCTGGACATCTACGCCCCGCTCGCCCGCTCCATCGGCTGCCACCGGATTTGCTCGGAGTTGGAGGAGCTGGCGTTCGAGCACCTCAACCCGGTGGCCCGCGACGCCATCGGCCGCCGCCTGGAGGCGCTGCGCCAGTCGCAGGGCGGGGCGGTGGCGGTGGTCTCCGGCGAGATCGCGTCCCGCCTGGACCAGGCCGGCGTGCCGGCGCGGGTGTTCGGCCGCGAGAAGAACCCGTTCTCGATCTGGCGCAAACTGCAGCGTAAATCCATTGGATTCTCTCAGCTTTCCGACATCTACGCTTTCCGCGTCATCGTCGACACGGAGGACGACTGCTATCGCGCGCTTGGCGTGATCCACCGGGCCTGGCCCAGCGTGCCGGAGCGGTTCAAGGACTTCATCTCCACGCCCAAGCGCAACAACTACCGCAGCCTGCACACCACGGTGGTCGGGCCGCGCGGCATGCGCATCGAGATGCAGATCCGCACCGAGGCCATGGACCGGGTGGCCGAGGAGGGTGTGGCGGCGCACTGGCGCTACAAGAACTCCGCCTACGGCTTCGACCCCGAGGCCGCCGCCGCCGACGGCGGGCGCGATCCGCTGATGAACCTGCGCCACCTGGTGCAGGTGCTGGAGCACGGCGGCGACGCCGAGGAGCTGGTCGAGCACGCCAAGCTCGAGATGTACCTCGACCAGGTGTTCGTGTTCACGCCCAAGGGCAAGCTGATCAGCCTGCCGCGCGGGGCCATGCCGCTGGACTTCGCCTACGCCGTGCACACCGACGTGGGCGACACGACCGTGGGTGTGAAGATCAACGGCGAGCTGCGCCCGCTGCGCACGCCGCTGCAGAACGGCGATGTGGTGGAGATCGTGCGCGGCTCCAAACCCGTGCAATGGACCGAGTGGCGCACCCTGACGGTGACCGGCCGCGCCCGCTCGGCGATCCGCCGGCATCTGCGGCTGGGCGAGCGCGAGGAGCTGACGCGCGTGGGCCGCGCGGCCATCGACGAGACCTTCGCCCGGGCGGGCAAGAGCCGCGACCAGGTGCAGATGAAGCCGGTGCTGGAGCGCTTCGGCGTGAGCAGCGAGGACGACCTGTTCATCGCCATGGGCCGCGGCCGGGTGAAGCCGACCCAGGTGCTGGAGGCGGTGTTCCCGGGGCTGAAGGCCGAGGAGAAGGCCGCCGCCGCCCGCCGGCGCAAGATCGAGGACGGGCCGGCCGCCGGCTCGTTCGTGCGCGGCGCGGGGCTCGACCCCGGCGTGTCGCTGCACTTCGCCGGGTGCTGCAGCCCGGTGCCGGGCGACCGCATCGTCGGCATCGCCCAGGAGGACGGCTCGGTGGCCGTCCACACCATCGACTGCTCCGTGCTGGCCCAGTTCGAGGACCGCGAGGACCTGTGGCGCGACATG
>NZ_DASXYF010000035.1:0-68534 GCF_036502675.1 Phenylobacterium sp.
TCCAAAAGAGCGAGGGCGGCGGGCTCGGGATGAGCGGTGGCGGCGGCATGTCGGGCTTCATGACCGGCCGCTCGACCCATAACCTGCTGACGCGGACGACGGCGATCCTCGCCGCCGCCTTCTTCGCGACCAGCATCGGCCTTGCCATCATGGCGGGCACCCAGCGCGCGCCGCGCTCGATCATCGAGCAGAGCCAGCCCGCACCTGCGGCCCCGGCCGAGCCGGCGGCGCCGAGCGTGCCGCTGACGAAATAGCCGAGTCGCGCCCGATTCGGCAGGGCGATGGACTCGTCGCTGCAAGCGGCGGGGTGACGACACGCCGGGGGCATTGGCGGAAAACCTCGGAATCGCGCAAGGCAGACCTGCGCCGGCCGCTTTTGGCTGGCGTTTCCGATGACCCTTCCCTTAAACTGAAATTCCATGACGCGGTACATCTTCATCACCGGCGGCGTGGTCTCCTCGCTTGGTAAAGGTCTGGCCTCGGCGGCGCTCGGCGCCCTGCTGCAGGCCCGTGGCTACAAGGTGCGGCTGCGCAAGCTCGACCCCTATCTGAACGTCGATCCGGGCACGATGAGCCCCTACCAGCACGGGGAGGTGTTCGTCACCGACGACGGGGCCGAGACCGACCTGGACCTTGGCCACTACGAGCGGTTCACCGGCGTGAACGCCACCCGCGGCGACAACATCACCACCGGCCAGATCTACAAGACGATCATCGAGAAGGAGCGCCGGGGCGACTACCTGGGCGCCACCGTGCAGGTGATCCCGCACGTCACCGACGAGATCAAGCAGTTCATCCGCGCCGATCCCGGCGAGGGGGTGGACTTCGTGCTGGTGGAGATCGGCGGCACGGTGGGCGACATCGAGGGCCTGCCGTTCTTCGAGGCGATCCGCCAGCTGGGCCAGGAGCTGCCGCGCGGCCACGCCTGCTACATCCACCTGACGCTGCTGCCCTACATCAAGACCGCCGGGGAGATGAAGACCAAGCCCACGCAGCACTCGGTGAAGGAGCTGCGCTCGATCGGCATCCAGCCGGACATCCTGCTCTGCCGCTGCGAGCAGGCGATCCCGGCCAGCGAGCGGCGCAAGATCGCCCTGTTCTGCAACGTGCGCGAGACGGCGGTGATCCAGGCGATGGACAGCGCCAACATCTACGCGGTGCCGCTGGACTACCACGCCCAGGGGCTGGACGCCGAGGTGCTGGACGTGTTCGGGCTCACCGACGCCCCGGAGCCGGACCTGGCCCGCTGGGAGGGGATTTCGCACCGGCTGAACAACCCGGACGGCGAGGTGAACATCGCCGTGGTCGGCAAGTACACGGGGCTCACCGACGCCTACAAGTCGCTGGTGGAGGCGCTGGTGCACGGGGGCGTGGCCAACAACGTCCGCGTCCGCTTCGAGTGGATCGAGGGCGAGAGCTTCGAGGACCAGGAAGAGGGGCTGATCGCCGAGCGGCTGACCAACGTGCACGGCGTGCTGGTGCCGGGAGCCTTCGGCGACCGCGGGTCGGAGGGGATGATCCAGGCGGTGCGCTTCGCCCGCGAGCACGGAATCCCCTACTTCGGCATCTGCTTCGGCATGCAGATGGCCATGATCGAGGCGGCGCGAAACCTGGCGGGGATCACCCAGGCCTCCTCCACCGAGTTCGGGCCCACGTCGGAGCCCATCATCGGGCTGATGACCGAATGGGTGCGCGGCAACGCGCGCGAGGTGCGCGGCCTGGGCGACAACCTGGGCGGCACCATGCGCTGCGGGGCCTATGACGCGGTGCTGGCGCTGGGTTCGCGGGTGGCGGAGATCTACGGCGCGACGGCCATCAGCGAGCGGCACCGCCACCGCTACGAGGTGAACATCGATTACCGCGAGGCGATCGAGCGGGCGGGGCTGAAGTTCTCCGGACTGTCGCCGGACGGCCTGCTGCCGGAGCTGTGCGAACGGACCGACCATCCGTGGTTCGTCGGCGTGCAGTTCCACCCGGAGCTGAAGAGCCGGCCCTTCGACCCGCACCCGCTGTTCGGCAGCTTTATCGGAGCGGCGAAGGAACGCAGCCGGCTGGTGTAGAGCGGCCTACGGCGGCTTCGCGGCGCCGGGGGTATAGCTCCCGACAGGACCTCCCGCCCAGGCTTGAATCCCCCGGCGGTTTGCGGCATACACCCGCGCTCATGTCGGCGGCCCGCTTGGCCGCCGCTTCCGTTTTCACGCCTGAGAGATTCTCCCATGGCCGTTCCGAAGAGAAAAGTCTCGCCGTCCCGGCGGAACATGCGCCGCGCCCACCACGCGCTGGGCCCCAACTCCTTTGTCGAGGACAAGGAGACAGGCGAGCTGAAGCGGCCGCACCACGTCGACCTGAAGACCGGCATGTACAAGGGCCGCCAGGTCCTGACGCCGAAGGAAGACTAGGCTCCTTCGGCGCGCCGGCCGCGTAGGGCCGGCCTGCGCCGTAGGCGCCGGGCCGGACCGGGGACATCAGCGAACTCACGCCACCCGGCCTGCATTGGGGCCGGCGGTTCGCAGGCCGGTTGCGGGCTCGTCGCCAGGCAATGTAAGGGCTCGTGCGCGCCGGACCATTGCAGAGCCAGGAACCCATGACCGAGATCGTCGACATCGAAGCCCGCGAGATTCTCGACAGCCGGGGCAACCCGACCATCGAGGTGGACGTCGTGCTGGAGGACGGCGCGCTGGGCCGCGCGGCCGTGCCGTCCGGCGCCTCCACCGGCGCGCACGAGGCCGTGGAACGGCGCGACGGCGACAAGGGGCGCTACGGCGGCAAGGGCGTGCTGGCGGCCGCCGCCGCGGTGAACGGCGAGATCTTCGACGCGCTCTGCGGCCTGGACGCCCGCGACCAGCGGCGCATCGACACCCTGCTGATCGGGCTGGACGGCACGGCCAACAAGTCGCGGCTGGGCGCCAACGCCATCCTGGGCGTCAGCCTGGCCGTCGCCAAGGCCGCCGCCGAATCGGTGGGCCAGCCGCTTTACAAGTACGTGGGCGGGGTCTCGGCCCGGGTGCTGCCGACGCCGATGATGAACATCATCAACGGCGGCGCCCATGCCGACAACCCGATCGACATCCAGGAATTCATGATCATGCCGACGGGGGCGTCCACCTTCGCCGAGGCGCTCAGGATGGGGGCGGAGATCTTCCACACCCTGAAGGCGGCGCTGAAGGCCGCCGGCCACAACACCAACGTCGGCGACGAGGGCGGCTTCGCGCCGAACCTGAAGAGCGCCGACGAGGCCCTGGCTTTCATCGTCAAGGCCGGCGAGGCCGCGGGTTACCGGGCCGGCGAGGACTTCCACCTGGCGCTGGACGCGGCCTCCACCGAGTTCTTCAAGGACGGCCGCTACGTGATGGAAGGCGAGGGCAAGACCCTCGATCCGGTCGGCATGGTCGACTACCTGGCCGACCTCGTGGCCCGCTATCCCATCGTCAGCATCGAGGATGGCTGCGCCGAGGACGACTTCGAGGGCTGGAAGCTGGCCACCGAGCGGTTGGGCGGCAAGGTGCAACTGGTGGGCGACGACCTGTTCGTCACCAACCCGGTGCGGCTGTCCATGGGGATCGGCAAGGGGCTGGCCAACTCCATCCTGGTGAAGGTCAATCAGATCGGCACCCTGTCGGAGACGCTGGACGCGGTCGATATGGCCCACCGGGCCGCCTACACCGCGGTGATGAGCCACCGGTCCGGCGAGACCGAGGACGTGACCATCGCCGACTTGGCCGTGGCCACCAACTGCGGGCAGATCAAGACCGGCTCCCTGGCCCGCGGCGAGCGCACGGCCAAGTACAACCAGCTCCTGCGAATCGAACAGGAGCTGGGGGACCAGGCGCTGTACCTCGGGCTGAAGTCGATCAAGAACGCGTAGCGCTGCGCTGTAATCGGCCGTTAAGCATGTTGGCGGATGGATAGGCGGTCTCCTGAGGACCTGCGATTCGCCGTGCTCGACCGCATACGCCCTTATCTGCCGACCGCCGCCCTGGCGTTCCTGATCGTCTATTTCGGGTTCCACGCCTTCACGGGGGACCGGGGCCTGCTGATGTCCGGGCAACGGGACGAGGCGCTGGCGGCCAAGACGGCGGAGCTCTCCAGGCTGCACCTGGAGCGCCTCGACCTGGAGACCCGCGCCCGCTTGTTGCGCGACAACAGCCTGTCGGCCGATTTGCTGGAAGAACGGGCGCGCTCCCTCCTAGGCTACAGCGATCCAAGGGATTATGTGATCCGGGTGCAGCGCTGACCTGACGCTGGCCGCAAGGCCTGCGCCCGGGTTTGCGCCCACTGCTTTAGGATCCGTGGGAGAGGTTGATGGCGCGCGCGCGGCCGGCCGCAAAGACTGCTGGCAAGACGGCGAAAGCCGACCCGAAGGTCGAGCCGAAAGCCGATCGGGACGAACTGCTCGGCTATTACCGCACCATGCTGCTGATCCGCCGGTTCGAGGAACGGGCCGGGCAGCTCTACGGCATGGGGCTGATCGGCGGGTTCTGCCACCTGTACATCGGCCAGGAGGCGATCGCGGTGGGGGTGCAGGCGGTCAAGCAGCCGGGCGACCAGGTGATCACCGGCTACCGCGAGCACGGCCACATGCTGGCCTGCGGCATGGACCCCAACGAGGTGATGGCCGAGCTGACCGGCCGCGTCACCGGCGTGTCCCGCGGCAAGGGCGGGTCGATGCATATGTTCTCGACCGCGTCCGACTTCTATGGCGGGCACGGGATCGTCGGCGCGCAGGTGAGCCTGGGGACGGGGCTGGCGATGGCCAACCGCTACCAGGACAACGGCAAGATCGCCTTCACCTACTTCGGCGACGGCGCGGCCAACCAGGGACAGGTCTACGAGAGCTTCAACATGGCCGAGCTCTGGCGGCTGCCGGTGGTCTATGTGATCGAGAACAACCAGTACGCGATGGGGACATCGATCGAGCGGTCGTCCTCGGAGACCCACCTCTACAAGCGCGGCGCCTCGTTCCTGATCCCGGGCGAGGAGGTGGACGGGATGGACGTTCTGGCGGTGCGCGACGCTGCGGCCAAGGCCGCCGCCCACGCCCGCGGCGGCAATGGACCCTACATCCTGGAGATGAAGACCTACCGCTACCGCGGCCACTCGATGAGCGACCCGGCCAAGTACCGGACGCGGGAGGAGGTGGACGAGGTCCGCAAGACCCGCGACCCGATCGAGCACCTCGAGGGTCTGCTGGCAAAGCGCGGCCTGGCCGACGAGGCGACGCTGAAGGGGATCGACGCCGAGGCGAAACGGATCGTCGCCGAGGCGGCCGAGTTCGGCCGCACCTCGCCCGAGCCGGAGCCGGCCGAGCTCTATACGGACGTGTACCTGGAGGCCGCCCGTTGACCGACGTGCTCATGCCCGCCCTGTCGCCCACCATGGAGGAGGGCACGCTCGCCAAGTGGCACGTGAAGAAGGGCGACACGGTGAAGTCCGGCGACGTCATCGCCGAGATCGAGACCGACAAGGCCACCATGGAGGTGGAGGCGGTCGACGAAGGCGTGGTGACCGAGATCCTGGTGCCCGAGGGGACCGAGGAGGTGAAGGTCAACACCCCGATCGCCCGGCTGCAGGGCGACGGCGAGGCCGCCGCTGCACCCCCCCGGTCGATTGCGCCGACAGCTCCCCCTGGGGGAGGGGGACCGCGAAGCGGTGGAGAGGGCCAGGCCGCGGGAGACCCTGAGAAGAAACCCCCGGAATCGGCCAGGCCGAAGCCGGAAGGCGAGGGCCCGGCGCCGGTAACGCCCTCCACCCCCCTGCGCGACCCGGAGATCCCGGCGGGAACGTCGCTGGTGAAGATCACCGTCCGCGACGCCCTGCGCGACGCCATGGCCGAGGAGATGCGCCGCGACGAGGCGGTGTTCCTGATGGGCGAGGAAGTCGCCCAGTACCAGGGGGCCTACAAGGTGAGCCGCGGCCTCCTGGAGGAGTTCGGCGAGCGCCGGGTGGTGGACACCCCGATCACCGAGCACGGCTTCGCCGGCCTGGGCGTCGGCGCGGCCATGGCGGGGCTGAAGCCGATCGTCGAGTTCATGACCTGGAACTTCGCCATGCAGGCCATCGACCAGATCATCAATTCGGCGGCCAAGACGCTGTACATGTCCGGCGGCCAGATCCGCTGCTCGGTGGTGTTCCGCGGGCCGAACGGGGCGGCCTCGCGGGTGGGGGCGCAGCACAGCCAGGACTATTCCGGCTGGTATGCCCACGTGCCCGGCCTGAAGGTGGTGGCGCCCTATGACGCCGCCGACGCCAAGGGCCTGCTGAAGGCCGCGATCCGCGACCCCAACCCGGTGGTCTTCCTGGAGCACGAGATGCTCTACGGGACCGAGTTCGAGATCCCGGAGGGGATCGACTGGGTGGTGCCGATCGGCAAGGCCAAGGTGCGGCGCGTCGGCTCCGGCGTCACCATCACCGCCCACGCGCGGATGGTGGGCCTGGCGCTGAAGGCCGCCGAGCAGCTGGCCGCCGAGGGCATCGAGGCCGAGGTGATCGACCTGCGCACCCTGCGCCCGCTGGACCACGAGACCATCGTCGAAAGCGTCAGGAAGACCCACCGGCTGGTCACCGTCGAGGAAGGCTGGGGCCCGATGGGCGTCGGCGCCGAGGTGGTGGCGCGGGTGATCGAGCACGCCTTCGACTGGCTCGACGCCCCGCCGGCCCGCGTCCACCAGGAAGACGTGCCGCTGCCCTATGCCGCCAACCTCGAGGCCCTGTCGCTGCCGTCGGTGGAGAAGATCGTCAAGGCGGCCAGGGCGGTGAGCTACAAATGAGTTCGGGCCTGAGCTGGCGGGCGGGCCACTGCCACTGCGGCACGGGGTGGCGACGGTGAGCGATCCTGCGGGCCGTCTCCATATGGAGGCCGCGCCGGGGGCGCTGAACCGCTACCGGTTCGGCCGCCGGGCGACGGACGCGCTGCTGTGCATCGAGTGCGGCGTCTACGTGGCCTCGGTGATCGAGGCCGACGGCGCGACGCTGGCCACGCTGAACGTCGCCGGCGTGGCGCTGCCCGGATTCGAAGGCCGCACGCCGGAGCCGATGACCTATGACCACGAGACCGACGAGGAGCGCCTGGCTCGCCGCAAGGCCCGCTGGACCCCCGCCGTGCTCGTGGAATCCCTACTCAGCGCCTGAGGAGCGCAATCCATGCCGATCGACATCCTGATGCCCGCGCTCTCGCCGACCATGGAGGAAGGCGCGCTGGCGAAGTGGCACGTCAAGGCGGGCGACAAGGTGAAGTCCGGCGACGTCATCGCCGAGATCGAAACCGACAAGGCGACCATGGAGGTGGAGGCCGTCGACGAGGGGACGGTCGCCGAGATCCTAGTGCCCGAGGGCACGGAGGGGGTGAAGGTCAACAGTCCCATCGCCCGGCTGACCGGCGAGGGCGAGACGGCCAAGCCGCAACCGGCCAAGACGGCGTCCCCGACGCCGGCGCCTCAGCCTGCGCCTGAGCCCTCAAAGGCTGAAGCCAAGCCTGCGC
Source organism: Phenylobacterium sp. (assembly GCF_036502675.1). Taxonomy (GTDB): domain Bacteria; phylum Pseudomonadota; class Alphaproteobacteria; order Caulobacterales; family Caulobacteraceae; genus Phenylobacterium. The sequence continues at coordinate 7,478 of NZ_DASXYF010000035.1, forward strand.
CGGCGGCCGCGGAAGCCGCCGGCGACGCCCGCATCTTCGCCTCGCCGCTGGCCAGGCGGGCGGCGCAGGAGAAAGGGCTGGACCTCGCCGCCGTCAAGGGCTCGGGCCCGCACGGACGGATCGTCGAGGCCGACGTGCTGGGCGCCAGGGCCGGCGCAGCGGCCGCCCCGCCTGCAGCGGCGCCGAAGCCGGCGGCTGCGCCCGCCGCGGCCCAGGCCCCGGCGGCCCCGGCTCAGGTCCCGACGCTGGAGCAGATGGGCATCCCGCCGGGCTCCTACGACCTCACGCCCCTGGACGGCATCCGCAAGGTGGTGGCGCGCAGACTGACGGACTCGTTCCGCGACGTGCCGCACTTCCCGCTGAACCTCGACCTGGAGATCGACCGGCTGCTGGACGCCCGGGTGCGGATCAACGCGGCGCTGGAGGCCGACAAGGTCAAGGTCAGCGTCAACGACCTGGTGATCAAGGCCGCCGCGGCGGCGCTGATGAAGGTCCCGCACGCCAACGCCTCGTTCACGCCGCAGGGCATCGCCATGCACCACCACGCCGACATCTCGATGGCGGTGGCCATCGACGGCGGCCTGATCACCCCGATCATCCGCCAGGCCGAGACCAAGAGCCTGAAGCAGATCGCGCTGGAGACCAAGGACCTCGCCGAGCGGGCGCGGACCCGCAAGCTGAAGCCCGACGAGTTCCAGGGCGGCACCTTCTCGATCTCGAACCTCGGCATGTACGGGATCCGCTCGTTCTCCTCGATCATCAACCAGCCGCAGGGGGCGATCCTGTCGGTGGGGGCGGGCGAGAAGCGGCCGGTGGCGCGCGGCGACCAGCTCGCCGTCGCCACCGTCATGACCGTCACCCTGACCTGCGATCACCGGGTCGTTGACGGCGCGGTCGGGGCCCAATGGCTGGCCGCGTTCAAGACCTTCATCGAAGACCCCATCACCCTCCTCGCCTAGGCGCACACATGGCCGTTGATTTCGACCTCCTCGTCATCGGCGCGGGACCCGGCGGCTATGTCGCCGCCATCCGCGCCGCCCAGCTGGGCATGAAGACCGCCATCGTCGAGCGCGAGGCGCTGGGCGGGATCTGCCTCAACTGGGGCTGTATCCCCGCCAAGGCGCTGCTGAAGAGCGGCGAGGTCTACGAGCAACTCGGCCACCTGGGGGACTACGGCCTCAGCGTCGAGGGCCGGGCGTTCGACTTCGACAAGGTGGTGCAGCGTTCGCGCAAGGTCGCCGCCCAGCTGGCCTCCGGCGTGGGCTACCTGATGAAGAAGAACAAGATCGAGGTGATCGAGGGGGCGGCCGTCCTGCAGAAGGGCGAGGGCGCCCCGCGGGCGGTGATCACGCTGAAGGCCGGCGGCCAGCGCACCGTGCAGGCCAGGTCGGTGATCCTGGCGACGGGCGCGCGGGCGCGGACCATTCCCGCCGCGGGGCTGGAGCCGGACGGCGACAGGATCTGGACCTACCGCGAAGCGATAGTCCCCAAGGCCTGCCCGAAGTCGCTGCTGGTGGTCGGGTCGGGCGCGATCGGCGTCGAGTTCGCCAGCTTCTACCGGGCGCTGGGGGCCGAGGTGACGGTGATCGAGGCGCTGCCGCGTATCCTGCCGGTGGAGGACGAGGAGGTCTCGGCCGCCGCCCGGAAGGCCTTCGAGAAGCGGGGCCTGAAGTTTCGGGTGGGCGCCGACGTCAAGAAGCTCGCGAAATCCAAGACCGGCGTGACCGTCGACCTGGACGTCGGCGGCAAGGCCGAGACCCTGGAGGCTGAGGTCGCCATCGTGGCGGTGGGCATCTCCGGCAACGTCGAGGACCTGGGCCTGGAGGCGCTGGGCGTGAAGATCGACCGCGGCCATGTGACCATCGACGCGCACGGGGCGACCAACGTCGCCGGCCTCTACGCCATCGGTGACGTGGCCGGCCCGCCGTGGCTGGCGCACAAGGCGAGCCACGAGGGCGTGCACTGCGTCGAGCACATCGCGGGCCTGGCGCCGGCGAACCTGAAGTCGCCGATCCCCGGCTGCACCTATTCCACCCCGCAGGTCGCCTCGGTCGGCCTGACCGAGGCCCAGGCCAAGGAGCAGGGGCTGGAGGTCAAGGTGGGCCGCTTCCCGTTCAAGGTGAACGGCAAGGCGATCGCCGCTGGCGAGACGGAGGGCTTCGTCAAGACGGTGTTCGACGGCAGGACCGGGGCGCTGGTGGGCGCGCACATGCTAGGCGCCGAGGTCACCGAGATGATCCAGGGCTTCGTGCTGGCCATCACCCTGGAGGCCACCGAGGCCGAGTTGCAGGGCGCGGTGTTCGCCCACCCCACCATGAGCGAGGCGATGCACGAGGCGTCGCTCGACGCCTACGGCCGCGTGCTGCACCTATAGGGCCGGGTCGGCTCAAGACTTTTTGGTGACGCCGAGTTTTGCACTGCGCCTTTTCCGCCCCGTCCCGCAGAGGACGGGGGAGAGGGACCACTCGCCGAAGGGCGAGTTGTGGAGGGGGCGCAGGTTCTGCGGTGCGGCGGCCCCGCCCCCACCGTCACGCCTCTGGAATTCATCCTCGGACCGGCCACGGGCCGGACCCGGGGAGGGCGCGCCACCTCCCCCGTCCTTTTCGGGAAGGGGGAGGAAAGAGGCGAGCGGCTACGCCGCCCTGTTGCGACCGCCGGCGGCGTCGGCCTCGGCCATGCGCTGGACGGCGACGTAGTCGGTCTTGCCGGTGCCGAGCACCGGGATCTCCGCGGCGCGGATGATCTTGCGGGGAACGGCGATCTCGGGTGCGCCGACGGCCTGGGCGTGGGCCACCAGGCTGGCGGGGTCGGCGCCGGGACGGTCGGTGACCAGGACCAGGCGCTCGCCCTTCTTGGGGTCGGGCAGGGAAACGACGGCGTGGCGGCTGTCTGGCCAGACCGCGGTGGCGAGGTCCTCGGCGACGGTGAGCGAGACCATCTCGCCGCCGATCTTCGCGAAGCGCTTCACCCGGCCGAGGATCTTCACCCAGCCGTCCTCGCTGATGGACACCACGTCGCCGGTGTCGTGCCAACCGTCCGCCGGCGGCTCGACGGCGCCGCCGGGCGCGAGGTAGCCGGACATGACGTTGGGCCCGCGCACGAACAGCCGCCCGCCGCCCGGGATGCCGGGGACCGGGTCGAGCCGGGTCTCCACGCCGGGCAGCAGGCCGCCGACCGTGCCGCGGCGGTTGTCGCCGGGCGTGTTGACCGCGATCACCGGGGCGGCCTCGGTGGCGCCGTAGCCCTCCAGCACCGGCACGTCCCCGAAGCGCTCGGCGATCAGGTTGTGGGTCTCTTCGCGCACCTTCTCGGCGCCGCAGACGATGAACTGCAGGCCGGCAAGCTCGCCGCGCTCCGCCGAGCGGGCGTACTGGTTCACGAAGGTGTCGGTGGCCAGCAGGATCGAGGCGCCGGTCTCCTTCAGCAGCGGCGGGATCTGCTTGACGTGCAGGGGCGACGGATATTGGAACGCCTTCATGCCGGTCAGCAGCGGCAGGAGCACGCCGCCGGTCAGGCCGAAGCAGTGGAAGGTGGGCAGGGGGTTGAACATCACCCAGGCCGGGTCGAGCGGGATGTGGGCGGCGATCTGCTCGACGTTGGCCATCAGGTTGGCCTGGCTCAGCACCACGCCGCGGGGCGCCCCGAAGGAGCCGGAGGTGAACAGGATCACGCCCGGGTCGTCGGGCCGGGCGGCGGTGCGGAACCGGCGCGGGAAGGCCCCCGCGGCCGCGGCGTAGAGCTTGTCGGCCAGGCCGATGGAGGCGCGGACCTCCTCCAGGTAGGTGATCGTCGCCAGCGGCTCGAGCGCGTCGGTGATGTCGTGCAGCTTGGCCTGCTCGACGAAACGGTGGGCGGTCAGCACCCGCCTGACGCCGGCCAGTTCGCAGGCGGCCTTCAGGTTGCGGATGCCGGCGGTGAAATTGAGCATGGTCGGCGTGCGGCCGAAGGCGTGCAGGGCGAAGAACGTCACCACCGTGGCGGCGCTGGCCGGCAGCATCACGCCCACCCGCTCGCCGGGCCGGGTCACGCCGGCGAGCTTGCGGCCGAGGGCGAAGGCCGCACGGATCAGGTCGGTGTAGGTGAGGGGGTTGCGCTCCTGGTCCTCCAGGATCTGCTTCCTGGCGCCATGGCGGTCGCGGGCGTCCACAAGGGCGTCGAACAGGGACCTGCGGGTCAGGCGCGGATCGAATACGGCCGTCAACAGTCAGGCTCCCACTTACGTTGCGTGAGCCTACAGACGGGTTTCAGCCTTGAAAAGATCGGTTACACGGCGTGAGCCCATGTGTCAGGCGATCAGGTGATGATCACAGTATAAGACCCGGAAAATACCCGATATTCTTTGTTTCAGGCTTAACCGGAGGTGGGCTTCCGGCGGTTTCGGTCCGCTCGCCGGCTGTGGCGGGCCAAGGCCTGCGTGGTCCGGCTCCTGGGCGTGGGCGCAGGCCCGCGCGAATTCCCGCCTTGATCGCGGGGCCCGGGCGGACGATCTAGAGAGCATGGCCGTGATCATCGACACCCTCGCCGGTCGCCAGAGACCGAGGCACCCCGAAAAGGAGGGCCGCCCCGAGACGCCGCTGCTGCGCAAGCCGGATTGGCTGCGGGTGCGCGCGCCAGGCTCGGCCGGCTACGCCGCCACCCGGGCGATCGTGAAGGAACACGGGCTGGTCACCGTCTGCGAGGAGGCCGCCTGCCCAAACATCGGCGAGTGCTGGACCAAGAGCCACGCCACCATGATGATCATGGGCGACACCTGCACGCGGGCCTGCGCCTTCTGCAACGTCGCCACCGGCAAGCCCGAGCCGCTGGATCCGACCGAGCCCGTGCGGGTGGCGGAGGCGGTGGCCAAAATGGGCCTGAAGCACGTGGTCATCACCTCGGTGGACCGCGACGACCTGGCGGACGGTGGCGCGGCGCATTTCGCCGAGGTGGTCCGGGCGATCCGCCGGGCGGCGCCGGGCACGACCATCGAGATCCTGACGCCGGACTTCCTGCGCAAGGCCGGCGCGGCCGAGCAGGTGATCGACGCCAAGCCCGACGTGTTCAACCACAACCTGGAGACCGTGCCGCGGCTCTACCTCTCGATCCGGCCCGGGGCGCGCTACTACCACTCCCTGCGGCTGCTGGAGCGGGTGAAGGAGCGCGATCCCGCCCAGTTCACCAAGTCCGGGGTGATGGTCGGCCTGGGCGAGGCGAAGGAGGAGGTGATGCAGGTGATGGACGACATGCGCTCGGCCGGCGTCGACTTCATCACCATCGGCCAGTACCTGCAGCCCACCCGCAAGCATGCGGCCATCGACCGGTTCGTCACCCCGGACGAGTTCCGCGCCTATGAGGAGATCGCGCGGGCCAAGGGCTTCCTGATGGTCTCGGCGAGCCCGTTGACCCGCTCGTCGCACCACGCGGGCGAGGATTTCGCCAGGCTGCAGGCCGCGCGCCGGGACCGGGCCGGGGCGCCCTGAGCGCCGCCTTGCGCCATCACGTCACGAAAATCCTGCCCTATGCGCCCGACCAGCTGTTCGCGCTGGTGGGGGACGTGGAGCGTTATCCGGAGTTCGTGCCCTGGATCACGGCCCTGCGCACCTGGAATCCCCGCAGCCTGGGCGAGGAGGCCGACAGCCTGGACGCCGAGGCCTCGGTCGGGTTCGCGGTGGTCAAGGAGCGGTTCTCGACGCGGGTGTGGCGCGACGCCGGCGCGCGGCAGATCGACGTCGGCCTGATCTCCGGGCCGTTCCGGACGCTGGCCAACCGCTGGCGGTTCCTGCCCGACCCGGCCGGGACGCGGGTGGAGTTCGACATCGACTTCGCCCTCAAGTCGAAAGTGCTGCAGGCGCTGCTGGCGGCCAACTTCCGCCATGCGGTGGAACGGCTGATGGGCTGCTTCGAGGCCCGGGCGAAAGCGCTGTACGGCCAGAAGCTCTCCCCCTCGATGGAGGAGGGCTCGAAGTCAGGTCACCCGGTCCCTTAGCGCCTGCAGGGCGGCCTGGACGGCGGCGAGCTGGATTTCCTCGCGGGTTTCGAACTCGAAGAACTCGGACCGGTGCATCAGGCCCTGGTTCGCCCGGGCGGTGGCGATGTGCACGGTGCCGACAGGCTTCAGCGGGGTGCCGCCGCCGGGACCGGCGACGCCGGTGACGGCGACGGCGATATGGGCGTTGGAGTTTTCCAGCGCCCCCTCGGCCATCATGCGGGCCACCGGCTCGGAGACCGCGCCGAGGTCGGCGATCAGGTCGCCGGGGACGCCCAGCATCTCCTGCTTGGCGCGGTTGGAGTAGGTGATGAAGCCGCGGTCGAAGATGTCCGACGCGCCGGGGATCGCGCAGATGGCGCTGGCCACCAGGCCCGCGGTGCAGCTTTCCGCGGTGACCACCCGGAGCGAGCGCCCGCGGGCCTCGTCGATCAGCAGGCGCGCAAGGGTCTCGATTTCCAGGGAAAACATCGGCGGCGGACTCCGCTAGGCGATAACGAGGCGAGACCACAACATCGCGCCGCCCGAAGACACAAGGCGATTCGCCCCATGACCACCGCGGATATCGGCCAGGCGCCGCGCGCCGCCGCCTCGCAGGCCCTGTTCGCGGCGACGATCTTCGCCAGCGCCGCCCTGGTGTTCCTGGTGGAGCCGATGGCGGCGAAGCTGGTGCTGCCGCTGCTGGGCGGCGGACCGTCGGTCTGGAACACCAGCCTGGCGTTCTTCCAGGCGGCGCTGCTGGCGGGCTACGCCTACGCCAACCTGCTGCAGCGGCTGGGCTCGCTGCGGGCGCAGGTGCTCACCCACCTGGGCGTGCTGGCGGCCTCGGCGCTGGTGTTGCCCTTGCGGGTGCACGAGGCGTTCGGGCCGCCGTCGTCGGACCATCCGGCGCTATGGCTGCTGGGCGTGCTGGCGGTGTCGCTGGGGCCGCCGTTCGCGGCGCTGTCGGCCACCGCCCCGCTGGTGCAGGTCTGGTACGCGCGGGTGATGCGCCTGGACGAAGGGCGGGGGCCCTATTCGCTCTATGCGGCCAGCAACCTGGGCAGCCTGATCGCGCTCCTGGCCTATCCCGTCGTGGTCGAGCCGGCGGCGAGCCTGCACGGCCAGAGGATCGCCTGGTCGGCGGGCTACGGGCTGTTCATCCTGCTCCTGGCCACGCTGGGCTTCAGCGCGGCCCGGACGCGGGACCTGTCGCCGGCGCCGGCGCGGGCCGCGGGGCCGTCGGTCGCCTGGCGCGACCGGCTGACCTGGCTGGCGCTGGCGGCGATCCCATCCAGCCTGATGCTGGGGGTGACGACGCACCTCACCACGGACGTGGCGTCCGCGCCGTTCCTGTGGGTGGCGCCGCTGGCGCTCTACCTGCTGACCTTCATCATCGCCTTCCAGGACAAGCCGCTGATCAAGCCGGGGTTGGCGCTGACGCTGCAGGCGGCGGCCGCCGCCGCGGCGGCGGTCACCCTGCCGTTCAAGGCCGGCGGCTTCGTCCTGACGCTGGGCGTGCAGCTGCTGGGGTTCTTCCTGACGGCGCTGATGTGCCACCAGGCGCTGGTCGCGCGGCGGCCGGACCCGTCGCGGCTGACCGCCTTCTACCTGTGGATGTCGGTGGGCGGGGTGGTCGGCGGGGCGTTCAACGCCTTCGCAGCGCCGGTGATCTTCAACAACGTCTGGGAATACCCGCTGGTGCTGGCGCTTTCCTGTCTGGCGCGGCCGTGGGGGCGGGGACGCTTCGCGGTCTGGCGGTGGGGAGTGCTGGCCGCCGCGATCGGCGCGGCGATGGCCGCGCCGATGCTGGCCGAGCGCCATCAGCCTGAGACGGTGGTGAAGCTGGCGCTGGCGACCGTCACGGTCTGCGCCTTCCTGCTGCGCGGGCGCGCGGTGATGTTCCTCGCCGCCATCGTCCTGGTGCTGGTTTCGGCCACCACCATCAACGGGCGGGTCGACGTCCGCGAGACCTGGCGCAGCTTCTTCGGCGTGGTGCGCCAGTCGGAGCGCCCGGTGGCGGCGATGGGCGGGCCGGTGCGGATGCTCTCGCACGGCTCGACCCTGCATGGGGCGCAGGCCCTGGACCCGCGCTGGCGGTGCCGGCCGCTCACCTATTACGCCCCGGAGACGCCGATCGGCCAGGTGTTCACCTCGGCGCTGGAGCGCAAGCCCGCGTTGCGGATCGGGGCGGTGGGGCTGGGGACCGGCACGGTCTCGGCCTACACCCGGCCGACGGACACCCTGACCTTCTTCGAGATCGACCCCCTGGTGGTGCGGATCGCCACGGACCCCCGCCACTTCAGCTACACGACGGGGTGCGCCAAGGGCCGGATCGACTACGTGGTCGGCGACGCCCGGCTGACGGTGGGCAGGCAGGCGAAGGACCGGTTCGACATCCTGCTGATCGACGCCTTCTCCTCCGACAGCGTGCCGGCGCACCTGCTGACCGTGGAGGCGGTGAAAAGCTACCTGGAGCGCGTCATGCCGGACGGGATCGTCATCCTGCACCTGTCGAACCGCAACCTGGACCTGCGCAGCCCGGCGATGGCGGTCGCCCGGGCGGCCGGGGGCGTGGCGCTGCTGCAGCGGCACATGGAGGCGCCTGGCGCGCCGCCGCTGTGGGAGTCCTCCGAGGACGCGCTGATCGTCGGACGCGACGCCGCGGCGCTGGCCCCCTTCGCCGGGAACCCGCGCTGGACGCCCGCCGACCCCACACGGGCCAAGCCCTGGACCGACGACTACATGAACCTGGCCGGCGCGCTCTACGCCCGGCAGAAGGAACGCTTGACCTGGCTGCCGTGAGGTGGGCGCTCAGATGGGGGTCTCGACGGCGGCCACCGCCTGGGCCAGCAGGCCTTCGCCCCGGCCGGTGAAGCCCATGCCCTCGGTGGTGGTGGCCTTGACGCTGACCCGGCTCACGGGGAGGCCGAGGATCGCGGCCAGGCGGAGGCGCATCGCCTCGCGGTGCGGGCCGATCTTCGGGCGCTCGCAGACCAGGGTCACGTCGACGTTGAGAATCCGCCCGCCGTGCTCGGCGACCAGCTTCGCGGCATGGGCCAGGAAGCGGGCGGAATCCGCGCCGCGCCACTGCGGGTCGGAGGGCGGGAAGTGCTGGCCGATGTCGCCCAGGCCCACGGCGCCCAGCAGCGCGTCGGTGAGCGCGTGGAGGCCGGCGTCGGCGTCGGAGTGGCCGACCAGGCCCCGGTCGTGGTCGATCCTGACGCCGCAGAGCCAGACGGCCTCGCCCGGGCCCCAGCGGTGGGCGTCGGTCCCCTGGCCGATGCGGGTGATCCGCGCGGCGCCGGCCAGACGCTCGGCCATGGCGAAGTCCTCGGGATAGGTCAGCTTCATCAGCATGGGGTCGCCCGGCGTCAGCACGACCCGGCCGCCGGCGCGCTCGACGAGAGCCAGATCGTCGGTGGTTTCGCCCGCCTGCAGGGCGGCGCGCAGGCCGCCCAGACGGAAGGCCTGCGGCGTCTGCGCCCGCCAGAGGCCGTCGCGGGGGACGGTGGACACGCCGGCGTCGGTGCGGCGCTTCAGGGTGTCGGCGACGGCCAGGGCGGGGGCGGCGGCGTCTGCACCCGCCAGCGCCTCGATGAGCGCCTGGACGTGGACGGCGCCGACGAAGGGACGCGCGGCGTCGTGGACCAGCACGATCTCGTCATCGGGGCCCGAGAGGGCGGCGAGCCCCGCCCGCACCGACTGCGACCGGCTGTCGCCGCCCGCGACGGCGCGCCACCCGGAGAGGCCGGCCAGCGCTTCCGCCGCGGCGCCCAGGCGGTCGGGGGCGACGACGACAATCGCTTCGCGGGCGCCGGCGGCCAGCAGGGCCTCGACGGACCAGCGTAGAAGGGGGCGGCCGGCCAGCATGCGCCAGGCCTTCGGCGCACCCGGGCCGGCGCGCAGCCCCTGGCCGGCGGCGACGATGAGGGTCGAAAAGGTCACACCGGCTGTTTACGACTCGCCTGCTGCTTGTCCAGGCTTTACTGCGCTGCACAATATGCCTAAAAAGACGGCGATGGGGGTGATCATTAAATGAGCAAAATGCTCGCCATAGGGGATGTCGACGTCGGGGCGCGGACCTGGATCGCGCCGATGACCGGCGTCTCGGATCTGCCGTTCCGCAGGGTGGCCAGCCGCCTGGGCGCCGCCTATGCGGCGACGGAAATGGTCGCCTGCGCGGAATTCGCCCGCGGGCGTCCCGACGTCGTGCGCCGCGCGGCGGTGGGCGAGGGCTTGCCTCTGATGGTGGTGCAGCTGGTGGGCTGCGAAGCGGAACACCTGGCCGCGGGGGCGAGGCTCGCCCGGGCGGCCGGCGCCCAGATCATCGACCTCAACTTCGGCTGCCCGGCGAAGGAGGTGACCGGCGTCCTCTCCGGCTCGGCGCTGATGCGCGACCCGCAGCGGGCGGAAAGCCTGATCGCCGCCGTGGTGGACGCGGTCGATACGCCGGTGACCGTGAAGATGCGGCTGGGCTGGGACGAGGCCTCGATCAACGCGCCGGAGATCGCCGCGCGGGCCGAGGCGCGGGGGGCGCGCGCCGTCACCGTGCACGGGCGCACCCGGCGGCAGTTCTACAAGGACCGTGCCGACTGGGCGGCGGTGCGCGCGGTGAAGGCCGCCGTTTCCATCCCGGTGATCGTCAACGGCGACATCGTGGACGCCGCCAGCGCGCGCGCCGCGCTGGAGGCCAGCGGGGCGGACGCGGTGATGATCGGCCGCGGCGTCTACGGCCGGCCCTGGATCGCCGCCCAGATCGAGACCGAACTGGCGGGCGACGCCTTCGAGGCGCCGGATTCGACAGCGAGGCTGGAGATTGCGCTGGCGCATCTGCACGAAAGTCTTGAATTCTATGGGGACCGGCTGGGGCTGCGGATATTTCGCAAGCACCTGGCGGCCTACGTCGAAAACGCGCCCTGGCCCAATGAGGCCCAGGCCCGACGGAGCGCCCGCGGGGCGCTCTGCCGTATGGAGGATCCCGGTGAGGTCGAACGCGGCCTGACCGCGCTGTGGCGCGGTCGAGAATCGAGGATGGCGGCATGAGCAGTCGTAAGACTGTGCGATCTACGGGTTTTGAATTGGAGGAACTGAAGGCGGCGGCCTTCGACCTCAGCCCGGAACCATCACTGGTGATCGACAAGGACGGCGCGGTCGCCGCGGTCAACGAGGCCGCGGAGGCCTTGTTCGGCCAGGGCCTGGGCCTGCTGGCCCGGGGACGGTTCCGCGCGGCCTTGCCGGCGGGCTCGGCCCTGGTGGACCTGTTGAACCGCGCCATCGAGGAGAACGCCAGGGTCCGCGAACGGGGCCTGGAGATCAACCTGTTCGGCCTGCCGCCCTTCGAGGCGGACGGGGCGGCCGCACCGCTGGGCGACGGCGCCGTGCTCCTGACCCTGCACGTGCGGGGCGGATCGCTGGGCGGCGAACGTAACGGCGTGGAGGCGGCGTCCCTGCGCTCCATCGTCGGCCTGGGCCGCATGCTGGCGCACGAGATCAAGAACCCGCTGGCCGGCATCCGCGGGGCCGCGCAACTGCTCGGCAGCGGGGCGCGGCCCGAGGACGTGCCGCTGGCCCAGCTGATCGTCAACGAGACCGACCGGGTGCGCCGGCTGGTGGATCGGATGGAGGCGTTCTCCGACGACGCCCCGCCGATGCGCACGCCGCTGAACATCCACGAGGTGCTGGACCGGGTGCGGGCCCTGGTGGCCAACGGCGCCGCCGAGGGGCTGACGCTGCGCGAGCATTACGACCCCTCCCTGCCGCCAACCCCCGGCGACGAGGACCAACTGATCCAGATCTTCCTGAACCTCCTGAAGAACGCCGCCGAGGCCGCCCACTCGCGGGGTGACGGGCGCGGCGAGATCTCGATCTTTACCGCCTACCGCCACGGGGTCCGGGTGCGTTCGGCCAGGGGCCAGGTCCTGCGCGGCGCGCCGCTGGAGATCCGGGTCGTGGACAACGGGCCGGGCGTGCCGCCCCACCTGCGCGAAAGCCTGTTTCAACCCTTCGTCACGACCAAGACGCATGGTGCGGGCCTGGGCCTCGCCCTGGTCGCCAAGCTGGTCGCCGGCCACGGCGGCCTCATCGATTTCGAGTCGGAGCCTGGGCGCACGATGTTCCGTGTGCTGCTGCCCATCGCTTCGCAAGAGGATTACCCGGTATGAACGCCAGTCTCGCCAGCAACGCCAGCAAGAAGATCCTGATCGCCGACGACGACGCCTCCATCCGGCTGGTGCTCAGCCAGGCGTTCACCCGCCTGGGCTACCAGGTGCGGGCGACCGGCAACGCCACCACCCTGCTCAAGTGGGTGTTCGACGGGGAGGGGGACCTTGTGGTCACCGACGTCGTCATGCCGGACGAGAACGTCTTCGACGTGCTGCCGCGCATCCGCAAGGAGCGGCCGAAGCTGCCGGTCATCGTGATGAGCGCCCAGAACACCCTGCTCACCGCGGTGAGCGCCGCCGAGATCGGCGCCTTCGACTATGTGCCCAAGCCCTTCGACCTGGACGACATGACCTCGGCGGCCCGCCGGGCGCTGGCCCGTCCCGCCGATCCGGAGGCCGCCAAGGCGCAGGCCCGCGCCATCCGCGACGAGCGGCTGCCGCTGATCGGCCGCTCGGGGCCCATGCAGGACGTCTACCGCACGGTGGCGCGCCTGGTGGGGGCGGATCTGACGGTGCTGATCCTGGGGGAATCGGGCACCGGCAAGGAGCTGGTGGCCCGCGCCCTGCACGAGATGGGGCGCCGGCGGGACGGCAAGTTCGTGGTCATCAACCTGGCCGCCGTGCCGCGCGAGCGCGTCGAGACGGAGCTGTTCGGCCGCGACGACGGCGTCCCCGGCAAGCTGGTGGAGGCCGACGGGGGGACGCTGTTCCTCGACGAGATCGGCGACATGCCGCTGGACGCCCAGACGCGGCTCCTGCGGGTCATCGACGGCTCCGAGCCGGCGCTGAATCCCAAGACCGGCCGGCGGCCCAACGTGCGGCTGATCGCGGCCACCAACCGCGACCTGCGCGCGCTGATCCAGCAGGGGCTGTTCCGCGAGGACCTGTTCTTCCGCCTGAACGTCGCCCCCATCCGCCTGCCGCCGCTGCGCGACCGGGCGGAGGACATCCCGGACCTGGCCCGCGCCTTCCTGCTGCGCGCCAGCCGCGAGGGCCTGCCGGCCAAGACCATCGACACCAGCGCCCTGGAGCGGCTGAAGCTGCACGCCTGGCCGGGCAACGTCCGCGAGCTGGAGAACCTGATCCGCCGGATCTGCGCCCTCTACGCCGAGGAGCTGATCAGCGCGCGGATCGTCGAGCGCGAGCTCGCCGACCACCAGGCGCCGGTGGCCGGCCAGGACGGCCCGCTGACGCTCTCGCAGCTGGTGGAGCGCCACCTGGGCGGCTACTTCGCCGAGCAGCCGGACGGGGTGCCGCCGGTGGGCCTCTATGACCGGGTGCTGGAGGAGGTGGAGCGTCCGCTGATCCAGCTCACCCTCTCGGCCACGCGCGGCAATCAGGTGCGGGCCGCGGAGATCCTGGGCCTCAACCGCAACACCCTGCGCAAGAAGATCCAGGACCTGGGCGTTGAGATGAGCCGCGGCCGGCGCTGAGCCTTCGCCGCAACAAGGCTGTTGGATTCCAGGCACACAAACGCCTAGGGTGCTGGATCTGAAGTTCGCCCGCTTGAAGGGGCGAGCGTGGAGCGGACTTCAGATCCAAAAAGCATACTAGAAACAAGGACTCCCTAGTGTCCTTATCAATTCCGAAGTTCGTCCGAGCCCGCCACCGGCGCTTGCGAACTTCGGAATCGGGACACTAGGCTCGCGGGCGATGTCGTCGTTGGCCTCCAGCCGCCCCTCCGAGCCGCCCCTTCAGGCGACGTTGCGGTCGCGCTACCTGCTGGGCGGGGGATTCGCCCTGGCCGCGGGGCTGACGGCGTTCGCCATCCTGCTGGCCGCTTCTCCGCCGGAGACCGGGCCGCTGGGACCGGCCAGCACGCTGATCCTTACGTTGCTGGGCTTCAACCTGGTGCTGATCGCGGCCCTCGCGCTGCTGGTCGGCATGCGGTTCATGGCGCTGCGCAGCGCCCAGGCGAACGACGCAGGCGCGCGGCTGCACATGCGCTTCGTGGCGCTGTTCGCCTTCGCTGCCGTGGCGCCGGCGGTGGTGGTGGCGCTGTTCTACGGGGTGCTGGTCTCGAGGGGGGTCGACAACTGGTTCAGCCAACGGGTCCAGACCATCGTCAACAATTCCGCCACCGCGGCGCAGAGCTATCTCGATGAGCAGAAGCGCTACATCGGCGACCATGTGACGCTGATGGCCGGGGACCTCAACGACGCCGCCCCGGCGCTGCAGGCCAGCCCGGTGGCCTTCAGCCACTTCCTCGCCCAGCAGGCCGCTTACCACGGCTTCCCCGCGGCCTACTTGATCGATCGCGAAGGCCGGGCGCTGAGCCGCGCGGAGGTCCCCGGCGCGCCGGCCTTCGCGGTGCCGCCGGCGCTCAGCTTCAAGGTCGCCGACGAGGGCGACATCTCCATGGGCATGGTCGAGTCGGCCAACCTGATGCGCGCCATCTACCGGCTGAAGGCCTATCCCGACGCCTACCTCTACGTCGCCCGGCCGGTGGAGAAGGGGATCATCAGCCACCTGCGGGAGACCTCGGACTCCATCGCCTCCTATCGCGACGCCGCCGTGAACCGGCAGCGCATCCAGATGGTGTTCGTGCTGAGCTACGTGGAGACCGCCATGCTGGTCTTCGTGGGCGCGGTCTGGTTCGGCATGTCGCTGGCCAACGCCATCTCCGGGCCGGTCGGTCGGCTGGTGCAGGCGGCCGGCCGGGTCGCGAGCGGCGACCTGACCGCGCGGGTCGACTCCGCGGGGGACTTTGAAGAGATCGCGGTCTTGTCCCGCGCCTTCAATCGGATGACCAATGATCTTCAGGTCCAGCAAGCGGCGCTCCGGCAGGCCAACGCCGAGGCGCAGGAGCGGCGGCAATTCATCGAGACCGTGCTGCTCGAGGTGAGCGCCGGCGTGATCGGCCTGGACGCCGACGGCCGCATCTCGGCGGCCAACCGGCAGGCTGCGGCCCTGGTCGGGCTGGGCGAGGGCGACGAGGGGCGGGGGCGCAGGCTGGCCGACGTGGCGCCGGAGTTCGCCGAGGTGACCGAGCGGGCTGTGGCCTCCGGCGAGGCCGAGGCCGAGGTGGACATGGTGCGGGGCCGCCAGACCCACCGGCTGCGGGTGCGCGCCAGCCGCAGCGAGCGCGGCCTGGTGCTGACCTTCGACGACATCACCCGCCTGGTGGCCGCCCAGCGCAACGCCGCCTGGAAGGACGTGGCGCGGCGCATCGCCCACGAGATCAAGAACCCGCTGACCCCGATCCAGCTTTCGGCCGAGCGCATCCGCAAGAAGTTCCGCCGCAACGTGGCCTCCGACGACCTGGAGGTGTTCGACCGCTGCACCGACACCATCGTGCGCCAGGTGGGCGACATCGGCCGGATGGTCGACGAGTTCTCCGCCTTCGCCCGCATGCCGGCGCCGAAGTTCGCCGAACAGCCGGCGGCCGAACTGCTCCGCGCCGCCGTCTTCGCCCAGCGGGTAGCTTCGCCGGACATCAGGGTGGAGCTGGAGGAGCCGGTTCCGGAGGTCGCGCTGTTCGTCGACGGCCGCATGCTGTCCCAGGCGCTGACCAACATTCTGAAGAACGCGGCCGAGGCGATCGGGGCCCGGCACGGCGAGGCGGGCCGCGGCGAGGGCCGCATTCAGGCCCGGCTGATCTCGGACGACCACGGTCTGGCCTTCGAGGTGGAGGACAACGGGGTCGGCCTGCCGGCCCGCGACCGCGACCGGCTGACCGAGCCTTACGTGACGACCCGGGAGAAGGGCACGGGCCTGGGACTGGCCATCGTCAAGCGGATCATGGAAGACCACGGCGGAGAGCTGGTCCTGACGGACGCGTCCGGCGGCCAGGGGGCCAGGGCGATCCTGCGCCTGCCGGCCTCGTCGCGGGCGCGGCGGCAGGCGACGCCGGAGAAGGCCACGGCATGAGGATGAAGTATGGCGGCTGATGTTCTTGTGGTCGACGACGAGGCCGACATCCGCGACCTTGTGGCGGGCATCCTCGCCGACGACGGTTATGCGGTGCGCACGGCCAACGATTCGGAATCGGCCCTGGCCGCGGTCCGGGCCCGCAAGCCGTCGCTGCTGGTGCTCGACATCTGGATGCAGGGCGGGGGGATGGACGGGCTGGAGCTGCTCGACCTGGTCAAGGCCCTCGACGGCGACCTGCCGGTGATCATGATCTCCGGCCACGGCAACATCGAAACCGCCGTCAGCGCCATCAAGCGCGGCGCCTACGACTTCCTGGAAAAGCCCTTCAAGTCCGACCGCCTGCTGCTGCTGGTGGAGCGCGCCCTCGAGTCGGCCAACCTGAAGCGGGAGAACCGGCGGCTGCGCACCCAGGCGATCACGCCCGAGGGGCTGCTCGGCAAGTCGGTCGCCGCCCAGCAGATGCGAGGCCTGGTGGCCAAGGTCGCCGGCGCCAACAGCCGGGTGCTGATCTCCGGCCCGCCCGGTTCCGGCAAGGAGACGGTGGCGCGGCTGATCCACCAGGCGAGCCCGCGCGCCCGCAACGAATTCGTGGCGATCAGCGCCGCCGGCATGACGCCCGAGCGGATGGACGAGGCGCTGTTCGGCGAGGAGGGGGAGGGTGGGCGCACCGCCCGGGTCGGCGTCTTCGAGCGCGCCCACGGCGGCACGCTCTATCTCGACGAGGTGGCCGACATGCCGCGCGAGACCCAGAGCCGCATCCTGCGGGTGCTGGTCGAGCAGCGCTTCCGGCGGGTGGGCGGGTCCTCGGACGTGCAGGTGGACGTGCGCGTCGTCTCCTCCACGTCGCGCGACCTGCGCGGCGAGATCGCCGCGGGGCGGTTCCGCGAGGACCTGTTCCACCGGCTGAACGTGGTGCCGATCAACGTGCCGGGCCTGTCCGAGCGGCGCGAGGACATCCCGATGCTGATCGACGACTTCATCCAGCGGATCAGCGAGGCCACCAACATGCCCAGGCGCAAGCTGGCGGACGACGCGCTCGCCACCCTGCAGGTGCGGGCCTGGCCCGGGAACCTGCGCCAGCTGCGCAACAACATCGAGCGGATCCTGATCCTGGCCTCCGGCGATCCCGCGGAGCCGATCACCGCCGACATGCTGCCGGCGGAGGCCACGGTGAACGAGCAGAGCTCGAGCATGGGGGCCGAGCGGATCATCGCCCTACCGCTGCGCGAGGCCCGCGAGGTGTTCGAGCGCGAGTACCTGAACGCCCAGATGCTGCGCTTCTCCGGCAACATCTCTCGCACCGCCGCCTTCATCGGCATGGAACGGTCGGCCCTGCACCGCAAGCTGAAGTCGCTTGGCCTGTCGAACGCCCGCATCGTCGAGGAAGAGGTCGAATAGTGGGACGGTGGATCGAAGCGAAGCCCGCCCCTTTCCTCCCCCGTCCCGAAGAGGACGAGGGAGGGGGACCGCCCGCTGAAGAGCCGGTGGCGGAGGGGGCGCGGGTTCTGTCGTGAGGTCGCCGGGGCGTACGCGAGCGCGGGGCCTCAGGTGCGCCGGCCGGCCTGTTTGTTCGTACTATGTTCTTGGCGCACAGCGCCGCTTGAGCTACACTTTCCAGGCGTGAAGAGCCTCGCAAGGTCTTTACCGGTCAACACCCCACGGTGCTGACCGGTTCAGCGCCGGTAACACATCGGAGGTCGATCAAGACATTGATTCAACAGTCATTTCTCCGAGCTCAAAGGTGTTGTTCGCCACCCCGAAAAACGGCTTCCTACCGAAAGCAGGGGACGAGTTGCGGCGTTCGGATGTCTGCGGCCGCAAACCTCTCCGCGACCGCGCAGGAAGGCCTCGCCTGATGGGCCGTATCGTCTATGTGAACGGCCGCTACGTGCGCCACGCCGAGGCCTGCGTGCACATCGAGGACCGCGGCTACCAGCTCGCCGACGCGGTCTATGAGGTCTGGGCGGTGTTCGACGGCCGGCTGGCCGACGCCGAGGGCCATTTCGCGCGGCTCGCCCGCAGCCTGGGCGAGCTGAAGATCGCCGAACCCATGGGCCGCCGGGCGCTGACCGTCGTGCTGCGCGAGACCCTGCGGCGGAACAAGGTGCGCGACGGCCTGCTCTACCTGCAGGTCAGCCGGGGCGTGGCGCCGCGCGACCACGCCTTTCCCCAGGGCTCCGTACCGCCGGCTGTGGTGGTCACCGCCAAGTCCCTCGACCGGGCGGCGGCCGAGGCCAAGGCGGCCAAGGGGATCGGGGTGGTCACCCTGCCCGAGACTCGCTGGGCGCGTTGCGACATCAAGACCGTGGGCCTCCTGCCCAACGCGCTCGCCCGGCAGACCGCCGCCGAGGCGGGAGCGAGCGAGGCCTGGTTCGTCGACGACATGGGCCTGGTGACCGAGGGCGCGGCCTCCAATGCCTGGATCGTCGACGCCGACGGAATCCTGCGCACCCGCGACACCAACGCCAACATCCTGCGCGGCGTCACCCGCTTCACCCTGATCGACGTGATCCGCGAAAGCGGCCTCGCGGTGGACGAACGCCCCTTCACCGTCGCCGAGGCGCTTTCGGCCAGGGAGACGTTCGTCACCGGCGCGGGCGCCCTGGTCACCGCGGTGGTCAGCATCGACGGCCGGCCGGTGGGCGACGGCAAGCCCGGTCCGGTGGCGACGAAGCTCCGGAGCCTCTATATCGAGCGGGCGAGGGCGACGGCGGTCTAGATCGCGCGAGTGCGATTGCTTCGACCGTGAAAGCCTGCGTACTTCGAAACTGTGTGTGGGGGCGGCTGTCGCCCCTCGATGAAAAACAAGAGGCGAAAAGCCATGAGCGACAAGAAACAGAACCTGCAGGACACCTTTCTCAACAGCGTGCGCAGGTCGAAGACTCCTCTCACCATCTTCCTGGTGAACGGCGTGAAGCTGCAAGGGGTGGTGAGCTGGTTCGACAACTTCTGCGTGCTGCTCCGCCGCGACGGCCAGTCGCAACTGGTCTATAAGCACGCCATCTCCACCATCATGCCGGCCCAGCCGGTGCAGCTCTACGAGCCGGCGGAAGACGACGAGGATTGAGTTCATCAAAGGCAGTTGATCGCGAGGCCCCGCCCCAGCGGGCGGTCGTGATCCATCCCGTCCACGACGCGCGCTCCGCCTCGCGCAGCGCTCAGGCGCGGCTGGACGAGGCCACGGGCTTGGCGATGGCGCTGGACCTGGTGATCGCAGGGACGCTGATCGCGCCCCTGCGCGGCCGCACGCCTGCGACCCTGTTCGGCAAGGGCAAGGTCGAGGAGATCGGCCGGCTCTGCGAGGACGTGGAGGCGGACGTCGCGGTGATCGACGACGCCCTGACCCCGGTGCAGCAGCGCAACCTGGAGAAGGCCTGGCAGGTGAAGGTCCTCGACCGTACCGGCCTGATCCTGGAGATCTTCGCTCGCCGGGCGCGGACGCGGGAAGGCCGGCTGCAGGTGGAGCTGGCCAGGCTCTCCTACGAGCGCTCGCGCCTGGTGCGCACCTGGACCCACCTGGAGCGGCAGCGCGGCGGCTTCGGCGTGATGGGCGGCCCGGGCGAAACCCAGATCGAGACCGACCGGCGGCTGCTGGCCGAGAGGATCGGCAAGCTGAAGCGCGACCTTCTCGAGGTGCGCCGCACGCGGACCCTGCAGCGCGCGGCGCGCCAGCGGCATCCTTATCCGACGGTGGCGCTGGTGGGCTACACCAACGCCGGCAAGTCGACCCTGTTCAACCGGCTGACCGCCTCGGAAGTGGTGACCGAGGACATGCTGTTCGCCACCCTGGATCCCACCCTGCGGGCGCTGAAGCTGCCGGACGGCCGCCCGGCGATCCTGTCGGACACGGTGGGCTTCATCTCCGACCTGCCGCATGAGCTGGTGGAATCCTTCCGCGCCACCCTGGAGGAGGTGCGCGAGGCCGACGTGATCCTGCACGTGCGCGACATCGCCAGCGACGAGAGCGAGGCGCAGGCGCAGGACGTGCGCGCCGTGCTGGAGCGGCTGGGCGTGGACCTCGAGGAACGCCGGGTGGTGGAGGTGTGGAACAAGGCCGACCTCCTCGACCTGGAGACCCGACAGGCCCTGGCCGGCGACGCGCGGCGGGTCCATCCGCCGGCGCAGCTGGTCTCGGCCGCGACCGGGCAGGGTTGCGAGGCGCTGCTGGCCACCGTGGCCGGCCTGGTGGACGACGCCCCGCCGGTGGCCGCCCATGTGCCCCCCGGCGACGGGGCGGCGATCGCCTGGCTCTACCGCCACGGCCGCGTCACCCAGCGGACCTCCGACGCCGAAGGGGGCGTCACGCTGTCCGTGCGGCTGAGCGCCCAGGCGCTGGGACAGTTCGAGCAGATGTTTCCTGAGGCCGAGGTGCGGGTCTAGCCCTTCTCCGCCGCCTTCGCCCGGTCCCAGAGGGCGTCCATCTCAACGAGGTCCGATTGCTCCGGCGTCAGCCCTCGGGCGGCGAGCGCCGCCTCGATGAACTGGAAGCGGCGGATGAACTTGGCGTTGGTGGACCTCAGCGCGTCCTCCGGCTCGATGTCGAGGGCGCGGGCGAGGTTGGCGACCACGAACAGCACGTCGCCCAGTTCCTGGCGCAGCTTCTCCCGATCTCCGGCCGCGATCTCGGCCTCCAGCTCGCCCACCTCTTCGTGCAGCTTGGCGACCACCTCGCCGACGGTGGGCCAGACGAAGCCGACCTTCGCGGCGCGCTTGGAGAGCTTGACGGCGCGGGTGAGGGCGGGGAGGCCGACGGGCACGTCGTCCAGCAGGCTGGCGGCGCGGCCCTTGCCAGCTCGCTCGGCGGCCTTGCCGGCCTCCCAGGCGGCGCCCTGCTCGGCGATGGAGCCGTAGGCGACGCCGGCGAAGACATGCGGATGGCGGCGCTCGAGCTTGTCGCAGATGGCGGTCGCCACGTCGTCGAAGTCGAAGGCGCCTTGCTCCTGAGCCATCCGGCCGTGGAACACCACCTGCAGCAGCAGGTCGCCCAGCTCCTCCTTCAGGTCGGACAGGTCGCCCCGCTCGATGGCGTCGGCGACCTCGTAGGCCTCCTCGACGGTGTAGGGCGCGATGCTGGCGAAGGTTTGCTGCACGTCCCAGGGACAGCCGGTGGCAGGGTCGCGCAACCGGGCCATGATGGCGGTCAGCCGGTCGATGGGACGCAGGTCAGTCGGCGGGGCGGGAGCGGGGGCGGGCATGAAGGCTCCCTGAAGGCGACGATTCAACGGCCGGCGCAAGGGGCGGGCTTGCGTCCGCCCGCGCCAGCGCGTCGCGGATGGCCCGATGACGCCGGGCGGTCAGCGGATGGCGCAGCACCAGCCAGCCCGCCAGGACGGAGAGGGCGGCGGGCAGGCCGACGAACAGGCCCTGCAGGCCATGCAGCCCCGCTGGACCTCCGCTGGCCCGGGCGTCGAACCCGAACGCCTGCAACAGCGGGAAGGCGACGCCCACCGCCGCCGCCGAGCCGATCTTCACCGTACCGGAAAGCAGGGCGTAGAGCAGGCCGGTGCGGTCGACGCCGGTCGCCAGCCGCACCTCGTCGCCCACGTCGGCCATCATGGCGCGCAGCAGGAA
This sequence comes from Phenylobacterium sp., assembly GCF_036502675.1. GTDB lineage: Bacteria > Pseudomonadota > Alphaproteobacteria > Caulobacterales > Caulobacteraceae > Phenylobacterium. Next base: position 29,030 of record NZ_DASXYF010000035.1, read on the forward strand.
GGCGCCGGCCGCGAACGGCACGCCGATTAGGAACATCAGCACGCCTGCGACGACCGTGTCCCCCGGCGGGATGGCCAGCGCGCACAAGGTCAGGGCGGCGTAGATCCCGTTGGAGACGGCGAGCGCCCGGTGCTTGCCCAGCTTCACCGCCAGCCAGGCCCACAGCGGCGCTCCGGCCAGACCGCCGATGAAGTAGGCCAGCAGCAGCAGGCTGGCCGCCCCCTTGTCGAAGCCCTTCACCCGCTCGAAGAAGAAGAAGAACAGCGCCCCGGTGATCGCGGGGCCCGCGCCGATCAGGAAGTCGGCGGCCAGGATGCGCAGCACGTTGCGCCGCCCCAGCAGTCCCAGGTAGTCGACCGCGCTGGCGCGAGACGGCGCCGTGGTGACCAGGGGCTCCGGCACGCGCCAGACGGCCAAGGCCACGGTCAGCGGGGTCAGCACCACCACGAACCACCCCATGGCCGCCACGCCGGCGCTGTGGGCCTTGATTCCGAAGAACGGCAGCAGGGCGGGCAGGGTGAGCACCAGCACCATCCCCACTACATTGCCCGCCTGCCACCAAGCGTAGATCCGCGAGCGCTGGTTGTAGTCGGGCGACAGGACCGCGCCCCAGGCGATCTGCGCCAGGCTGGAGATCGAGGTTCCGGCGTAGACCGCCAGCAGCCAGACCAGCAGATAGCCGGTCCCGACGCCCGGCCTGGCCATGAACAGCTGCCAGGTGGCGACCATCAGTATCGGCACGCTGAGCGCCAGCCACAGCCGGAACCGACCGAAGCGGCTGCGGGTGGCGTCCATCACCGCGCCGATGAACGGGTCGAAGCCGATGTCCAGCAGGCGCACCAGCAGGAAGGTCGCGCCCACCGCCGTCAGGCTCAGACCTAGTTCGCTGGCGTAGAACTCCGGCAGATAGACGACCAGCGGCAGGCCCAGGCCCGCCAGCGGCAGGCAAGGCAGGGCGTAGGCCGCCATGCTTGGGTCTGAGCGTCGGACGTCAGCCATTTCGGCGAGCATTTCACATGTCGGTGCGCTGGGACAGCGAGGCGCCGGCCGGCCCGTGTTGCACCGTTCCGGCGAAACCATCCAATTCTCGCCTAAGGAATATTATCAGAAATTAAGGCCTCAGCGCGAGCCTGGTCGTTGGCCCCCAGGGTTATATGGCTGAACATCGGGCGCTCTTCTTTGGGTCAAGCGGGCAGTTTGAGCCGTCCGTCAGCGATCCGTTGCAGCGTTTCGACGAAGAAGCCCGGCTCCAGGGCCGTCACCCGGGCCTCCAGGGTCTCCGCGGTGTCGTCGGGCCGGACCTCAACGGCGCGGCGCGCCACCACCGGGCCGCGGTCGTATTCCTCGTCCACCAGATGGATGCAGGCGCCGCTCTCGGCGACGCCGGCGGCGATCACCGCCTCGTGCACCCGGCGGCCGTACATGCCGTGGCCGCCGAAGTCAGGCAGCGGACCCGGGTGGATGTTGAGGACGCGGCCGCGATAGCGCGCCAGGGTCTGCGGGCCGAGCTGGCGCAGGTAGCCGGACAGCACGACGAGTTCGACCCCGGCGGCCTGCAGGGCGTCGCGCAGAGCCCCGTCGGCGGCCTCGGGGTCGGACTGGGTCGGGATGCAGAGGGTCGGTACGGCGCGAGCGGCGGCGAATTCCAGGACCGGCGCCGTGCGGTTGTTGGAGACGACGAGGCGCGGCTCGGCGTTAAGACTTCCGGCTTCGATGGCGCCAAGGATCGCCCGGGCGCTGGAGCCGTTGCGGGAGGCCAGGAATCCGAGCTTAAGAAATTGAGACATCAGAAGATTCCATGCTCAAGCTGATGTCGGAAGCGAAGGCCGTCGAAGGCCGGTTCCACGCCGGGCGGCAGGGCGGCGGCCAGGGCGTGATAGTCCAGGTCGACGTGCATGTTGGTGAGGATGGCCCGCTTCGGCTTAATGCGCGCGATCCATTCCAGCGCCATGTCGACATGGGCGTGGGTCGGGTGCGGCCGCCAGCGCAGGGCGTCGACGATCCAGACGTCGAGGTCCGCCAGGGCCTCGAAGGCCTCGTCGTCCAGACCGACCACGTCGCTGGAATAGGCCACGCCGCCGAAGCGGAAGCCGATGGAGCGGATGCCGCCGTGGTCCTGATCGAAGCTGACGACGGGGATGGGGCCGGAGGGCCCCTCCACCGCCCAGGCCTGGCCATGCGCGGGCAAGGCCATGGGGCGGCAGATGGCGGGATAGCCCCCCTCCCCCTCGAAGAGGTAGCCGAAGCGACGGATCGTCGAGGCGGCGGTCGCCGTGTCCATGTGGCACGGGATCAACGCGCGCTGGCGCAGGAAGAAGGCGCGGACGTCATCGATGCCGTGGGTCTGGTCGGCGTGGTCGTGGCTGAGCAGGACGGCGTCCAGTCGCTTCACCCCGGCGCCGGCCGCCTGCAGGCGGAAGTCGGGGGAGGTGTCGACCACCAGGGTCGTTTCCTGCTCCGCCCCCTTGCCCAGCCGACGGACGAGCAGAGAGCAGCGGGTGCGCAGGTTCCTGGGCTCGGCGGGGTCGCAGGCGCCCCAGTCGCCGTCGGCCCGCGGCACACCGCCGGAGGACCCGCTGCCCAGGATGGTGACCTCCAGCACGCCGGTCATGGGCGCGGAATCCGGTCGAAGAGGGCGAAGAAGGCGTCCTCGGTGCGCTGTTCGGCCTCCTCGCGGCCCCAGCCGCGGATCTCGGCGAGCTTCTCCAGCACGGGGACGATGTAGGCCGGCTCGTTGCGACGGCCCCGGTGCGGCACGGGGGCCAGGTAGGGGCAGTCGGTCTCGACGATGATCCGGTCGGCGGGCATGTCGGCGATCACCGCGCGGACGTCGGCGGCGGCCTTGAAGGTGGCGATGCCGGAGACCGAGAACCAGGCGCCCAGCGCCGCGGCGCGGGCCGCGAGCTCCGGCCCGCTGGTGTAGCAGTGCATCAGCAGGCGGAAGGGGCCGGCGGCGTGCTCCTCCTCCAGGATGTCGCCCATCGCCGCGTCGGCCTCGCGGGTATGGACGACCAGCGGCAGTCCGGTCCGGCGGGCCGCGGCGACGTGGGCGCGGAAGACCTGGGCCTGCACCTCGCGGGGGCTGAGGTCGTAGTGGAAGTCGAGGCCCGTCTCGCCGATCCCGACCACCCGAAGGTCCTCGGCCAGGCGGACCAGGTCGGCGGCGGCGAGGCCGGGATTCTCCCTGGCCTCGTGCGGGTGGGTGCCCACGGTGCACCAGATGTCCGGCGCGTCGGCGAGCTCGCGGACCTTCTGGAAGTGGGAGACCTTGTCGCTGATGTTGACCATCAGCTTCACGCCCGCAGCGCGGGCCCGGGCGATGACGGCGTCCCGGTCCTCATCGAATTGCGGCGCGTGCAGGTTGACGTGGCTGTCGATCAGCATCGGATCTCAGGCGCGGGCCGCCTCGCGCAGCTCGGACAGGGCGGTGTACAGGGCGTCGGCGCGGTCGAGATTGAGCCCCTCGGCCTCGCGCGGCAGGCGGGTCAGCGTCTCCCACGCCTGGGCCCAGCGATCAAGCCGGCCCTGGCCCTCGGCGGCGCGGGTGACGGCGAAGCCGTAGACCCGCTCGGCCAGTCGCTCGAACAGCAGGCCGAACTGCAGGGCCCCCTCCCCGCCGCGGAACCGGTCGGCCAGCGCCAGCGCCAGGCTCTCGTCCACCTGCGGCAGCGCCTGGAGGATGTCGCGGGCGGCGTCGTCCAGTTCCAGGGCGCCGGCGGCGGCCAGGGTGAAGGCCCGGCCCAGCGCGCCGCCGGACATGCGCGACAGGCGCAGCGCCTCCTCGTCGTTTACCTCCAGGCGGGCCTGCAGGAAAGCCGCCGCGCCCTCCAGGTCGAGGGGACGGAAGGCCAGCCGGCGGCAGCGGGAGCGGATGGTGGCCAGCAGCCGGCCCGGCGAATGGGAGACCACCAGCAGGACGCCGCGGGGCGGCGGCTCCTCCAGGGTCTTCAGCAGGGCGTTGGCGGCGTTGACGTTGAGGTCGTCGGCGGCGTCGACGATGGCCACCCGGTGCGGGGAGCTGGCCGGCGACTTGGAGAAGAACTCGCCCAGGCGGCGGGCCTCGTCGACGGGGATGACCTTGCGCGGCTTGCCGTCCTCGCCGACCCGCTCCAGCACCAGCAGGTCGGGGTGCGAGCGGGCCGTCACCTGGCGGCTGACCGGGTGGGCGGGGTCCGAACCCAGGACGCCGTGGGCCGGATCGGCCGGCGCGCCCAGCAGCCGGCGGGCGGCGCGGTAGGCGAAGGTCGCCTTGCCGACCCCCTCCAGGCCCGTGAACAACCAGGCGTGGTGCAGGCGACCGCGGCCGCGGGCCGACTCGAAGGCCGCCTCCTGGTCCTCGTGGCCCTGAAGTCCGAAGACCTCGCGGGGGTGCGGGACGGGGTCAGCCATCGGCCGCCAGCCGGGCCGCGACCACCGCCCAGATCGCCGCCTCCACCGCGTCCGGCGGCAGGGTGGCGTCGATGACCGTGCAGCGCTTGGGCTCGGCGCGGGCGATGTCCAGGAAGGCCTGGCGCAAGCGGGCGTGGAAGGCCTGGCCCTTGGACTCGAAGCGGGTCTCAGCGTCGCCGCGGCCGCCGGCGCGGGCCAGGCCGTCTTCCACCGGCAGGTCGAGGATCAGGGTGAGGTCGGGGCGCACAGGTCCCAGCACCTGGGCCTCGAGGGCGGCGATCAGGGCCGGATCTGCGCCGCCGGCGGCGCCCTGGTAGGCGCGCGTGGAATCGGCGAAGCGGTCGCAGACCACCCAGGCGCCGCGGGCCAGCGCCGGGACGATCACCCGCTCCACGTGGTCGCGGCGGGCGGCGTACATCAGCAGCGTCTCGGTGACCGGCGACCAGCGGTCGGCCTCGCCGCGGACCAGCAGGTCGCGGATGCTCTCCGCGCCCGGGGAGCCGCCGGGCTCGCGGGTGGCCACCACGTCGCGGGTCCCGGCCAGGCGGGCGGCCAGCCTGCGGAGCTGGGTGGACTTGCCGGCCCCCTCCCCGCCTTCGAACGTGATGAACCTGCCCTGCGCCACGGGCCCAAGATGGCCGGTCGCGCGCCGATGTCCAGACCGGGGTCAGATCCGACGCAAGGCCGGTGAGGACGTTCGTTTGGATCGGCGGGGCTCAGAACGGGCGGATCACCCGGGCGTCGGCGTAGCCGGAGGCCGCGACGCGGTCGCGCAGGGCCCAGGCCTCGGCCTCGTCGTTGGAGGCCTGCAGCATCACCCGGTAGAGGGTGGCGCCGTCCTCGCGGGAAACAGGCTCCACCGTGGCCGGGCCGGCGGAGGCCAGCTGGCTCGCCACCCGCTGGGCGGCGTCGGGATTCGAATAGGCGCCGGCCTGCACCCGGTAGGCGCCGCCCGCCGGCGCGGGACGGCCGGCCGGGCTGTCGGCCTGGGCGCTATAGGTCGGCCTGTAGGCCGGCTGGACGGGCGGCGCGTAGCCGGGCATGGCGGTGGGCGCGTAGGTCTCGCCGGTCCGGCCGTATACGGAGGCGCTCGACGTCTCATAGCGGGCCGGCGCGGCTGCGGCCGGCGGCAGGGATTGGGCGCCGACGGGCGCGGGCGGGGCCAGCGGACGGGCGGCGACCACGGCGATCGGCGCGGGAACCGCAGCCTGCGGGGCGACGGGCCGGGCCGGGCCGGCCGCGGCGTAGCGGGTCCCCTCGCCCACCCCCAGCGGGGCCGAACCCAGGTAGCGCACGCGCACGTTGGCCAGGCCCTTCTGGTCGTAGCCCAGCTGGCGGGCGGCCTCGCGGCTCAGGTCGATGATCCGGTCGCCCACGAACGGCCCGCGGTCGTTGACGCGCACCACCAGCTTACGGCCGTTGTCCAGGTTGGTCACCTCCACCAGCGAGGGCATGGGCAAGGTGGTGTGCGCCGCCGAGATGGCGTGCATGTCGAAGGTCTCGCCGTTGGCGGTGGCCTTCATGTGGAACTCGTCGCCGTACCAGGAGGCGACGCCGGTGTGGTCGTAGGCCGGGTCCTCCTTCGGCACGTACCAGATGCCGCCCACCTGGTAGGGATTGCCCACCTTGTAGACCCCGCCTTTGCCGGCGGGCTGGGTCCCCTGGCTCGCCTGGCCAGCGGCTCCGGTCGGCAGGCGGTTGGAGAGCGTCGGGTGCACGGTGGCGCAGGCCGACAGCGCCACGCCCGCCAGCAGCAGCGCGGTAAGGTTACGGACCGGGGCTCGGGCGGCGGACATGCGGGGATTTTCCTCTCGGCAACACGATCCGCGGGCGCGGCGTCACGGTTAATCCTGGGCAAGGAGGTTTGACCGTGCGTTAAGCGGCTTGGTTAACGGGTGCGACGGTTTGCGCCTTCCCGCCCGCCTGGGCGTATGGCTCGCGTCGGGTTGCAAGCCTCGCGAGCCCCAGTCTCAGGTCAGAACGTGGCCTTGAGCTTGCGAACCACGCGGTCCGCAATCGACAGGCGCTGGGTATGCGTCACCCTGAACACCTTCGGCGCGTCGGCGGAAAGCGACTTCTGGGCCCAGCCCCAGCCGTCGTCTTCGGTGAAATTCCCGAATGCGGGATGCGGCAGGACGAGCTTCTCCCAGACTGCCCGGACCTGCTGGAGATCCTTTTCCTCGTCGGTCAGGGCCTGGACCTGCGGGTTCGACATGGCGGCGGCGCTGCCGCGATAGTTCCAGTCGAGGTCGTCGAACAGGATCCAGCCGCCAGGCTTCAACACCTTCTCGCACAGGAAGAAGGTGAATCCGTCAGCATCCCAGGTGTGCGCCCCGTCGATGAAGATGAAGTCGAACGGTTCCGCGGCGTAGTCGTCGAGGTTCCGTTGCAGGTGCCAAGTGTAGGAGATCGGGTCGAAGTGCAACTCGACGAACCGGTCGAGTCCGGCCTCCGCGACGAGTTGCGCCGCGGCGGGAAGCCGCTCCTTGGCGCTCAGGATATCGACGCCGATTACCTTGCCGTTCAGTTCTTCGGCGGCGCCGGCCATCCAGACCGTCCCCACCCCGTGGGCGAACCCCAGTTCCAGGCAGCGGGGGGCTGGGGTCTGCAGGATGAAGTCGTAGAGCTGGCGGCCTCTCCGCGGGGGCGTGTGCGGTGTGTCCTTGACGATTGAAACGATCCGATCCGGCGTCATGGACGGCTCCGCACATGCTGTGGATCGACGCTAGCACGGCCGGCGACGGACTCCACCATAGGTCGATCAGCAGGAACGGCACGCATGCTTCATCATTGGATTTGCATGCAGACTGCACGCTTAGCGAGCAGGAGGCGAGGCTGCGCCTGGCGTTGATCGCCCGCCAGCGATGGCGTGCGACCACCGGCGGTGGCGACGAATGCGGGTGCGTATGCTAAAATTGCCCTTAGACTGGAGGAACGCCATGCTGAAAGCCATCGCCCTTGCGAGCGGCCTCGTCGCCCTCGCTTCACCCGTCTTCGCCCATGCCGCCGGCGGCGAGGCCTGGGGCCCCGGCCCGCCCGGACTGCCGCCGGGCAGCCAGGCGACGGTGGTCTCCGGCGACCCGACCAAGCCTGGGCCGTTCGTCATCAAGGCGAAGATGCCGGCCGGCTACAGGATCCCACCCCACTGGCACCCCACCGACGAGAACGTCACCTTGCTCTCCGGCGACCTGACCCTGGGCATGGGCGACAAGCTCGACCCGGCCAAGGGCGAAAAGCTCGCCGCCGGCGGGGCCATCGTGGCCAAGGCCAAGATGCACCATTTCGCGATGACCAAGGACGGCGCGGTGGTGCAGATCGCGGCCGAGGGTCCGTTTGAGATCACCTACATCGATCCCGCCGACGATCCGCGCCGGAAGTAGGCCCCGGCAAGGCCCTGCGCCGCCCGCCCTTGGCACCGCAGGGCGAACCCGGATACAGCACCGCGGTCTGCATGCAGGACGGGTGGCCGAGTGGTTTAAGGCAGCGATCTTGAAAGCTTGTGGGGATGGGTGGCCGAGCGGTTTAAGGCACTGGTCTTGAAAACCAGCGACGGGCGACCGTCCGTGGGTTCGAATCCCACCCCATCCGCCAATAAATACAGCCACTTAGCCGTTATTTAGCTCAGCGCCCGGCGCGCGATGCCGCGCCGCTGGAAGCGGCGAATAGCGAGCTGCAACGAAGGGTAAACACGGCAGCGATTTAACGGATGTGCAACAGCGGAGGCGCCGCTACCGGGGCGCGTCAGGCTTATCGACCAGCTTCTCGACTAGGACGAATCGACATTCAGCGCAGCCAGAGCATGACGGCGGCGATGTGGATGAAGGCCGCTGGGACCCCTCATGGCCGCGAACGCCGGGACCGCCGTCCTGCGGATGGCGAGCGGCTTCGAAGTCCCCATCACCCTGATCGAGACCGACGCGGACGGCGCGGACTTCGACGCCAGCGGAGATCTTCCGGCGGCGTGAGGCCGCCAGCCGAAGCTTTGCCGTAAAATCAGGCGCCTGGACTATATTCGGCGCGGCGCGCCTAGGCGCCGGCCGCGGGGTGGGACAGCCTCCGGGCGATGATCCGCACCGGCTGATGAAACGCACCGTCCCAGGGTTACTGGACTCCCCGCTCAGGAACCTGGCGGCCGTGGTCGCCTTCATGCTGGCGCTGATCGTAGTGACCACCGGCGGCTATATGGCGGCCGGCTGGAGCTTCGCCGACGCCGTCTACATGGTGATCCTGACCGTCTATTCGGTGGGCTACGAGGAAGTGCGGCCGATCGATACGCCGGCGCTGCACGCGCTCACCATCGCGGTGATCGCTTTCGGTTGCACGGGCATGATCATCTTGACCGGCGCCCTGGTGCAGGTCTTCACCATAGCGCAGATCAGCCAGATCATGGGCTCCAAGCGTGTGAACACCGAAATCGACCGCCTGAAGGACCATGTGATCATCTGCGGCTTCGGCCGCATCGGGGTGATGCTGGCCGCCGACCTGAGAGGCGCGGCCGGCCGCTTCGTGGTGATGGACCGCAGCGAGGCTCGGATCGCCGAAGCCCGGTCGCTGGGCTATCTCTGCCTGCAGGCGGACGCCGCGGACGAGGCGGCGCTGCGGGCCGCGGGCGTAGCGCGCGCCCGGGTTCTGGCCACCGTGCTGCCCGACGATGCGGCCAATGTGTTCATCACGCTCACCGCCCGCAGCCTGAACCGCGAGCTGCAGATCATCGCCCGCGGCGAGCAGCCCTCCACCGAGAGCAAGCTCATCTACGCGGGGGCGAACAAGGTGGTGCTGCCCACCCACATCGGCGCCGAGCGGATCGCCGAGATGATCCTGCACCCGGAGACGGCCCGGTTCCTGCGCGGGTCGGAGCGAATGATCGACTTCGAAAAGACCCTGCGGAACCTGGGGCTCTATCTGGAGATGGTCACCGTGCCGGCGGGGTCGCGCGCGGTGGGCGACACGATCGGAGACCTGGAGCAGCGGGCGCGCGGCGCCTTCTACGTGGTGCAGGTCGACCGGCGTGAGGGCGACACCATCACCCGGCCCGAGCCCACGGTGCGCGTCGAGGCGGGCGACGGGCTGCTGGTGGTCTCACGCGCCGAGATCGCCGCGGTCACCACCATCCTGCAGGCGCCGCCGGAGCGGGTGCGGGCCGGGCGCAGCCGGTTCTGATCGCCCGGCCCCTGACACGTAATCTGCAATAACTGCGACAATCTGGCTCTGTTTTTCCGCGTCATCTTCAGGGTTTGATCACCCCAAACCGGTAGGTTTCGCAGCGTTGGGGTGGCGGAACGCAGACCATGTATGACCAGAAGACTCGCCGCGGTCTGATCTGGCCGGCCCTGTTGCTGGTCGCAGCCGCGCTGGGCTTGCTGATCGGTGCGCAGATCTATCTGGCTCGCGAGGCGGACTTGTCGGCCTTTATACGCGAGCGGACCGTCGTGGCCAACGGCCTCGACAACTACGCCGACGACATCGCCCGCAGGAGCGTGTCGGTGACCCTGTGGGACGACGCCGTCGTCCACCTGGACAACCGCTTCGACTACGCGTGGGCTGAGACTAACATCGGCCGCTACCTGAGCGACACGGAGAAGTTCCAGGCGGCCTTCATCCTCGATCGCGCCGACCGGACGATCTACGCCATGCGCGGCGGGCTCAGCGTGCCCATCGCCGGCGTCGGCGATCTGGCGGCCGCCGCCTCCGACCTGGTGGCGGAGACGCGAGTCGCGGAAAGCCGGCGCGGGCCGGCCGCGGCGATCATCGCCCGCCGCCACGCCATCGAGACCCCGATATTCGCCTCCGGCTACCGGCGGGTGGGCAGCGACGCCTACCTGATCACCGCCATGCTGGTGCAGCCGGACTTCGGGACCGCCCTGCCGCAGCACGAGCGCTCGACGGTGGTGGTGTCGGCGTTGCGGATCGACGCGGCCTTCCTGGGGGTGATCGCCGATCGCTTCCTGCTGAAGGACGCCCGCTTCCAGTTCGGCGCGCCGCCGGCGGCGGCCGGACGCGCCGAACTGGCGCTGAACAACGGCCGCAACTCGCCGATCGCCAGCATCGCCTGGACACCGCCTACGCCGGGCACGGAATTGCTGCGCCGCGCCTTGCCTTCGACCCTGCTGCTGGTGGGCGCGCTCTGCGCGCTGGCCTGGGCGCTCTACGTCCGGGCACGCAAGGCGGCGCATAACCTGATCGCCAGCGAGGCGCGGGCGGCGCACATGGCCTATCACGACAGCCTGACCGGCCTGCCCAACCGGACGAGCCTGGCGGAGAAGCTGGGCCGCGAGCACGAGCAGTTGCGACGCACCGGCGTGGACTTCGCCGTGCACTGCGTCGATCTCGACCGGTTCAAGGAGATCAACGACACCTTCGGCCACGCGGCGGGCGACGAGCTGATCCGGGCGGTGGCGAAGATCCTGTCGGCCGCCTGCCGGCGGGGGGACACGCTGGCCCGGCTGGGCGGCGACGAGTTCGCCATCGTCCAGGCGTCCGCCACGCCCGGGAGCGCCGCGGCGCTGGCGGACCGGATCATCGCCACCCTGGCCGAGCCGATCGAGCTGTCGGTGGGCCGAACGTACATCGGCGCCAGCATCGGGGTGACCCTGGTGCGCGATCCCCTGACCGATCCCCATGACCATCTGCACCAGGCCGACCTGGCGCTCTATCGGGCCAAGGACGGGGGCCGCGGACGTTACGCCTTCTTCGAGCCGGAGATGGATGCGGCGGTCCGGATGCGCCGCGCCCTGCAGGCGGACCTGCGCCAGGCGCTGAGCAACCGCGACCTGCAGATGGTCTACCAGCCGCAGGTGGACGCCAGCGGCCAGGCCTTCGCCGACAGCGCCGCCTGGCCGGGCCTGAAGGTGGCCGTGAACCTGTCGGCGGCGCAGCTGCGCCTGCGGGACTTCACCACCAAGCTGGCGGAGCTGGTGGCGGAGACCGGCGTCGATCCGCGCCGGTTCGAGGCGCGGCGAACCCGCGTAGCCGGGGGACGGTTTCCACTTCCGGCTGTCGCGCTCTACGCTGCCTTCCAACCCGCCCGGAGCGGGCTCAGAGGAAGGACCACGCCCATGATCCGACGCGCCCTCGCCGTCGCGGCGCTCACGTTCGCCGCCGCAGGGTCCGCCGCGGCGCAGACGCCGACGGTCATCCGCACCTTCGCCTCGCCCACCGCGCCGATCGCCCAGACGGTGAGCGTGCCGGCGGGCTACGAAACCATCCACATCTCCGGCGTGCTGCCCGACCTGCCCAAGGCGCCGGAAAAGCCCGGCGACGCCGAGACGCAGGCCGCCGGCGTGTTCGACAAGATCGCCGCGATCCTGAAGACCAACGACCTGTCCGAAGGCGACGTGGTCACCATGACCATCTACATGGCGGGCGGCGACGGCGGGGCGCGGATGGACTTCGCCGGCATGATGAAAAGCTACCTGAAGCACTACGGCACGGCGGCCCAGCCCAACAAGCCGGCGCGCTCCACCGTGCAGGTCGCAGCCCTGGCCGCGCCGGGCGCGCTGCTGGAGGTGGAGGTGAGCGCGGTGCGTGCGCCGAAGGCCTCGCCGCATTGACCGGGGGCGCCGGGGGCGTATGATTCGCGGGCCTCAGGCAAGAAGGGCCAAGCCCATGCCGAACCCCCCGGAAGCCGAACCCTCCCCGTCCGTCGTCCGCCCCGTCGAGGCGGCGCTCGCGCCCTATCGCCTCTACGCCCAGGCCTTCGCCACCGCCCAGGAGGCGGCGGGCCTGTGGATGCGGGCCTGGCTGCACGCCTGGGAAGGCGCGCAGACACTGGCGCTGCAGCAGATGCAACTGGCGCGCGGGCTCAGCGGCGCGATGACGGCCGCACGTCCTTCGGCGGCGGAAGGCTCCGAAGCGGACCCGCAGGCGGTCGCCTGGCCATTGGGCCGCATCGCGGCCGCGGCGGCCCGCGTGGCCCAAGCGTTCGACAGCGACCCGCGCTGGACGGCGCGGCCGACGGAGCGGCCCCGGCCGCACTGAGGTTGCGAGCCGTCTTCGGCGTCTTCGCTTGTGCACCGCAATATCGCTAGTGCAGCGACGCGGCCGCCGGGCTATGATCGGCCGCACCTCATGGAGCGGCCATGCGAGACACCGCTGAAACAGGCTCACAGCCCAGACGCGTCCTGGTGTTGCAGGGCGGCGGCGCTCTCGGCGCCTACCAGGGCGGTGTCTATGAGGCGCTGAGCGACGGGGGCGTGCAGCCGCACTGGGTGGCGGGCATCTCCATCGGCGCGATCAACGCCGCGATCATCGCCGGAAATCCCCCGGAGTCACGCGTGGCGCGGCTGCGGGAGTTCTGGGAGCTGGTCTCCTCGGGCCTGACGCTGACGCCGGTGGCGGTCAACGAACAGATGCGGGCGATGATCAGCGAGGCCAGCGCCGGCTGGGCGGCGACCTTCGGCGTGCCCGGAATGTTCGCGCCCCGGCTGGTCTCGCCGCTGCTGCGGGCCGACGGGGGGCCGGAGGCGCTCAGCTTCTACGACACGACGCCGCTTCGGCAGACGCTGGAGCGGCTGGTGGACTTCGACCGGATCAACTCCGGCGAGACGCGGCTCTCCGTCGGCGCCGTCAACATCCGCACCGGCAACTTCGCCTATTTCGACAACGTCCGGGAGACCATCGGGCCGGAGCATATCATGGCCTCGGGCGCCCTGCCGCCCGGCCTGCCGCCGGTGGAGATCAAGGGCCAATGGTACTGGGACGGGGGCCTGGTCTCCAACACCCCGCTGGAATACGTGCTGGAGGCCGACCGCCAGGACGACCTGCTCATCCACCAGGTGGACCTGTTCAACGCCCGCGGGCGGTTGCCGCGCAGCCTGCCGGAGGCGATCGAGCGAGAGAAGGAAATCCGCTTCTCCAGCCGCACCCGGCACAACACCGACACCAACATGCGCATCCACGAGCTGAAGTCGGCGCTGCGCAACCTGATCGGCGCCCTGCCCGCCTCGCTGTCCGACGACCCGGACGTGCAGATGCTGGGGGCGTTCTCGAAGGAGACGGCGGTGACGGTGGTGCAGCTGATCTACCGCTCCAAGGTCTACGAGGGCGGCTCGAAGGACTACGAGTTCTCCCGGCCCGCCATGCAGGATCACTGGACCTCCGGCGTGGTGGACGCCAAACGCTCGCTGCGCCGGCAGGCCCGGTACATGGCCGCCTCCCGCCCCGGCGGCACCGCCGTGTTCGACCCCGGCCGCGACGAGGCCGCCAAGCCGCCGTCGGCGCTCTCTCCCCCCGCTTCAGCCTAGGACCTGCGCATGTCTCTGAAATCCAAGGCCGCCGTCGTCACCGGTTCGACCAGCGGCATCGGTCTGGCCATCGCCCGGTCGCTGGCGGCCGAGGGCGCGAACGTGATGATCAACGGCTTCGGCAAGCCGGAGGACATCGAGAAGGAGCGCGCCGGGCTGGAAAAGGACTTCGGCGTCCGCTGCGCCTATTCCGCCGCCGACATGTCCAAGCCCGACCAGATCGCCGGGATGATCGCCGAGGCGGAGAAGACCTTCGGCGCGGTCGACATCCTGGTGAACAACGCCGGCGTGCAGCACGTCGCGCCGATCGAGGAGTTCCCGGTCGAGAAGTGGGACCAGATCATCGCCATCAACCTGTCCTCGGCGTTCCACGCCATGCGCGCGGCTGTACCGGGGATGAAGGCGCGCAAGTGGGGGCGGATCATCTCGACGGCCTCGGCCCATTCCCTGACCGGCTCGCCGTTCAAGTCGGCCTATGTCTCGGCCAAGCACGGGATCGCCGGCCTGACCAAGACCGTGGCGCTGGAACTCGCCACCTTCGGCGTCACCGTCAACTGCATCAGCCCGGGCTATGTCTGGACGCCGCTGGTGGAGAATCAGATCCCCGACACCATGAAGGCGCGCGGGCTGACGCGGGAGCAGGTGATCCACGACGTGCTGCTGGACGCCCAGCCCACCAAGCAGTTCGTGACGCCGGAGCAGGTGGGGGCGATGGCCGCCTACCTGTGCGGCGAGGCGGCCAGCCAGATCACCGGCGCCAACATGTGCATCGACGGCGGCTGGACGGCGCAATAGGGCCACGGATCTGGCGACCCACGGCCGGCCATGCTCGCGTGACCGCGGATCTCCCCTTATTTGGATGTCTTCGCCGGGCTTGTCCGGGCGACCCATGAACGCCGTCCTGAGAAGATAGCCTCCGGACGCGGTGTCCATGGATCCCCGGCATTCCGCGCTCGCGCGCTCCAGCCGGGGATGACGTCTGCGAAAAGGATTGCGGGCCGCGGGCGCATACGGCTCGCCGCCGTCACCTCATGGAGGCCGACCCACATGGACGAAGACCTTCGCCGCGAGGCGCTGCGCTATCACCGGATTCCGCGCGCCGGGAAGATCTCCGTGCGTCCTACCAAACCGATGGCGACGCAGCGCGACCTAGCGCTGGCCTATTCACCGGGGGTGGCGGCGGCCTGCGAGGCCATCGTGGCCGACCCGGCCCAGGCGCGGGAGCTGACGACGCGCGGCAACCTGGTGGCGGTGATCACCAACGGCACCGCCGTGCTCGGCCTGGGGGACATCGGGCCGCTGGCCGCCAAGCCGGTGATGGAGGGCAAGGCCGCGCTCTTCAAGACCTTCGCCGGCATCGACGTCTTCGACCTGGAGGTTGACGCCCATGACGTGGACCTGTTCTGCAACGTGGTGGCGGCGCTGGAGCCCACCTTCGGCGGGATCAACCTCGAGGACATCAAGGCGCCGGAGTGCTTCGTCATCGAGCGGCGGCTGCGCGAGCGGATGAACATCCCGGTGTTCCACGACGATCAGCACGGCACGGCGATCGTCTGCGCCGCGGCGATCCTCAACGGCCTGCGCCTGCAGGGCAAGGCGCTGAAGGACGTCAAGCTGGTGACCTCGGGCGCGGGCGCTGCGGCCATGGCCTGCGTCGACCTCCTGGTCAGCATGGGCCTGCCGCCGGACCACGTGACGCTGACCGACATCAAGGGCGTGGTGCACGCCGCCCGCGAGGATGTGCCGGGCTCGGAGCTGGCCCGCTATGCGCGCCACACCGACGCGCGGATCCTGCCGGAGGTGCTGGACGGAGCCGACGTGTTCCTGGGGCTTTCGGCGCCCAGGGTGCTGAAGCCCGAGTGGCTGGGCCGGCTGGCGCCCAACCCGTTCATCCTGGCGCTGGCCAACCCGGAGCCGGAGATCCTGCCGGAGCTGGCCAAATCCGCGCGGCCGGACGCCATCGTCGCCACCGGCCGCAGCGACTATCCCAACCAGGTCAACAACGTGCTGTGCTTCCCCTTCGTGTTCCGCGGCGCCCTGGACGTGGACGCCTGCGAGATCAACGAGGCGATGAAGATCGCCGCCGTGCAGGCGGTGGCCGACCTGGCGCGCGAGGAAGTGAACGAGGTGGCCGCGGCCGCCTATGGCGGAGCCTCGCCGACCTTCGGGCCCGAGTACATCATCCCCAAGCCCTTCGACCCGCGGCTGATCCTGCGGATCGCGCCAGCGGTGGCCAGGGCGGCCATGGACTCCGGCGTCGCCCGCCGGCCGATCGCCGACTTCGCGGCCTATTACAGCGAGCTGGAGCGGTTCGTGTTCCGCTCCGGCCAGCTGATGCGGCCGGTGTTCGACATCGCCCGGCGCCGCCGCCGGCGGGTGGCGATCGCCCAGGGCGAGGATCCGCGGGTGCTGCGGGCGGCGCAGACCATCGTGGCCGAGGGGCTGGCCACGCCCGTGCTGATCGGCCGGCGCGCGGCGATCGAGGCCCAGGCGCAGGCGTTGGGACTGAAGCTCGACATCGGCGGCAAGATCGAGGTGCTGGACCCCGAGGCGGACGCCGACGTCTTCGAACCGCTGGTGGCGCGCTACCAGGCGATGGTAGAACGGCGCGGCGTGCCGGTGGAGGACGCGCGCCGGCGCCTCGCCACGCGGCCGTCGGTGGCCGCAGCCCTGCTGCTGGCCGTTGGCCGGGTGGAGGCGGCGCTCTGCGGCGGCGAAGGCGACTGGTGGAGCCACATGACCGACGTCCTGCCGATCGTGCCGCGGGAGGCGGGCGCGGGGCGGATCTATTCGATCACCGGCCTGATCCTCGACGAGGACGTGGTGTTCATCGCCGACACCCACGTGAACGTCGACCCGACGCCGGAGCAGATCGCCGAGATGACCGTGCTGGCCGCCGCCGAGGTGCGCCGGTTCGGCCTGACGCCCCGGGCCGCCCTGCTCTCCCACTCCAACTTCGGAGCCAGCAATTCGCCGACGGCGCGCAAGATGCGCGAGGCGCTGCGGCTGGTGCGCCAGCGGGCGCCGGAGCTGCAGGTGGACGGCGAGATGCACGCCGACGCCGCACTGAAGGAGGTGCTGCGCCGGCGGCTGGTGCGCGACAGCGTGCTGACGGGTTCGGCGAACCTGTTGATCATGCCCAGCCTGGACGCCGCCAA
Organism: Phenylobacterium sp.; assembly: GCF_036502675.1. Classification (GTDB taxonomy): domain Bacteria; phylum Pseudomonadota; class Alphaproteobacteria; order Caulobacterales; family Caulobacteraceae; genus Phenylobacterium. Next base: position 45,819 of record NZ_DASXYF010000035.1, read on the forward strand.
CATCGCGCTGACCCTGCTGGCCGCGGCGACAGGTGCGCTGAAGGTGGGGCCGCTGTTGCTCGGCGCCGCGAAGCCGCTGCACATCCTGACGACGGACGTGACCGCGCGGGGAGTGGTGAACATGACCGCCCTCGCTGCAGCACAGGCGGCGCCTTGAGGGAATGCGATCATCACGTCGTTCAAAGGCGGAGCTTATTGCGGCGCTCGCGCGTTAACGGTCCGCAGGGACGCGAGCGAGAGGCTGGTCGATGACGACGGAAAGCGGACGGGACGAGGCGTTCAAGGCGGAGCTGACTCAGCTCATCCCCCACATGCGCGCCTTCGCGCGCTCGCTGTGCGCCAACCCCGCCGAGGCGGAGGACCTGGCCCAGGAGGCGCTGCTGAAAGCCTGGAACGCGCGCGGCAGCTACGCCATCGGGACCAACCTGAAGGCCTGGACTTTCATGATCCTACGCAACCAGTTCTATTCCGAGAAGCGCCGCTCCTGGCGCTCCGCCCCGCTCGACCCGGAAGCGGCGGAGCGGACCCTGGTGGCGGTGAGCGATCCTGACGCCGGCCTGGAGCTGGACGAGGTGCGCCGGGCGCTGGCGCTGCTGCCGGACGACCAGCGCGAGGCGCTGATCCTGATCGGCGCGGGCGGGTTCTCCTACGAGGAAGTGGGCGAAATCTGCAACTGCGCCACCGGCACCATCAAGAGCCGGGTCAGCCGCGCCCGCGACCGCTTGGCGCTGATCCTGGCGGAGGGCTCGCAGCCGCAGGACGGCGTGCGCCCGAGCGCGGCGATGGACTGCATCCTCGGCGAATTGGCCAGCCTGGGAGCGCACCGCAGGGCGGCGTAGCCGCGAAGCTCAGCAAGCGGACACTCATCTTGAAGTTGTGCTTAGGTCGGGCTGATCACAATTAATTTATTGCAACGCAACAACGGACGCTGCAGAATCACTCTGCGGCGTCAAGCGTTGCATTGACGGCCGCCTGAGCCGCCTGCCGGTCGGAATCGGCGCCACTGGCGACCGTATCGCCGTTTTCGTCGTACACATGCCACGTCCAGCCGGCTTCCGCTTGGCTGAGAGAATAGGCCAACTGCTGCACGCTCTGCATTCTGAACGTCCTGGGTTACTGCACTGCACAATGAACGCCCGAAGGGTCCCGCGGTCAACACAACTGTCGTCGGGGGGATTTGGTTCAGTCCGTGTGGCGGACTTGTGACGCGAATGTGCAGCCGCCGGAGCGGCTGGCGCCCGCCCTAGTAGGAGCCGCGCTTGGCCAGGACCGCCGGCAGGGTGGCGGCGAGCACCCAGATGTCCAGCAGCGGGTTCTTGTGGCGGGCGTAGATGCAGTCCAGCGCCACGCGGGTGCGGTAGCTGACGTCGTTGCGGCCGCTGACCTGCCAAAGGCCGGTGATGCCCGGCTTCACCGCGCAATAGTGCCGGTAGCGCCAGCCGTAACGCGGGACCTCGGCCTCGACGATTGGCCGCGGGCCCACCAGGCTCATCTCGCCACGCATAAGGTTGAACAGCTGCGGCAGCTCGTCGAGGCTGGAGCGGCGCAGGAAACGGCCGATCGGAGTGATGCGGGGATCGTTGCGCAGCTTGAAGTCCGCCGCCCATTCCGCCCGCGCGGCGGGGTCGGCGGCCAGGAGGTCGGCCAGGCGGGCCTCGGCGTCGACGGCCATGGTGCGGAACTTCAGGCAGTAGAACGGCTGGCCGTGCCGGCCGACCCGACGATGGCGGAACAGCACCGGACCGCGGTCATGGGCGTGGATGGCCAGGGCGATGGCCAGCATCAGCGGCAGAACGAGCAGACAGACGCTCAGGACGATCAGCACATGCATCAGATCAAGGATGGCGGCGTCCACCGAACGCCGACGCCGCGCTCCGGACGGCGCACGCCCAGCAACTTCACCGACGTAACTCAATTCCGACATGCCGCCGTGGGACCGCGCAATGGGCCGGCCCCCCTCCACGAGCCTCATAACCGAGGTCGGCGGCTTCGAGTTCGGTTCAATCTGGACTTTTTTATGTTCGGGTAAGATTAACGCACGGCGAGCGTCTTCGAGCTCAACCCTTAGTCTGATCCGAGAGAAGAAATTCGCTGGAGTCAGCAGCTCCGCGGCGAAAATTAAGGCGAACCCTTAATTTTCGCCGCGGCTTGGTGCGAGAGGGTGAGCCTGTCAGGCTGACCGGTGGGTGACCTCTTCGGCCAGTCGCCCGGTCAGCTCGGCCATGTGGTCGAAATCGGACTCGAAGGTGCCCAGGCCCTGGGTGATCGAGCGGATCTCGGCGATCAGGTCATGCCGCTCGCTCTGGGGCAGGTAGGCCTCGATGCGCTCCCAGCCCGGCCAGCCCTCGCGGGGGCCGAAGCCCAGGATCTGGCCGCGGCGGGAGGAGAGCGCCGAGGTGATGTTCGACAGGCTGGAGGACGGGGCGAAGACGACCAGTTTCTCGATCGGCTCCAGCAGCACTGAGCCGCAGCCGCGCAGGCCCTCCTCGATCGCCAGGCGCCCGGCGGCGCGGAAGGCCATTTCCGAGGAGTCGACGCTGTGGTGGCTGCCGTCGATCAGGGTCACCTCCAGGTCCACCACGGGAAAGCCGAGCGGGCCTCTGCTCAGCCCGTCGCGGGCCCCCTGCTCCACCGCCGGGATCCACTGCTTGGGCACGACGCCGCCGGCGATCTTCGGCGTGAAGGTGAAGCCGGAGCCGCGGTCGAGCGGCCGGATCTCGACGGTGACGTCGCCGAACTGGCCGTGGCCGCCGGTCTGCTTCTTGTGCCGGCCACGCTGGGTGACGCCTTTCTGGATGGTCTCGCGGTAAGGCGTACGGGGCTTTTCGGTGGCCACCTCGACTCCGAAGCGGCGCTTCAGCCGGTCCAGGGCCAGGCGCACGTGGCCCTCGCCCTGCCCGGCCAACAGCACCTGGCCCATCTCCGGATCGTGGACGAGCTCGAGGCCGGGGTCTTCCTCCACCAGTTTGGCGAGCGCGCCCGAGACGCGGACGTCGTCCTGGCGGTTGGTGGCCGCCACGCCGATGGCGTAGAGCGGCGGCCGGCGCGGGGCGAAGCTGCGGGATTCCACCGGACGCCCGTTGAGGGAGATCACGTCGCCCGCGGCCACCTGCTCCAGCTTGCCGATGGCCACCAGGTCGCCGGCCTCCGCGGCGGCGATCTTCTTCAACGCGCTCCCTTGCACTGCGAAGAGGCCGCCCACGCGGCCGCGATCGCCGCTGGGCAGGGTGAGGTCGGCGCCGTCGGCCATGCGCGCGCCCAGCACGCGGGCGTAGGCGAGCTTGCCCGCCTGGCCGGCGTAGCTCGTTTTCATGACATAGGCGCCGGGACCGGCCAGGCCCAGGCGGGCGGCGGCGTGCTCAGGCGTGGGCGTCTCGTGGCGAAGCGCCTTCAGGAGGCGGCGTATGCCGAAGCCGTTCTGAGCCGAGCCGAAGAACACTGGCACGATCAGGCCCTGGTTCATCTCGCTCACCAGGTCGGCGAAGACCAGGTCGCGGCTGGGGGTGACGTCGGTGAGCAGTTGCTCCATCAGCTCGTCGTCGAAGTCGGCGAGTTGCTCCAGCATGTGGAAGCGGGCGTCGGCCTCGACGGCGGCAAGGTCGGGGGTGAGCTCGATCCGCTCCGAGGGCCGGCCGTTGCGGTAGACGAAGGCCCGCTCCAGGGCCAGGTCTACGAAGCCGGTGACCTTCTCGCCCTCGAGGATCGGCAGCTGGCGGGCGACCAGCGGCTTGGCGCTGACGGGGGCGAGCGCGGCCAGCAGGTCGTCGATGGGCCCGCGCGCCTGGTCCATCTTGTTGATGAACAGGGCCCGCGGCACGCCCAGGCGCTCCAGGTCCTGCAGGACGGGCTGCAGCAGGGCGGCCTTGCCCGGATCGGGCTCGGCCACGATCAGGGCGAGGTCGACGGCGGCCAGCGCCGCGTCCGCCTCGGCGGCGAACTCCACGGAACCGGGGCAGTCGACGACGGCGTAGCGCTCGCCCATGAACTCGAAGCTGGCCAGGTTCAGCTCCACGGAGTGACCGCGGACCCTGGCCTCGGGACTGGAGTCGCCCACCTGCTTCTCCCCGCCGGGACGGCGGTCGATGGCGCCCACGGCCAGCAACATGGATTCCAGCAGGGTCGTCTTGCCCGCGCCGGTCGGTCCGACCAGCGCGAGCGTCCTCACCAAGCCATTCGTCGAATGCGGCATACGCGTTCCTCCCGCGGTTGAAGGCGCTGGGGGACCGCCGGATCTCGAAGTCTCGGATCTCGAAGTCTCGGATCTCGAAGTCTTGGGGCATCCGCAGCGCAAGCCTTCGGGCTGGCCGCCGCGGTCCGATGCGGACATCGACGCCGCCTCTGGCGGAATTACGCCACCTGCGGCGACGGATGGTCAAGGGGCCAGTGACGCTCAGCGGACCGGCGGCTGATCCGGGCCTGGGATCGCCCGCGCCTCAGTAGGTCACCACGCTCCTGATGCTCTCGCCGGCGTGCATCAGGTCGAAGGCGCGGTTGATTTCCTCCAGCGGCATGGTGTGGGTGATCATCGGATCGATGGCGATCTTGCCCTCCATGTACCAGTCGACGATCCTCGGCACGTCGGTGCGGCCCCGGGCGCCGCCGAAGGCCGTGCCGCGCCAGACGCGGCCGGTGACCAGCTGGAAGGGCCGCGTGGCGATCTCGCGGCCGGCCTCGGCCACGCCGATGATGATGCTCTCGCCCCAGCCGCGGTGGCAGGCCTCCAGCGCCTGGCGCATCACCTGGACGTTGCCGGTGCAGTCGAAGGTGTAATCGGCGCCGCCGTCGGTCATCGCCACGAGGTGGGCGATGAGGTCGCCCTCGACCTTGGCCGGGTTGACGAAGTGGGTCATGCCGAACTGGCCGCCCCAGGCCTCGCGGGCCGGGTTGAGGTCGACGCCGATGATCTTGCCGGCGCCCACCATCCTCAGGCCCTGGACCACGTTGAGGCCGATGCCGCCGAGGCCGAAGACGATGCAGTCGGCGCCCGGCTCCACCTGGGCGGTGTTGGTCACCGCGCCCACGCCGGTGGTGACGCCGCAGCCGATGTAGCAGGCCTTGTCGAAGGGGGCGTCCTTGCGGATCTTCGCCACCGCGATCTCCGGCAGAACGGTGTAGTTGGAGAAGGTCGAGCAGCCCATGTAGTGGGCGATGCTCGCCCCCTTGTAGGAGAAGCGGCTGGAGCCGTCGGGCATCACGCCCCGCCCCTGGGTGCTGCGGATGGCGGTGCAGAGGTTGGTCTTGCGCGACAGGCAGCTTTTGCACTGGCGGCACTCGGGCGTGTAGAGCGGGATCACGTGGTCGCCCGGGGTCACGGTGGTCACGCCCGGCCCCACCTCCACCACCACGCCGGCCCCCTCGTGGCCCAGTATGGAAGGGAAGATCCCTTCGGAATCGAAGCCGTCGAGGGTGTAGGCGTCGGTGTGGCAGACGCCGCTGGCCTTGATCTCCACCAGCACCTCGCCGGCGCGGGGACCCTCCAGGTCGAGCTCGACGATCTCCAGCGGCGTCCTGGCTTGGAAGGCGACGGCGGCTCGGGTCTTCATGGGTCAGCTCTGAACTATGGGGACGGACGGCGGACCATTTCGCAAATCGCGACCCAGGTGAAGCCGGCGCGTATGGTTTTGACGCTGCGAACGGGCTAACGGGGCGCGATGTCCGAACCCGAAATCCTGGTCGACGCCCGCGGCCACCGATGCCCGGTGCCGACGCTGCGGCTGCGCCGGGCGCTGGAGGCGGCGCCGGCGGGCGCGCGCGTGCGGCTCCTGGCGGACGATCCGATGGCGCGGATCGACGTGCCGCACTTCGCCGCCGAGGCCGGAGCCCAGGTGCTCGACCGCAGCGAGGCGGAGGGGGTGCTCAACTTTCTAGTGGCGAAGCCGGCTTAGCCGAGGCCGGGAACGCCGCCCGCGGCCGGGCCGGCGGGGCGCGGTGAATGGCGATCTCGATCTCGGTGGCCAGCGCGCCGCCCAGGAAGATGGCGTTCACGTTCCAGGAAAGCCAGATCAGGAACACGACCACGGCGGCCACGGAGCCGTAGGTGGCCCCGAGTTGGGCGATCTGTTCGACGTAGAAGGCGCTGGCCCAGGAGGCGCCCAGGCAGAGGAAGGCCGCGCTGACTCCCCCCGCCGCCGAGGCCCGCCAGGCGACCGGCTCCGACGACATGGCGAAGCGGTAGATGAGGGTCATGGCCAGCGTCACCCCGGCGCTGGCCCAGGTCCATTCGCTGTACAGCCAGGGTACACCGGCCAGCGGCCGCAGGTGGAAGGTGGCCGACAGCAGGCGCAGTCCGAAGAACACCGCCGAGACGCCGGCCAGCAGGGCGAAGGCGCAGATCAGCACCACCAGGGCCATGATGTTGAAGCCGACGAAGCCCCGCGGCTGGTCCTCGTCGTGGATGAAGGAGAGGCCGGCCAGCAGCGCCTTGAACCCCCGGTGGGCGGCGTAGGCGCCGATGACCAGGGCGAGCGCGCTCTGGGCGGAGACGCGCAGGGGCGCGGCGGCCAGGCGCGCGAGCTCGGCCTGGAAGAGCGCCCGGGAGGCGGGCGGCATCATCTGCGCCAGCAGCTCCACCTGCCGCTCGGCCTGGGCGGGCTCGGACAACAGGCCGTAGAGGCCGATGAGAATCGCCAGCGCCGGGAAGGCGGCCAGTAGGGCGAAGAACGACACACCGCCCACGTAGAGCATCACGTCGCGGCCCCAGAGCCGGGTCAGCGCCTTGCCGGACACGCGCAGGCACCAGCGCAGCCAGTGCAGCGGGTCCCAATCGACAGCGCGCAGGCGTTCGAGGACGGCCGTGAACTTCATCGCGGGGAGGTTGTGACGGGCCCCGGCGCAGACGCAAGGCGGAAACGGAACGGCGCGCCACCTGTTGTTCAGGTGGCGCGCCGCCGATGGGCGTGTCTTGTCCATCGAGTCGGTCGCCGTATCGAGGGACGGGAGAGCACGGCGAACAACCTGGAGCCAGATTGGTCGGCGCCGCCTGAACCGCGGCTGAACGCCGCCGTCAGCTTCGGAGTCACCCGGGACGGCGCCGCGATCGTGCGGGCTGCGGCGGCAGGGTTGCGGCGCCGCGCCAGGAGAGGTGTAAGAGCGGCCGGCGCAGTCTAGTCTGCAAGGCTTGTGATTCCTCATTGCGAAGCGCCGCGCCCCACGCCCGGCGCAGGGAAAGTGCGAAGATGACCGCCAGCGTCCAGGCGCGAGTACTGATCGTCGCGCGCGACGACGCCCTGGCGGGGCCCCTGTCGGAGGGGCTCGACCGGCTGGGCTGGCGGACCATCACCGCCCGCGGCCCCTATGCCGCCGTGGCCGCCCTGGGTGATCTGCAGATCGAAGCGGCGATCATCGACCTGCGCAGCATGGGCGACGACGGGCTGGGGCTGGCCAAGCGGCTGAAATCGGCCTGCAACCCGCGGCGCCTGCCGGTGCTGGCGATCGGCGAGCCGGACCCGTCGCTGGAGGCGCACGGCTTCGACCTGACGCTGGCGCCGCCGATGCACCCGGCCCAGGCGGTGATGCGGCTGGAGTCGCTGGTCCGCAACGCGGTGGCGGAAGAGGAATTCGAGCTGCGGCTGGAGACCTTCGCCGACCGGGGCCGCAGGCTCGACCTGCCGGAGCCGGACGTGAGCCTGTTCCGGGTGCTGGCGATCGGCGAGCCCGCGCCGCAGTTCCTGGCGCTGTCCAACGCGCTCGGCCGGTCGGGCGCCGAGGTGGTGGGGGCGTTCACCGCCTACACCGCCTTCGACTACCTGCACGAACGGCCCTTCGACGCCGTGGTGCTGTGGGCTGGGGAAAGCTCGGCCGAGGCGCTGTCCATCGCGGCCGGCATGCGGCGCAACACCCGCCTCTACCACACGCCGGCCCTGCTCTACATGCAGCAGGAGAGCTACGTGACCATGTCGGAGGCCTACCACCGGGGGATCACCGATGTGGCCTCGCCGGAGACGGCGGAGGTGGAGACGGCCAAGCGGGTGATCGAGCTGGCCCGCAGCTACCGGCGCCAGACCGCGATCCGCCGGGCGCTGGAGAAGGCGCGCAGCTCCGGGATCATGGACGCCGCCACGGGCCTGTTCACCCGCGACCTGTTCGCCGCCCACCTCGGGCGACTGGCGCATGCGTCGCGGGTGAGGAACCGGCCGCTGTCGGTCTGCGTGCTGCGGGTGGCGGACCGCTCGGAGGTGATCCAGGCCCGCGCCGGCGGCTGGCTCGACCGGGCCATCCCGCAGATCGGCTCGATGATCGGCCGGCTGGTGCGGGTGGAGGACACCGCCGCGCGCCTGGCCCCGGAGGTGTTCGCGCTCGCCCTGCCCGCCACGCCGCAGGGCGCGGCCCGGGCGGCCGGCGAACGGATCGCTGCGGTGATCGGCTGCACCGCTTTCGAGGCCGGCGACAGCAAGCAGCCCTTCGTCGTCGACTTCGACATCGGCGTGGCCGAGGTGAAAGGCCCCGAGACCGCCGGCCGGGCGCTGGAGGAGGCCGCCGCCCGGGCGGCGACACGGCAGGCGGGGTAAGCGCGCAGTCGCGCCCGCCACGGGCGGTCCCGAGCCCGACCCTTTCGGCGGTAAATACTTTTCCGGGGCGGCGGACAACACCCCGCAGTTCTGTGAAACGATCATTAAATCAATAGTTTGGTTTGGCCTCCGGCGTTGACCGGGGGTGCTGACCGGTAAACGCCTCGCAGGGACTCGTGGCGGCGGCGCAGGGCTAAGCCCTGAACCCAGCGGAAGCCGGGAGAGGATAGCCCAGGCTGCGCCGTGCGGCAAGAACATAGAGGGAACACTTCTGCGCTGCAGGCCCGTCCCTCCCCGTCCTCCGCGGGACGTGGGAGGAAAAGGCGCGGTCCTACGGGCGTGCGTCGCTCGGCGAAATTTCCTCGGAGGTTTCGGCCGCGAGCCGGCCCCGGTCGAGGGTCGGATGGATGTCGGGGACCATGGGCATGCCCTCAGTGGACGGACGGAACGAGGGCGGCGGCGGCCTGCCCCCCGCCCCGAAGCGCGGATCGGCGCCGGCCCGGGCGGACGAGCGAAACCGCATCGGCCTCTCTTCCGGTAACGGCTCGGGCAGGGCTGTCCGCTCGAAGTCCGCGACGCGTTGCTCCAGGATCTTCGAGCAGAAGTCGTGCTGCGCGGCGCCCTCGTTCGCCAGGGACCGCGGATCGCACCGGTCATGGCCCGCGATCGGGCCGCCCGTCGGGGTGCGGCCCTGCGCCGGGCTGGACAGCGGCTGCGGCCCCTCGGCGCTGGGTTTCGCCCGGGTCAGCTGGGGACTGGACCGGACGGCGGGCCCCTCGGAACTGAGCTGCGCGACCGGGGCCGGGACCATCGCCGGCGCGCCCCGCGCACTCTGTCCGGCGCGCGGCCCCGGTTGCGCGGCTTCGACCGCCGAACCGGCGGGGCGATCGGCGGCCACCTGGTCGACGGAAACCGGGTCCTGCGCCGCCACACTGCCCGACGCGGTCAACAGCAGGACGAGACCGAACGATCTTCGCCCGCCCACCTTCACCGGCTGCCGTTCTGATAGATGGCGATTTGCTGGCCGCCTGTCTGGCTCACGTAGGAGTCGTTGCTGGAGCCTTGCTGAGCGGCCATCGCCTTGGCGCCGTCGTCGCCTGGTTGATGTCGGAGTACAGGTCGTTCCCGTCGATTTGCGTCGAGATGGCCGTGTTCCCGTCGCCCACCTGGGTGACGTACGACGCCGAGTTCGAGAGGTAGTCCGGCGAACCTTGCTGCGACTGGGAGCTCCAGTTCTCCGAGCCGTTCTAAGTGGCGTTGGCGACCAGGTTTTCGCCCCGTTGGTCCAGATGGGCGTAATTTTCGATCGAGCCGCCGGCCGGGCTGCCACCCACCGGGCGAGTTCTGTCGCCGACCGCCGTTCGGAAACATTCAGGATTCCGTCGCAGACTTGCAGGTCGCGGGGCGAATCAGGGAATTGGAGCACGCTTTGATTGATTTTCAACACGCGGAGCTCGCGCGAAACGATAACGCGCGCTTATCTATCTAGATCAAACCACTCCTGTGGCCAAGAACTGCTTCCCCCGGACGCCGTGATGTTGTGAATTGCACACTCATTTTATGGTTGACCGTACATATAACGCCGATACGACCCCGGACATCAGCCATATTGGGTATTTTGCAACCTCGACGAATTGCCACACCAGCACTCGCGCGTTTCGGCGCTCGAAAGCGAGGACTTTCGAACCGGGGGCTTGGATCGAGCCGCCGCAGAGGGGCCGCCACGCGGCCCGCGCCGAGACTCCGACCACCCCGAACGCGTCGCCGCCGCTTGGGCGCGACACGGCCCCCGTGCTAGAGCCCGCGTCCGACACCGCAGAGGCCGCCATGTCCGCCGACCCCCCGTTCAAGTCCGAGTTCCTGCGCACCATGCAGGCGCGCGGCTACATCCATCAGATCACCCACCCCGTCGAGCTGGACGAGGCGGCGACCGGCGGCGTGCTCACCGCCTATATCGGCTTCGACGCCACGGCGCCCAGCCTGCACGTGGGCCACCTGATCCAGATCATGATGCTGCGCCGGCTGCAGCAGGCCGGCCACCGTCCCATCGTGGTGATGGGCGGCGGCACCACCAAGGTCGGCGACCCGACCGACAAGGATACCCAGCGCCCGCTGCTCTCGGAGGCCCAGATCCAGGCCAACATCGACAGCATCAAGTCGACCTTCTCGCGCTTCCTGACCTTCGGCGACGGGCCCACGGACGCGATCATGGTGGACAACGCCGAATGGCTGGACCAGCTCGGCTACGTGCAGTTCCTGCGTGACTACGGGGTGCACTTCACCGTCAACCGCATGCTGAGCTTCGAAAGCGTGAAGCTGCGGCTCGAGCGCGAGCAGCCGCTGACCTTCCTCGAGTTCAACTACATGCTGATGCAGGCCACCGACTTCCTCGAGCTGGAGCGCCGCTACGGCTGCGTGCTGCAGATGGGCGGCTCGGACCAGTGGGGCAACATCCTGAACGGGGTGGAGCTGATCCGGCGGGTGGACTCCAGGCCGTCGTTCGGCCTGACCACCCCGCTGCTCTCCACCGCCTCGGGCCAGAAGATGGGCAAGACCGTGGGCGGGGCGGTGTGGCTGAACGCCGACATGCGCAGCCCTTACGACTACTGGCAGTTCTGGCGGAACACCGAGGACGCCGACGTGGGCCGGTTCCTGCGGCTGTTCACCGACCTGCCGCTGGACGAGATTGCCGGGCTGGAGGCGCTGCAGGGGGCGGAGATCAACGAGGCCAAGAAGGTGCTGGCCAACGCCGCCGCCACGCTGCTGCACGGGGCCGGGGCGGCGGCGACGGCGGCGGAGGCGGCCAGGGTGGCCTTCGAGCAGGGCGGGCTGTCGGACGACCTGCCGACCTACGAGTTCCCGCGCGCCGACCTGGACGCCGGGGTGATGCTGGCCGCCCTAATCGTCGACGCCGGCCTGGCGGCCTCGCGGTCCGAGGCCCGGCGGCTGGCGCAGGGCTGGGGCCTCAGGGTCAACGACAAGCAGGAGGCCGACGCCGGCCGGCTGATCACCGCGGCGGACATCGTCGACGGCGTCGTCAAGCTGGCCGCGGGTAAGAAGAAGATCGTGCTGGTCAAGCCGGTTTGAATCCGAGCGGAACCGCAACTACACAACGCGTGGCGGCGCCCCGGCGAGCAGCGCCCAGGTTCGCCCGAGCCGCGAGTGATCAATGTTCTGCATTAAGCGCCGGCAATTAAGGACTAGCGCAAACTCAGCTTTCGGGATTCAGTAGACTCGTTGAATCCGTTCGGCGGAGACTCGAATGGCGCTGCCTTTATGACTCGCCACGCTCTGATCATCGAGGACGAAATCCTGATCGCCTTCGAGGTGCAGGGGGTCCTCGAGGAGCTGGGGTTCGACAGCTTCGACCTGGCCTGCAGCCCGACGGAAGCCCTGGCCCTGGCGCAGGCGCACCGACCGGACCTGATCACCGCCGACCTGAGAATCGTCGGCGGCACGGGCCTGGAGGCCGTCGAGGCGATCACCGAGCAGATGGGTCCGATTCCGGTGGTGTACGTCACCGCCAACGCCGACCTGCTGCGGGGCCATTGCGCCCCCGCCGTGGTGGAAAAGCCGATCGCCTGGCCGGTGCTGGCGGACGCCTGCAACCGGGTCTGCGGACTTACCGCCTGAACCGACCTCAGACTTTCAAGGGATTGGCCGCGATCTCGCGCATATCGGCGATGGGGCGGCCGCTGCGGCGCTCGCCGCGGCGACGGCGCAGGGCCGCGAAGGACTGGCTGACCGCCGCCATCACGAGGAAGCCTTCCGCCGCCACCCGGTTCAGGGGCGCGCCCACCGCGCTTCCCACCCGCAGGTCGAAGGACAGCAGCACGAGCGAGAGCAAGGTGGAGATCAGCCCGACGATCTGCAGCCAACGCCCGCCTACCGGCTTCCAGATGAAGGCGTAGATATAGGCGCCGAGACATGCCGTGGCGGCGATCAGACCCACCGTACCCAATTCCAGAGCACCACTCATACTGAGCTTCTCCTGTTGTCTTTGCAGGAAGATGGGGCGGCATGTTTTACATTCCGTCACCAGCGAACACATTCGGTGACCTTCGGGCTGCGACAGCCCGACGCAGGCCGGGCGGGCTCAGCCGCCGGACTGGGCGGCGATGAGCATGGCCGTGGCGAACCCCGCGACGGCGAGGACGAGGGCGAACCACCGCACCAGGCGGGTCTGGGCGGCCATCGCCGCTTCGTCAGAGGGCGTGTTCGAATTCATGCCATTCCTCCGGGGCCGGCGCCCGTCGGCCAGCCGGACGCGGATTGCATACGCCTGGCCATCAGGGCGTCAACCGCCATCGACGAACATGGCGGTCTCGCCGCCGACCAAGTCGATTTTCAGGCTCCAGGTCTTGCTCCACAGGTTTTGGAAATCCGGCATTGCAGATCCTGCGGATTAGAGCAGGCGCAGTTGAACAAGACGTCAACGTCCCGCGGGCGTGGGCCGGGCGTTCGCCCAAGCTGGACGCCCCCTCGCCCCAGGCCTAGGTTGCCGAAGGGCATTCCTGGGGAGGAGCGTGGCCACGACGCGCCCGACACGCCGGCAGATGGCCGGCTGGATCGCCGCAGGCGGGGCGGCCACCGCCGTGCGGGCCATCGCCCAAGAGCCCCAGGTCCCCGTCCCGCCCGCGCCCGGGGAGCCCGTCACGGACCCGGACGAGCCGGCCGCCAGCGTCGCCACCGGCGTCGGCAAGTACGACCACATCACCGCGCCGGTCACCATCAACGGCGCGGGGCCGTTCAGATTTCTGGTGGACACCGGCGCGTCCCGCTCGTGCCTGACGCCGCAGCTGGCGGAGGCCTTGCACCTGCCGGCGGGCCCGACGATGCAGGTGAATACGGTGGTCGGACGGCATGCGTGCCCGACGGCCGTCATCGAGCGCCTGCAGGTCGGGCCGCGGAGCCAGCGGCGGGTGCGCGCGCCGCTGCTGCCGATCACCATGCAGGTCGACGGCGTCCTGGGCGTCGACTGGCTGAAGGGCCAGCGGCTGGTGCTCGGATTGAAGGACCACCGCCTTGAAATCACCGCCCCGCGCACCGAGGCGGAGCGACCGAATCGCGTGATCGTCCACGCCCGCCGCCGCCGGGGCCAGCTGACCATCATCGACGCGGACCTGGGCGGCGCCCGGATCAGCGCCATGATCGATTCCGGCTCGCAGGTCTCCATCGCCAACGAGGCGCTGCGCGCGCAGCTGAACCAGGGATCGAAGGCCCCCGGGCGGACCGAGCGCATCGAGCTGGAATCCGTCACCGGCGAGCTGTTCTACGGCGACGAGCTGTTCCTGCCGTTCATGCGCCTGGGCGGCCTGCACCTGGGGAACGTCCCCATCGTGTTCTCGGAAGTGCACGTCTTCAGCCTGTGGAAGCTGACCGCCACGCCCACCGTCATCCTGGGGATGGACCTGCTCAACGAATTCACCGAAGTCGCAATGGACTACGGGCGTTCCACCGTTCGTTTCGACTTCGTCGGGGATCGGGCGACGGAATCGATGCAACCTTAACATTGCTCCGGCGTTTTGCCGGCTCGGGGATCGCGCGCGTCTCCAGCTTGCATGCGCACGTGACGCCCTGTTCGTTCCAGAAAACCACGCTTTCACCAGGGAGACTAAAACATGCGTATGCTGACCCTTGCGGCCATCGCCGCCGTGGCGCTGACCGGCGCCGCCTGCAGCAAGAAGGAAGCCGCCGCCGACGCGACGACCGCGGCGACCGAAGCCAACACCCAAGCCGCCGCCGCCAACGAGGCCGCGAACACGGCTTCCACCGCCGCCGCCGACGCGGCCGCCGCTCCGGCCGGCACGCCAGCCGCCGCGGACGCCTCCGCCGCCGCAGGCAAGGCCGCCGAAACCGCGGGCGACGCCGCCCAGAAGGCCGGCGACTCGGCCGAGAAGGCCGGCGACAAGGCCGCCGACGCGACCAAGAAGTAGGTCCTCCGGGACAGGAGCCTCCGCCCAGGCGGGGGCTCCACCCCGCGCCGGCGCGGGCGCCTAAAGCTTCTCGGCCAGCAGAGTCTGCACCAGGTCCTCGGTCCAGGGATTGCGGGCCCGCCGCAAGCGCTCGGCGTGGTAGACATGGGCGAGGTCGGCGTAGGCGCGGTCGAAATCCTCGTTGACGATCACGTAGTCGTAGTTCGCCGCCTGTTCGATCTCGCCGTAGGCGCGGGCGAGCCGGCCCTGGATCACCGCCTCGCGATCCTGCGCCCGGGCGTGCAGACGCCTCGCCAGGTCGGCCATGGACGGCGGCAGGATGAACACCCGCACCGTATCGTCGGGGGCGGCGGCGGCGATCTGGTCGGCGCCCTGCCAGTCGATGTCGAACAGCACGTCCTTGCCCGACTCCAGCGCCGCCATGATCGGCGCGCGGGGGCTGCCGTAGCGATGGTCGTGGACGTCGGCCCATTCCAGGAACTCGCCGCGCGCCACCATGCCGTCGAAGGCCGGGCGGTCGACGAAGCGGTACTCGCGGCCGCCCACCTCGCCCGGCCGCGGCGGGCGGGTGGTGGCCGAGACCGACAGCGCCAGGTCCGCATGGTCGGCCGCCAGGCGGCGCGACAGGGAGGTCTTGCCTGCGCCCGAGGGCGAGGAGACCAGCAGCAGCAGGCCGCGCCGTCGGTTCCCGGTCTCGCTCATCGGCCCGCCCGCCCCTCACTCCACATTCTGCACCTGTTCGCGGAACTGTTCGATCACCGCCTTGAGTTCCAGCCCCACCGTCGTCAACCCGGCAAGGGCGGATTTGGAGCAGAGGGTGTTCGCCTCGCGCATGAACTCCTGGGTGAGGAAGTCCAGCCGGCGGCCGGCGGCGCCGTCGCCGGCGACCAGGGCGCGGGCGGCGGCGACGTGGCTCGCCAAGCGGTCTAGCTCCTCGCGGACGTCGGCCTTCACCGCCATGGCCGCGGCCTCCTGGACGATGCGTTCCTCCAGGCCGGCGCTTTCGCCGACGAGTTCGGTCATCCGCCTGGCGAAGCGGGCCTTGATCGCCGCGGGCTGGCCCGCCGCCAGGCCCTCGGCCGCCGCGGTCAGCGCCGCGATGCGGTCGACCATCGCCCCCAGGACGCCCACGAGGCTGGCCCCTTCCTCGGCCCGCGCCGCCGCCAGCCCGTCCAGGGCCGCGGCGATGGAGGCCGCCGCCGCCGCGTGCAGCGCCGCCACGGCGTCCGGATCCTGGTCGGCCTCGCCGGACTCCAGCACGCCGCGCAGGGCCAGCAGCCCGTCGAGGGTCGGCGGGCTGGCGCGGCCTTCCGCCACCAGCGGCGCGCCCAGCGCCAGGTAGCGCTCCAGCACCTCGGCGTTGAGGCGCACCGCGCCGGCGCCTTCCGCCCGCCGGGCCTGCAGGCCGATGGTCACCTGGCCGCGCTGGAAACGGGCCTGGGCGGCCTCGCGCACCATGCGCTCCAGCCCCTCGAAGCCCGGCGATCCGCGGTAGCGCGCCTCGAGGTTGCGCCCGTTCACCGAGCGGGCCTCGACGGCCCAGCTCCAGTCGCCGAGCGCACCCTCGGCCCGGCCGAAGCCCGTCATTCCCGAAATCGGCATTCAGACCGCCCGACGCATCATTTCGCAGCCACCACCGGCCCGGCCAGCCCCACCGCAGCGCGCGACTTCTCCACCGCCCGCCAGGCGGCGACGTTCCTGCGATGCGCCTCGAAGGTGGAGGCGAACACATGGCCGCCGGAGCCGTCGGCCACGAAGTACAGCTCCGTGCTCTTGGGCGGATCCAGCACCGCGGCCAGGGCCGCCCGGCCCGGATTGCTGATCGGAGTCGGCGGCAAGCCATTGACGAGATAGGTGTTGTAGGGCGTCGGGGTAGCGAGTTCCGAGAGCTTGAGACCTCGTCCCAGGGACCGTCCGCCAGAGAGGCCGTAGATCACCGTGGGATCGCTCTCCAGCCGCATGCCGCTGCGCAGGCGGTTGACGAACACCGCGGCGATGCGCGGCCGCTCGCCCGCGACGCCGGTCTCCTTCTCGACGATGGAGGCCAGGGTCAGCGCCTCCTCGGGGCTGGCGAACGGCAGGCCCGGCTGGCGCCTGGACCAGAGCGTCGCCAGCATCTGGTCGCGGGCGTCCATCATCCGCTTCAGCACCGCCGCGCGGTCGTCGCCCAGCTCGTACTGATAGGTGTCGGGCTCGATGGCTCCCTCCGGCGCCTGCGGGGCCGCGCCGCTGAGGAGGGGCGTAGCGGAGAGCAGCTCCGCGGCCATCTCCGCGGTGAAGCCTTCCGGAACGGTCAGCTGGTGGCGCACCACGCGGCCGTTGCGGATGTCGTCGAGGATTCTGGCCATCGAGGCGCGGGAGGCGACGGCGTATTCGCCGGCCTTCAGCTCGCGGGCCGCGCCGGTGAGTTGGGCGACGGCCATGAACACCGGCGAGGAGCGCACCACGTGCGCCCGCTCCAGGGCTGAGGCGATCTCGGTGAGGCCCGCGCCGTGCCGCAGGATGACGGTGGTCGAGCCGCCCTTGGGCGCCTTCGGGCCCGGGCCCTGGTAGGACCAGACGGCCCAGAGGGCGAGCGCGACCGCGATGAGCGCCAGGGTGGCGCCCGCCGCAGCCAAGCCCACGCCCCAGCGGCGGGCCGGGGTGAGGTCGCCGGAGGATCCGAGGCCCGGGCCCCGGCTCACGGCAGCTTCTTGAAGATCACCGATGCATTGGTGCCGCCGAAGCCGAAGCTGTTGGACAGGGCGACCGTGATCGGCATCGGCTTGGCCTTGTTGGGGACGAGATCGAGCGCCGTCTCGACCGAGGGGCTATCGAGGTTGATGGTCGGCGGCGCGATCTGGTCGCGGATCGCCAGGCAGCTGAAGGCCGCCTCGATGGCGCCGGCGGCGCCCAGCAGGTGGCCGGTGGCCGACTTCGTCGAACTCATGGTCGCCTTGCCGGCCGCCGGGCCCAGGAGCCGGTGGACGGCGCCCAGCTCGATCTCGTCGCCCAGGGGCGTCGAGGTGCCGTGGGCGTTGATGTAGTCGATGTCCGCCGGGTCGACGCCGGCGTCCTTCACCGCGGCCTGCATGGCGCGGAAGCCGCCATCGCCGTCCTCGGCCGGGGCGGTGATGTGGTAGGCGTCGCCAGCCAGGCCGTAGCCGATCACCTCGGCGTAGATCTTCGCCCCGCGCGCCAGGGCGTGCTCGTACTCCTCGAGCACCAGGACGCCCGCCCCCTCGCCCATCACGAAGCCGTCCCGGTCCTCGTCGTAGGGACGGCTGGCGCGCTGGGGGTCGTCATTGAAGTGGGTGGACATGGCGCGGCAGGCGATGAAGCCCGCGATGCCCACCGGGCAGATCGCCGCCTCGGCCCCGCCGGCGATCATCACGTCGGCGTCGCCGTACTTGATGAGCCGCGTCGCGTCGCCCACCGCATGGGCTCCGGTGGCGCAGGCGGTGACCACCGAATGGTTGGGACCCTTGAAGCCGTAGCGGATGGAGACGTGGCCCGAGGCCAGGTTGATCAGGGCCGAGGGGATGAAGAAGGGGCTGACCCGGCGGGGGCCCTTCTGGAAGAGCTCCACCGAAGTGCGCTCGATGGTGGCCAGGCCGCCGATGCCGGAGCCGATGATCACCCCGGTGCGCACGCGCGAGGCCTCGTCCTGCGGCGTCCAGCCAGCATCCTTCACCGCCTCGTCGGCGGCGGCCATGGCGTAGAGAATGAAGTCGTCGACCTTGCGCTGGTCCTTGGGCGCCATGGTCCGGTCGGGATCGAAGCTGCCCGGAACCTCCGGCCCGCCGCCGCCGCGGCCGTCGACCCGGGGTACCTCGCAGGCCACCTGGCAGGCGTACTCCGCGGGATCGAAGGTGGTGATGCGGCCCGCCCCCGACTTGCCGGCCAGGATCGCCGCCCAGCTCAGTTCGGCGCCATAGCCCAGCGGAGTCAGCATTCCGATGCCGGTGACGACGACTCGACGCATGGAATCTCCCAGTTGTTCAATGCCCATACGAAGACCGCCGCGGCTTCCGGGCGCAAGAGCCTTTCAGCGACGCGGCGGTTGGAAATACAGCGACCGTCAGGTCGAAGTTCAGGCGCCCAGGCGTTCCCCGATGAACTTCACGGCGTCGCCGACGGTCTGGATGTGCTCGGCGGCGTCATCCGGTATCTCGATGTCGAACTCTTCCTCAAAGGCCATGACGAGTTCGACATTGTCCAGGCTGTCCGCGCCTAAATCGTCGATAAAACTGGCCTTTTCGGTCACCTTCTCCGGATCGGCGTCCAGGTGTTCGATGACGATCTTGCGCACGCGCTCAAGGATGTCGGACATTCGGATTTCGTCCCTTTTGATGCAAATTCTCAATCCGCGACGTCAGACCTGATGTCAACCGTCGCTGAGATGTGGGTGATGACCTGTCGGATCGGGTTCCGGGCCGACGTAGCATGTTCATTTCGGCGCGACTAGCGGATCAGATCATGGCCATCCCACCGTTGACGTGGAGGGTCTGGCCGGTGACGTAGGCCGCCTCCGCACTGGCCAGATAGACGCAGGCCGCGGCCACTTCCGCGGCTTCGCCCAGGCGGGCGGCGGGGATGGTCTCCAGGATCTGCGCCTTCTGGCCCTCGTTGAGCGCGTCGGTCATCGGGCTGTCGATGAAGCCGGGCGCGATGCAGTTGACGGTGATCCCCCGGGTGGCGACCTCCTGGGCCAGGGCCTTGGAGAAGCCGATCATGCCCGCCTTGGAGGCGGCGTAGTTGGTCTGGCCCGGATTGCCCATCACGCCCACCACCGAGGTGATGCCGACGATCCGACCGGCCCGGCGGCGCATCATGCCCTTGGTGGCCGCCCGGCAGAGGCGGAAGTAGGACTCCAGGTTCACCTGCAGCACCGTGCGCCAGTCCTCGTCCTTCATGCGCACCAGCAGGCCGTCGCGGGTGACGCCGGCGTTGGCGACCAGGATGTCGAGGGGCTGGCCCAGCGCCGTCTCCGCGCGCTCCACCAGGGCGTCGACCTGGGCGGGGTCGGAAAGGTCGGCCGCCACGGGCGCGGCGCCCTCCCCCAGTCCGGCGGCGAGGTCGGCCAGGACGGCCTCGCGGGTGCCGGAGAGCGCCACCCGGGCGCCCTGGGCGTGCAGGGCGCGGGCGATCTCGGCGCCGATGCCGCCGCTGGCGCCGGTGACCAGGGCTGTCTTGCCGGAAAGGTCGAACATGGCGCTCCTCAAAGGCTGCTGGCGAAGGCTTCCAGGTCGGCGGGCGCGTTGAGCGGGGTCGCCTCGGCGTCGGGGACGATGCGCTTGGCCATGCCGGAGAGCACCTTGCCGGCGCCGGCCTCCACGAAGCGGGTGACGCCGCCGGCGTCGGCCAGCCAGCCCATGCTTTCGCGCCAGCGCACGCGGCCGGTCACCTGCTCCACCAGCAGCCGGCGGATCTCGTCGGGGTCGTGGACCGGCCGGGCGGTGACATTGGCCACCAGCGGGGCGCGCGGCGCGGCGATGCGGGCTTCGGCCAGGGCCTCGGCCATCTCCTCGGCGGCGGGCTGCATCAGCGGGCAATGGAAGGGGGCCGAGACGTTGAGCAGGATCGCCCGGGCGCCGAGGGCCTTGGCCGCCTCGATGGCGGCGTCGACGGCGGCCTTGTCCCCGGAGATGACGACGTTGCCCTGGTTGTTGTCGTTGGCGACCACGCAGACGCCCTTGGCGGAGCCGGCCTCGGCGGCGGCCTCGGCCAGGGCCACGTCGGCCTTGGGACCGATCAGCGAGGCCATGGCGCCGGCGCCCACCGGCACGGCGCGCTGCATCGCCTGGCCGCGCAGCTTCAGCAGCCGGGCCGCATCGGCGAGGCCCAGCGAGCCGGCGGCGGCGAGGGCGGAATATTCGCCCAGGCTGTGGCCGGCGACGAAGGCCGCCTTCTCCACACCCACGCCGAACTCGGACTGCAGGGCGCGCATCACCGCCATGCTGACGGCCATCAGCGCCGGCTGGGCGTTCTCGGTCAGGGTAAGCTGGTCTTCCGGCCCTTCGCGCATCAGCCTGAAGAGACGCTGGCCCAGCGCGTCGTCCACCTCCTGGAACACCTCGCGCGCGGTGGAAAACGCCTCCGCCAGGTCCGCCCCCATGCCGACGGCCTGGCTGCCCTGGCCCGGGAAGATGAAGGCGAGGCTCATGGCTGGGCTCCGGCGCTTGGTTCGAATCTGCGCCGCGAGGGTTAGGGGATCGCGCCCGCCCGGGCAAGCCGGGCCGCCCGAGACGCCTCCGCGAGGGCTGGCCGCGAGGGCGCGTCGGCGCCCATAATGGCCGCCTCTCTGGGAGAAACGCCATGAAACGCCTCGTCGCCGGCCTCGTGCTGGCCGCCCTCGCCGTCCTGCCCGCCAACGCCGCGCTGAAGGTCGGCGCCAAAGCCCCCGACTTCGCGGCCCCCGCCTACCTCGCCGGCGCCCCCTTCACCTACAGGCTGAACGAGGCGCTGAAGAAGGGACCTGTGGTGCTCTACTTCTTCCCCTCGGCCCACACCAAGGGCTGCAACATCGAGGCGCACCTGTTCTCGGAGGCCGCCGACAGCTTCAAGGCGCAAGGGGCGTCGGTGGTAGGCGTCACCGCGGGCAAGGTCGACGAGCTGGCCGCCTTCTCCAAGGAGACCGAGCACTGCGGCGGCAAGTTCCCGGTGGCGGCGGACCCGGGCCTGAAGATCGCCAAGAGCTACGACGCCCTGTTCGGCCCGTTGATGCCAGTGTCGAACCGCACCTCCTACGTGATCGCGCCGGACGGCTCGGTGCTGCACGCCTACTCCGCCCTCGCCCCGGACCGCCACGTCGACGAAACCCTGGGCGCGGTGAAGGCCTGGCGGGCGAAGCACCCGAAGTAGGAGACGCCGGCCACGGCAGGCAAGCCGAAATCCCTTGCCGCCCCCGCGCTTTTCCCCTATCTGCCCGCCTCTTCACGGAGGGCGGTCTCGCACGGAGCTCCAAAGGGTCGGGAAACACCCGGCCGCCGCGCGCAGAGCCATCGTTTCCGGCGGACCTTCCACCGCCGGCGACGCCGCCACCCCTCAAGGAAGAAGGAAACCATGGCGCTCTACGAGCACGTCGTCATTTCGCGGCAGGACATCTCGCCGCAACAGGCCGAAGCCCTCAACGACACGCTGAAGTCCCTGATCGAACAGGGCGGCGGAAGCGTGGCCAAGATCGAGTACTGGGGCCTCCGCAACCTGACCTACCGGATCAAGAAGAACCGCAAGGGGCACTATTCCCTGCTGGCCATCGACGCGCCGCCCGAGGCCGTCAAGGAAGTGGAGCGGCAGCTGTCGCTGAACGAAGACGTGCTGCGGTACCTGACCGTGCGCGTTGAGGAGCTGGACCTGGAACTCTCCCCCGTTCTCGCCCGCCGCGACCGCGACCGTGAGCGCCGGGGCGACGACTTCGCGCCCAAGGAGGGCGGCTTCACCCCCAAGGAAGCGAGCTTCTGATGACCGACGAAACCGCCACCGCGCCGGCCGCCGGCGCCCCCGCCGCCCGCCGCCCGTTCTTCCGCCGCCGCAAGGTGTGCCCGTTCTCCGGCGCCAACGCGCCGAAGATCGACTACAAGGACGTCAAGCTGCTGCAGCGCTACGTCTCCGAACGCGGCAAGATCGTGCCGTCCCGCATCACCGCGGTCTCGGCCAAGAAGCAACGCGAACTGGCCAAGGCCATCAAGCGCGCCCGCTTCCTGGCCCTGCTCCCCTACGTCGTGAAGTGAGGGAGAGGCTGAGATGAAAGTCATTCTGCTCGAACGGGTCGAAAAGCTCGGCACGCTTGGCGACGTGGTCAAGGTGAAGGACGGCTTCGCCCGTAACTACCTTCTGCCGCGCGCCAAGGCGCTGCGCGCCAACGCCCAAAGCCTCAAGGCCTTCGAGGCGCAGCGCGCCGAACTGGAAGTGCGCAACACCAAGGCCCGCGAGGCCGCGGCGGATGCGGGCGAGAAGCTCGACGGCACGTCCTACATCATGATCCGCCAGGCGGGCGAAAGCGGCCAGCTCTACGGCTCGGTCTCCGGTCGCGATGTGGCCGAGGCCGTCAACGCCGGAGGCGGCAAGATCGATCGCGCCTCCGTCGTGCTCGACAAGCCGATCAAGACGCTGGGCGTCCACCCGGTGAAGGTCCGCCTCCACGCCGAAGTGACCATCACGGTCAACATCAACCTCGCCCGCAGCCAGGACGAGGCCGAGCGCCAAGCCCGCGGCGAGAACGTGATCGACTCCCAATTCGAGGAAGACCGTCAGGCGGCGGAAGAAGCCGCCCAGGACATGCTCGAAGGCGG
>NZ_DASXYF010000036.1:0-24682 GCF_036502675.1 Phenylobacterium sp.
CCTGCGAAAGGCCCAGGCTCGATCCTACGACGCCCTCCTGGCCGCCACCGCCGAGCTGCTCGAAACCTACGCTCCCGACGAATGCCGAAACTACTTCGCCAACTCCGGATACGGAGTCGTCTGACCTCAACCCGCTCTAGCCCCGGCCGACGGGGAACGATCGCCGGCGCCGGGCGTGTCCGGCGAGCCTCCTGGAAGACCGGGCCGTCCGGCAGGGTCAGCCGCCGGACGGCGCTCCGTTTTCGAGCCCCCCGTCGCTAGTCCGCGTCCATCTTCAGCGCCGCGATGAAGGCCTCCTGCGGGATGTCCACCTTGCCGAACTGGCGCATGCGCTTCTTGCCGGCCTTCTGCTTGTCCAGCAGCTTGCGCTTGCGGCTGGCGTCGCCGCCGTAGCATTTGGCGGTGACGTCCTTGCGTAGCGCCCGGATGGTCTCGCGCGCCACGATCCGGCCACCGATCGCCGCCTGCAGCGGGATCTGGAACATGTGCGGCGGGATCAGGTCCTTCATCCGCTCCACCATCGAGCGGCCGCGGGTCTCGGCGCGGGCCCGGTGCACCAGCATGGAGAGTGCGTCCACCGGCTCGCCGTTGACCAGGATCGACATCTTGACGAGGTCGCCCTCGCGGTGGCCCTCGAGCTGGTAGTCGAAGGAGGCATAGCCCTTGGAGATCGACTTCAGCCGGTCGTAGAAGTCGAACACCACCTCGTTCAGCGGCAGGTCGTAGACTACGAGCGCCCGCGAGCCCACGTAGGACAGCTCCCGCTGCGATCCCCGCCGGTCCTGGCAGAGCTTGATCACCGAGCCCAGATATTCGTCCGGCGTCAGGATGGTGGCCTTGATCCAGGGCTCGCTGATCGAGGCGATCTGCACCGGGTCCGGCAGGTCGGCCGGGTTGTGCAGCTCGATCTCCTCGCCGCTGTTCAGCTGGATCTTGTAGACCACGCTGGGCGCGGTCGCGATCAGGTCCAGGTCGAACTCGCGCGACAGCCGCTCCTGGATGATCTCCAGGTGCAGCAACCCCAGGAATCCGCAGCGGAAACCGAAGCCCAGGGCCGCGGACGTCTCCATCTCGTAGGTGAAGGAGGCGTCGTTCAGCCGCAGCCGGCCGATGGCGGCGCGCAGGTCCTCGAAGTCGGCCGCGTCCACGGGGAACAGGCCGCAGAACACCACCGGCTGCACCTCGCGGAAGCCGGTCAGGGCCGCGGCCGTCTGGCGCCGCTCGTCGGTGATGGTGTCGCCCACCGCCGCGTCGGCCACTTCCTTGATCTGGGCGGTGATGAAGCCGATCTCGCCGGGCCCCAGCTCGTCCACCTCGGTCTGCTTGGGCAGGAAGACGCCGATGCGGTCGACCTGGTAGGTCGCCCCGGCGTTCATCATCCGCACCTTCTGGCCGGCGCGCAGCGTCCCGTCGAACACGCGGACCAGCACGATCACCCCCAGGTAGGCGTCGTACCAGGCGTCGACCAGCAGCGCCTTCAGCGGCGCCTCGCGGTCGCCCTTCGGCGGCGGCAGGCGAAGCACCACCGCCTCCAGCACCTCCTCGATGCCGACGCCAGTCTTGGCCGAGGCCAGCACGGCGTCGGAGGCGTCGATGCCGATCACGTCCTCGATCTGCTGGCGCACCCGCTCGGGCTCGGCGGCCGGCAGGTCGATCTTGTTGAGCACCGGCACGATCTCGTGGTTGTTGTCGATCGCCTGGTAGACGTTGGCCAGCGTCTGGGCCTCCACGCCCTGGCTTGCGTCCACCACCAGGATCGAGCCTTCGCAGGCCGCCAGGCTGCGCGAGACCTCGTAGGCGAAGTCCACGTGGCCGGGGGTGTCCATCAGGTTGAGCACATAGTCCTGGCCGTCCCTGGCCCGGTAGTTCAGCCGCACGGTCTGGGCCTTGATGGTGATCCCGCGCTCGCGCTCGATATCCATGGAGTCCAGCACCTGCTCCTTCATCTCCCGCGCCGTCAGGCCGCCGGTCTGCTGGATCAGCCGGTCGGACAGGGTGGATTTGCCGTGGTCGATGTGGGCCACGACGGAGAAGTTGCGGATATGGGAGAGGGGCGTCGACATGGGCGCTGCCTCTAGCACATTCGCGCCCGTGTGCGAGGGCGCGTCGCCCTGCCGCAGCCCGGAGGCGCTTGGTTAATCGGGCGTTAAGTCCCATGGCCCCAATGATGCGCTTCGGGACGGGAGGCGGGCTGGAACCTCTCAAGGAGCGTTGGCGTATGGATCGTCGCACCCTCATTCTTTCGGGCCTGGCGCTGGCGGGCAGCGTCGGCTGCGCCTCGGCGCGCGCCCGGGACCCCTATAACGACGGACCGGGCTTCAGCCGCGCGCCTGCGCCGCCCGGAACCGCGCCGGTCCACGCCGGCCCGCCGCCCGCCGGCTCCCCGCCGGCCGAGACCTACAGTCACGACGAGATCGTCAACAACATCTCCGACTTCTTCGGCGTCACCGCCGAGGCGGCCGGCGGCGTGGTCGAGCGGACCTTCCACGAGCAGGGCCAGCCCACCGGCTACATCGCCGGCGAGGAGGCCTCGGCGGCCATCACCGTCGGCGCCCGCTACGGCCGCGGCCTGCTCTACATGAAGGGCAAGCCGCCGATGGAGGTGTTCTGGCAGGGCCCCAGCGTCGGTTTCGACCTCGGCGGCAACGCCAGCCGGGTCTTCACCCTCTGCTACAACCTGCAATATCCGGACGCGATCTTTCAGCGCTTCCCCGGGGTCGAAGGCTCGGCCTATCTGGTGGGCGGCATGGGCGTGAACTATCAGCGCGCCGAGGACATCACGCTCGCCCCCGTCCGCGCCGGCGTCGGCCTGCGCCTGGGCGCGAACCTCGGCTACCTGGCCTATACCCGCAAGCGCAACATCCTGCCGTTCTAGCGCCTCGGCCGCCGGCGCTGACCCTTTCGGTTGGAAGCGGTTTTTCGGGGTGGCGAACAACACCTCTGAGTTGGATAAAATATATGTATAATCAATGACTTGTCTGATCTCCGAGGTATTACCGGGGCGCAGCCGGTAAACACCTTGGGGTGTTGACCGGTCAACACCTTGCGAGGCTCCGTCACGCGCGAATGACGCGGGCGTAGCGTAGCTCAGGCGGCGCTGTGCATCAAGAACAAAAGAAGAACATTTCGACGCGTCACACCCGTCACCGATGTCCCCGGTCTGAACACAGGGGGACGGGAGCTAGAACGGGTTTTGAGCCGGCGATTCCGCCTGAAATCATTGTGCTCTAGCGTCAGTGGCGGTCGGCCTTGCCGGCCAGCCAGTCCATCACCGCCAGCAGCACGCCCGACACCACGAAGGTCACATGGATCGTCACCAGCCAGGTGAGCGTGCGGTCGGCGATGGCCTCGCCCTCCGCCAGGCGCATGAAGGCGCGCAGCAGCGCGATGGCCGAGATCGCCACGATGGAGGCGATCAGCTTCATCTTCAGGCCGGAGAAGTCCACCGTGCCCATCCAGTCGGGCCGGTCCTCGTGGTCGCCGGTGTCGATCTTGGAGACGAAATTCTCGTAGCCCGAGAAGATCACGATCAGCAGCAGGTTGCCCGCCAGCGACAGGTCGATCAGCGACAGCACCATCAGGATCGCCTCTTCCGGCGACATGGCGACGACGTGGCTCAGCTCGCGCCAGGCCTCCGCCGCGAACACCCAGACCAGGGCGGCCAGCGCCACCACCAGCCCCAGATACATGGGCGCCATCAGCCAGCGCGAATGGAACAGGGTGGCTTCCAGCACCCGCTCGGCGGCGGGCTTGCGGTGCGTCGTCGTGCGAGCGGGGGTGGGGGTCATGGCCTGAGAGGTAGCGCTTGAGGCGGGCGGCGCAAGGCCGTTCCTTTTCCTCCCCCGTCCCTCTGCGGGACAGGGGAGGAAAAGGCGTTTCAGCCCCGCAGCTTCGCTCCGACGGCCTTTTCCGCGGCCGCAACGATCCGGGCCGAGAGCGCCTCGATCTCGGTGTCGGTGAGGGTCTTGTCGCGCGGCTGGATGACCACCTCGACGGCCACCGACTTGGCGTCCTGCGGGACGCCGGCGCCGCGGTAGACGTCGAACACACGCACCTCGTCGATCAGCTGTCTGTCCACCCCGGCCACGGCGCGCGTCAGGTCGGCGGCCGCCGTATCCGCCGCCACCAGGAAGGCGAAGTCGCGGGTCAGCGGCATCAGCGGCGAGAGCACCAGGGCCGGCCGGGTCTTCACCGCCTTCTTCTTGGGTTCGGGCAGGGCGTCCAGGTCGACCTCGAAGGCCAGCATGGGGCCCTCGACGTCCAGGCGCTTGAGCACCCGCGGGTGGATCTCGCCGAACTCGGCGACGAGGGTCTTGGGGCCCAGCTGCAGCCGGGCCGCCCGTCCGGGCCGCCACCAGTCGGATGCACCCACTTGCACGAGCTGCAGGGACGGCGCGCCCAGCTCGGCCAGCAGCGCCATCAGGTCGCCCTTGAGCGCAAACAGCGGTTCCCCGCCATCGCCGTCCCAGTGGCGCGGAGGATGCGGGGCGATGAGGCCGGCCAGGGCCGCCGCCTGGTCGCCCGGCTGGTCGCCGCGATAGATCGGCCCCACCTCGAACAGCGCCGCGTCGGGGAAGCCCTTGCGGGCGTTGCGCCCCGCCGCCTCGATCAGGTTGGGCAGCAGCGAGGGGCGCATGCATTCCAGGTCCGAGGCGATGGGGTTGGCGAGCACCAGGCTTTCGTCCCCGCCGCCGAATATCCTGGCCGTGTCGCGCTTCAGGAAGCTCCAGGTCACCGCCTCGGCGTAGCCCAGGGCCGCCAGCGCGCGGCGTGCGTTGCGGATCCGGGTCTGGCGCACGGTCAGCACCCCGCCGGCCGGCCGGGCGATCGGCGGCAGCGGCTCGGCGGGCAGGGCGCCGTAGCCCTCGATCCGCGCGACTTCCTCCACCAGGTCGGCCTTGCCCGCCACGTCGCGCCGCCACGACGGCGGCGTCACCGCGTCGCGCCCGACGGCGAAGCCCAGGGCCGCCAGGATGGCGTCGATCCGCGCCGCGCCGACGTCCAGGCCGGAGAGCTTCCTGACGTATGAGCGGTCGAAGGGAATCGGGCCGGGCGGGGCGGGCGCCTCGCCGGCCACCACGACCTGCGAAGCCTCGCCGCCGCAAAGCTGCAGGATCAGGCGGGTGGCCTGGTCCAGGCCCGGGACCACGCCCTGCGGGTCCACCCCACGGGCGAACCGGTACTGGGCGTCGGAGGCGACGCCCGTGGTCCGGCCGGTCTGGGCGGTGCGGATCGGGTCGAACCAGGCGCTTTCCACGAACACCTCGGTGGTGGCCTCGGTGCAGCCGGTGGAGGCGCCGCCCATCACCCCGCCCAGGCCGATCGGGCGCTCCCCACCGGCGTCGGCGATGACGCACATCTCCGGCGTGATGTCGTAGGTCTTGCCGTCGAGGGCGATCAGCTGTTCGTCCCGATGCGCCGCCGGCGAGGGCGCGGCGCCGGCGCCGGGCTCGGCCGGGCCGCGGCCCAGGCGCGCCTCGACGACGTTCCCCACCAGGTGGGCGCGGTCATAGACGTGCAGCGGCCGGGCGCGGTCGTAGGAGATCAGGTTGGTGACGTCCACCAGGGCGTTGATGGGGCGCAGCCCGATGGAGGCCAGCCGCTGCTGCAGCCAGGCGGGCGAGGGGCCGTTCTTCACGCCGCGGATCAGCCGGCCGGCGAACAGCGGACAGGCGTCGCCGTCGACGCGGATCTCGATGGGGGAGGGGAACGTCCCCTTCACCGGCGCGGCGGAGTCCGGCTTCAGGGTCCCCAGGCCGGCCGCGGCCAGGTCGCGGGCGACGCCGTGCACGCCCAGCCAGTCCGGCCGGTTGGGCGTGACCTCGAAGTCGATCACCGCCTCCAGGCCGAGGGCCTCGGCGGCGCTGCGGCCGACGGCCAGCGTATCCGGCAGCTCCAGGATGCCGTCGGACTCCTCGGCCACCCCCAGCTCCCTGGCCGAGCAGAGCATGCCGTTGGAGACCACGCCGCGCACCGGCCGCGCCTCCAGGGTCACGCCGGAGCCGGGCACATAGGCGCCGACGGGGGCGTAGATGACGGTCAGGCCAGCCCGCGCGTTGGGCGCGCCGCAGACGATCTCCTGGCGGCCGTCCTTGGTGTCCACCTGGCAGACGCGCAGGCGGTCGGCGTTGGGGTGCTGGACCGCCTCGACGATCTTCGCCACGGAGAACTGCGCGAGCCTGGCGGCCGGGTCCTCGACGTGCTCGACCTCCAGACCGGCCATGGTCATGGCCTCGACCACCTGCTGAACCGTGGCGTCGGTGTCCAGGTGCTCCTTGAGCCAGGAAAGGGTGAACTTCATTACGACAGCCCCGTGGCGGGATTCGGCATGGCGAAGGGCGAGAAGCCGTAGTGGGCCAGCCAGCGGGTGTCGGCGGCGAACATGTCGCGCAGGTCGGGCATGCCGTACTTCAGCGCCCCCAGCCGGTCGACGCCGAAGCCGAAGGCGAAGCCCTGCCACTCGTCGGGGTCGAGGCCGCAGTTGCGCAGCACATTGGGGTGCACCATCCCGCAGCCGACGATCTCCATCCAGTCGGAGCCCTGGCCGATCCTGATCTCGGAGCCCGAGCGGTCGCAGCGCACGTCCATCTCCGCCGAGGGTTCGGTGAACGGGAAGTGGTGCGGCCGGAAGCGGGTCTCCACCGCGGAGGTCTCGAAGTAGCGGGCGATGAAGGCGTCCAGCGTCCACCTCAGGTGGCCCATGTGGATCGCCCGATCGATGACCAGCCCCTCCACCTGGTGGAACATCGGCGTGTGGGTGGCGTCCGAGTCCGAGCGATAGGTCCGCCCCGGCACGATCACCCGGATCGGCGGGTCCTGGCCTGTGGCGATCCAGGGGGCGGCGGGCTTCTGGTTGGTCTTCTGCATCACCCGCACCTGCACCGGGCTGGTGTGGGTGCGCAGCACCTTGCGCTCGCCCTCGGCGCCGGCCTGCAGGAAGAAGGTGTCGTGCATCTCCCGCGCCGGGTGCTTCGGCGGGAAATTCAGCGCGGTGAAATTGTGGAAGTCGTCCTCGATGTCGGGCCCCTCGGCCACCGCGAAGCCCATCTCGGCGAAGATGGCGACCATCTCGTCCATCACCTGCATGGTGGGATGCACGGCGCCCTTGCGCCGCGGGCGGGGCGGCAGCGACAGGTCGAGGCGGCCGGCGGCCAGCTGGGCGTCCAGCTCCACGGCCTCCAGCGTCGCCTTGCGCCCGGCGATGCGCGTGGTGATCCGGTCGCGCAGGCCGTTGATCAGCGGGCCCTGCTCGCGCCGCGCCTCCGGGCTCAGCCCGCCCAGGGACTTGAGCAGCTCCGACACCTGGCCGGATTTGCCCAGCGCCGCCACCCGCACGGCCTCGAGGGCCCCGGTGTCGGCCGCGGCGTCGATGCGGGCCGAGAGCTCGGCCTCGAGTTGCGATAGGTCGGTCATAGGGGTGCTCTAGAGCGTGATGGCCAGATTGCGCAATGCGGACGGCAAAAAGCCCTCCGACGCGGCGCCGGAGGGCTTTTCATGCGGTCGCGGCAGGACGCGACCTCAAGCCAGGGCGGCGCGGACCTTGTCGGCGATGGCCTTGAAGCCTGTGGGGTCGGCGCCGGCGATGTCGGCGAGAACCTTGCGGTCCATCTCGATCCCGGCCAGGTCGAGGCCGTGGATAAATCGGGCGTAGGTCAGGCCTTCCAGCCGCGCCGCGGCGTTGATCCGCTGGATCCACAGCGAGCGGAAGTTCCGCTTGCGGACCTTGCGGTCGCGGTAGGCGTACTGGCCGGCCTTGTCGACGGCGGCCTTGGCGGTGCGGATGGTGTTCTTGCGCCGGCCGTAGAACCCCTTGGCCTGCTCGAGAACCTTCTTGTGACGGGCGTGGGAAACGACGCCCCGTTTAACGCGAGCCATGTGTCAGCGCTCCGATCAAAGGCCGTAGGGCAGGTAGGTGCGGATGGTCTTGGAGTCGGCCTCGCTCATCACCTTGGTGCCCCGGTTCTGCCGGATGTACTTGCTCGAGTGGCTGATCAGGCGGTGGCGCTTGCCGGCGACGCCGGCCTTCAGCTTTCCAGTCGCGGTGATCTTGAAGCGCTTCTTGGCGCCCGACTTGGTCTTCAGTTTCGGCATTTCGCTGCGAGGCCGAAGCCCCGTCCTCTGGAGTCTTGATGAGCCGTCCTGGCATGCCATTGGCCAGACGGCTCCGAAGGGGCGGTCCAATACGGGAAAGGCGCCGCAAAGGCAAGGACTAGCGCGGTGGGACGCGCCTCACCGGGGCGCCAGGATCATGATCATCTGGCGGCCCTCCATGCGGGGCTCGTACTCGCACTTGGCGATCGGCTCGAAGTCGGCGCGGACCTTCTGCAGCAGCTTCATGCCCAGCTCCGGGTGCGCCAGCTCGCGGCCGCGGAAGCGCAGGGTCACCTTGACCTTGTCGCCCTCCTCGAAGAACCGGTGCATCGAGCGCGCCTTCACGTCGTAGTCGTGCACGTCGATGTTGGGCCGGAGCTTGATTTCCTTGAGCTCCACCACCTTCTGGCGCTTGCGCGCCTCGTTCTTCTTTTTCTGTTCCTGGAAGCGGAACTTGCCATAGTCGAGGATCTTGCAGACCGGCGGATCGGCGCCGGGAACGATCTCCACCAGATCCAGGCCCGCCTCCTCGGCGGCCTCCATGGCGGAAGACGTGGGCATCACGCCTTGTTTCTCGCCGTGCTGATCGATCAGCAGGACCTTGGGGACTCGAATGTCTTCGTTGATGCGCGGCCCGTCCTTGACGGGTGGCGTCTGCATGGGACGACGAATCGGCAATGCTCCGTATGTTGTTGCAGCGCGAATCACCCGACGCGCGCTGCGGGCCGGATATTCAGAACGAGTATATGACGACGCAGGCCCGTCCGATCAAGCGCTGCGCGCGCCGGCCGGAGACAGGGAATCCACCGCCTGGGCCACCGTGGCCGCCGGCAGCTCGGCCATTTCGCCGGCCTGCAGCACCGTCACGTGCCCGCGCGGCGCGCTGAGCGCCGGGTCGGCGGCCTTCGGGCAGACCACGATGGCGGGCGCCCCGGCCGCCGACGCCAGGTGCAGCAGGCCGGCGTCCGCCCCGATCACCGCCGCCGCCCGCGCGCCCAGCAGCGCCACCCGGGCGAAGTCCGGCCCGCCGGTCAGGTCGCGGGCGCCGGGAACCTGGTGCTGGATGGCGCGGGCCACGTCGCCGTCCTGCGGCGCGCCGACGATCACCACGTCGAAACCCCGCTGCCGCAGCAGCCGGCCCAGCTCGCCGTACCGCTCCGGGGGCCAGCGCAGCGAGGGCGGCGTCTCCGAGGCGCCGGGGATCAGCAGCACATAGGCCCGCCGGTTGATCCCGTCGCGCACCGGCCGTTCGGCCGGCGCGGTCTTCAGGATCCAGGACAGGTCCGGCGGCGGCGCGTCCCCCGGCCCGGCGGCCGCGTCCGGCCAGGCGCCGGCCGCCTTGAGCTGGGCGGCCTGCCGGTCCAGCGGATGCGCCCGGCCCGGCCCGCGCAGCGGGCCCGCGCCCGACCAGGCCGGGCCGACCGGTCCCAGCCCCAGGTGGATCGCCTTGGAGGTGCGCGAGGCCTGCAGGTCGTAGACCCGGTCGTAGCGCGCCCGGCGCAGGCGGCCGATCAGGCCGAGCCATTCCCCGAGACCCTTGGCGTCCCCGTCCGATTCGACCGCGTCGAAATACGGCGAGGCCTTGGCCAGGCTCTCGAAGGGCAGGGTGGTCAGGAGCGTGACGTGCGCCTGCGGATGGGCCGCCCGGATCTGGCGCATGGCGGCGGCGGCCAGCACGAACTGGCGCAGCGGCCCGAGCTTGATGACCAGGACCTTCTCGGGGTCCCGCGGGGGCATCAGGCCCGCGCCTCCAGCACCTGGCGGTAGGCCGCCAGCGTCGCCTCGCACATGGTGTCCACCGAATAGAGCCGCCGCGCCCGGTTCGCCGCCGCCTGGCCCATGGCGGCCAGCCGTCCCGGGCCCGCGTCCAGCACCCGGCCCAGCGCCGCGGCCCAGGCGTCGGGGTCGTCGTTCTTCACCAGCCAGCCGGTCTCGCCGGAAACCACGGTCTCGGTCACCCCGCCGTGGTTGGAGGCCATCACCGGCTTGCCCATCACCTGCGGCTCCACGGCGGTCCGCCCGAAGGATTCCGGCTTGGTGGTGGGCAGCATGGCCGCATCGCCCACCAGATAGGCGGCCGGCATGTCGTCGCAGTGGCCGACCACGCGGATCTGGCCTGTGAGGCCCGCATCGGCGATCGCCCGCTCGACCTCGGCGAGGTAGTCGGCGTTGCCGCGCGGGTCGCCCACGAACAGGATCAGGAAATCCTCCCGCCCCTGGGCCTTCAGCAGCGCCGCCGCCTCGACGATCAGCCTGTGCCCCTTGATGCGGGTCAGCCGTCCGGCCAGCAGGATCTTCACCCGCCGGTCGTCGGCCTCCACCCCCCAGGCCCTGCGCAGCGCCACCACCCGGTCGGGCGTCACCCAGCTGGGGTTGAAGCGCGCCAGGTCCACCCCGCGTGGGATGCTGACGATCCGGCCGGGATCGAGCTGGTGCTCGGCCAGCACGTGGTCGCGGGTGTAGTTGGAGTTGGCGATCACCAGGTCGCCGCGGGTCATCACCGCATTGTACCAGCGCTTCAGCTTGTTCTTGGCGTTGTAGACCCCGTGATAGGTGGCCACGAACGGCGTCCTGGTGCTCTGCGCGGCCCACAGCGCCGAGAACGCCGGGGCGCGGGAGCGGGCGTGGACGATGGAGACCTTCTCGCGCCGGATCAGGTCGACCAGCCGCGCGGCGTTGCCCAGCATCACCAGCGGGTTCTTCGACTGCACCGGCATCTGCGCCAGCCGGGCCCCGTCGGCCTCCAGCCGGGCGGTCATGCGGCCGCCGCGCGTGGCCACCAGCGCGCGGCCGCCGGCCCTGACCACGGCCTGGGCGACGTCGATGGTGGTCTGCTCGGCGCCGCCGGTTTCCAGTTCCGGCACGACCTGCAGAAGGGTGAAGTCGGGCGGCAGGGTCACGGCGCCTTTGATAGCGTCTCCCAGGGTTTGGTAAAGCGCGACGGCAACGGACGGCGCGAACGTGAACGGAGCGAGGCATCGTGGGCGAGACGTCGGGATTCCTGGGCCGGCCGGGCGGCGAGCGGCTGGCCTGGCGCCGCGTGGCCGGGGCGGGGCCCGCAGCGGTGTGGCTGGGCGGCTTCCGCTCCGACATGGCGGGGACCAAGGCCCAGGCCCTGGCCGACCGGGCCCTGGCCCGTGGGCGCGCCTATCTCCGCTTCGATTATTTCGGCCATGGCGAGTCCTCCGGCGACTTCCGGCAGGGGACCGTCACCCGCTGGCGCGAGGACGCGCTGGCGGCGATCGACGAACTGACCGACGGCGGCGACCTGGTGCTGGTGGGCTCCTCCATGGGCGGCTGGCTCGCCAGCCTCGTGGCGCTTGCGCGGCCCGACCGCATCCGCGCCCTGGTGCTGATCGCCCCGGCCGCCGACTTCACCGCGCGCCTGATCGAGCCCGGCCTCGACGCCGCCGCCCGCGCCGCGCTGGCCGCCGACGGCGTCTGGCTGCGCCCGTCGGGCTACGGCGACCCCGACCCGATCACCCGGAGCCTGCTGGAGGACGGCGCCCGCTGGTCGATCCTGCCGGGGCCGGTCCCCATCGAGGTCCCCGTGCGTATCCTGCAGGGCGGCCAGGACCCCGACGTCCCCTGGCCCCACGCCCTGGAGCTCGCCCAGGCGATCAAGGGCTCCGACGTGGTGTTTTCGCTCATCAAGGACGGCGACCATCGCCTGTCCCGGCCGCAGGACATCGCGCGGCTGATCGGGGCGGTGGAGGAGGTGGGGGGGTAGCCGCACTCCTTTCCTCCCCGTCCCGAAGAGGACGGGGAGGAAAGCTTGTCAGCCGCCCGCGGCGAGCACCGCCCGCAGGCCTTCGCGATAGGTCGGAAACGCCGGCCGCCAGCCCAGCTCGGCCTTGGCCCGCGCGTTGGAGACCCGCTTGCTTTCCGCATAGAACCGCTGCGCCGCCGGGGGCAGGGCGGCGTCGGCCAGGGCGACCTCCGGCGGCGGCTCCAGTCCCAGCAGCCCCGCCGCGTAGGCGAGCACGTCGCTATTGGGCGCCGGCTCGTCGTCGCAGAGGTTGTAGGCCCGCCCCGCCCGCGGCCGGGCGATGGAGGCGGCCAGACCCGCCGCCAGGTCGTCCACGTGGATGCGCGAGAACACCTGCCCCGGCGCCGCGATGCGCCGCGCCGCGCCGCGGCGCAGCCGGTCGAAGGGCGAGCGGCCCGGCCCGTAGATCCCCGGCAGGCGGAAGAGCGTCATGCTGAGGCCCATGCCCGCGCCCACCTGCAGCCAGTCGCGCTCGGCGCCCACCCGCCGCGCGCCCTCCGGGGACTGGGCGGCCAGCCGGCTGGATTCGGTGACCCAGCCGCCGCGCCGGTCGCCGTAGACGCCCGTGGTCGAGAGATACCCCAGCCAGTCCGGAAACGCGCCCGCCCGCGCCAGCGCCGGGACCAGCAGGGGCAGGGCGGGGCAGCCGCGCGCGCCGGGCGGGGCGGTGACCAGGATCGCCTGGGCGCCGGCGGCCCGGGCGCCGACCAGCTCCGGTTCCGACAAGGGCACCGGCTCGACGCCGTCGCCGGCCAGCCGGTCGGCGTCGCCGTCGGCCCGGAAGGTGGCCGCCACGTCCCAGCCCTGCGGCCGAAGGCGCCGGACCAGGGCCCGGGCGGAGAAGCCGTAGCCGAAGACGAACAGGCGCAAGCCGGCGGCCGCTAGAGCAGCGCCTGGATCGCCCGGCGGGCCTCGTCGGCGAAGTCCGGGCGGCGCAGGGCGAAGGCGACGTTGGCGCGCAAAAGTCCCAGCTTGTCGCCGCAGTCGTAGGTGGTCCCCTCGTACTCCAGGGCGTGGAAGCTCTGGGATTCCAGCAGGCGTAGCATGGCGTCGGTGAGCTGGATCTCCCCGCCGGCGCCCTTCTGCTGGCTGCCCAGCAGCTCGAAGATCTGCGGCTGCAGGACATAGCGGCCGGAGATGAACAGGTTCGAGGGCTCGGTTCCGGGCCTGGGCTTCTCCACCATGCCGGTCATCCGGTTGAGCCGCCCATCGGAGGTCTCCAGCGACACGATGCCGTACTTGTGCGCCTCGCCGGGCGGGGCGGGCTCGACGGCCACGATGTTGCCGCCCACCTTTTCGTGGGCCGCGACGCACTGGGCCAGCGCCGGGACGTCGGCGGCCATCAGCATGTCGGGCAGCATCACCGCGAAGGGCTCGTCACCGATCAGGTCGCGGGCGCACCAAACCGCGTGGCCCAGGCCCAGCGGCGCCATCTGGCGCACGAAGCTCATCTCGCCCGGCCGGCCCAGCTCGCCCAGAACTTCAGTCAGGAGCTGGGTCTTACCCTTGGATTCCAGGGAGGTTTCCAGCTCGGGATTGTGGTCGAAATAGTCTTCAATCGCCCCCTGGCCGCGGCCCATGATGAAGATCAGGTGTTCGATCCCCGCCGCACGGGCTTCGGCAACCACATAGGCCAGGATCGGCCGGTCGACGACGTTGAGCAGGTTCTTGGGCGTCGCCTTGCCCGCCGGCAGCACCCGCGTTCCGAGCCCGGCCACCGGCAGCACCGCCTTACGCACGCGTTTGGTCATCGCAATCTCCGTCCGCGCCTCGACTAGCCGAGGCCGGGCCTAAACTCCACCATCCGCGATGGGTTCGGCGTTGGCTATTCGACGGTCACCGACTTGGCCAGATTGCGCGGCTGATCGACATCGGCGCCCTTTTGTACGGCGACGTAATAGGCCAGCAGCTGAATCGCCACGGCGTAGACCAGCGGCGCCAGCATGGGGTCGCAAGCGGGAGCCACCACCAGCCTGGCGCCGGCCGGAGCGTGCCGGGCGCCGTCCTCGTCGGTGAACAGCACGATCGGGCCGCCCCGGGCGCTCACCTCGCTCATGTTCGACATGGTCTTTTCGAACAGGCTGTCGCTGGGGGCCAGCACGATCACCGGCGTCGCCTCGTCGATCAGGGCGATCGGCCCGTGCTTCAGCTCGCCAGCCGCATAACCTTCAGCGTGTATATAACTGATTTCTTTAAGTTTAAGGGCGCCTTCGAGCGCCAGGGGGAACATCGCGCCCCGGCCGAGGTAAAGCACGTCGCGGGCCTTCGCCAGCTCCGGCGCCAGCGCCCGCAGCGCGTCCTCCATCTTCAGCGCCTCGACGATCAGCCGCGGCGCCTCCAGCAACAGGCGGGAGAGGCGCGCCTCCTCGGCCGCGTCCACATGTCCCCGCGCCGCCGCCGCCGCGATGGCCAGCGCGGTCAGCGCCGCCACCTGGCTGGTGAAGGCCTTCGTCGAGGCCACCCCGATCTCCGGCCCCGCATGGGTGGGCCACAGCACGTCGGCCTCACGCGCCATGGTCGATTCGTGGACGTTGACCACCGCGGCGGTGGAAAGACCCTGGGCCTTGCACCAGCGCAGGGCCGCCAGGGTGTCGGCCGTCTCTCCCGACTGCGAGATCGCCAGCGCCAGCGTGCCCCTGGTCACCGCCGGCTCGCGGTAGCGGAACTCCGAGGCGACCTCCACGTCCACCGGCAGCTTCGCCAGCTTCTCGAACAGATAGCGGGCGATCGCCCCCGCGTAGCCCGCCGTGCCGCAGGCCACGATCTGCAGCCGCTCCACCGAGGCCAGGTCCATGCCGCCCGGCGCGGTGGTCCGGCCGGTGATCGGGTCGATGTAGGCCGACAGCGTGTGCTGCACCGCGTCGGGCTGCTCATGGATTTCCTTCACCATGAAGTGCCGGTAGTTCCCCTTCTCCACCATGGCGGCGGCGGCCGCGATGATCCGCACCGGCCGCTTCACCGGCTTCCCGTCGGCGGCGAAGATCTGCGCGCCCTTGCGGTCGATGGCGACGAAATCGCCTTCCTCCAGGTGGGTGATCCGGTTGGTGAAAGGTCCCACCGCCAGGGCGTCGGAGCCCAGGAACATCTCCCCGTCGCCGTGGCCCACCACCAGCGCCGGGCCTTGCCGGGCGCCCAGGATCAGGTTCTCCTCGCCGGCGATCATCACCACCAGGGCGTAGGCGCCGGTCAGCCTGGCCAGCACCGCCTTGAGCGCCTCCAGCGGCGCCTTGCCGGAGACCAGCGCCTCGTCCATCAGGTGGGCGACCACCTCGGTGTCGGTCTGGCTCTCGAACACCCGGCCCTGGGCCTCCAGCCCGGCCTTCAGCTCGGCGAAGTTCTCGATAATGCCGTTGTGCACCAGGGTCACCCGCCCGGCCGAGTGCGGGTGGGCGTTGGGGACCGAAGGCTTGCCGTGCGTCGCCCAGCGGGTGTGGCCGATGCCGGTGGTGGCGTCCAGCGGCGCGTCGGCCACCAGGGCCTCCAGGTTGGCGAGCTTGCCCTGGGCGCGGCGGCGCTCGATCGTCCCGTTCACATGGCCGGCGATCCCGGCGGAGTCATAGCCGCGGTATTCGAGCCGCTTCAGGCTGCCGATCAGCCGGTCCTGGACGGGCTGGGTTCCCACGATGCCGATGATGCCGCACATGGGCGATCCTTTGTGATAGAGCGAGGAACGACTCCGTCCCTGTCCCGCCTTTAGCATTCGCAAACGTGACGTCGATAAAATCTGGGTTTCCGATCATTTCGCGAGCCGTCCCATGAGCAAGCGCGCCTATTTCGGCACCGATGGAATCCGCGGGGAGGCCAACTGCCACCCGATGACCGCGGAGGTGGCCCTGCGCGTCGGCATGGCCGCCGGCAAGATGTTCATGTCCAGCGACGAGCGCCGCCACCTGGTGGTGATCGGCAAGGATACGCGCCTGTCCGGCTACATGATCGAGACCGCCCTGGTGGCCGGCTTCACCAGCGTGGGCATGGACGTGCGCCAGTTCGGCCCGCTGCCGACGCCGGGCGTCGCCATGATGACCCGCTCCC
Source organism: Phenylobacterium sp. (assembly GCF_036502675.1). Classification (GTDB taxonomy): domain Bacteria; phylum Pseudomonadota; class Alphaproteobacteria; order Caulobacterales; family Caulobacteraceae; genus Phenylobacterium. The sequence continues at coordinate 15,893 of NZ_DASXYF010000036.1, forward strand.
TGCGCGCCGACCTGGGCGTGATGATCTCGGCCTCGCACAACGCCTTCTCCGACAACGGCATCAAGCTGTTCGGCCCCGACGGCTACAAGCTCTCCGACGAGAAGGAACTGGAGATCGAGGCGCTGATGGACGAGGGCCTCAACCAGAACCTCGCCTCGCCCACCGCGCTCGGCCGCGTCCAGCGGATCGACGACTGCCAGGCGCGCTACATCGAGATCGCCAAGGCGACCTTCCCCAGGCGGCTCAGCCTCGCGGGCATGCGCATCGTGATCGATTGCGCCAACGGGGCGGCCTACAAGGTGGCGCCCGAGGCCCTGCACGAGCTGGGCGCGGAGGTGATCCGCGTCGGGGTCACGCCCAACGGCTTCAACATCAACCAGGAATGCGGCTCCACCCATCCGGCCGCCATGGCCCGGCAGGTGCGCGAGTACCGCGCCGACATCGGCATCGCGCTCGACGGCGACGCCGACCGGCTGGTGATCTGCGACGAGAAGGGCCAGGTGGTGGACGGCGACCAGATCATGGCCCTGATCGCCGGCGAGTGGGCCACGCGCGGCCTGCTGCGCGGCGGCGGCGTGGTGGCCACGGTGATGTCCAACCTCGGGCTGGAGCGGCGCCTCGCGGCGCGCGGCCTGAAGCTGGAGCGCACCCAGGTGGGCGACCGCTACGTCATGGCCCGGATGCGCGAGGGCGGCTTCAACCTGGGCGGCGAGCAGTCCGGCCACCTGATCCTGTCCGACTTCTCCACCACCGGCGACGGCCTGCTGGCCGCCCTGCAGGTGCTGGCGGTGCTGAAGGAATCCGACCAGCCGATGAGCGCGCTGGCCCGCCAGTTCGACCCGGTGCCCCAGCTGCTGGAGAACGTCCGCTTCACCGCCGGCAAGCCGCTGGAGGACAAGCAGGTGCTAGGCGCCATCGCCGAGGCGCAGGAGCGGCTGAACGGCTGCGGCCGCATCGTCGTCCGCGCTTCCGGCACCGAGCCGCTGATCCGCATCATGGCCGAGGGCGACGACGAGAAGCTGGTCGGCCAGGTGGTGCGCGAGATCGCCGGCGCGGTGAAGAAGGCGGCCGCCTAGGAAGGTCCGTTCAAGCCGACCGAGCTCATTCCTTCTCCCGCAAGGGGAAGAAGGGCGCGCATGGAGGCGCCGAGGATAAGGAACGTCCTAAGCCACTGTTTCGCCTCTGGTTTCCGGGCGTTCGGCGTTGACCGAACGTCGAAAAACATCCCTACCCAAACCTGAAAAAACATGTCAGCTTCGTAATGTTCCACGCCGCTCGACCGGCGTGGGCCGAGGAAACATGGAGGAAGCATGCGGCCAAAGCTGGCATTTCCCGGAATGGTGCGGGTCCCGGGCCGGGCCGCCCGGTCGTCCGTCGCCTGCCTCGCCTTCGTGCTGGTCCTGGCCGCCGCCTTCTGGGCCGGCGTGGTCTGGGTGGCCGCCAGCCTGCTGACGCTGTTCTCCGGCGGCTACTAGGCCGTTCTACGACGGTAGCGGCGCCTCGGTGACCGAGGCGCGCGCCTGACCCTCAGATCTCCTGGTTGTAGGCTCCCACCTCCGGCCGCTTGGCCAGCCTGGGCCTCACCTCCTCGCGGAACAGGGCGCGCATGTCGTCCGCCGAGCGGAGGCTTTCGACCACCACCACGATCTCCGGCTTGTTGGACGAGGCCCGCACCAGCACCCAGGAGCCGTCCTCCAGCGCCACCCGCACCCCGTTGACGGTGATCAGCTCCCTGATCGCCCGGCCGAGGATCTTGCCGCCGGCCGCCTGCAGCGCCTGGTATTCGGCCACCACGCCCTCGACCACCTGGTACTTCACCTCGTCGGGGCAGTGCGGCGACATGGTGAGCGAGGTGTAGGCCACCGGCAGGGCTTTCTTCAGGTCCGAGAGCTTCCTGTCCGGGTTGCGGTCCAGCATGGCCAGGATCGCCGCGGCCGAGACGATCCCGTCGTCGTAACCGCGCCCGATCGGCGGGTTGAAGAAGAAGTGGCCGCTCTTCTCGAAGCCGGCCAGCGCCCCCAGTTCGGAGGTCTTGCGCTTGATGTAGCTGTGGCCGGTCTTCCAGTAGACGGTGTTGGCCCCGTTGGCCTGCAGCACCTCGTCGGTGGCGAACAGGCCGGTGGACTTCACGTCCACCACGAAGGTGGCGTCCTTGTGCAGGGCCGACAGGTCCCGCGCCAGCATCAGCCCGATCTTGTCGGCGAAGATCTCCTCGCCCTCGTCGTCCACCACCCCGCAGCGGTCGCCGTCGCCGTCGAAGCCCAGCGCCAGGTCCGCGCCGAAGTCGCGCACCGCCTGGGCCATGGCGTGCAGCATGACGCTGTCCTCGGGGTTCGGGTTGTACTTGGGGAAGGTGTAGTCGAGCTCGCAATCCATCTCGTAGACCACCGCCACGCCCATCCGGCGCAGGGCCTCGGGCGCGAAGGCGCCGGCCGTGCCGTTGCCGCAGGCGCAGACCACCTTCAGGGGCCGCGAAATGCTGGCGCGCGTGGCGGCGTCGGCGATGTAGCGCTCGGCCATCCCCTCGACCTGCGTGAGCCCGCCGCCGGGCCGTTCCTTCCACAGGCCGCCCAGCACGATCTCCTTCAGCCGGCCCATCTCCTCCGGCCCGAAGGTCAGCGGCCGCTGGGCGCCCATCTTCACCCCGGTCCAGCCGTTCTCGTTGTGGCTGGCGGTGACCATGGCGACGCAGGGCGCGTCCAGGTCGAACTGCGCGAAATAGGCGGTGGGCGAGAGGGCCAGGCCGATGTCCAGCACCTCGCAGCCGGCGCCGATCAGGCCCAGCGTCAGCGCCTGCTTGATGCTCAGCGAATAGGAGCGGAAGTCGTGCCCCACCACGATCTTCGAGTGGCCCAGCTCCTGGATGTAGGTCCCGAGCCCCAGGCCCAGCGCCTGCACGCCCAGCAGGTTGATCTCCGGCCCGAACATCCAGCGCGCGTCGTATTCGCGGAAGCCGGTGGCCTTGACCAGCGGGATGGTCTCGAAGGCCGCGGTGTTGGGAGCGAGGTCGGCGCGGGGAACTGGCAGCATCTGGCCTCCGGAACGGGGTAGGGGGGTTAGTTACACGGGCAGGACGGTCAAGGCCAAACGAACGCGCGCGCGCGGCCCTGGTTTCGGGTCACATCACGCCGGCCCGCAACAGATCGTGCACGTGCAGCACGCCGACCGGGCGCCCATCGTCGACCACGAACATGACGGTTACGGCGGGGGCCGGGTCGCTCATCAGCGCCAGGGCCTCGGAGGCCAGCATGGCGGGCGGGGCGGTCTTGCGCGGACCCGGGGTCATCACCTCGTGCGCCGCATAGTCCAGCAGGCCGTCGATATGGCGGCGCAGGTCGCCGTCGGTGATCACCCCGGCCAGCCGCCCGTCCGCCTCCACCACGCCCACCACGCCCCAGCGCTTCTCGGTCATCACCAGCAGCGCCTCGCGCATCGGCGTTCCGCGCACCACCAGCGGCAGTTCGTCCGCCCCGTGCATCAGGTCGGCCACCGTGCGCAGCATGGCCCCCAGCTTGCCGCCCGGATGCAGGGTCCCGAAGTCCGACGGCGTGAACCCGCGCCGCTCCAGCAGCGCGACGGCGAGCGCGTCGCCGAGCGCGATCTGCAAGGTCGTCGAGGTGGTGGGGGCGTTCAGCGCGCCCGCCGCCTCGGGCGCGTCGGCCAGTTGCAGCACCACGTCGCCGGCCTGGCCCAGCGCGCTCTCCGGCGCGGCGGTCATCGACAGGATCGGGATGCCGAAGCGCTTGGCGTAGGCGATCACGTCGGCCAGCTCGCGGGTCTCGCCGGTCTTGGAGAGCGCCAGCACCACGTCGCCGGCCCCGATGGCGCCCAGGTCGCCGTGGCTGGCCTCGGTGGCGTGGACGAAGGTGGCCGGCGTGCCGGTGGAGGCGAAGGTGGCGGCGATCTTGCGCGCCACATGGCCGGACTTGCCCACCCCGGTGCAGACGATCCGCCCGGTGGCCGCGAACAATATGTCCACCGCCCGGCCGAAGGCGGGGCCCAGCGCCTCGGCCTGGGCCCTGAGCCCCTCGGCCTCGGCCAGCAGCACCCGGCGGCCCACCGTGACGGCGTCGGAGGCGCTCATCGGCCGGGACCGAGCTGTTGAGTCTGCAGCTCGCGCACCGCGTCGCGGGCGCGGTTCAGCCGCTGCTCCGCCGCCTGCTGCTCGCGCTTCATCGCCGCCTGCATTTCCGGCGTGCGCTGCACGGGGGAGCGGCCGAACGGGGGCGGCGACTGGTCGCCCAGGCCCTGCGGCCAGACCGCCGCCAGCGCGATGACCATCACCGACAACAGCGCGAGCAGCGGCAGGTAGAGGCGGTCGAGCATGCCGCGGTATAGCCGGTTGCGTCGCGTCGGGCCAAGCCTGCGCTTGACGGGGCGCCGCCGCCGCCCTAGCGCCATCGCTCCCCAGTCTTCGGAGACCCGCCCCTTGTCGACGCTCATTCTCCTGCGCCACGGCCAGAGCCAGTGGAACCTCGAGGACCGCTTCACCGGCTGGGTCGACGTCGACCTGACCCCCGAGGGCGAGGCCCAGGCCCGCCGCGGCGGCGAGCTGATCAAGGCCCGGGACCTGCAGATCACCTGCGTCTTCACCTCGGTGCTCACCCGCGCGATCCGCACCTCCTGGCTGGCGCTGGCCGCCGCCGGCCAGGCCTATGTCCCGGAGACCAAGGACTGGCGGCTGAACGAGCGCCACTACGGCGGCCTCACCGGCCTCAACAAGGCCGAGACCGCCAGGCTGCACGGCGCCGACCAGGTGAAGGTCTGGCGCCGCTCCTACGACGTCCCGCCGCCGGACCTGCCCGCCGACAGCCCCTACGACTTCTCCGGGGACCGCCGCTACGCCGGCCTCGCCCTGCCCAGGACGGAAAGCCTCAAGACCACCCTCGACCGCGTGAAGCCCTGCTGGGACGCCGAGATCGTCCCGCACCTGGGCGGGTCCGAGACCATCCTGGTCGCCGCCCACGGCAACTCCCTGCGCGCCATCGTCAAGCTGCTGTTCGACCTCTCCGCCGAGCAGATCATCGACGTGGAGATCCCCACCGGCAATCCGCTGGTGGTCGAGCTGGCCCAGGGGCTGAAGCCCACCGCCGCCCGCTACCTCGACGAAGCCCGCGCCACCGCCCTGCCGGTGGTGTGAGGGAGGTCATGTTGTTAAATTGCAGCGGCCGACGAGCGGACCTCCCGGCGGCCCTCATTCATTGTCATCCGAACCGCATCGAAGCGTCATAGCGGGTTTATTCGCCGGTCCGACAAGCGTCCCACAACGCCGAGGGGCGCCGCATGGGCTGTACGATCATTCACTCCGACACGCGTCGGACATTCCTTCTGACGACCGTCGCCCTGGGAGCTTTCGTGGCGTCGGCGGCGCACGGCGCAGAGGCGGCCCGGCCCGATGGCGCGACCGGCCTGGACGAGATCGTCGTCACCGCCCAGAAGCGGGAAACCAAGCTCCAGGACACGCCGATCTCCATTTCGGCGCTGCAGAGCGAGGATCTCGTCGCCCGTCATGCGCAATCGCTGGAAGATCTGGGCGACGGCTCGATCCCCTCGCTGCGGATCGCGCCTTTCTTTGCGCGCAGTCCGGCCCTGACCGTCGGGACGCGCGGTATCGGCGCCCTTGGCGACGCCAACCAGCCGGCGCGCGATCAAGCGGTCGGGGTCTATGTCGACGGGGTCTACCTGGGTCGCGCGCAGGGCCTGGGGTCGGCGCTCTATGACGTCGAGCGGATCGAGGTGCTCAAGGGACCGCAGGGCACGCTCTTCGGGCGCAACACCGAGGGCGGGGCGATCAGCATCGTCACCACGAGCACCACCGATCCTCACCTTAGCGACAAGTCCTTCATCGTGAACGGCCGGGTGGCGATCAGCGACATCCGCATGGGCGGCTGCGACGCTCGTCTGCAGGTGGCGCTGTGGGCGCGCAACCTCTTCAATGAACAGCATGTCTTCCTGAGGAACTTCAACGCCTCCCTCGGGACGTACGGCATCTTCAATGACCCGCGCACCTTTGGTGTCGAAGGGTTGGTGAGGTTCTGACGATGATCCGCAAATTCGGCCGCCCGATCCTGCAGTACGCCTTCGGCGCCATCGAAGCGCGGTGGGGTCCGGCCGAGATCGCCAGGCTGCGGACGCAATACCTCGAATAGCTTCGTCGCGCCGGGCAGGCGGCCGGCGAGGGCCGCCCTCCGACCGGCTCTCCCGCCGCTCCGCCCCCGAGGGGGAAGGGTCACTTCGGAACCGCTTGGCGCGGGCCGGGCGGATGGTCCACAAACGCCGCATGTCCACCGCCGACGACCCCGCCCACATGCGCCGCGCCATCGACCTGGCGCGCGACGGCCTCGGCCGCACGGGGGCCAATCCCACGGTGGGCTGCGTGATCGTCAGCGCCGGCCGGGTGGTGGGCGAGGGGGCGACCGCCGCGGGCGGGCGGCCCCACGCCGAGGAGCAGGCCCTGGCCCAGGCCGGGCCCGCCGCGCGCGGAGCTGTGGCCTATGTCACCCTCGAGCCGTGCGGGGTCCGCTCCGGCGGCGGGCGCTCCTGTTCCGAGCTGCTGGCCGCGGCGGGCGTGGCCCGGGTGGTGATCGCCTGCGAGGACGCCTCGCGCTTCGCCGCCGGCCAGGGGGGGGAGCGGCTGCGCGCCGTCGGCGTCGCCGTCGAATCGGGCGTGCTGGCCGACGAAGCGGGCGCCCTCTACGCCGCCTACCGGCCTGCGGCGGATTGACATAGGCGGTTGTAAACAGCGGAAATTTTCCGTTAATCGGCGTTCGATAAGCTGCCGGCGTCGAGCAATTCAAACCCCACCGCCATGCCCCTGAAGCCCGCGATGACCCCGCCCTCCAACCGGCTCAGCCAGGCCGAGGTGGAGGCCATCTGCGCCAAGCACGACCGGCTCTGGACCTCCAAGCCCGGCGGGGCGCGGGCGGTCTTCGCCTGGCGCGACCTGAGCGGCCTCGACCTCAGCGGCAAGAACCTCTGCGACGCCGACTTCACCGGCGCCATCCTCGCCGACTGCCGGATGGCGGGCGTGCGCCTGGACCACGCCAACCTCTACGGCGCCGACCTGCAGCACGCGGACCTGCGGGAAGCCTCGCTCCGCCGGGCCGACCTGCGCGGCGCCTGCCTGCGCGGCGCCAACCTCACCGGCGCGGACATGTTCGAGGCCGACCTGCGCGAAGGCACCATCGCCGCGGTGGACGCCGAGAAGGGCCTGCGGATGATCGAGGCCGCCCACCGGCCGGGCCAGATGCAGGGCGCCATCCTGGCCGGCGCCAACCTGGAGCGCTCGCGCCTGTCCGGGGTGGTGGCGATCCGCGCCGACTTCACCGACGCGATCCTCAAGGACGCCAAGATGGTGCGGGCGAATCTCAAGCAGGCGACGATGACCGGCGCGAACATGGCCGGCGCCGACCTTTCCGGCGCGGACCTGGCCGGCGCGGACCTGCGCGACTGCGTGCTGGTGGGCGCGCGGACCTTCTCCTGGAACGTCAGCGACGCGAAGATGGCCGGCGTGCTCACCGACGAGCCGGTGGGCAAGGCGGTGCAGGACCTGCCCTACGAGACCATGATCGGCGACCACGCCAAGTGGTGCGAGACCGGCGGCCAGGAGGGCAAGCCCTCGGACTTTTCCGGCGCGGACCTGCGTTCGCTCGGCAGCATCAAGGGCTTCAACCTCACGGCGCTCTCGGCCAAGGACGCGGTGTTCTACGGCCTCGACATGGAGGGCGTGCAGCTGCAGGGCGCCCATCTGGAAGGGGCCGACCTGCGCGCCTGCAACCTGCGCCGGGCCGACCTGCGGGGGGCGCGCCTGGTGGGGGCCAAGCTCTCGAGCGCCGACCTGCGCGAAGCCCAGATGGGGCCGCTGCTGCTGGGCGGCGACCGCATCCTGCCGTGCGACATGACCGGGGCCGCCCTGAAGGCCACCGACCTCTCCGGCGCGGACGTGAGCCACGCCGTCTTCGTCGACGCCGACCTGTCGCGGGCCAACTTCACCGCCGCCGTCCTCAAGGAAGTCAATCTGACGGGCGCGGCGCGGCAGGGCGCCAAGGGATTGGAATCGGCGCTTTAAGCTTCGCGGTTAACCATTCGGTCGCGCCCGGGGCCTAGCTTGGCCTTGAGAGTCGACGTGAGGGGTTCGTCCGTGTCCACAGCTGCTGCGCTATCCGGCGGCCGGCGCCTGTCCGTCGGCGAGATCGAGCTGGTGGTCGGCGCCCACGAGCGCCTGCTCAGCGGCCGTCCCGGCGGCAAGCGCGCCTCCCTGCGGTTCGTCGACTTCTCCGGCGTCGACCTCTCGGGCCGCGACCTTTCCGACGCCGACCTCTCCGCCTCGATCTTCGACGGCGCCAAGCTGGTAGGAACCCGGCTGGCCCGCGCCAACCTGTTCGGCTGCGACCTGCGCAACGCCGACCTGCGCAAGGCCATCCTTGTCCGGGCCGACCTGCGCGGCGCCTGCCTGCGCGGCGCCAACCTCGCCCAGGCGCAGATGGCCGGGTGCGACCTGCGCGAGGGGCGTATCGCCATCCAGGACAAGCTCGACGGCTTCCGCGTGCTGCGCCACGAGAACCGTCCGGGCGAGCTCAACTACGCCATTCTCGCCGGCGCGAACCTCTCGGGCGCCCATCTGAGCGGGACGATCGCCACCGCCAGCGACTTCACCGACGCGGTGCTCGCCGGCGCGCACCTGGCGGGCGCCCGGCTGATGCGGGCGGTGCTCGACGGCGCCGACCTTTCCGGCGCGGACCTGGGCGGGGCGGACCTCACCGGCGCTTCCATGAAGCGGGCGGTGCTGAC
>NZ_DASXYF010000037.1:0-6483 GCF_036502675.1 Phenylobacterium sp.
ATGCGGTGTTCATGGTCGGCCAGCCGCTGCTGGAAGGCCACGGCGGCCCGCCGGACCCGGAGCGGCTCAAGCGTCCGCTGTTCGGCCCCTTGAGCGCCGAGCACGTCACCTACCTGCTGAGCTTCGTGGGCGTCGGCGCCATCTTCTTCGTCGTGCAGAGCAGCGGGCTGGTCGGCGCCCTGCTGGGGGCGGGGACGGTGATCGTGCTGGGCTATCTGGTCTGGTTCATGGTCACCCAGTGCGATCGGGTCGAGCGCGAGCGGATGATGCTGGCGCTGGTGCTGGTCGCAGGCTCGGTGGTGTTCTGGGCGCTCTACGAGCAGGGCGGCTCGTCGCTGAACCAGTTCGCCGAGCGCAACGTCGACCTGCGGCTCTGGGCCGGCCAGTCGATGACCGCGGCCCAGGCCCAGTCCTTCCAGGGCGCCGGCATCCTGCTGCTGGCGCCGGCGATTTCGGCGCTGTGGGCTTGGCTCGGCGGGCGCGGGATGGACCCGAACCCGATGGCCAAGTTCTCGGTCGGCCTGCTGATGGTCGGGGCGAGCTTCTTCGTGATCGTCTTCGGCGCGCGCTTCGCCGGCCCCGACTTCAAGACCCCGCTGGTCTATCTGGCGGTCGCCTACATCATCCAGACCACGGGCGAGCTGTTCCTCTCGCCGGTCGGGCTGTCGGAGATGACCAAGCTCGCGCCGCGGGCGCTGGTCTCGACCATGATGGCGACCTGGTTCTTAGGGACGGCCGGAGCCCAGTGGCTGGCCGCCCAGATCGCCGCCCTGACCGCGGCGGACACGGTCAGCGGCCAGGTGCTCGATCCCGGCAAGTCGTTGGCCACCTACAACGACGTCTTCCTGAAGATCGGCGCCGTCGGGGTGGCCGCGGGCGTGCTGATGCTGGCGCTGTCGCCCTGGCTCAAGCGCTGGGCCCACGCCGCGCGCCCGGGCCATGCGGTGCACCCGGAGCCGATCGCGCCGGTGCTCGACGGCGAACGCCAGGCGGTGAACCCGGGTGTGATGCGGGCGGACCGCGAGGCTTAGGCTGAGCGAACGCCGCTTACAAATTCGTCCCGCCGACCGTCAGCCCGGTGATCTTCAGGCTCGGCTGGCCGACGCCGACCGGCACGCCCTGGCCGGCCTTGCCGCACACGCCGATGCCGGGGTCGAACGAGAAGTCGTCGCCGATCATGGTGACGCGGGTGAGCGCCGAGGGACCGTCGCCGATCAGGGTCGCGCCCTTCACCGGGGTGGTCACCTTGCCGTCCTCGATCAGGTAGGCCTCGGTGCACTGGAAGACGAACTTGCCGTTGGTGATGTCCACCTGGCCGCCGCCGAAGCTGGTGCAGTAGAGGCCGCGCTTGGTCGAGGCGATCATCTCGGCCAGCGGGGTGTCGCCGCCGAGCATGCCGGTGTTGGTCATCCGCGGCATCGGCATGTGCGCGTAGGACTGGCGCCGCGCATTGCCGGTGGGCGACAGTCCCATCAACCGGGCGCTCATCCGGTCGTGCATGTAGCCGACCAGGATGCCGTCCTCGATCAGGATCGTCCGCTCGGTCGGCGTGCCTTCGTCGTCGACGGTCAGCGAGCCTCTACGGCCCAGGATGGTCCCGTCGTCGAAGACGGTGACGCCCGGCGCGGCCACCCGTTCACCGATCCGGCCGGAGAAGGCCGAGGTGCCCTTGCGGTTGAAGTCGCCTTCCAGGCCGTGGCCGACCGCCTCGTGCAGCAGCACGCCGTTCCAGCCGGGGCCCAGCACCACATCCATCTCGCCGGCCGGGCAGGCGACGGCGTCGAGGTTAACCAGCGCCTGGCGCAAGGCCTCGTCGACCTGGCCCTGCCACTTCTCCGGCGTGATCCAGGCCTCGAAGCCGGTGCGGCCGCCGGCGCCGCTGGTGCCGGTCTCGCGCCGGCCGTCGCGCTCGACGCTGATCTGCACGTTGACCCGGCACAGCGGGCGCACGTCGCGGATCAGCCGGCCGTCGGCGCGCAGGATCTCCACCGTGCGCCGCTCGCCGGCCAGGCTGGCCATCACCTGCACCACCCGCGGGTCGCGGGCCCGGGCCCAGGCGTCGATTTCCTGCAGGAGTGCGACCTTGTCGGCGAAGGACGGCGAATCGAGCGGGTTGTCTTCGCTGTACAGCCTGGCGTTGGTAGCCCGCGGCGCCTCGGCCGCCTCGCCGGAATAGCCGCGCTTGGCGAGGGCGGCGCTGTCGGCCGCCCGGCCGATGGCGGCCTCGGAGATTTCGCTGGCGTGGGCGTAGCCGGCGGTCTCCCCGGCCACGACCCGCAGGCCGAAGCCCTCGGTGGCGTCGTAGGCCGCCGATTTCAGCCGCCCGTCGTCGAATACGAACGACTCGCTCTCCGACCGCTCCACGAACAGTTCGCCGTCGTCGGCGCCCTGCAGGGCCTCGGCCAGGCGCGCCCGGGCGCGTTCCGGCTCGACGCCGGCGGAGTCGAGGATAGAAGGAGCGGGAGCGTGGGCGTTCATCGGCGGCCTTGGGGTCTGGAGTCGCCCAAGAGATAGGGGCTTCGGGCCCTGGCGTCATCCCATGACGGCCGCGCGAGGCCCGCGCGGCACATCGTCCCGACCCGGACCCTCAACCGCCTTGGCAAGCCCAGTTTGAGCGCGTATGCACGCGCGCTGAAGGGCGAGCGGCGCGGGGTTTTGCGGCGTCTTCCTGCAAAGTCGGCGGGGGCGATCGTTTTTTCGCGAGGCGCGGCCGGCCAACCAGACCGAGGGGACATGAAGTCGAGGTTTCACGGGATGCGGGCTCTGGCGGCGGGGACCGCGGCGGGCGCGCTGACGGCGTTCTGGGGCGCAGCCGCCCTGGCGAAGGATCTGGTGGGGCAGCCGACGCCGGGGGCGATCGACATGCAGCCGGGCGTCACCCCGCTGCGGGAAGACGCGATCTGGTTCCACAACGTCATCCTGTTGCCGGTCATCACCGTCATCAGCGTGTTCGTGCTCGGGCTGCTGCTGTGGTGCGCCATCCGCTACAACAAGCGGTCCAATCCGATCCCCGCCCGCTGGAGCCACAACACCGTCGTCGAGGTGGTCTGGACGGTGGTGCCGGTGCTGATCCTGATGGTCATCTCCATCTTCTCGTTCCGCCTGCTGTTCGCCTACCACGACATGCCCAAGCCCGACCTGACAGTGAAGGCCACCGGCTACCAGTGGTACTGGGGTTACGAGTACCCCGACCAGAAGATCCCCGAATTCATCTCCAACGTGCTGCCGGAGAACCAGGCCAAGGCCAAGGACGTGCCCTTCCGCCTGGCCGCCACCGAGCCGCTGGTGGTGCCGGTGAACAAGGTGGTCCGCGTGCTGGTCACCGGCGCCGACGTGATCCACGCCTTCGCCGTGCCGTCGTTCGGGATCATCGCCGACGCGGTGCCCGGCCGGGTCAACGAGACCTGGTTCAAGGCCGACCGCACCGGGATCTTCTACGGCTCCTGCCGCGAGCTGTGCGGCGTCGACCACGCCTTCATGCCGATCGAGGTGCATGTGGTGACCCAGCCGGAGTTCGACGCCTGGGTGCAGGCCAAGACCGGCGGCAAGGCGCCTTCGCCCGCGGCCGCCGCGGCCAGCGCCGGCGCCGAGGCTTCCGGGACCACGCCGCCCGCCGCTGCGCCGCCCGCCCCGGTCAATCCGGCCGCCGCGGGATCGCCGCCCGCCCCGGCCACGACCACCCAGCCTGCGCCCGCCGCGGCGCCGGCGGCGAAATGACCTCCTAGGATAGCGTACGATGGCTCAAGCCTCCGCCTACCACAGCGACCATGACGCCGGCGACCACAAGCCCGGCTTCATCACCCGCTGGTTCTTCTCCACCAACCACAAGGACATCGGCACCCTCTACATCCTGTTCGCCATCATGGCGGGCCTGGTGGGCGGGGCGCTGTCGGGCCTGATCCGCTGGGAGCTGGCGGAGCCGGGCATCCAGGTGTTCACCAAGGGCTCGCTGCTGGACCACCTGGGCCTGATCGAGGCGTCCAAGCACGGCTATAACGCGGTGGTCACCGCCCACGCCCTGATCATGATCTTCTTCATGGTCATGCCGGCGATGATCGGCGGCTTCGGCAACTGGTTCGTGCCGCTGATGATCGGGGCGCCGGACATGGCCTTCCCGCGGATGAACAACATCTCGTTCTGGCTGCTGGTGGCCTCCTGGGTCATGCTGCTCACCTCGATGTTCGTCGACGGCGGGCCGGGCAAGGGCTTCGGCGGCGGCTGGACGATCTATCCGCCGCTCTCCACCTCCGGGCACACCGGCCCGGCCATGGACTGCGCGATCCTGGCGCTGCACCTGGCCGGCGCCAGCTCCATCCTGGGGGCGATCAACTTCATCACCACCATCTTCAACATGCGCGCCCCGGGCATGACCCTGCACCGGATGCCGCTGTTCGTGTGGTCGATCCTGGTGACGGTGTTCCTGCTGCTGCTCTCGCTGCCGGTGCTGGCGGGCGCGATCACCATGCTGCTCACCGACCGCAACTTCCACACCCACTTCTTCGACGCGGCGGGCGGCGGCGACCCGGTGATGTTCCAGCACCTGTTCTGGTTCTTCGGGCATCCTGAGGTGTACATCCTGATCCTGCCGGGCTTCGGCATCATCAGCCACATCGTCTCCACCTTCTCGCGCAAGCCGGTGTTCGGCTACCTGGCCATGGCCTACGCCATGGTGGCGATCGGCTTCATCGGCTTCGTCGTGTGGGCCCACCACATGTTCACGGTGGGGATGAACATCAACCTGCGCGCCTACTTCGTGGCCGCCACCATGGTCATCGCGGTGCCCACCGGGGTGAAGGTGTTCTCCTGGATCGCCACCATGTGGGGCGGCTCCATCGACTTCAAGACGCCGATGCTATGGGCGATGGGCTTCATCTTCCTGTTCACCGTCGGCGGCGTCACCGGCGTGGTGCTGGCCAACGCCGGCGTCGACTACAGCGTGCATGACACCTACTACGTGGTCGCCCACTTCCACTACGTGCTGAGCCTGGGCGCCGTGTTCGCGATCTTCGCCGGCTTCTACTACTGGTTCGAGAAGATGTGGGGCGTGAAGTACCGGGAGTTCCTGGGCGCGACGCACTTCTGGATCACCTTCGTCGGCGTGAACCTGATCTTCTTCCCGCAGCACTTCCTGGGCCTGCAGGGGATGCCCCGTCGCTACGTCGATTATCCGGAGGCCTTCGCCTACTGGAACAAGGTCTCCTCGTTCGGCTATGTGGTGACCCTGGTGGGCGTGGGCGTGTTCCTGCTGGTGCTGCTCGACGCCATGGTGTTCCGCCGCAAGGCCGAGGCGAACCCCTGGGGCGAAGGCGCCACCACCCTGGAATGGACGCTGCCCTCGCCGCCGCCGTTCCACCAGTTCAACGAACTGCCGGTGGTGAAGCCCGACGTGCATTGAGGCGTCCGGCGTCGGACCCGATCGAGGGCGTGGGCGGGAGCGATCCGGCCCGCGCCCTTCGAGCTTTTCGAGAGTAGTCTTACATGGCCATGTCGCCCGCCGTCTCCGCCGCCCAGCCCGCCCGCTGGCAGGACTTCGTGCAGCTCTTGAAGCCGCGCGTGATGTCGCTGGTGGTGTTCACGGCGCTCACCGGCCTGATCTGCGCGAACCAGCCGGTGGACCCGATCCTGGGCGCGGTGGCGATCCTCTGCATCGCCGTGGGCGCCGGGGCCTCGGGCGCGCTGAACATGTGGTACGACGCCGACATCGACCGGATGATGCGCCGCACCCGCGGGCGGCCGGTGCCGGCGGGCCGGGTGCAGGGCGCCGACGCGCTGGCGCTGGGCGTCGTGCTGTCGCTGTTCTCGGTGATGCTGATGGGGATGGCGCTGAACTGGCTGGCGGCGGGGCTGCTGGCCTTCACCATCGCTTTCTACGCCGTCGTCTACACCATGTGGCTGAAGCGCTCGACGGCGCAGAACATCGTCATCGGCGGCCTGGCCGGGGCGCTGCCGCCGGTGATCGGCTGGGCGGCGGCGGCCGGGGCGGCGCCGTTCAACGCCTGGCTGCTCTGCGCCATCATCTTCATGTGGACGCCGCCGCACTTCTGGGCGCTCAGCCTCTACACCAGCGAGGACTATGAGAAGGCCGGCGTGCCGATGATGCCGGTGGTGGCCGGCGCAGCCTCCACCCGACGCCAGATCCTGGTCTACAGCCTGCTCTTCGCGCCGCTCTGCCTCGTCCCGGCCTTCACGGGCCTGGGCGGGCCGATCTACCTGGCGGTGGCCGCGGCGGGCGGCCTGGTCTTCGTCCTGCTGGCCGCGCGGCTGTCGCGCAGCCAGGCCGGCGAGGCCAAGGGCCAGCGCAACGAAGAGGCGTCTCCCGGGGGCCTCTATGATGTGCGGGCCGGGGCCAAGGACGCGCGCAACCTGTTCGCCTTCTCGATCCTCTACCTGACCCTGCTGTTCGCCACCCTGCTGGTCGAGCACCTGATGGCGGTCAAGCCGCTGGAGCTTCTCTAGATGAGCGATCCCGCCAACGAGTCGCCG
>NZ_DASXYF010000038.1:0-3553 GCF_036502675.1 Phenylobacterium sp.
CAGCCAGGGCTCGGCGTCCGGCTCCGACCAGTAGGCGGCCAGCGGCGGATAGGGCGGGAAGCGGCCGTCCTCGCCCAGCTCGATCTGCCGCGTCACCCAGAAGTCGGCGAAGTCGTGGACGTAGAGCTGGAACAGGTTCTCGACCGTCTGGCGTTTCCCGGCCGCGGTTTCGAGCGTCACGTGCATGGCGCATCCTGGAAAGAAGAAGGGGGCGACGTCGCCGCCGCCCCCCCTTGGGTTCGTCTACGAAGACCCTAGAGCCTCAGGAGGCCGCGCCGCCGCCATAGGCGCCGGCGTCGATGCGGATGCCCGGACCCATGGTCGAGGAGAGGCTGACCTTCTTGATGTAGGTCCCCTTGGCGCCCGACGGCTTGGCCTTGTTGAGGGCGTCGATCATCGCCCGCACGTTGACCAGCAGCTGTTCTTCGGTGAACGAGGCCTTGCCGACGCCGGCGTGGACGATGCCGGCCTTCTCGACGCGGAACTCGATGGCGCCGCCCTTGGCGTCCTTGACCGCCTGGGCGACGTTCGGCGTGACGGTGCCGACGCGCGGGTTCGGCATCAGGCCGCGCGGGCCCAGCACCTTACCGAGGCGGCCGACCAGGGCCATCATGTCGGGGGTGGCGATCACCCGGTCGAAGTCCATGAAGCCGCCCTGGATGCGCTCGACCAGGTCCTCGGCGCCGACGATGTCGGCCCCAGCGGCGGTGGCCTCCTCGGCCTTGGCGTCCTTGGCGATGACGGCGACGCGCACGTCGCGCCCGGTGCCGGACGGCAGGGCGACGACGCCCCGCACGTTCTGGTCGGAGTGGCGGGGATCGACACCCAGGTTGACGGCGATCTCGACGCTCTCGTCGAACTTGGCGGTGGCGTTGGCCTTCACCAGCTTCACCGCTTCCTCGACCGGCAGGTTGACGTAGCGGTCGCCGGTACGGGCCTTCAGGCGCTTGGTCTGCTTGCTCATGCTCAGCTCTCCACCACGTCCAGGCCCATCGAACGGGCGGAGCCCTCGATGATGCGTGCGGCCGCCTCGACGTCGTTGGCGTTGAGGTCCTTCATCTTCTTTTCGGCAATGTCACGCAGCTGCTGGCGGGTGATCTTGCCCACGACCTCGCGGCCCGTGGTCTTGGAGCCCGACTTCAGGCCCAGCGCCTGCTTGATGAAGTAGCTGGCGGGCGGGGTCTTGGTGACGAAGGTGAAAGACTTGTCCTGGTAGACGGTGATCACCGTCGGCAGGGGCGTACCCTTCTGCTCCTTCTCGGTGCGGGCGTTGAATTCCTTGCAGAAGCCCATGATGTTGACGCCCCGCTGGCCCAGCGCCGGCCCGATGGGCGGCGAAGGGGTGGCGGCGCCGGCGGGCACCTGCAACTTGATGTAGCCCAGAATCTTCTTGGCCATGGATGTCCTCTGTGGTCCGGGGTCCGGACGGTTGAGCCGTGGTGCGGGGTTGGCGCCCCTCCCACGGATTTAAGGCTCGCGCCGGCGGACCGGTGCGAAGCGGGCGGCATTAGCAGGAATGGGTTGGCGCGGCAACCGCACCGCCCTTCCGCACGAAAAACCTTGACAATGGGCCCGCCTCATGTTCCTGTTTTGTTCATGGTCTCGAAGCAAGAGATGGCGGAGCGGCACGGTCGCGTCCTGGCGGAGTTCGCCGAACTCGGCCTGACCCTGGGCCGCGAGCTGGCCGCCAAGGCCGCCGCCGCGCAGACCACGGAAGCCGCCGAAGCCCTGGCGCTGGCCTTCCACCGCATCTCCCGCTCGGTGCGCCTGACCATCGCCCTGGAGATGCGGCTGACCCGCGAACGGCAGGACGTGGCCAAGACGCACCGCGTCCTGGCCGCCCGGGCGGTCGAGACCCGCAAGACCCAGGTGCAGGCCGCCGTCACCCGCGCCGTCTATGACGAACGCGAAAGCGACGAGGCCGATCGCCTGCTGGACGAGCTCGACGACCTGCTCTCCGAGGAAACCCTCTACGAGGAATTCGCCCACGGCCCCGTCGAGGCCTGCATCGCCCGCATCCGCAAGGGCCTCGGCCTGTCGCCGGCCCCGCCCGACAACGATCCCGACCCGCTCTCTCCCTTCTCCCTGGAGGGGGGAAGGGTCGGGGATGGGGATGGCGCGCCGTCCGGAAAGTCTTCCAGCCCCAGCCCTTCAGGGTGATGGCATAGGGCGGAGAAGCCGCGCCAGGCCATGCCCGTCAGTGCGAACGCCGGGGCAAGCGCCTCAGGAGGTCTTCTCGACCTGGCTGTATTCCAGCTCCACCGGGGTGGCGCGGCCGAAGATGGAGACGGTGACCCGCAGGCGGGTGCGCTCCTCGTCCACCTGCTCGACGGAGCCGTTGAAGCTGGCGAAGGGGCCGTCGGTGACGCGGACCTGCTCGCCGATCTCGAACTGGATGGTGGGCTTCGGCCGCTCCACGCCCTCCTCGATGGCGCCGATGATCCGGGCGACCTCGCGCTCCGATACCGGCATCGGCTTGGAGCCGCTTCCCAGGAAGCCGGTCACCTTCGGGGTGTTCTTGATCAGGTGGTAGGCTTCGTCGGTGAGGTTCATCTTCACCAGCACGTAGCCCGGGAAGAACTTGCGCTCGGTGTTGACCTTGCGGCCGCGGCGGATCTCCACGACGTCCTCGGTGGGCACCAGCACTTCCGAGAACTGGTCCTCCAGGCCATGCGACTTGGCCTGTTCGAGGATCGATTCCTTCACCTTCTTCTCGAAGTTCGAGTAGGCGTGGACGATGTACCACTTGTGGTTCGTGGCGGGAGCGGGGGCTTCGGCTTCGGACATGGGGTTATCCAGCGTTCGCGAGCTTCAGGATCCAGTTGATCCCGAAGGCGATGACAATGTCGACGACGCGGAAGAACACGGCGGCCAGCACCACCATGATCCCCACCATCACCGAGGTGATCCAGGTCTCGCGCCGGCTGGTCCAGGTGATCTTGCGGGCCTCGAGGCGAACTTCCTTGGCGAATTGCGCCAGGCTGGTGCGCTTCTTGGGGGCAGGCGCCTGAGCGACCGGACCGCCGGAAGCCATCACCGCCGCCGTCTTGTTGGCGCGGTTCCTCATCGCTTGCGGAGTCGAGCCGGGTTTCCTGGCCATCGCGGATCTGGGACTTTCCTACACCGGGGAGCCTGGCGGCCCGCCCGTAACGTTAGACTTGGCGTACTCATATAGAGTGGCAGGAGTGGAGGGGCTCGAACCCCCGGCCCTCGGTTTTGGAGACCGATGCTCTACCAGCTGAGCTACACTCCTACGATCTCCCTCCGGCCAATGAACAAAGCGCCGGAAGGGCGGAGCCTCCCGGCGCGCGCGGCTCATCGCCGGAGCCGGCTCGTTTAGCAGGGGCCAACCCTGCGGGCAAGGGCGGGATCGGGGCGCCGGCGCGGCGGAACCGAGACTGATTTCGCGTCCCGCCGGCGCCGGCGGGGGTGCCAATGAAAAGGCCGCCGGGGTTTCCCGCCGGCGGCCTGATCATGGGCGTCCCTGCAGGGCTGGGACTATTCGATGATCTTGGAGACCACGCCGGCGCCCACCGTGCGGCCACCCTCGCGG
>NZ_DASXYF010000039.1:0-17413 GCF_036502675.1 Phenylobacterium sp.
CGGCGGGCGGCGGCGGACAGCGCCGCCAGGTCGCGGGCGAACAGCGCGTCGACGGCCTCGGCCAGGCCCGCGGGATCGACGCTGCGGGCGTACTGGCCGACCGTCTCGTCGATCAGCTCCCCCACGCCGCCGTTGCAGGAGCCCACCACCGGCAGGCCGGCGGCCAGGGCCTCCAGAACCACCAGGCCGAAGATCTCGTTCTCGTTGGCGTGCAGGAAGGCGTCGCAGCTGGCGATCAGCCCGGCCAGCTTCACCGGGTCGCGCTCATAGTCCAGGCACTCCACCTGGGCCGAGTAGCGCACGTCCTTGCCCGCGCCCACCAGCACCAGGCGATAGGGATCGCCCAGCCGCTCGACGGCCTGGACCATGGACTCGATGTTCTTTTCCCGTGCGGCGCGGCCGGCGAACACCAGCAGGCGGGCGTCGGCGCCCACGCCCAGGCGCTTGCGCAGCCGCGCGGGGTCGGCGCGCTGCGGGTGGAACGCCTCGGTGTCGACCCCAAGGCCCTGGACGACGATCTTCTCGACCCCGGCCTCCGCCAGCCGGACAGCGACATGGCGGCTGGGGGCCACCACCCGGTCGTAGCGCCGGTAGGCGGTGGACCAGAAGTTCATGGTCGGCGCCTCGGCCCAGACGCCCAGGTGCAGGGCGGCCAGGGCCGCGGCGTCGGTATGGCAGAAGCCCACCACCGGCACGCCCAGGCTCTGGCCCGCCTCCAGCGCCGCGTGGCCGGGCACGAAGACGTCGCCGGCCTCGATGATGTCGGGGCGCAGGGTCTCCAGGGCCGCGGCCCATTTGGTCAGGCTGGCCGGCACCCGGTAGCCGACGCCGAACGGCAGGCGGGCGGCGGCGAGCGTCACCAGGCCCGGCGACCGGCCGCGGGTGGCGGCGCCCGGCACCACCAGGGTGTGGCGCAGGTCGGGCCGGTTGCGCGCCAGCCAGGCCCGCTTGGCGCCCAGGTAGCGCTTCACCCCGCCGGAGCGGGGCGCGTACATCATGGTGGTGTCGACCAGGTGGAAGCCCGGGGCGTCGGCGCCCGCGGGGATGATCCGGACGCGCGCGGCCGGCAGCGGCGAAACGCCCTCCAGCATCTTCGACGCCTTTTTCCTGCGAACGCCCTCGCTGGAGGCGGCGAGGAACGGCCGGGTCCTCTGGCCGCCCAGGCGCTTCACCTCGCGCTTGCCGGGGCGGCTGGCTGATGTCTTCCAGAGTCTGGCCAGTGGTCTCGTCCTTAGCCCTACCGGCAATGTGGGCCAGCGCCACCATGCCGACAAGCCATTGAGCGCCATCGGGCGGCGGAAGGCGGGACGCGCCGTTCCTCCCGCCACCCCCGGAAGGCCCCGGGGCCGGGTTGGTTGCCTGAGGACGGCGCGCCCGTCGGCGGCTTCGGATATGACAAAAGCCGCGCCCGGGGCGCGGCCTTGTCGGGTGGTCTGGCGGCGGGTCGCCTAGCGCTTCAGCGCGTCGCGGGCGGCGTCCTTCAGGTTGCCGACGCCCTTCTGGATCTTGCCGGCGACCCGTTCGCTTGCGCCTTCCGTGGCCATGCGTTCGTTGCCGGTGGCCTTGCCGACGGCTTCCTTGACGGAGCCCTTGGCTTCCTTGGCGGCGCCCTTGGCGGTGTCCTTGTGCATGGGTCTGATCCTTCACAAACTTCAACGGCGAGGCGGGGACGCCTCTGAGGTGCAGTACGCGAAGGCCGCGGGTTCGTTCCCGCGTCCGGCGCGCCAGGGGCGGCGCGGCCGGCCGCCGCCCCGAACCCGGCCCTCGGACGCCGGCTTGGGACGCCCGCCGTTGCGCCGGCGGCGGGCGGCGGCTATCTGCAGCCGCACGTTTCCCTTCCGAAATCCAGCGAGCGCGGACCGCCCCATGGCGCAGCAGTACATTTTCCAGATGCAGGGCCTGACCAAGGCCTTCCCCGGCGGCAAGAAGGTGTTCGAGAACATCTGGCTGTCGTTCTATCCGGACGCCAAGATCGGCGTGGTCGGCGTCAACGGCTCCGGCAAGTCGACGCTGCTGAAGATCCTGGCCGGCGTCGACAAGGAGTTCTCCGGCGAGGCCAAGGCCGCCGACGGCGTCAAGATGGGCTACCTGGAGCAGGAGCCGCACCTCGACGAGGCGCTCAACGTCTGGGGCAACGTCATCTCCTGGTGCGAGGAGAAGCGGATCTTCGACCGCTACAACGAGATCGCCGCCAAGCTGGGCGAGGACTATTCCGACGAGCTGATGGAGGAAATGACCGCCCTCCAGGAGAAGATCGACGCCGGCGACCTGTGGGACATCGATTCCAAGATCGAGATGGCGATGGACGCCCTGCGCTGCCCGCCCGACGACTGGCCGGTCGACAAGCTCTCCGGCGGCGAGAAGCGGCGCATCGCCCTGGCCCGCCTGCTGCTCTCCAAGCCCGACATGCTGCTGCTGGACGAGCCCACCAACCACCTGGACGCCGAGAGCGTCGCCTGGCTGCAGCACCACCTGGAGGCCTTCCCGGGCTGCGTGATCCTGGTGACCCACGACCGCTACTTCCTGGACCAGGTGACCAAGTGGACCCTGGAGCTCGACCGCGGCAAGGGCGTCCCTTACGAGGGCAACTACTCCGGCTGGCTGGAGCAGAAGACCAAGCGCATCGTCCAGGAAAACTCCGAGAGCGAGGCGCGCCAGCGGGCGATGACCCGCGAGCTGGAGTGGGTGCGCTCCGGCGCCAAGGCCCGCCAGGCCAAGTCGAAGGCGCGGCTTGCCGCCTATGACGAGATGGTCCGCGAGCAGGAGCAGGCCCGGGGCGCCCAGACCACGGCCACCATCCAGATCCCCCCCGGCCCGCGCCTGGGCAATCTGGTGCTGGAGGTGGAGAACCTGGAGAAAGCCTACGGCGACAAGGTGCTGTTCAAGGATCTTTCGTTCAAGCTGCCGCCCAACGGCATCGTCGGCGTCATCGGTCCGAACGGGGCCGGCAAGTCCACCCTGTTCAAGCTGATCACCGGCCAGGAGACGCCGGACGCGGGTTCGTTCCGCGTCGGCGAGACGGTGAAGCTGGCCTATGTCGACCAGAGCCGCGACACGCTGGATTCCGCCAAGACCGTCTGGCAGGAGATCTCCGGCGGCCTGGACGTGCTGGCGGTGGGCAAGCGCGAGATCAACACCCGCTCCTACGTCGGCTCGTTCAACTTTCGCGGCGGCGACCAGCAGAAGAAGGTCGGCCAGCTGTCCGGCGGCGAGCGCAACCGCGTGCACCTGGCCAAGACTCTGACCGAGGGCGGCAACCTGATCCTGCTCGACGAGCCCACCAACGACCTGGACATCGAGACCCTGCAGAACCTCGAGGAGGCGCTGGAGGAGTTCGCCGGCTGCGCGGTGGTGATCAGCCACGACCGCTGGTTCCTCGACCGGCTGGCCACCCACATCCTGGCCTTCGAGGGCGACAGCCACGTGGAATGGTTCGAAGGAAATTTCGAGGCTTACGAGGAAGACAAGAAGCGCCGCCTGGGCGCCGACAGCCTCATCCCGCACCGGATCAAGTTCCAGAAGTTCTCGCGGTAGAGCAGGTTGAAATTGGGTTGACCCGCCTCCGCTCATCCCGGCGAAGGCCGGGACCCAGATTCAGCCTGAGCCTCTCATGGGGTTCACCTGGGCCCCGGCCTTCGCCCCGGGGCTCGCCGGAGGGGTGGATTGTGGACTTTCAACGGCGCGGATTTTGTCGGAGTCTGGCACTGCGCGTCGGGTGGGCTGACCAAAGGGAGAAACGATATGACGAAGTTGCGTACCGTTTTCGCCTCGGCCGTCGCCGTGTTGCTGGCCGCAAGCCTTTCTCCTGCTCAAGCGGCGCCCGCCGTTCCGGTGAAGAACGTGGTGCTTGTCCACGGCGGGTTCGTGGACGGCGCCGGCTGGCGCGGGGTCTATGACATACTGAAAAAAGATGGCTTCAACGTCAGCATCGTCCAGAATCCCACCATTTCGCTGGCCGGCGACGTCGCGGCGACGAGGGAGGTGGTGGACGCCCAGGGCGGTCCCGTCATCCTGGTCGGGCACTCCTACGGCGGTGTGGTGATCACCGAAGCCGGCACGAACCCGAACGTCGCGGGTCTCGTCTACATCACGGCGTTCGCGCCCGACAAAGGCGAATCCGTCAACTCGCTGATCGCCAACCCCCCGCCCGGCGCGCCTGTCCCGCCGATCCTGCCGCCGAAGAACGGTTACCTGTATCTGGACAAGGCGAAATTCCCGGCCTCGTTCGCGGGTGACGTGGACGCGAAGACGGCCGCCTTCATGGCCGACTCCCAGGTTCCGTGGGGCGTCGAGGCGCTCGGTGGACAGGTCACCGAGCCCGCCTGGAAATCCAAGCCGAGCTGGTACCTGCGGGTCACCGACGACAGGATGATCCCGCTGCCCGCCCAGCAGGCGATGTCCAAGCGGGCGGGCTCGACGATCGTCGAGGTTGCGGGCAGCCACGCGATTTACGTATCCAATCCGAAGGCCGTGGCCGCCATCATCGAGAAGGCGGCAAGCGGCGTTAAGTAGGAGCCCCTGCCGGCGGACAATGTTCCCTGTATGTTCTAGGCGCCGGGCCCCGTCTGCGCTAGGGTCCGGTGACCGCTGCGTCGGCCGCTGCACGGAAGATCGGAATGGATTTGGGGCGGACTTTACCCGGGTGCGGGCTCCTGGCGACGGCCCTCGATCCGCTGTTTACAGCCCCGTAGACCGCTTATGATTTGCGCCCGCTCTAAGCGGTTTGCGCGCGTCTTCGCCCCCGGGGCGGGGGTCGTCACGCGCCCGAGTCGCGTTGCGCAACGGCGCCCGCGTGGGTAGGCTCCGGCCCGGAGCGGAGGGGGCTGCGTCTTGGACACCAGGTCCGATCTTCTGAAGTCGCTGCGGATCGACCGCGGCGGCGAAGGCGGAGAGGCCAAGGCGCGCGCGTCGTGGATCGCCCCCGTCGTGGCGGCGGGCCTGGCGCTGGCGACCGGCCTTGCGGCGGGCTGGATGCTGAAGCCCGCGCCGGCTCCGCCCCCCAGGCCCGCGCCCGCGGCCGGCGCGCCGGCCGCCAGGGGCGAGGCGGCTGCTGGAAGCCTGGTGGCCTCCGGCTATGTGGTGGCGCGCCGGCAGGCGACGGTGGCCGCCGAGGTCACCGGCCGGCTGCTGGAGGTGCGCGTCGAGGAGGGCCAGCACGTCCGCGCCGGCCAGGTGCTGGCGGTGCTGGAGCCCACCCTGGCGCAGGCCGAGCTGCAGAGCGCCCGCGCCCGCGCCGCCGTGGCGCAGGCCGACCTTGCCGAGGCGCAGCGCGTGCTGGGCCGGGCCCGCGCCCTCGCCGGGCAGGGGTACGCCAGCCAGGCGACGCTGACGGCGGCGCAGTCGCGCTACGACCAGGCGCTCGCCCAGCGCGACGCCGCCCGCAGCGACGCGCAGCATGCCGTGGCGCAGCTGTCGCGCTACGAGATCCGCGCGCCCTTCACCGGCGTCGTGGTCAACAAGGCGGCGCAGCCCGGCGAGATCATCTCCCCGATCTCCGCGGGCGGCGGCTTCACCCGCACCGGCGTCTGCACCATCGTCGACATGTCCAGCCTGGAGATCGAGGTCGACGTCAGCGAGGCCTACATCGCCCGGGTGTCGGAGGGCCAGCGCGTGCGGGCGGTGCTCGACGCCTATCCGGACCAGACGTTCCAGGCGCACGTGATCGCCACCATCCCCTCCGCGGACCGCAGCCGGGCGACGGTGCGCGTCCGCATCGGCTTCGACCAGCTCGACCCGCGCATCCTGCCGGAAATGGCGATCAGCGTCCGTTTTCTCGAAGGAAGTTCCTGACGACCCAGCGCCGCCCGGGGCGGCGCGCCGGAGACCTCGCATGACCGATCTCATCCACCTCACCGACGTCGAGAAGAGCTATGTGCGCGGCAAGGAGAGGATCGCCATCTTCGACAAGCTCAGCCTGCGCTTCGAGCAGGGCGATTTCGTCGCCGTCATGGGACCGTCGGGCTCGGGCAAGACCACCCTGCTCAACCTGCTGGGCGGCACGGACCGGCCGGACAAGGGCGCGATCGAGTTCGAGGGCCAGCGCATCGACAAGCTGAGCGAGGGACAGTTGACGGCGTGGCGCGCGGCGAACGTCGGGTTCATCTTCCAGTTCTACAACCTGATGCCGATCCTGACGGCGGCGCAGAACGTCGAGCTGCCGCTGCTGCTGACCCGGCTGTCGCCGGCCAGGCGGCGCGAGAACGTGGCCACGGCGCTGAAGGTCGTGGGGCTGGAGGACCGCGTCCGCCACCGGCCGCGCGAAATGTCCGGCGGCCAGCAGCAGCGGGTGGCGATCGCCCGCGCGATCGTCGCCGACCCCAAGCTCCTGCTCTGCGACGAGCCGACCGGCGACCTCGACCGCGCGACGGCCGACGAGATCCTCTCCATGCTGCAGGTGCTGAACCGCGACCTGGGCAAGACCATCGTCATGGTCACCCACGACGCCGAGGCGGCGAAGTACGCCAAGCGCCTGCTGCACCTGGACAAGGGCCGCTTCGACGAGCGGGAGCTGGCGGCGTGAACGACCTGACCCTCATGCGCAAGAACCTGTTCCGCAAGCCGATGCGGACGACCTTGCTGCTGATCTCGATCTTTGTGGCCTTCCTGGTGTTCAGCGTGATGCTGAGCTTCAATCACTCGATCTCGAACTTCAACGCGCTACCCACCCGCATGGTCACGATGAGCAAGATCAACTTCACCGAATCCTTGCCCATGGCCCACTACGACCGCATCTCGCATATGGAAGGCGTCGCCGTCGCCACCCACCAGAACTGGTTCGGCGGCTATTACCAGGATCCCGCCCGCGGATTCATGGCGGTCTTTGCGGTCGACCCCCCGACCTACTTCAAGGTCTATTCCGGGGACCTGCAGATCCCGGCCGCCGAGCGCGAGGCGTTCTTCAAGGAACGGACGGCGATGCTCACCTCGGAATCCGTCGCCAAGCGGTTCAACTGGCATGTGGGCCAGCGCATCCCGCTGAACAGCAACATCTTCAGCCAGGCCGACGGCGGCCACACCTGGGCGTTCACCCTGGTGGGGATCATCCCGGCCCGGCCCGGCAGTTCGCAGACCGGGACCACCCTGATCCACTACGACTACTTCAACGACACCATCACCTTCGGGCATGACCGCGTCGGCTGGGTTCCGTTCCTGACCACGTCGGCGGACGTCAACGAGCGCGTCGCGCACGCCATCGACCAGCGCTTCGCCAATTCCGCGGACGAAACCTCGACCCAGGACGAAGCCACGTTCAACAAGTCCTTCGCCGCCCAGCTCGGCGACATCGGGCTGGTGGTGACGCTGGTGGTCGGCGCGTCGTTCGCCGCCATCCTGCTGATCGTCGGCACCACCATGGCGCTGGCCGTGCGCGAGCGCACCCGGGAGGTGGGCGTGATGAAGACGCTGGGCTTCTCCTCCGCGCGCGTCCTGCGCATGGTGCTGGGCGAGTCGCTGTTGCTGGCGCTGCTCGGCGCCGGGCTCGGCATGCTGGCGGGGGCGGGCTTCCTGGCGCTGCTGCCGCAGGCCAGCGGCGGGCAATCGCCCCCGATCAGCTTCGCGCCTTCGGTCATCGGATGGGGCGTCGCGGTGGCGCTGGCGCTCGGCCTGTTCACCGGGCTCGCGCCGGCGCTGGGCGCCTATCGCATGCGCATCGTCGACGCGCTCGGCCGGCGCTGAGGGGGAGGCGGCGCATGAGCTTGCTCAAACAGATCGGCGCGGTGACGGCGCTCAACGTCCGCTCCATCCCGCGGCGCGCGGCGATGTCGGTCGCCAGCGTGGTCGCGGTCGCCCTGGCGATCACCGTGCTGCTGTTCTTCCTGGCCCTGTCCAACGGGCTCAGGCGGACCGTCGAGGGTTCGGGGGCGCAGGATGTCGCCATCGTGATCCGCGAGGGCTCCAACGCGGAACTCAACAGCGTGGTCACGCGCGACCAGCTGAACATCCTGGCCACGGGGCCCGGCGTCGCTCGCCAGGGCGCCCGGCCGGTGGTCTCCGGCGAGCTGCTGGTCATCGTCGACGGGATCAAGCGCTCCACCGGCACCAAGGCCAACATGCCGTTCCGCGGCATCGGCCCTGAGGGCCTGAGCCTGCGGCGCAGCGTCCGGATCACCCAGGGCCGCATGTTCCGGCCCGGCACCAACGAGATCATCGTCGGCGCGGGGCTGCTGCGCGAGTTCGCGGGCTTCGAGTTCGGCAAGGCCATACGGCTGCGCGGCGGGACCTGGCAGGTGGTGGGCGTGTTCGAGGCGCCGGGCACCGTGTTCGACTCCGAGCTGTGGGCCGACATCGCCGTGACGCAAAGCCTGTTCAACCGGCCGAACGTCTACCAGACCATGCGGGTGCAGCTGACGTCGGCGCAGGACATGCCGGCGTTCAAGGCCTGGGCCCGCGGCGACCCGCGGCTCAACCAGCTGGAGGTGCTGAGCGAGCGGGAGTACTACGCCCGCCAGGCCTCGCAATCGACCGCGCAGTTCACCTTCATCGCCTGGGCGCTGGGGATCACCATGGCCATCGGCGCCCTCGCGGGCGCGCTCAACACCATGTACGCCTCGGTGGCGGCGCGCTCGACGGAGATCGCCACCCTGCGGATCATCGGGTTCTCCGGCTATGCGGCGTTCGTCGGCACGATGGTGGAGGCGCTGGCGCTCAGCGTGCTCGGCGGGCTGCTCGGGATCGGGCTGGCCTTCGCGGCCTTCAACGGCCGGACCACCTCGACCTTGGGCGCGGGCTTCACCCAGCTGGTGTTCAAGTTCGACCTGTCGGCGGCGACCGTCGCCTCGGCGATCGTGCTGGCGCTGGTGATCGGGCTGGTGGGCGGCGTCCTGCCCGGCGTCCGCGCCGCCCGCCAGCGTCCGCAGCTGGAGCTGGCGGCGCAGTAGCGAGGCCGCCCCGGTCATGCCGCCGGCCGGCCGGAAGTTCTCGCGACGGCCCGGCCGGCCCTGGATATAGAGGACCGAAAACGTCAGGGAGGAGCCCCATGCCCGCCGTCGAGAAACCGGCCGTCCTCGTCGTCCAGCCGATGCTTCTGCGGATGCAGCCGGAGCTGGAGGCCCTCGGCGCCCGCATGGTCGTGGGTTGGGACGCGCCGGCGGAGGATCTGGCCCAGGTGCGGGCCCTGCTGCACTTCGGGCCGGTGACGCGCGAGCAGACGGCCCGGATGCCGAAGCTCGGCCTGATCGCGGTGATCAGCGCCGGCTACGACGGGATCGACCTGGACTGGTGCCGGGCCCGCGGCGTGGCCGTCACCCACAGCCGCGGCGTCAATGCCGACGACGTGGCCGACCATGCGCTGGGCCTGTTGCTGGCCGCCTGGCGCGGGATCGTGTCCGGCGACCGCTTCGTGCGCGAGGGGCGCTGGGCGGACGAGCGGCAGGTGCAGGGATCGACGCTCACCGGACGCAGGGTGGGGATCGTGGGGCTGGGCCACATCGGCCTGGCGGCGGCGCGCCGGGTGGAGGCCTTCGGCATGAGCGTCGCCTGGTGGGGGCCCAACCCCAAGCCCGCCCCCTGGCCCCGGGCCGAGAGCGTCCTGGCCCTGGCCGAGGACAGCGACATCCTGGTGGTGGCCTGCCGCGCCGCCGCCAGCAACGTCGGCCTGATCTCGCGCGAGGTGATCGAGGCGGTGGGGCCGAAGGGGCTGATCGTCAACGTCGCCCGCGGCTCGGTGGTCGACGAGGACGCCCTGATCGCGGCGCTGAGGTCGGGCAGGCTCGGGAACGCCGCCCTGGACGTCTTCGAGCAGGAGCCGACGCCGGCCGACCGCTGGGCCGGCCTGCCGGGCGTCGTGCTGACGCCGCACTCCGCCGGCGGCGCCGTCGAGACCGTGCCGAGGATGATGGCCCTGGCGCTGGAGAACATCCGGCTGCATCTGGCCGGCGAGCCGCTGACCGCCGAAGTTCCCGCCCAGACGTCCTCCCGCCCTTGACATAAGGACATAAAGATATCTTTATATGACCCATGCTGCTCGCCATGGATCAGGCCGTCGACGTACTGCGCGCGGCGGGGGAGCCGACCCGCCTGCGCATCCTCGCCCTGCTGCGCCGCGAGGAGCTGGCGGTGCTGGAGCTCTGCCGGATCCTGGACCAGAGCCAGCCCCGGGTCTCCCGGCACCTGAAGCTGCTGGCCGAGGCGGGGCTGGTGGAGCGGTTCCCCGACGGCGCCTGGGTGTTCTACCGCCTGGGCGCGGCCGGGGAGGCGCGCGACCTGGTGGACGAGGTGCTCAAGGGGATCGACCCGACCGACCCGGCGCTGGCGCGCGACGCCGAGCGGCTGGAGAGCGTGCGGGCCGAGCGGGCGTCGGACGCCGGGGCCTATTTCGAGCGCAACGCCGCGCTGTGGGACCAGATCCGCTCGCTCTACGTCTCCGAGGCCGACGTGGAGACCGCGATCCTGGAGGCCGCGGGACCCGGGCCGTTCAAGCGCCTGGTGGACCTGGGCACCGGGGCCGGGCGGATGCTGACGCTGCTGGCGCCCAAGTCCGACGCCGCCCTGGGCCTCGACCTGTCGCAGCAGATGCTGAACATCGCGCGCTCCCGGGTGGCCCGCTCCGGGCTGGACGCCTGCGAGCTGCGCCACGGCGACATCTTCGCCACCCGGCTGCCGGCGGGGAGCGCCGACCTGGTGGTGGTGCACCAGGTGCTGCACTACCTGGGCGACCCGGCTGCGGCGTTGGAGGAGGCGGCTCGGCTGGTGGCGCCGGGCGGCCGGCTGCTGATCGTGGATTTCGCGCCGCACAAGCTTGAGTTCCTGCGCGAACAGCACCAGCACCGGCGCCTGGGCTTTCCGGACGCCGCGATGGAGCGCTGGCTGCGGGACGCGAGCCTGGCCAAGGTCCGGGTCACCAGCCTGCCGCCGGCGCAGGCCGGCGGGCTCACCGTCAAGATCTGGACCGCCGAGCGCGGACGCAACGCGCAAAGGAGCGCCGCATGACCCCGCCCGACAGCGCGCTGGGCCCCGTCGCCCGCGCCGGCGTGGGCGGGACGCCCAGGCCCAGCGTCTCCTTCGAGTTCTCGCCGCCGAAGACGCCGGAGGCCGAGGCAGCCTTGTGGGAGGCAATCCGCCGGCTGGAGCCGCTGAACCCCGCCTTCGTCTCGGTGACCTACGGCGCCGGCGGCTCGACCCGCGACCGCACCCACCGCACGGTGGTGCGCATGCTGCAGGAGACGACCCTGAAGCCCGCCGCGCACCTGACCTGCGTCGAGGCTAGCCGCGCCGAGGTGGACGAGGTGGTGCAGGGTTACTGGGACGCCGGCATCCGCCACATCGTGGCCCTGCGTGGCGACCCGCCGGGCGCCATCGGCGGGATCTACACGCCGCGCGCCGACGGCTACCGCAACGCCACAGAGTTGACCGAGGGCGTGCGCGCCGTCGGCGACTTCGAGGTCAGCGTCGGCCTCTATCCGCAGATCCATCCGGAGAGCCCGGGCCTGGAGCACGACATCGACGTGCTGAAGGCCAAGGTCGACGCCGGGGCGACCCGGGCGATCACCCAGTTCTTCTTCGATATCGACGCCTTCCTGCGGTTCATGGAGAAGGTCCGCAAGGCCGGCGTGACCATCCCGATCTCGCCGGGGATCATGCCGGTGTCGAACTACAAGGGCCTGCGCAAGATGGCCGGGCCGGTGGGGATCACCCTGCCGGGGTGGCTGGCCAACCTGTTCGACGGCCTGGACCGCGATCCGGAGACCCGCCGGCTGATCGCCGCCTCCGTGGCCACCGAGATGTGCGCCCGGCTGGCGGAGGAGGGCTTCGCCGACTTCCACTTCTACACCCTGAACCGCGCCGACCTGGTCTACGCCATCTGCCGGGTGCTGGGCGTGCGCGAGCCGGAGCCCGCATGATGACCCGCCAGGACCGCATCGCCGCGCTGAAGGCCGCCGCCAAGCAGCGGATCCTGATCCTCGACGGCGCCTGGGGCGTGATGATCCAGCGCCAGGGGCTGGCGGAGGCCGATTACCGCGGCGAGCGCTTCGCCGACCATCCGGGCCAGCTCAAGGGCAACAACGACATCCTGTGCCTGACCCGGCCGGACATCATCACCGAACTGCACGACGCCTACTTCGGGGCCGGCGCGGACATCTCGGAGACCAACACCTTCTCGTCCACCTCGATCGCCCAGGCCGACTACGAGCTGCAGGGCGCGGTGCGGGACCTGAACCTGGCCGGCGCACGGCTGGCCCGCGAAGCCGCCGACCGCTGGACGGCCAAGACCCCGGACAAGCCGCGGTTCGTGGCCGGCTCCATGGGGCCGCTGAACCGGATGCTCTCCATGTCCTCCGACGTGAACGACCCCGGCGCGCGCACCGTCACCTTCGACCAGGTCTACCAGGCCTACCGCGAGCAGGCGCTGGCCCTGCACGAGGGCGGGGTGGACATGTTCCTCTTGGAAACCATCACCGACACCTTGAACGTCAAGGCGGGGATCAAGGCGATCCTGGACCTCGAGGACGAGGGGCTGGAGCCGCTGCCGATCTGGATCTCCGGCACCATCACCGACCGGTCGGGGCGCACGCTCTCGGGCCAGACCGTCGAGGCGTTCTGGAATTCCGTGAAGCACGCCAAGCCCTTCGCCGTGGGCCTCAACTGCGCCCTGGGCGCCGACCTGATGCGGCCGCACATCGCCGACCTGGCGCGGGTGGCCGACACCCTGGTCTCGGCCTATCCCAACGCCGGCCTGCCCAACGCCATGGGCCAGTACGACGAGACCCCGGACGAGACCAGCCACGAGCTGCACGAGTGGGCCGAGCACGGGCTGGTCAATATCCTGGGCGGCTGCTGCGGCACCACGCCGGAGCACATCGCCCACGTGGCCCAGGCGGTGGCGGGCCTGTCGCCCCGCGCGCCGGCCGACCCGCCGGCGGCGCTCAGGCTCGCCGGGCTCGAACCGTTCGAGCTGGCCTCCTGAACAAAACTCAGTGACGTTGACCCGATTCCAAAACCCGCTCATCCCGGCGAAGGCCGGGACCCAGATTCAGCCTGAGCGCTTGGTGGGTTTCACCTGGGCCCCGGCCTTCGCGGGGGTGAGCGGAGGTTGGGGCGAGTTCGCATGTAGTCCGCAGTCAGCCTTAAAGACCAAACCATGACCGCTCCCCGACCCGTGTTCGTCAACATCGGCGAACGCACCAACGTCACCGGCTCCGCCAAGTTCAGGAAACTGGTGGCCGAGGCCGACTATCCGGCCGCGCTCTCCGTCGCCCGCCAGCAGGTGGACGCCGGCGCCCAGGTCATCGACGTCAACATGGACGAAGGCCTGCTGGATTCCGTGGCGGCCATGCGGACCTTCCTCAACCTGGTGGCCGCCGAGCCCGACATCGCCCGCGTGCCGGTGATGATCGACAGCTCCAAGTGGGAGGTGATCGAGGCCGGGCTGAAGTGCGTGCAGGGCAAGTCGATCGTCAATTCCATCAGCATGAAGGAAGGAGAGGCTAAGTTCCTGGAGCAGGCGCGAGCCTGCCTGCGCTACGGGGCGGCCGTGGTGGTGATGGCCTTCGACGAGGTAGGCCAGGCCGACACTGCCGAGCGCAAGGTGGCGATCTGCGAGCGGGCCTACCGGCTGCTGGTCGACCAGCTGGGCTTCCCGCCGGAAGACATCATCTTCGACCCCAACATCTTCGCCGTCGCCACCGGCATCGAGGAGCACGACAACTATGCCGTCGACTTCATCGAGGCGACGCGGCGCATCAAGCAGCTGCTGCCCTACGCTCGCGTGTCGGGCGGGGTCTCCAACGTCTCGTTCTCGTTCCGCGGCAACGAGCCGGTGCGCCGGGCGATCCACTCGGTGTTCCTCTACCACGCCATCAACGCCGGCATGGACATGGGGATCGTCAACGCCGGCGACCTGCCGGTCTACGACCTGATCGAGCCGGAGCTGCGCGAGGCGGTGGAGGACGTGATCCTCAACCGGCCGCAGCGGACCAACGTCTCCAACACCGAGCGGCTGGTGGAGCTGGCGCCCAAGTACAAGGGCGGCAAGAGCGAGGCCAAGGGGCCGAACCTCGCCTGGCGCGAGGGCTCGGTGGGCCAGCGCCTGACCCACGCCCTGGTCAACGGCGTCACCGACTTCATCGAGGCCGACACCGAGGAGGCGCGGGCCGCCGCCGCGCGGCCGCTGCACGTCATCGAAGGCCCGCTGATGGACGGGATGAACGTGGTCGGCGACCTGTTCGGCTCGGGCAAGATGTTCCTGCCGCAGGTGGTGAAGTCCGCGCGGGTGATGAAGCAGGCGGTGGCTTACCTGATGCCGTTCATGGAGGCGGAGAAGGAAGGTAAGCCCCGCGAGGCGGCCGGCAAGATCCTGATGGCCACGGTGAAGGGCGACGTCCACGACATCGGCAAGAACATCGTGGGCGTGGTCCTGCAGTGCAACAACTATGAGGTGATCGACCTGGGGGTCATGGTCCCGGCCGAACGGATCCTCGACGAGGCGCTGGCCCGCGGGGTGGACATCATCGGCCTCTCCGGCCTGATCACGCCGTCGCTGGACGAGATGGCCTATGTGGCCGGCGAGATGCAGCGCCGGGGCTTTTCCGTGCCGCTGCTGATCGGCGGGGCCACCACCTCGAAGACCCACACCGCGGTGAAGATCGCCCCGCAGTACGCGGCGTCCACCACCTATGTGCTGGACGCCAGCCGGGCGGTGGCGGTGGTCTCCAGCCTCCTGTCGCCCACCGAGCGGGACCGGGTGATGGCCGAGACCCGCGCCGACTACGTCAAGGTGCGCGAGCAGTTCGCCCGTGGGCAGACCAACCGCGCGCGGCTGAAGCTGGCCGACGCGCGCGCCAACCGCTTCGCTATCGACTGGGAGGCCTACCAGCCGCCGAAGCCCAGCTTCTCGGGAACCCGGGCCTTTGCGCCCTACGACCTGGCGGAGCTCGCCCGGCACATCGACTGGACGCCGTTCTTCGCCACCTGGGAGCTGGTGGGCCGCTTCCCCGACATCCTCACCGACGACGTGGTGGGCGAGGCGGCGAGCTCGCTCTACGCCGACGCCCAGGCGATGCTGCAGGAGATCGTCGCGCAAAACGCCCTGGAGGCCCGGGGCGTCGTGGGCATCTGGCCGGCCAATTCCGACGGCGACGACATCGTGGTCTATGCCGACGAGACGCGGACGACGGAGATCGCCCGCCTGCACAGCCTTCGCCAGCAGATGGTCAAGTCGGGGGAGGGGGCCAATTCGGCGCTGTCCGACTTCATCGCCCCGGTGGGGACCGCGCCCGACTGGATCGGCGGCTTCGCGGTGACCGCCGGCCACGGGGAACTGGAGCTGGCGCAGCGCTACAGGGACGCCGGCGACGACTACAACGCCATCCTCTCCACGGCCCTGGCCGACCGGTTGGCCGAGGCCTTCGCCGAGGCGCTGCACCGGCGGGTGCGCACCGAGCTGTGGGGCTATGCGCCCGACGAGGCCTTCGACCTCGACCTGCTGCTGGCGGAGAAATACCACGGCATCCGCCCGGCGCCCGGCTATCCCGCCCAGCCGGACCATACCGAGAAGGCGACGCTGTTCGAGCTGCTGGACGCCGAGGCGGCCACCGGCATCGCCCTCACCGAGAGCTATGCGATGAACCCGCCGGCCTCGGTCTCGGGGCTCTACTTCGCCCATCCGCAGGCGCACTATTTCGGGGTGGGCCGGGTGGAGGCCGACCAGGTGGCCGACTATGCCCGGCGCAAGGGCTGGGACCTGAAAACCGCGGAGCGCTGGCTGGCCCCGATCCTCAACTACGAACCCAGGTAGGGATTCAACCGGCGGGATGGAGGTTGGAATAGACCGCGAGGGTGAAGGCCAGCATCCACCCCAGGACCGCCGAGGTCCTCAAAACGAAACGTTGCAGCGGGGCGGGCATGTGCGAAGTCTCCAGGCGACGACCTTAACAGGTTAACGACAGCTTGGCGGTGAAGTTCACGCCGCGAATACAAGTCTTCGCCGTTGCGGCGCCGGCGCCACAGCGCGCCGGCCGGTTGGTCGCGCCGGCGGGACTCGGGCCGCCCCGCGACGGCGTCGCTCCCGGCAACGCGGGCGCGTCGGCGCCGGTTCCGCCGTCGATCCGCACGCCGCGATCGAGGGCCTGGAAATGGGAAATGATCCGCCGCGCGAGTACTGCCGACCGTGCGAAACCGGCCGCGGCGCTGAAGAGTTCGGTCGTGGCGAAACTCTTTTTCGTCGGCCGCTCTCCAGGCGACGGCGACGCCCGATACTGCCACGATGCTGCCGGCGCATCCCCGGCCGGGGGATTCGCCGTCGCGGAGCTTTTCGCGGACCGCAGCCTGGACGCTGGGCGACGCGGATCGAATGAGTGTCATGGGCTTGACGCAGTCTGGCTTGCGTGGCGTTGGCGTGTAGGGAGGTGAAACGCAGCCCAGATGCGTACGATCGCCGTCATCGCTCGGAAGGGCGGCTCCGGAAAGACGACGCTCGCCGTCCATCTGGCGATCGCCGCGCATTTGCGCGGACACAAGGTGCTGTTGGCCGACGCCGACGCCCAGCGCTCCGCCGCCGAGGTGCTGCGCGGCCGCCAGGGACCGGGGCCGGAGGTGGTGGAGACCACCGGGTCCAAGCTGTTCACCCTGCAGGTGGCGGCGGTGCGCAACGCCGTCGACACCATGATCATCGACACGCCTGCGGTGCTGGAGGACGAGCTCGGCCACTCCATCGTGGTGTCGGACCTGTCGCTGCTGGTGATCCGCCCGACCTTCCTCGACATCGCCGCGGCCCTGCGCACCGCCGAGGTGATCCGCCGGCTGCGCAAGCCGGGCCTGATCGTGCTCAACCAGGCGCCGGCGCCGCGCGAGGGCGTCGAGCCGCCGGCGGTGAAGCGGGCGCTGGAAGCCCTGATGCTCATGCGCCTGCCGGTGGCGCCGCTGATCCTGCGGGCGCGGGCCAACTACCAGTCGGTGCTGGAGTCGGGCCGTTCGGTGGAGGAGCTCGATCCCGCCAACCCCGCGGCGCGGGAGATGGGGGCGCTGTGGGGCTTCGTCGAGCGGCTGGTCTACGGCCGGCGCACCGGCGAGCGCACCGAGGCCTGAGGCCTCGGCGATTGGCATGAAGGCCCAGGCTGGCTATGACCGCGGCTCGTTCAGAGAAGGCCGCCTCCCGATGTCCGACACGCCCCCCGACCGTCTGGCCACCAATCCGGACAGCCCCTACTACGACGCCGCCCTGTTGGAGCGCGGGGTGGGCGTGCGCTTCAAGGGCGTCGACAAGAACAACGTCGACGAATATTGCGTCAGCGAAGGCTGGGTGCGGCTGAGCCTGCCCTCCAAGGACCGCCGTGGCAATCCGATGACCATCAAGTTGCAGGGCGTGGTGGAGCCCTACTTCCGCGACGCGGACTGAGCGACGCGTGCGGCTGGCGGGGGCGATCGTCACACTGGGGATGGCGGCCTTGGCGTTGCAGGCCGCCCCGGCCGAGGCCGCGCC
>NZ_DASXYF010000040.1:0-1543 GCF_036502675.1 Phenylobacterium sp.
TGCTGAACATCTCCCATGCGCTGGCCCGCCCCGACGGCTCCGGCTTCGAACGGCCCCGGCTCGACAAGATGCAGACCGGCATGAGCGCCCTGCAGTGCCTCTACGAGACCGCCGACGGCTGGATCGCCGTGGTGGCGCCGAAGGAGGCCCACTGGACGGCGCTGAAGACGGTGCTGAACGCGCCGGCCCTCGAGGCCGCCGACTTCGCCACGCCCGAGGCGCGCCGCAAGAACGACGCGGCCCTTCGCGAGCTGCTGCGTACAGCCTTCAAGGCCAGGCCGGCGCTGGCCTGGCGCGAGGCGCTGGACGCCGCCGGCGTGCCCGCCGAGGTCAGCGACCCGACCTTCGCCCACCGGCTGCACGACGACCCGGAGATGCGCGCCGGCGGCCTGACCGTCACCTACCGCCAGGAGCTCGTCGGCGAATTCTCGCAGATGGGGCTGATGTTCAACTTCTCGGACACGCCGGGGAAGGTGCAGGGCCCGCCGCTGGTGGTCGGCGAGTACACCCGCGAGGTGCTGACCGAGCTCGGCTACACGGCCGACCAGATCGCCGAGCTGTCGGCCGCCAAGGTCGCCGGCGTCTGGGAGTCCGGCCAGCCCCTGATCAATGGGCCGCGCCGGTTCATGGGCTACAAGCCGGAGGTCTACGACGCCAAGCCGAAGGACGCGCCCGCGTCCGGACCTGCGGCGGCGCAGATGGCTCCGGCCAAATGAACCGTCTGCAGGGCAAGGTCGCTTTCATCACCGGCACGTCGTCCGGCCAGGGCCGGACAGCGGCGCGGATCTTCGCCGCGGAGGGCGCCTTCGTCGTCGGCTGTTGGCGCCAGGACGCCGACGGCGGACGCGAGACCGAGCGGATGGTCAGGGAGGCCGGCGGCCGGATGATCTCCTCCCAGGTGGACATGACCGACCGTGCCGCCGCCCAGGCCTGGATCAACGACGGCGTCGCCGAGGCGGGCGGCCTCGACATCCTCTACAACAACGCCGCCGGCGCGCGTTACAAGCGGTTTGCGGAGATGTCGCCGGAGAGCTGGACCTATACGCTGGTGAACGAGCTCGACATCGTCTTCCACGCCTCGCAGGCGGCCTGGCCGCACCTGATCGCCCGCGGCGGCGGGGCGATCCTCAACACCGCCTCGACGGTGGGCCTGCGCGGGCGGGCGAGGATGGGGGCGGCGGGCCACGCCACCGGCAAGGCCGGGCTGATGGGGCTCACCCGCCAGATGGCGGCGGAGGGCGCGCAGCACCAGATCCGCGTCAACGCGATCTCGCCGGGCGTCATCGCCACGCCGGCCCTTGCGCGTTCCCCTTCGGCGTTCATGGACCAGGTGATCGCCGAGATCCCGCTAGGCCGCGCGGGCCAGCCGGAGGACGTCGCCTACTGCGCCCTTTGGCTCGCCTCCGACGAGGGCGCCTGGATCACCGCCCAGAACTTCGTGATCGACGGCGGTTCGAGCGAGATCAAGTAGCGGGCCGCCCCACGTCGCGGGCACGCCGCACAGAGGGAGACGCGTCATGAAGGTGCTTGGGATCAATCGCGC
>NZ_DASXYF010000041.1:0-8980 GCF_036502675.1 Phenylobacterium sp.
ATAGTCCGTATAGGTCTGGGCGCGCACGGCGGCCAGGCATTCGCCCAGCGTCGGCCCGCTCTCATAAACCACCACCACGACGCTCACCTGGGGGCCAAGGGGCTTGCCAATCGCCGCGGCGCGCGCCATCCGAAGGTTCACTCCCACCCATCCGGGCCGACATGACGACGATCACGCCCCAGGCCCTGGCCGAGGTCCTGCTTATCACGCCGAAGCGCCATGGCGATGCGCGCGGCTGGTTCGCCGAAACCTGGAGCCGCGAGGCCATGGCCGAGGCCGGCGTCACGGCGGAGTTCGTACAGGACAACCAGGCGTTCAACGCCAGGGCCGGCACGGTCCGCGGTCTGCATTTCCAGCAGGCGCCGCACCCTCAGGCCAAGCTTGTGCGCGTGCTGAGCGGCGCGATCTACGATGTCGCCCTCGACGTCCGTCCAGGCTCGGCGACCTACGGCCAGTGGGTCGGCGCCGAGCTCACCGCCGAACGCGGCGAGCAGCTCTTCGTCCCCCGCGGCTTCGCCCACGGCTACGCGACCCTCACCGACGACTGCGAGCTGTTCTACAAGGTCGATGGCCTCTACGCGCCGCAGACCGAGGGCGGCGTGCTCTGGAACGACCCGGACCTGGCCATCCACTGGCCGATCCGCGGCGAGCCGATCCTCTCGGAAAAGGACCAGGTCCTGCCCCGGCTCAAGGACATGGCGGCGGCGGCGTTTTAAGCGCCTCTTCTCGCGGTTTGCCGGGGGAGGACCCTGGCTCGCTTAGAAGAATGGTGCCGCCTGGGTGACTCGAACACCCGACCTACGCATTACGAATGCGCCGCTCTACCGGCTGAGCTAAGGCGGCCCATGGGCCTTTCCGGCTGCGTTCGGGGAGGTCCCGGCCGCGAAGGAGCGCCTATTTAGCGGCTCTCGGCGCGCTCGCCAAGCGGCCACGGCCCGAGCGGCGGCGCAGAGGCGGCGGCTGGTCTTCCACCGCCGGCGGATCGTCCTCGCCGTAGCCCTCTTCGTCGACCGGATAGGGTGCGGCGCCGAGGCCGTCGGCGATGATGAACGGCGCGGAGTCGGCATAGGCGATCGGCAGCTCCGGCAACTCGCTCAACCCCCGCTCGCGGCGTTCGTGACGCGGGTGGATGAGGTCGCCCGTCTCGGCGAAGGTGATCACCAGCCGCGCCCAGTCGGAGGCCTGGTAGGCGAAGGCGCGGCCTTCGGGGTCGAGGTCGGACCAGTCGGGCTCCTGCGGGGCGCCCAGGCCCCTGGCCATCCACATCCGCGCCTCGTCCGGCTGGCCGGCGGCGAAGGCGGCACGGGCGAACAGGGCGGCGATGCGGGCTGTGACCGGCTCGGCCTCCAGCGCCTGGCGGGCGACGCGGGCGGCGGCGGCGTC
Organism: Phenylobacterium sp.; assembly: GCF_036502675.1. Classification (GTDB taxonomy): domain Bacteria; phylum Pseudomonadota; class Alphaproteobacteria; order Caulobacterales; family Caulobacteraceae; genus Phenylobacterium. The sequence continues at coordinate 1,384 of NZ_DASXYF010000041.1, forward strand.
CCCCGCCACCAGGGCGCGCTCCACGGCCAGGATGCGGCTTTCGCGGTGGCCGGGGTTCATGGCCGCCAGGCCGGCCAGCCGTTCGGCGCGCTGGGCGGGGGTCTCGTCGGTGCGCAGGTCGCGGTAGGCCAGCCACAGCGCCGGGTGCGGCGAGGTCTTCCAGGCGCCTTCCAGCGTGGCCGCGGCGCGGGCCAGCTTGCCGTCGTCGCCCAGCAGGCGGGCGGCCATCACCACGCCCGGCGCGAACCCCGGCTGCAGCTTGGCCGCCTCGACGGCGTAGTCCAGGGCCTGGGCGCGGGCCCTGGGATCGGGCGCGCCCTCGAGCTGCGCGGCGGAGGCGGCGAGCAGGGCCGCGCGCGCCCGCTCCGCGACGATGGGCGAGACGATCTTGCGGTCCAGGGCGGCGCGCACCAGGGCCAGCGCCTGGTCCCAGTCGCCGGCGGCGAGCCGCGCCTCCAGCACCGCGCGCCAGGCCCAGGGGGCGGTGCGCGGCAGGGCGAAGGCCTGTTCGGCGTGGCCCCGCGCCATCTCGGCGTCGCCCTGCGCCTGGGCCAGCAGCATCAGGCCGCGATGGCCGGCCAGCCGCATCTCCGGAAATCCCAGCATGGCGGAATAGGCGCCCTGGGCGGCGAGGCGGTCGCCGGCGGCCTCGGCGGCTTGCGCGGCCAGCACGCGCACCAGGCCCGGCGTCTCCTCCGCCAGGTCGGCGGCCTTCAGCGCCAGGCGGCGGGCTTCGGCGCCGTCGCCGGCCGCCACCGCCAGGAAGCCGCGGCTCAGCGCCTCGGCGGCCTGCCGCCGGTGGCTGTCGGCGCGGGCCCGGGCGGCGCGGCGAGGCGCCTCCAGCACCCAGAGCAACAGCCGCCACACCAGCATGGCGACCAGGGCCGAGCCGACCGTGAGGATCGCTGCCGCGGCCGCGGTCATGTCGGCCCGCCAGCCCAGCCAGACGACGCTGGCCTTGCCCGGGTCGCCGGCCACCGCCAGGGCGGCGACCATGGCCGCGACGACCAGCAGGAAGACCAGGGCGATGCGGATCATCCGGCCCTCCGTGCGATCTGGGCGAGCTCCTGCAAGGCGCGGGCGCGCAGGGCGCCGACCCGGCGGTCGATCTCGGTGCGGCGCTCGGCGCGGGCCCGCCAGGGGGCGACCGCGTCGCGGACGGCGGGGGGCAGGGCGTCCAGCGCCTTCAGCGCCCGGTCGACGTCGCCGTCCTCCACCAGGCGCTCGGCCCGGGCCAGGACGGCGTCGGCGCCGCGGCCGGGCACGTCGCCCACACGGCGCAGGGTGATCACCCGGGTGAGCGCATAGCGGACCTGGGCCAGCAGGCCCGCCCCCTCGCCGGGCGCGCGGCTCGCGCTGGCGGCGCGGGCCGCGTAGTCGGGGAAGCTGGCGGCCAGGGCCGCGCGGCTGGGGGCGCCGGAGTCCGCCAGCGGCCGCAGGGCCGCGAGGTCGTCCGTGGGGGTGGAGACCGCCGCCAGGCCCGCCAGCTCGCGCGGGAAGGGCTGCGAGGACTGCGAGGCCTCCACCAGGGCCGAGGCGGCCAGCGCGGTGGCCGCGACCTCGGCGGTGCGGGCCTGGGCCTGCTCCACGGCGGCCAGGCGTACGGCGAGCCGGCCGATGTCGGCGCCAGCCGGGACGACGGACGGGGCGAGGGCGGTCTGGACCGGCGGGACGGCCGGGCCGACGGCGGAGCCGGACGGCGGGGCGGCGGCCGGGCGGCCGGCGGGCGCCGTCGACGCCGCCTGCGGGCGGTGCGCCAGCCAGCGCGGGCCGAACGCCACCACCGCGGCGCCGGCGGCCACGCAGAGCACGCTGAAGGCGATCATCACCCAGAAGCCGGGGCCCAGCACCCGGTGCGGGCGATAGTCCGCAGGGTCGCGCGGGGCGCTGACTTCGGCGGGGTCCGGCGAGACGCTCATGCGCGACGGCCTATCAGGTTCAGCAGCGCCGCTTCGGACGGACGCGGCGCAAACACCTTGCCGGCAAGCGGGGTCCCCGCCAAGGGCCTGATCGCCGCCTCGGAGATGGCCAGGACGCGCAGGCGCGGGGCCGGGAACGCGGCCAGGACTTCCGCCAGGGCGGCGGCGGCCTTCGGCGAATGCACCAGCGCCAGGTCGAGGCCGCCGAGCGCCGCCGCCTGCTCCGGGCCAAACGCCGCCGGCTCGCTACGGTAGACCGCCAGGCTGCGCGCCGCGAGGCCCAGGCCCCGCAGTCGGCCCGTCAGGTCGCCGGCCGGTTCCGCGGCGCCCGGATGCAGCACCTCGCCCGCCAGGCCGCGGCGCCGCACGGCGATCCGCTCGGCCAGGTCCGCAACGTCGCCGTCGGAGGCCAGCACTTCCGCGAACCCCGTGGCCCGCGCCGCCTTGGCGGTGGCTTCGCCCACGGCGAAGACGCAAAGAGCGCGCTCCGGCGAGCGGGCGGCGAAGGCGCGAACCCCGTTGGCGCTGGTGAAGGCCAGCGCGCCCACTCCGGCCAGGTCGATGGGCCCGCGGCCCTGGGGCGCGACGGACAGCAGCGGCGCCACGAACGGCTCATGGCCCAGGGCCCGCACGCGGACCGCCGTGGCGCCGGCCCCCGGCTGGGCGCGGGTGATCCAGACCTTCAGGGGCGGCTCGCTCATGGCCGGAAGCCTGCCCGCCGGCTGCGTCCCGTCAATCGGGAATGGCGAGGGCGTCGCCGGCCTCGTCGTGGATCGCGCCGCCCAGGGAGAGGCCCAGGCCGTGGGCGGCGGCGAAGGGATCGGCGGCGGCGGCGAGCTCCGTGTCGCCCTCGCGGCGGAAGCGCAGGCGTCCGTCGGGAGACAGGGCCTCCACCACCAGCTTCAGCCGGCCCTCCGCCAGCCAGGCGTGCGCCCCGATGGCCGTGCGGCAGGAGCCCTCCAGCGCCGCCAGCGCCCCGCGCTCCGCCGCCACGGTGAGGAAGGTCGGCCCGTGCTTCAGCGGCTCCAGCCAGGCCACGTCGCGGTCGGCGTCGCGCACCTGCAGGGCCAGCGCCCCCTGCCCCGGCGCCGGCGGGCTCTCGACCGGGTCGAGCAGGCTCTGCGGCAGGTGGCCCAGCCCCAGGCGCTTCAGGCCCGAGAGCGCCAGCAGGATGGCGTCGGCCTCGCCGGCGGCCAGCTTGGCCAGCCGGGTGTCGACGTTGCCGCGCAGGAAGGCGATCTGCAAGTCCGGCCGGCGGTGCAGCGCCTGGGCCTGGCGCCGCAGACTGGCGGTCCCCAGCACGGCGCCTTGCGGCAACTCCTCCAGCCGCGCGGCCCGGGGCGACAGGAAGGCGTCGCGCACGTCCTCCCGTTCCGGCGTGGCGGCGATGCACAGGCCCTGCGGCTGCTCGATCGGCATGTCCTTCATGGAGTGGACGGCGCAGTCGATGCGCCCGTCCAGCAGCGCCTCTTCGATCTCCTTGGTGAACAGGCCCTTGCCGCCGATCTCCAGCAGGCGGCGGTCCTGCACCCGATCGCCGGTGGTGGCGATCACCACCAGGGGCGCGACGCGAGGGGCGTCGGCCGGGTCGGCGCCCAGGGCCTCGGCGATGCGGCGCTGCATCTGGCCCGCCTGGGCGAGCGACAGCTTCGAGCCCCGGGCCCCGATCCGGACGGGCGGTTGCGTGGACACGGCGGGCGGTCTACCTCGATCGAGCAGGAGCCCGCCTGCTACAGGACGGCGCCCCGCCCCGCAACCGGAGGCCCCTTGCAGCCCGCTCTGATCCTCGGCCTGGAGACCAGCTGCGACGAGACCGCCGCCGCCGTGGTCCGCCGCGGGGCGGACGGTCGCGTGGACGTGCTGAGCTCGATCGTGGCCAGCCAGGTCGCCGCCCACGCCCCCTACGGCGGCGTGGTGCCGGAGATCGCCGCCCGGGCGCATGTGGAGATCATCGACGCCGTCGCCGCCGAGGCGCTGCGAACCGCCGGCCTGACCTACGCCGACCTGACCGGCGTCGCCGCCACCGCCGGGCCCGGCCTGGTGGGCGGGGTGATGGTGGGGCTGTCGTTCGGCAAGGCGGTGGCCCTGGCCCGCGGCCTGCCGCTGGTCGCCGTCAACCACCTGGAGGGCCACGCGCTGTCGGCGCGGCTGGCGGCGGACCTGCCCTATCCGTTCCTGCTGCTGCTGGTCTCCGGCGGCCATTGCCAGCTGCTCGACGTGGGCGGACCCGGCGCGCACCGCCGGCTGGGCTCGACCATCGACGACGCGGCGGGCGAGGCCTTCGACAAGATCGCCAAGGCGCTCGGCCTGCCCTACCCCGGCGGCCCGGCGCTGGAGAAGCTCGCCGAGGGGGGCGATCCGCGCCGCTTCACCCTGCCCCGCGCCCTGCTGGGCCGGGCGGGCTGCGACTTCTCCTTCTCCGGGCTGAAGGCCGCCGCGGCGCGGCTGGCCGAGGGCGTGGCGGACGCGGCCGGCCGCCGCGACCTGGCCGCCGCCGTCCAGGCCGCCATCGTGCGCCAGCTCTGCGAACGCACCGACCGGGCCATGGCGCTCTACGCCCGCGAGCACGAGGGCCGGAACCTGAGCTTCGTGGTGGCGGGGGGCGTCGCCGCCAACCGCGCGGTGCGGACCGGCCTGGAGGCCGCCGCCGCGGCCCGCGGCTTTTCCTTCGCCGCCCCGCCGCTGGCCTACTGCACCGACAACGCGGCGATGATCGCCCTGGCCGGCGCCGAGCGGCTGGCGCTCGGCCTGACCGACGGGCTCGACGCCGCCGCCCGGCCCCGCTGGCCGCTGGACGAGGCCGCCGCCCTGGCCCGTCCCAGCCATACCCCCGGGCGCAAGGGGGCCAAGGCGTGAGGTCCGCCGGCGTCATCGGCGGCGGCGCCTGGGGGACGGCGCTGGCCCTGGTCTGCGCCCGCGCCGGCCTCGACGTCATCCTCTACGCCCGCGAGCCGGAGGTGGTGGCCGCCGTCAACCGCGACCGGGAGAACCCGCTGTTCCTGCCCGGCGTCGCCTTCGACGTCCCCGTCTCGGCCACCGGCGACCTGGCGGACCTGGCGGCGTGCGACCTCCTGCTCAACGTCACCCCGGCGCAGCACCTGCGCGGCAGCCTCGCCGCCTTCGCCCCGCACGCCCGGGCGGGCGTCCCCATGGTGCTGTGCGCCAAGGGCGTCGAACAGGGCTCGCTGAAGCTGATGACCGAGGTGCTGGCCGAGACCTTGCCGCAGGCCGCCCCCGCCGTGCTTTCCGGCCCCAGCTTCGCCGGCGAGGTGGCCCGGGGCCTGCCGACCGCCGTCACCCTCGCCTGCCCGGACGAGGCCCTGGGCAAGGCCCTGGCCGAGGCCATCGCCACCCCGCTGTTCCGCCCCTACCTGGCCGGCGACATGATCGGCGCCGAGGCCGGCGGGGCGGTGAAGAACGTGCTGGCCATCGCCTGCGGCGTGGTGGAAGGGCGCGGCCTCGGCCGCAGCGCGCACGCCGCCCTGATCACCCGCGGCTTCTCCGAACTGACCCGCATCGCCGTGGCGCTGGGCGGCGAGGCCGAGACCGTCGCCGGCCTCTGCGGCCTGGGCGACCTGGTGCTCACCTGCTCCAGCCCGCAGTCGCGCAACATGAGCGTGGGCCTGGCGATCGGCCGCGGCCAGACGCTCGGCGAGGCGCTGGAAGGCAAGCTCTCGGTGGCCGAGGGCGTGGCCTCGGCGCCCGCCGTGCGGCAGCTGGCGAAGATGCTCGGGATCGACGTCCCGATCTGCGAGGCGACCGCCGCGATCCTGGCCGGCGAGGTCGGCGTCGACGAGGCGATCCGCGGCCTGCTCTCCCGGCCGCTTCGCGAGGAATAGGTGTCAGCCGCCGACAACCCGGCCCGCCCGGGGCCCGACGTGAGGCTCTGCGCGCTGGAAGAGATCGCCGATCCGGGCGGCAAGGGGTTCCGCTTTCGCGTGGAGGGCCGGATCTTCGCGGGCTTCGTCGTCCGCAAGGGCGAGTTGCTGGCCGGCTATGTGGACTCATGCCCCCACGCCGGCTGGCCGCTGGCCACCCTCGACGACCGCTACCTGACCCGCGACGCCGGCCACATCCTCTGCACGGGGCACGGGGCGCTGTTCACCCTCGACGGCCAGGGCGCGACAAACCCGTGCCTGGGGCTGCGCCTGACGCCGTGGGCGATCGAGGTGCGTGGCGATGAGGTTTTTACGGCGTAAAGGTCCCATGCTCCCCTTGGGGGAGCTGGCCGCGAAGACTGACTGAGGGGGTTTCCTCTCCGGCGCTCGGGATGGCCGGCTGTCGCTGACTCAGAGGCGGAAACGCCCTGCGTCTCGCGGCTGCGCCGCGAGCCCCCTCCCCCTGCGGGGAGGAACTGTCACTTCGCATACGGCCAGGCCGCTTCGGGCCGGATGATGCCGTGGGTGGAATCGGCGATGCCGGCCAGCAGGAACTGCACGGCCATGGCGCACAGGATCAGGCCCAGCACGCGCACGATGATCGACAGGCCGATCTTGCCCAGGAGCTTGCCGATCAGCGGCGTGGCGAGGAACGAGGCCAGGGTCGCCACCGACACCGCCGCGATGGCGCCGACACCCATCGCCGCGCCCGGCAGGCCGTAGGCCTTGGCCTGGCTGGCATAGATGATCACCGTGGAGATCGCGCCCGGCCCGATCAGTAGCGGCATGGCGAAGGGGACGATCATCTGCTCGACGCGGCGGCGGACATAGGTGCGCTTGTCGTCGGCGCTCGCCTCGGCGGCGTCGGCGAAGCTCGCGGTGAAGTCGTCGCCGATCATCTTCAGGCCGAGGACGAACAGGATCACCCCGCCGGCGATGCGGAAGGCCGGCAGCGAGATGCCGAAGAAGGTCAGCAGGCCGAGGCCCGAGAAGTAGAAGAAGGTCAGGAATCCCATGACGAAGAGCGAAATGACCAGGGCGATCTGCGCGCGTTCGCGGCCCGAGGCGCCCACCGTCGAGGCGGCGAACACCGGCACGTTCCCGACCGGATCGAGCAGGGCGAACAGCGCCACGAAGAAGTTGACCGCGAAGTCCCAATGGATCATCCACGGGCCTTAGCCCAAATCGCTGCGCCAGCCGACCCCCCGGCTTGCGCGTGTTCCTGCCCGGAGCCTTCGCCATGGCCGAAGCCGCGCCAATTCTTCAAGACAAGGGGGCATCGCCCACTCTTACGGCGGATAAACGCCTCATCGTGCCGCTGGACTTCCCCACGGTGGAGGAGGCGCGCGCGGTGGTGGCGGCGCTGGGCGACGCGGTCAGCTTCTATAAGGTGGGGCTGGAGCTCTTCGCCACCGACGGCATGGCGCTGGCCCGCGAGCTGAAGAGCCAGGGCAAGCAGGTGTTCCTGGACTGGAAGCTGCACGACATCCCGACCACGGTGCAGCGGGCCGCCGCGGCGATCTCCGGCGCCGGCTGCGACTTCATCACCGTCCACGCCGAGCCGCAGGTGATGGCCGCCGCGGTGCGCGGGCGCGGCGCCTCGTCGCTGAAGATCCTCGGCGTCACAGTGCTGACCAGCCTCACCGATGCTGACCTGGAGGAGATGGGCTACGCGGAAAAGGCCCGCGCCCTGGTCGAGCGGCGCATCCACCAGGCCATCGCCGCCGGCTGCGACGGGGTGGTGGCGAGCCCGCACGAGGCGGCGCTGGCCCGCGCGCTCGGCGGTCGCGACTTCCTGGT
>NZ_DASXYF010000042.1:0-9299 GCF_036502675.1 Phenylobacterium sp.
CCGAGCCTCGCCGGGGTTCCAGCGGCCGCGCGCCCGCCGCCTTGACATTCCTGGGCGCCCATGCGCCCTTCCGCGGCTTGTAATCACCCCGAACTTCCGAAGAGATGCACGCCTACCGCACCCACACCTGCGGCGAGCTTCGCGCCGCCGATACCGGCAAATCCGTCCGGCTGTCGGGCTGGATCCACCGCAAGCGCGACCACGGCGGGCTGATCTTCATCGACCTGCGCGACCACTACGGCCTGGCCCAGCTGGTCCTGGCCCCCTCGACGCCCGGCTTCGCCATCGTCGAGCACCTGCGCGCCGAGAGCGTCATCCGCGTCGACGGCGAGGTCGTCGCGCGCACCGCCGAGACGGTCAATCCGAACCTGCCCACCGGCGCGGTCGAGATCCGCGTCTCCGCGGCCGAAGTGCTGGGCGAAGCGGGCGAACTGCCGCTGCCGGTGTTCGGCGAGCCCGACTATCCTGAGGAGATCCGCCTCAAGAACCGGCACCTCGACCTGCGGCGCGAGACCCTGCACCGCAACATCGTGCTGCGCTCCAAGGTCATCCAGTCGATCCGCAACCGGATGATCGGCCAGGGCTTCCTGGAGTTCCAGACGCCGATCCTGACGGCGTCCTCGCCGGAGGGCGCGCGCGACTTCCTGGTCCCCTCGCGCCTGCACGCCGGCCAGTTCTACGCGCTGCCCCAGGCGCCCCAGCAGTTCAAGCAGCTGCTGATGGTCTCCGGCTTCGACCGGTATTTCCAGATCGCCCCCTGCTTCCGCGACGAGGACCTGCGCGCCGACCGCAGCCTGGAGTTCTACCAACTCGACGTGGAAATGAGCTTCGTCACCCAGGAGGACGTGTTCGCGGCCATCGAGCCGCTGATGCACGGGGTCTTCGAGCAGTTCGGCCAGGGCAAGCCGGTGACGCCCTATCCGTTTCCGCGCATCCCGTACCGGGAGGCGATCACCAGGTACGGCACCGACAAGCCGGACCTGCGCAATCCCTTGGTCATGCAGGACGTCTCCGAGCGGTTCCGCGGCGGCGGCTTCGGCCTGTTCGCGCGTATCCTCGAGGACCGCAAGAACGCCGTGTGGGCGATCCCCGCGCCGAAGGGCGGCTCCCGGGCCTTCTGCGACCGGATGAATTCCTGGGCGCAGGGCGAGGGCCAACCGGGCCTGGGCTATATCTTCTGGAGCGAGGACCAGGGCGGCTGGGGCGGCCCGATCGCCAAGAACCTGGGCCCCGACGCTGCTGCCGCCGTCATGGACCAGCTCGGACTGGGGCAGGGCGACGCCGCCTTCTTCGCGGCCGGCGATCCGAAGGTGTTCGCCAAGTTCGCCGGCGCCGCCCGGACCAAGGTGGGGACCGACCTGAAGCTGGTGGACGAGGACCGCTTCGAGTTCGTCTGGATCGTCGACTTCCCGATGTTCGAGATGAACGAGGAGACCAACCGCGTCGACTTCTCGCACAACCCGTTCTCGATGCCGCAGGGCGAACTGGAGGCCCTGAACGGCAAGGATCCGCTGGAGATCCTCGCCTACCAGTACGACATCGTCTGCAACGGCTACGAGCTTTGCTCGGGCGCGATCCGGAACCATCGGCCGGAGCTGATGCTGCGGGCCTTCGAGATCGCCGGCTATGGCGCCGAGGTCGTGGAAGCGGAGTTCGGCGGCATGCTCAACGCCTTCCGCCACGGCGCGCCGCCGCACGGGGGCCTGGCGCCCGGCATCGACCGCATCGTCATGCTGCTGGCCGGCGAAACGGCCATCCGCGAGGTCATCGCCTTCCCGCTGAACCAGCAGGGCCAGGACCTGATGATGAACGCGCCGTCAGAAGTTACCAATAAGCAGCTGAAAGAACTTCATATTCTGGTGACACCGCCGATCAAGGCCTGACGGCGGGGATCCTACGGTTCCTCCGCCACCAGGCGCCGCGGCGCCGCGGCGGCCGGGACCCGCTGGACGAGCACCCTGATCCCCGAACAGGCGCGCACCACCAGCTTGTCCGGGGGCCGGGTCTTGCCGTCGCCGCAGGCGGCGTCGAGCTGCTCCTGCCTGAGGCCGCGGGCCTTGGAGAGGTCGGCGCCGGCGATCACCGCGCGGCTCAGGTCGGCGGCGCGGAAGTCCGCGCCGGCGAAGCTGGCGCCGGTCATCACCGCCTGTTGCAGTTCGGCGTTCAGGAAGGAGGCGTTGTCGAAGCGTCCGAAGGCCAGCACGGCGCCTTGCAGGGCCGCGCCGCGGAAATCGGCCTCGCGGGCGTCGGCCCCGGCCAGGATCGCCCCGGCGAGCTGCGCCTCCCGGAGCGCGGCGCCGTAGAGGTTGGCCCGGGTGAAGTCGGCCCCCGTGGCCTGCACCTCGCCGAGGTCGGCGCGGGAGAGGTTGGCGCCCAGGAAGCTCACGCCCTTCAGCTCGGCGCCCCGCAGGCGCGCGCCGGCCAGGACGGCGGCGGAGAAGTTGGCGCCCAGCATGGCGCTGTCGCTCAGGTCGGCATGGGAGAGGTCGGCGCCGGCGAAGTTGGAGCCCAGGAACCGGGAGCCCTGCAGGTCCGAGCCGACCAGGGCCGCGCCGGTGAAGTTGGCGCCGATGAACTGCGCGCCCGCCAGCTTGCGCCCCGACAGTTCGCACCGGGCGCAGGCGCCGCCGAAGGAGACCACGCGGGCCACTTCCCGGTCGCCCGCCAGCATGGCGCGCGGGGCGACCCAGGCCACGACCGCCAGGGCCAGGAGGAGCGAGGTGGAACGGGTCGGCAAAGGGCGGCGGCTCGCGGCTGAAGGGGTCGCGCCATGTGCGCAGATCAGGCAGGCCGCGCCCACTTAATTCGCCGTAACCCCCGAATCACAAACCGGAAATCAGCAAACCGGAATATGCAGGCCGGGCGGCGGCGCGGTCGAGCGGTCGCCGCAGGCGCGGTTGAGCTGGGCCTGGTTGAGGCCGGTGGCGCGGCTCATTTCGGCCCCGGAGAAGTTCGCGCCCTCCAGCACCGCCCCGCGGAAGTCGGCGCCCTGCAGGTAGGTCCCCACGAAGGACGCGTGGGTCAGGTTGGCGCCGGCGAAGCTCGCGCCGGTGAACACCCCGCCATAGGCTTCCACGTCGCGCAGGTCGGCGCCGGCGAAGCTGGTGCGGTTCATCACCGAGAGGCTGAGGTCCGACTGGCGCAGCCGCGCGCCGGAGAAGTTGCGGGCGCGCATCTCCAGCCCGCCGAAGTCGGCCTGGAACAGGTTACACCTGGGGCAGCTTGCGCCGGAGCGGGCGCGGCCGACCTGGCCGGCGTTCTGCGCCTGAGCGGGAAGGGCGGCGGCCAGCAGGCCGACGAGGCCCAGGATCGCGAGCGGTCTCATATTGGAACACGCCTCTCCAACGTCATTGTCATACGAAGCCGCCTGCAAGGCGGCGGCCATCGCGCCGCAGGCCTTCTAAACCTGATCCGTGAACGCAGGGTTCAACCGGCCGCGTCTTCGTCGCGGCGTCCGGCGCGGGTCCCGCAGGTCTCGCAGATGAGCGCGGCGCCCTTGCGCGCCACCGCCACGTCGCCGCAGGCGGCGCAGACGTCGGCCGCCTCCGGGCTGCCCGCGCCGCGCGGGCGGGCGAGGGGCAGGAATACCAGGTTGTCGGGCGCCGCGCCGCGCGAGAAACCGCGGGAGATGAACCGGGACGCCGGCTGCGGCGCGCCCGGATCGCCGTCGTCAGCGGCGTCGCCGTCCGCCGCGCCGCGGCCCAGGCCGTCGGCGTTGAGCGCCGCGGGGTCGGCGTTGGCCAGGTCGTTGCGGCCCAGATAGGAGACCCCGAGCTCCCGGAAGATGTAGTCGAGGATCGAAGTGGCGGACCTCACCGAGTCGTTGCCGCTGACCGGACCCGCCGGCTCGAAGCGGGTGAAGACGAAGGCCTCGACGAACTCCTCCAGCGGCACGCCGTACTGCAGGCCGATGGAGATGCTGATGGCGAAGTTGTTCATCAGCGAGCGGAAGGCGGCGCCTTCCTTATGCATATCGATGAAGATCTCGCCCAGCTCGCCGTCATCGTACTCGCCGGTGTGCAGGTAGACCTTGTGGCCGCCGACCGCGGCCTTCTGGATATAGCCCTTGCGCCGGTCGGGGAGCTTGCGGCGGCTGCGGTCGCGCTCGACGATCCGCTCCACGACCCGCTCGGGCTGCGGATGTTCGCGGGCGGGCTTCGGCGCGGGTTCGACGGCCTTCGGCCAGTCGAGGACGAGGTCCTGCGGCGGCGGCTCGCGCCGCAGCCGCAGCGCGAAGGGACCTGCCGCGCGGGCTTCGACGAGGCGCCGTCGGGCGTCCTCGGGGCTCGCGGCCCAGGGCAGGACGATCTCGGCCAGGGCCGGCGCGGCCAGCAGGGGCTGCAGGACCGCCAGCATGGCCAGGCGCGGCGCCTCGCCGATCTCCTGCGGACTGCGGAAGACCCGGCGCTGTTCCGGGGAGAGGAACGGCGCGTCGGAGAGGGCGCCTGCGCCCAGGGCGTGCGCCTCGGCCTCGGCGACGGCCTCGGCGTCGAAGCCGGCCAGGGCGAAAACGTCGAAGGCGGGGTCGGCGAGGTCTTCCGCCGTCGCCCCCAGGACGTCGCGGAGAAACCCTTCGCCCAGCACCTCGGCGCGGAAGGCGTCCGGGAGCCGGCGAGCGGCGGGTAGCGCCAGTTCTACGGCGGCGATCTCGTGGTCGGTGAAGCCGCGGGTCCGGAGCGCCCGGTGGTCGATACCCGGCGCCTCGGAGATGCTGCCGGCGCCCAGCAGGCGACGGCGCGCGGCGTCGAGGTCCGCGCCCAACACGGCCAGCCCCCGCTGGGCGGCGAACGACAGGTCGCGGCCGGCTTCGGTCGCTACGACCGGTCCGCGCCAGGGGCCGGCGGCGAGGTCGGGATCGTCGAGGACAGCCAGGCCGGCCGCGAGGCCTGCGCCCTGCAGGGCTTCTCGCGCCTCGGCATAGAGCCTGCAAGCGGCGGCGCGCCCGGCGCCGGAGTCGTAGTCGAGCCCCTGGACGGCCAGCCAGTCGCCGAGTCCGGCCAGGCTGATCACACCGGCGGCTTTGCCCGTCGCCGGGGACCGGGCCGCAAGTCGCAGGGCGTCGGCCAGGGCGGCGCCGTCGTAGCGGTCGCCGGCCCAGAAGGCGCCCAGGTCCACCGTCGCCCGCGTACCGGCGACGGCGGCGGCCAGCGCTTCGGCGGCTTGCACGTCGGCCGCCACGGCGATGCGTCCGGTCTCCCAGGCGGCGCGGGCGAGGCGTGGGCCGGCTTCGCCCGCCAGGTCCGCGTCCGAGACCGCGACGACCAGGGCCAGGGCGTCGTCCGCTTCCGCCGCCGCCGTGGCCGTCCAGCGGTCCTCGCCGGCCCGGGCCAGGGCCACGGCGTCCAGGATCAGGGCGTCGGGTGCGCCGGCGGCGCGGGCCGTCTCGGCCGCGCGCGCCAGGTTGGCGTTGCGCGCCGGGTCGGCGCAGGCCTCGACGTCGCCCTCGCAGCGCAGGACGGCGTCGATCACCGCCTGGAGCCGGAGCGTCAGGGTTTCCGCCGCGATGCGCGCCAGCCGCTCGCCCCTGTGGGCGGCTTCGAAGGCGGCGAGCTCTTGGGCCAAGCGGCCTGCGTCTCCACAGGCGGTCAGGGTCCGCGGTCCGGTGGTCCGGTGAGTCATCGGCAAGTTCCCATGCCAGGCGAGGTTAGGCGCCACCCCGGATGTGGGCAATAGATGTTGTGGATCTGCGGCTTCCCACCGCAAGATCTGGCAGACGGCTGCCCGCTGGACGCTGCCCGGCCGCAGACCTATAGTCCCGCCGCCTGCAGCCCTCAGCCCGAAGCGTCGCGCCCTTGATCAACGTCCTGAAATCGATCTTCACCTGGTGGAACGGCGCGACGATCGGGGTGCGGTTCACCGTCAGCAAGCGGGGCCTGTTCATCGGCAAGGACGAACTGGGCAACAGCTATTACGAGGCGCGCGACGATCGCGACAGCTTCGACAAGGGGCTGAAGCGCCGCTGGGTGATCTACAACGGCTACGCCGAGGCCTCGAAGGTGCCTCCGGAGTGGCACGGCTGGCTGCACCACACCTTCGCCGACCCCCCCACGGTCGAGCCGCTGCCGCAGCGGGCCTGGGAGAAGGAGCATCTGCCCAACCTGACCGGCACCATCTACGCCTACCGGCCGCAGGGCTCGCTGGCCCGGGGCGGCGAGCGCCAGGCCGCCTCCGGCGACTATGAGGCCTGGAAGCCCTAGGCCCCAGGCGATGTCCGCTCCCTCCCGTGTCCTTCGCCTGATCACGCCCGTGGCTGCGGGCGCCGTGCTGTTGGGGCTGGCCTGCGCAGGCCTCTCCAGCGCCCAGCCGGCCCCGCCCCCGCCGACCGTGGCCCCGACAACGCCGCCGCCCGGCCCCGACGCCTCCGGACTGCCGCCCGGGGCGCCGCCGCCGGAAGAGGCGCCGCCCGTCATGGTGGCTCCGCCGGCGCCGGTCTCCGCGCCGCCGGTGCAGGCCGCCGAGGTGGCCCCGGCCGCGCCCCCCGCCGCCCATGTGGCGGAAAAGCCGGCCGAGGCCGTCAAGCGCGCGCGGTCGAACGTCGCCATCCTGCAGGCGCTGGACAAGGTCACCGCCGAAAGCATCCGGTTCGAGGCCGAGGTCGGCAAGCCGGTGCGCTACAAGAGCCTGATCTTCACGGTGAAGGCCTGCGAACGTGCGGCGCCCGACGAGGCGATGGATGATTCCATCGCCTACCTGACCATCGATTCGCAGCCACGCCCGGCGCCCGGCAAACCCGTGCCGCCGCCGCGCCAGGCGTTCCGCGGCTGGATGTACGCCTCGTCCCCGGGGCTGAATCCCCTGGAGCACCCGGTCTATGACGCCTGGGTGATTACCTGCAAGGCCCTTGCGCCGGCGCTGATCCCGGCGTCGGCGCCCCGTCCCGCCGCAAAGCCCAGGCCTGCAGCCCCGGCGGCCGAGCCTGCGCCGGCGCCGCCGCCGATCCTTTCGCTCCCGCCGCCTGCGCCCAAGACCTGAAAGTCGGCGTCGGCCGCCAGGGCGCGCGCGAGCCTGCGGCGGTAGTCGCGGCGGCTGATCTCCGTCACCCCGAACTGGGTCAGGTGCTCGGTGAGGAACTGGGTGTCCAGCAGCCGGTAGCCGCCGGCGATCAGCCGGGCTGCCAGGTGCACCAGCGCCACCTTGCTGGCGTCGCGGGCCAGCGAGAACATGCTCTCGCCGAAGAAGGCGGCCTTCAGCGAGACGCCGTAGAGGCCGCCCACCAGGGCGCCGTCCTTCCAGCACTCGACGCTGTGGGCGTGGCCGAGCTGGTGCAACTGCCCGTAGAGGCGTCGGATCGTGTCGTTGATCCAGGTGTCCGGATGCCCGGGCCGCGGCTGGGCGCAGGCAGCGACCACCGCGTCGAAGGCGGTGTCGGTGCGGACCTCGTAGTGGTCGCCGCGCACGGTGCGGGCCAGCCGCCGGGAGACGTGGAACCGGTCGAGCGGCAGCACGCCGCGCCGTTCCGGGTCGATCAGGAAGATCTGCTCGTCGTCGCGGGAGTCGGCCATCGGGAACACGCCGCGCGCGTAGCAGAGCAGCAGGTCGCGGACGCCGAAGGACTTCATCGTCCCGGTCTAGAGGCTAATCGGCCAGGGTTGAATGGCGTTGAGGAACTTCTTCCGAACGCGTCCTCGGCTGAAGCGCGGCGCGCGCGGAATGCCCGGGATCCATGAACACGCAAGCCCAGGACGGATCTGCGAGTCGGTGTTCATCGGTGACAAGCCCGGCCATGACGCCATGAACTTGGATTGACCTGCTGTTCCGTCAGCCCGCCTGGCTCTTCATCCAGTTTTCCAGCCAGTGGATGTCGTAGTCGCCGTTCAGGATGTCCGGCTCGTGCAGCAGGTCCTGGAACAGGGGGATGGTGGTCTCGATCCCGCCCACCACCATCTCGCCCAGGCAGCGGTTGAGGCGGGCGACGCACTCCTCGCGGTCGCGGCCGTGGACGATCAGCTTGCCTACCAGGCTGTCGTAGTAGGGCGGGATCGTGTAGCCGGCGTAGATCGCCGAATCCAGCCGCACGCCCAGGCCGCCGGGGGCGTGGAAGTCGGTGACGAGGCCCGGCGACGGGATGAAGGTGCGCGGGTTCTCGGCGTTGATGCGGCACTCGATGGCGTGGCCCTCGAACACCACCTCGGACTGGCTGAACGACAGCGGCAGGCCGGCGGCGATGCGGATCTGTTCGCGCACCAGGTCGATGCCGGTGATCGCCTCGGTGACCGGGTGCTCCACCTGCAGTCGGGTGTTCATCTCGATGAAGAAGAACTCGCCGTCCTCGTACAGGAACTCGATGGTGCCGACCCCCAGATAGCCGATCGCCTTCACGGCATCGACGACCACCTTGCCGATCCTGGCCCGCGCCGCGGCGTCGATGACCGGCGAGGGGGCTTCCTCCAGCACCTTCTGGTGGCGGCGCTGCAGCGAGCAGTCGCGTTCGCCCAGGTGGCAGACATTGCCGTGGCTGTCGGCGATGACCTGCAGCTCGATGTGGCGAGGCTTCTGGAGATAGCGCTCCATGTAGACGGCGTCGTCGCCGAAGGCCGCACGCGCCTCGGCCCGCGCGGTCGAGACCGCCTCGGCCAAGCCGTCGCGGTCCAGGGCCACCTTCATGCCGCGTCCGCCGCCGCCGGCCGCGGCCTTGATCAGGACGGGAAAGCCGATCTCCTCGGCCGCCGCGAAGGCCTCCTCCTCGGCGGTCACCGCGCCGTCGGAGCCGGGCACCACGGGAATGCCGACCGCCTTGACCGCCTGCTTGGCCGAAATCTTGTCGCCCATCATGCGGATGTGCTCGGGCTTGGGCCCGATGAAGGTATAGCCGTGGGCGCCGACGATCTCGGCAAAGCGGGCGTTTTCCGACAGGAAGCCGTAGCCGGGATGGACGGCCTGGGCGCCGGTGATCTCGCAGGCGGCGATGATCGACGGGATGTTGAGGTAGGACTTGGCTGCCGCGGCCGGCCCGATGCAGACGCTTTCGTCGGCGAGGCGCACATGCATGGCGCTGGCGTCGGCCTCGGAGTGAACCGCCACCGTGGCGATGCCCATCTCCTTGCAGGCGCGATGGATGCGCAGCGCGATCTCGCCGCGGTTTGCGATGAGGACCTTGTCGAACATGGCCTACTCGAGAACGATCAGCGGTTCGCCGAACTCGACCGGTTCGGCGTCGCCGGCGATGATCTGAGCGACCGTGCCGGCCCGGGGCGCGGGGATCGGGTTCATGGTCTTCATGGCCTCGACGATCAGCAGGGTCTGGCCCTCGGACACCCGGTCGCCGACGCGGATAAAGGGATCGGAGCCAGGCTTGGGCT
>NZ_DASXYF010000043.1:0-14751 GCF_036502675.1 Phenylobacterium sp.
TCCTGAAGGACATGGCCTGCGCTGTGGGCGTCGAGCTGACGCCGCAGAACGCGCCCAGGACCACCGCCCTGGTGATCAAGGTCCTGCCCGACGTCGGCCGGGCGACCAACCGGCCGAAGGAGCTCTATAAGCGCAAGCGCCCCTACCTGATCGACGAGGGGCCGATCTGCGTGGCGAAGACCGACGACCTGGCGGCCAGCGCCGACTATCCCTCAGGCCACACCACCTGGGGCTGGACCGTGGGCCTGATCCTGGCCGAGCTCGCGCCTGACCGGTCGGTTCCGATCCTCGAGCGCGCGCGGGCCTATGGCGAAAGCCGGCTGGTCTGCGGGGTGCACAACATGAGCGCGGTGGAGGCCGGCCGCACCAACGCCTCCATCGTGGTGGCCGCACTGCACGGCTCGCCGGAGTTCCGCAAGGACCTGGAGGCCGCCCGCAAGGAGGTGGCCGCCGCGCGCAAGGCCGGCCCCGCGCCGGACGCCGCGGCCTGCGACGAGGAAGCCAAGCTTGTCGCCTCGCCGTACTGAGCGAGCTCAGATCCCGGCGTACCACTCGTAGCCGCGGTCCTCCCAGAAGCCGCCCTTGCCGCGGCCGATGGCGGCGAGGTCGGCGACCGCCTCGACGCGCATCACATATTTGGCCTGCTTGTAGCCCAGCTGCCGCTCCACCCGCAGGCGCAGCGGCGCGCCGTGGGCCACCGGCAGCGGGCGGTCGTTCATGGCGTAGGCCAGGATGGTCTGCGGATGGTGGGCGTCCACCAGGTCGAGGCTCTCGTAGTAGCGGCCGGTCCCGTCGGGGGTCTCCTCCAGGGTGTCGGCGCAGTGGAACACGACATAGCGCGCCTGCGGCTTCAGGCCGGCGCGGTCGAGCAGGGGAGAGAGCCTGGCGCCCGTCCACTTGCCGATCGATGACCAGCCCTCCACGCAGTCGTGGCGGGTGATCTGGGTGCGGGCCGGGGCGGCGCGCAGGTCGGCCAGGCTCAGCGACAGTGGCGTCTCCACCAGGCCGTCGATGACCAGCCGCCAGTCGGCGAAGCCGTTCCGCACCGCGGCCTGGTAGTCCGGGTCGCTCGGGTTGGTCGAGCCGTTGGGCCGGAAGTCGGGGGAGATGTCGGCCTCCCCGAACTCGCGGGCCAGGCTCGTGCGGGTCAGCAGCGCCCGCTGCGCCCGCAGGTTCAGCCCCTCGGCCTTCTGCAGGGTGGATTGGACCTTGGGATTGTCGTTCAGCTTGTTGCAGGCCGAAAGCCACAGGGCGCCCAGGGCCGCGCCTGCCGCCTGCAGCCAGCCGCGCCGGTCCGTCTGGCCGCTCATGCCGCGTCCCCTTCCACGTCGATGGCGTAGCGGCCGGTGATCATCGAGCGAAGATTGTTCCACAGGCCGGAGAGGACCACCATCGCCAGATGGACCAGGACAAAGGCCACGATCAGGCCGGCGCAGAGGAAGTGGACGGTCCGCGCCGACTGCCGGCCGCCGAACAGGTCCGGCAGCCAGGGCGCCGCGGCGTCGAAGCCGGGCGACATGGTCAGCCCGGTGGCCAGCATAAGCGGCAAGAGCACCAGGACCACGCCCAGGTAGGCCCCCTTCTGCAGCACGTTGTAGCGGCGGGCCTCCTCGCCCTTGGGAAACTTCAGCCGCGCGTGGGTGGCGATCTCGTGCAGCACGTGGCGCGGCGAAAGCTGGTCGCGGCTGGGCCACAGGTCACGGCGCAGGTGGCCGCCGACCAGCGCGGCCGCCAGGTAGGCCAGCCCGTTCAGCACGAAGATCCAGGCGAAGAAGAAGTGCCAGTGGCGCCCGTCCACCAGTGAGCGGTAGCCGGGGATGGTGGCCCAGGCGGGGAAGCCGCGCGGGACCTCCGCGCCCGGCTTGCCCGAATAGCCGAACAGCCCGGTGGTCTCGAAGCGGTGGCCGGCGACGGTGGTGACGCCGATGGCCCGGCCGCCCTTCTCCTCGGCGGCCATCGACAGCCACGGCCGGGCGAAAGTCGACTTGGCGCCCCAGTAGAGCGCCGGGTGGGCGTTGAAGATCTGCAGGCCGCTGAGCAGCAGCAAGCTCAGCGCCGCCACGTTCAGCCAGTGGGTGATGCGGGTGGTCAGGCCGTGCCGGTAGACCAGCAGCTTGCCCGCTTTCGACGGACGGTCGGACATGGACGGCCTCCTCCCGGGGCGCCGAAGCTTCGCACATCCCGCGGGTGCTCAGAGCATACCCCTGCGGCGGAACCACCAGTAGGGCAGGATGCCGGAGCAGACGATGGCCACCAGCGCCAGCGGATAGCCGAACGTCCAGCTCAGCTCCGGCATGTGGTGGAAGTTCATCCCCCAGATCGAGGCGCACAGCGTCGGCGGCAGGAACACCACCGCCACCACCGAGAAGAACTTGATGATGCCGTTCTGCTGGATGTTGATCAGGCCCAGCGCCGCGTCCAGCAGGAAGGCCACGTTGCCCGACAGGTAGCCGGCGTGTTCGGTCAGCGTCTGCACGTCGCGCTGCAGGGCCTTCAGGTGCGCCTTGCAGTCCTTGTCGTTCTCGATCTCCCCGGCCAGCGCCACGAAGCTCACCACGCGGGCGAGGCTGGCCAGGCTGGTGCGGGTCTTGGCGGCCAGCGACTGCGAGAAGGCCAGCGCCGTCAGCAGGGGTCGGAAGCTCTCCGACGCCTCGTGCTCGAAGATGGCGACGGAGGATTCCTCCACCTTCAGGGCGGTGTCCTCGAGGATGCCGGCCAGCCGCTCGATAACGGCGTCCAGCAGGCCGAACAGCGCTTCCACGCCGCTGGGGACCAGGGGCGCCTGCTCCGTGCGGGCGGCGAACACGGTGAAGGCCCGGATCGGCACGTAGCGGATGGTGACCAGCGTCCCGTTGGTCAGCACGAAGGTGACCGGCGCCTCCGCCGGTCGCGCGCCGCCGGCGCGCGACAGCAGGGTGGCAGTCATGAAGGTCGACCCGCCCTCCTGGTAGAGGCGGCTGGAGGGCTCGATGTCGGCCATCTCCTCGCGGGTGGGCAGCTCGACCCGCAGCGCCTGCTCGACGGCGAGCTCCTCCTCGCGGGTCGGGCATTCCAGGTCGACCCAGATGGTGTCGGCGGGCAGGCCCCAGCCCGGGACGACGGGGACCTCGACCAGGCCCGGCGTGTCGCGGCGGAGCACCTTGAGCATTCGGACCCTCCCGGCGGCAGCCCCTCATGGAGCCGCGAGCGCGGGCCGTCAACGCTCGGCGGCGGGCTTTTCGGAGCTTTGTTGCGCCGCCTGCAGCAGGGCCGCGATGCGGTCGGACGAGTCGGCGGCCTGGCTCAGCATCTGCAGCGGACCGGCGCCGGGACGGGCGGCGGCGACCATCTGGCTGGCGGCCGACTGGGCCATGTTGGCGGCGGACTGGGCCATGGAGATGGCGGTGTTCTCGGCCACGGCGAAGCCGGAGGACGCCGTGCGCCTGGAGGCGTTGTCCTGGTAGATGAAGCCGTAGGTGGGATAGGTGGTGCCGCCCAGGTCGCGGACCGGGTCGTACCACACCTTCACCGTGCTCCAGTCGCCCTGCGGCGAGACGTCGATGACGGTGACGTCCTTCTCGATCTGGCCGCGGGTCCCGTCGATGCGCGACCAGTTGGCGTGGCTGATCTGGATGACGCGGTCGGTGATCACCTGGTTCACCACGGCCACGTGGCCCAGCTTCATGCGGCCGGTGGGCTTGAAGCAGAGGACCGCGCCAGTCTTGGGCTGGAAGCCCGTCTCGTACTTGCCGGACGCCTGGCGCCACCAGGTCCAGGCGTCGCCGAAGATCTGGATGCCCGAGGCCAGACGGGCGAAGGGCACGCACTGCCAGTAGGGATCGGCGTTG
Organism: Phenylobacterium sp.; assembly: GCF_036502675.1. Taxonomy (GTDB): domain Bacteria; phylum Pseudomonadota; class Alphaproteobacteria; order Caulobacterales; family Caulobacteraceae; genus Phenylobacterium. The sequence goes on from NZ_DASXYF010000043.1 coordinate 3,828, forward strand.
GCGCCCACGGTGGGGGCTAGGCTCATCACGGCCGCGACGGCCAGGGAGCCAAGCACGGCCCTCGTCCGCTTAAGCATGCTTGAGATACTCCCCCGCACCAACTGCGCTTAGGGATAACATCGCGTGGCGGGATGAAAAGAGACTTTCAGGCATGTGCGGCCTTAGGTCGCCGCACCCGCCACGCTTCAGCCATGAGCTTCATGCGCTCGCGGGCCGGCCGCTCTACTAGGTGATAGGAGGCGGCGGCAAGTGGAATTACGGTAAACAAGAAAACTAACCACAGCCATAGTGGCAGGTGTTCGTCCTTGAGCTGCAGTAACCGCGCCATTCCATTCACGAAGACGATCTTCCATGGCACGCAGACCATGTACACTGAGTAACTGATTTCGCCCAGATAGACGAGCGGGGGGGCGCCGAACAGGTTCGAGCCGGTCTGGGCGAGGCGGGCCAGGGCCAGGATCACAATTCCGAGACCGGTCACGATAGCGGCGTCGGGCGCCCCGAGAACGACCGCGGCGACGACGCCTGCGACCGAAACGGCGGCGAGCGCCAGGGCCGCGGCCCTGTTCGAGGCGGGCCGCGCGCGCCAGAACGCGTGCAGGGCGCAGCCGTAGGCGAAGCAGGGGACGATGCGCAGGGCGCCCCAGTTGATGGTCGCCTTGGTCAGCGGAAAGCCGGCCAGGGTCTGGAAGACGGCGTAGAGGCCGACCAGGAAGGCCGCCGCAGCCACGACGGCGACGGCGGGCCGATCCTTAAGCTTCAGCGCCGCCCAGGCGAATAGCGGGAAGGTCAGGTAGGCGAACCACTCCGCCGAAATAGACCAGGAGGGATGGTTCCAGCCGGCGGCGTCCGCAAAGCCCCAGGCGTGGATGAGCAGCAGGTTCGCCGGCAGCGACTCCCAGGACAGGATGTTGCGGTCGATGGCCATGCCGGCGGCGGTGGCGACCAGCGCCACGCCGCCCAGGCCGACCAGCGTCGCCAGGTGCAGCGGGTAGACCCGCGCCAGCCGGTTCCACAGGAAGTCGCCGTAACGGAACCGCCCGTCCTCCACGCTGGTCCGGTAGACGTGGCAGAGGATGAAGCCCGAGAGGATGAAGAACAGTTCGACGCCGAGGTAGCCCTTGTCCACGAACAGCGGAGTGGAGGGCGCCGCCAGCTTCGGCCAATAGTGGAACAGCACCACCCAGAAGGCCGCGAAGAACCTCAGGGCGGTGAGCTGGCGGATATTCTGGCCGTCGGTCATGCGGTCCTCACGTCCCGTATCGGCGCCTGGCCGGCGCGTCGGCGCCCAGGCTGCAAGCCGGGCGCCGGAGCCCTTTAGTGCCTTGCAGGTCTTCAATAAGTCGTTGCGACGGTGACGCTCGCCGCCGCCGCGGCGCGCAGACGGAAATTCGCACCCGCTATAAGAACCATTTGCGTTCGGTGTAAGAAAAAAGCCTCCCGCCGGCGCAGCCGTCGTCTATGACGAAGCTATCGTCACGCTGGCGCGCCGAATCGGGCCCCGCACCTTGGGGCGCCGGAAGCCGCGGGCCGGGTCATTTGAGCCAGGGACAGGTCGTCCGCCGGCGGTCATTTCATCGTCCGGGCGCCGCATCGAACGAATTGAGCGCGATCAGCAACGACGACCGGCGCGTGACCCTCATCTCGGTGATGGTGGTGTTCGCGCTCAGCGCCATGAGCCAGACGGTGGTGGCCACGGCCATGCCGCGGATCGTGGCCGAGCTGTCGGGCCTGCACCTCTACGCCTGGGCGACCACCGCCTACATGCTGGCCTCCACCGTCACGGTGCCGATCTGGGGCAAGCTGGGCGACGTGCTCGGCCGCAAGACCGTGCTGCTCACGGGCGTCAGCATCTTCCTGGCGGGCGCCTGGCTCGCCGGCCTGGCGGGGGAGGCGGCCCACCTGCCGCTGCTGGGCGGCGGCATGACCCAGCTCATCGCCTTCCGCGCCGTGCAGGGGATAGGCGGCGGCGCGCTCTTCACCACGGCGCTGGCGATCAGCGCCGATCTTTACCCCCCGCGGCAACGGGCCAAGTTCTCCGGCCTGTTCGGCTCGGTCTACGGCGTGGCCAGCGTGGCCGGCCCGATGATCGGCGGCTTCCTGACCGACCACGGCACGGTCCACCTGTTCGGCCAGACGATCGCCGGCTGGCGCTGGGTGTTCTACGTCAACGTCCCGTTCGCCCTGCCCTCGCTGCTGCTGATCCTCTTCAAGATGCCCAGCCTGCCGGTGCGCCGGGAGGCGCGGATCGACTACCTGGGGGCGACGCTCATCGTCGCGATCTTCGTGCCGCTGCTCCTGGCCATCACCTGGGGCGGGCGCGACCATCCGTGGGTCTCGCCGCTGATCATCGGCCTCTTCCTGCTGACCGCCGCGGCGCTGGCCGCCTTCATCGTCGTGGAGCGGGCGGTCTGGGACCCGATCCTGCCGCTCGAGCTCTTCAGGATCCGCACCTTCACCACGGCCAACGGCGCCTCGTTCTTCTACGGCATGGCCTTCATGGGGGTGTCGTCCTTCCTGCCGCTCTACATGCAGGTGGGCCAGGGCGTGCCGGCGACGCGCAGCGGCCTGACCATGCTGGCGCTGATGGGCGGCATGATCATCTCCTCGACGGTGAACGGCCAGTTCGTCACCCGGACGGGGCGCTACAAGCCATTCATGATCGGCGGCGGGGCGGTATTTTTCCTGGGGGTCCTGCTGCTCACCTTCATCGGGCCCGACACCTCGACCACCGACCTGGCGTGGCGACTGCTGGTGGTGGGGGTGGGTCTCGGCCCGGGGCAGAGCCTGTTCAGCCTGGCGGTGCAGAACGCCATGCCGCCGCACCAGCTGGGCGTCGCCACCGCCTCCAGCCAGTTCGTCCGCCAGATCGGCCAGACGGTCGGCGTGGCGGTGTTCGGCGCGGTGCTGACCACCTCGCTGGCCGGCGAGATGGCCCGCCACGCGCCGTCGGGCGCAGCGGCGGCGCGCCACGTCGACCTGGGCGACCTGCAGCGCATGGCGCTGGCTCGCAAGGCCCATCCGAACGCGCTCATCCCGCCGCAGGAAAAGGCCATGGAGCGGGTGGTGCGCCAGGGCTTCTCCACGGCTATCGTCCATTGCCTCTATTTCGGCCTGGGCGTCCTGGGCCTGGGCTTCCTCATCATGCTGCAGATCCCCGAGGCGCCGTTGGTGGAGGATCGAGCCGTGGAAGCCGCCGTCGAGGAAGACGCGGCGGCCTGACGGCCTACAGGAAGCTGTAGGGGTCGATGTCGACGGCGATGCGGATCGCGCCGGGCGGCCGCACCCGGGCGCGCCAGGCGGCCATGTAGGCCGAGAGGTCGACGCCGCGGTCGGCCCGCACCAGGAAGCGCTTGCGCCGCCGGCCGCGGATCAGCCCCAGCGGGGCGTCGGCGGGGCCGTAGACCTCGGCGCCCGAGGCGTTGGGCGCGGCGCGCGCCATGGCCTGGACGAAGGCTTCCAAGGCGACGGGATCGGGGCCCGAGACCACCACCGCCGCCAGCCGGCCGAAGGGAGGCAGGCCCGCCGCCTCGCGCTCGGCCATCTCGGCGGCCACGAAGCCGTCGCGGTCCTGGGCGGCCAGCGCCTGCATCACCGGATGGTCGGGCGCCCAGGTCTGCAGGAGGGCGCGGCCCGGCCGCTCGGCCCGGCCCGCCCGGCCCGAGGCCTGAGCCAGGAGCTGGAAGGTCCGTTCGCCGGCGCGCAGGTCGCCGCCGCGCAGGCCGAGGTCGGCGTCCACCACGCCGACCAGGGTCAGGTTCGGGAAGTTGTGGCCCTTGGCCGCCGCCTGGGTGGCCACCAGGATGTCGATCTCGCCCTCCTGCATGGCGCCGATCAGCCGACGGGCTTCGCGGGCGTCGAACGCCGTGTCGGAGGAGAAGACGCCCAGCCTGGCCTGCGGGAACAGGGCGCGGGCTTCCTCCTCCACCCGCTCCACGCCGGGACCGATGGAGACCAGGCTGTCCTTGGCCCCGCAGTGCGGGCAGGCGGCCGGCTTGGGCATGGAGAAGCCGGTCAGGTGGCAGACCAGCCGGCCGGAATAGCGGTGCTCCACCAGCCAGGAATCGCTGTCCGGCGCGCAGAGCCGCTCGCCGCAGGCCTTGCACAGCACCAGCGGCGCGTAGCCGCGGCGGTTGAGGAACAGCAGCGTCTGCTCCCCGCGGGCGAAGGTCTCGCCCATGGCCGCCACCAGCGGGGCGGAGAGCCAGCGGCCGGTCTCCGGCGGCGTCTCGCGCAGGTCGACCAGGGTGATGGCCGGCAGGCGGGCCGCGCCGTGGCGGGCGGAGAGGCGCAGCCACCGGTAGCGGCCGGTCTCGGCGTTGCGCAGAGTCTCCAGAGATGGCGTGGCCGAGGCCAGCACCACGGCCGCCGCCTCGATCTTGCCGCGGGCCACGGCCAGGTCGCGGGCGTGGTAGATGAAGCCCTCCTCCTGCTTGAAAGAGCCGTCGTGCTCCTCGTCCACCACGATGAGCCGCAGGTTGCGGAAGGGCAGGAACAGCGCCGAGCGCGCGCCCACCACGATGCGGCAGCGGCCGGCGGCCGTCGCCTCCCACACCCGCCGCCGTTCGGGCGGCGCGACGTCGGAGTGCCATTCGGCCGGCGCGGCGCCGAAGCGGTCGGCGACCCGGCCGATCACCGCCTGGGTCAGCGCGATCTCGGGCAGGAGGATCAGCACCTGGCCGGCGGGGTCGCTGGCCAGGGCCGCGGCGGCGGCCTCCAGATAGACCTCGGTCTTGCCGGAGCCGGTGACGCCGTCGAGCAGCGTGACGCTGAAGCCGCCTTCGGCGACCTGGGCCTGCAGGGCCTGGGCGGTGGCGGCCTGGCTGGCGTTGAGGGACGAGCCCGGACGGGCGAAGTCCGGTTCGGCGAAGGCCGCCTCGCGCTGCGTCAGCCGGATCGCCAGCACGCCTTCGTCCAGCAGGGCCTTCACCACGCTGGCGGTGACCCCGGCCTGGCGGGCGAGGGCGGCGGGCGACAGCGGCGCGGCGCCGCGGACGGCCTGCAGCACCTTCTCCCGCGCCGGCGTCGGCCGGGCGGTGACCGTGCCGGTGGCGACGGCGATGCGCTCCGGCCGCGCGCGGGGGGCGCGAGCGCCGCGCAGGGCGATGGCCAGCGGCTGGCCCGGAGCATCCACCGAATAGCGGGCGGCCCAGGTCACGAACTCCAGGGTGCGGGGCGGCAGGGCCGGCTCGTCGAGCAGGCCCGCCACCGGCTTCAGCGGCCGGTTGCCGCCGGCGCCGTCGCGCAAGCTCATCACCACACCGCGCACCAGCCGGGGACCCAGCGGCACGGCCACCTGGTCGCCCGGGGCAAGCTGCAGGCCCTCGGGCTCGGCGTAGTCGAACGCCTCGGGAAGCGGCAGGGGAAGCAGGACGCTGGCGATACGGAGCATGGAATTCAGGTCCGCCGGCGCGCGCGCGGCAGGTCACGTTGGCGGGGCGGCGCTTGTGCCGCTACAAGCGCCTCAAGCAACCGCGAGACCCGATCCATGCAGCTCTTTCTCGACACCACCGACACGGCGATCCTGGCGGACCTGGCCGCGACCGGCCTGGTCGACGGGGTGACCACCAATCCGTCGCTGATCGCCAAGTCGGGTCGTCCCATGCTGGAGGTCATCGCCGAGATCTGCGGTCTCGTCGAGGGCCCGGTGAGCGCCGAGGTGGCCTCCACCGAGACCGAGGGCATGCTGGCCGAGGGGCGCAAGCTCGCCGGCGTGGCCACCAATGTGGTGGTGAAGATCCCGCTGACCAGGGCCGGCCTGGTGGCCTGCGCCCATTTCGGCCGCGAGGGGATCCAGACCAACGTCACCCTCTGCTTCTCCGCCGCCCAGGCGCTGCTGGCCGCCAAGGCGGGCGCGAGCTACATCAGCCCGTTCGTGGGCCGGCTGGACGACCACGGCGCCGACGGCATGTCGCTGATCGCCGAGATCCGGGCGATCTATGACGCCTACGAGTTCGACACCGAGATCCTGGCCGCCTCGATCCGCAATCCGGCGCATGTGACCGCCGCGGCCCTGGCCGGCGCCGACTGCGCGACCATTCCGCCCGGCGTCTTCACCGACCTCTTCAAGCACCCGTTAACCGAAAAGGGGCTTGAACAATTCATGAGCGACTGGGCGAAGACCGGCCAGTCGATCCTTTAGTCGGGGGACGCATGGACGCGACGCAGGCGAAGGCCGAGGATCGGGAGCCGTCGGCCGAGGCGGTGCGGCGCTACCTGCTGGACGATCCGGCCTTGCTGCGCGGGGATGCGGACCTGCTGGCCGAGCTGGGCCTGAAGGTCGACGGCGGCAATGTGGTCGAGTTCGGGCCGGCGGCGCTGGCCCGGGTGCATGCGGCGCACCGCGAGGAGAGCTTCGCCCGCCGCTACCTGGAGGCCACGGCCCAGGAGAACTTCGCCGCCCAGGCCCAGACCCACGGCGCGGTCATCGACCTCCTGGAGGCCCGCAACCACGCCGACCTGGCGCGGCGGGTGGACGAGCTCGCCCAGCGGCGCTTCGGCCTGGTGGCCGGGGCGCTGGCGCTGGAGGGGCCGGGCCGCACGCCGGCCGGCTGGCGCATGCTGGTGGCGGGCCAGGTCGACCTGATCCTGGGGGATTCGCAGCGCCTCGAGGCCATGGGCTTCCAGCCCACGGCGCTGGGCCTGTTCGGCGACCGCAGCGGCCAGGTGCAGTCCACCGCCCTGGTGCGGATGGCGATCTGGGAGCCGGCGCGGCAGGGCCTGCTGGCGTTCGGCTCGACCGATCCGCACGGCTTCACCGCCGACATGGGCGCCGAGCTGGTCGCGTTCATCGCCCGGGTGGTGGAGCGCACCGCCGAGCGATGGCCGGTCCTCTAGCCGAAACAGCCCGGACCGCGCGGGCGGCGCAGGCCGCCTGGCTGCAGCACCTTGCGCATGAGCGGCGCGCCTCGCCGCGGACGCTGGAGGCCTATGGCTTCGCGGCCCAGCGCTACATCGGCTTTCTCGAACAGCACCGGGGCGAGGGCGTGAGCCTCGCCGACCTGGGCGGGGTCACCGCCGGAGAGCTCAGAGCCTGGCTCGCCTTCCTGCGGCAGGGCGATCGGCCGCTGTCGCCGCGGTCGATGTCCCAGGCGCTGTCGGCGGTGCGGACCTTCCACCGGTTCTGCGACATCAGGCTGGATACGCCGAACCCGGGCATCGCCCTGGTGCGGGGGCCGCGCGTGAAGCCCAGCGTCCCGCGGCCGGTCAGCGAGGACCAGGCGCAGGGCATGATCGCCGAGCCTGCGCTGGATCCCGACCGCGAGGACTGGGAGGCGGCGCGGGACGCCGCGGTGCTGACCCTGCTGTACGGCTGCGGCCTGCGGATCTCCGAGGCCCTGTCGCTCACCGTGGCGGACGTCCCCCTGGGCGAGGCGATCCGCATCACCGGCAAGGGCGGCAAGACCCGCGTCGTGCCGGTGCTGCCGGCGGTCCGGGCGGCGGTGGAGGATTACCTGGCGCGGGTTCCTTATCCGGTGGCCGGCGGCGAGGCGCTGTTTCGGGCCAAGCGCGGCGGGGTCCTGAGCCCTCGCCAGGTGCAGGCGACGGTGCAGGCCCTGAGGGGCCGGCTGGGCCTGCCGGACAGCGCCACGCCGCACGCCCTGCGCCATAGTTTCGCGACGCATCTGCTGGGGGCGGGGGCGGATCTGAGGGCCATCCAGGAATTGCTGGGCCACGCCTCGCTGGCCACCACCCAGCGCTACACCCAGGTGGACGCCGCCGCGTTGCTCAGCGCCTACGCCAAGGCGCACCCGCACGCGTGAACTCACCCAGCTTCTCCCCCTTGATGGAGAAGGGCTCCTGGGTCAGCGGCTCGCGCGGCCGTCGCCTTCGACTTCGTAGCGGGTGGTGGAGGACACGGCGCAGCCGCCGACGCTGCGGAGCACGGTCAGGGTCAGGTTGGCCTTGGGCAGGTCGCCCAGCCGGTCGAGGGTCGCGCGGGGCGGGCGACGAGGCCCAGGAAGACGCTCCGCCGGTTTCAGCCGATGTGTTCCCTGACCTTCCGAAGGTCCTGCCTGAGGTCCGGGCAGGCGGCGGCCTGGACGCCGGGGAAGAGCGAAGCGGTCGCCGAGGGGCCTGGGCGAGGACGGCGGCGAGGAGGAGGGCTGTCGCGCTCATGGAAGCCTCCGGAGGTGACGGGCGAGGCTAAGCCGCCGGCTGCGCCCGGAAAGTTAACTCGCGGCCATGTCGCGGCGCAGGCGCAGCCAGGCGACGCCTGGCGGCGGGTCGCAGCCGCGCTCCTCCAAGCGGAACCCCTCGCGGCGGTAGAAGGCGCGGGCCCGCAGGTTGAGCTCCTGCACTTTCAGGGCGACGGGGCCGCCGGCGGCGGCGCAGACGTGGTCGAGCAGCGCCTTGCCGACGCCGCGCCCGCGCGGCTCGACGTAGAGCGAGTGCAGGAAGCCCGCGCGCCGGTGGAAGGCGGCGATCCCCACCAGACGGCCGTCCTCGAAGGCGGCGTAGACTTCCTCCTGGCGGGCGGCGGCGGCGAAGTCCGACGCGCGGTGGCTGCGCGGGTCGGTCCAGGTGAAGGTGGCGCGCAGCACGCGCTCGTAGAGCGCGGCGCAGGCGGGAATCTCGTGCGCCTCGGCCCGGCGGATGACCAGGCCCGTGGGCGTCAAGCCTGCATGGTCCAGCCCTCGACGCCCATGGCCGCCTGGCGCAGGGCTTCGGAGCGGGTGGGATGCGGGTGGCAGGTGCGGGCCACGTCCTCGCTGGCGGCCTTGAACTCCATGGCCACGCAGTACTCGCCGATCATCTCGCTGACCTGCGGCCCGATCATGTGGACGCCCAGCACCTCGTCGGTGGCCGCGTCGGCCAGCACCTTCACGAAGCCCTCGGTCTCGTGGTTGATCTTGGCGCGGGAATTGGCGGTGAAGGGGAACTTGCCGGCCTTGTAGGCGCGGCCCGCGGCCTTCAGTTCCTCCTCCGTCTGGCCGACCCAGGCCACTTCGGGGCTGGTGTAGACCACGGAGGGGATCACGCCGTAGTTCACGTGGCCCGCCTTGCCGGCGATGGTCTCGATGCAGGCGACGGCCTCCTCCTCGCCCTTGTGGGCCAGCATCGGGCCGTGGGTGACGTCGCCGATAGCCCAGACGCCCGGGGCGGAGGTCTTCCAGTGGTCGGTCTCGATGATGCCGCGCTTGTCCGGCGTGATCCCGACGCTTTCCAGGCCCAGGCCATCCGTGTACGGACGACGGCCGACGGCCAGCAGCACCACGTCGGCGGTGAGCGTCTCGGCGGCCCCGCCGGCCACCGGCTCGACGGTGAGGCTGACGTCCGACTTGCCGATCTTGGCGCCGGTGACCTTGGACGACAGCTTGAAGACCATGCCCTGCTTGGTCAGCGCCCGCTGGAAGGTCTTGGCGGTCTCCGTGTCCATGCCGGGGGTGATGCGGTCGAGGAACTCCACGACGGTGACCTGGGCCCCCAGCCGGCGCCACACCGAGCCCAGCTCCAAGCCGATGATCCCGGCCCCGATCACCACCAGGCTCTTGGGGACCTTCGGCAGGGAGAGCGCGCCCGTGGAATCGACGATGCGGACCTGATCGACCTCGACGCCCGCCAGCGGCGAGGGCTCCGAGCCGGTGGCGATGACGATGTTCTTGGCCTCATGGGTCTCGGACTTGCCGTCGGGACCGGCGACCTCGACCTTGCCGGGCCCGGCGATCCGGCCAGAGCCCTTCAGCCAGTCCACCTTGTTCTTCTTGAACAGGAACTCGACGCCCTTGGTGAGCTGGCCGACCGAGGTCGCCTTCTGAGCCATCATCTGGGTGAGGTTCAGGCTCGGCTTCACGTCGATGCCCAGCTCGCCGAAATGATTGGCGGCGGCGTCGTACATCTCCGAGGCGTGCAGCAGGGCCTTGGACGGCATGCAGCCGACGTTCAGGCAGGTGCCGCCGAGCGTCGCGCCGCCGTTCACGCCCTTGTCCACGCAGGCGACCTTCAGGCCGAGCTGGCCCGCGCGGATCGCGGCGTTGTAGCCACCGGGGCCGCCGCCGATGATGATGACGTCGTACTGAGCCATGGGATCCCGTACCTGCGCGCGAAAGTGCGGGCTCAGATATAGGGATTTTTCCGGCGAAGCGAGCCGTCCGGCGGCCCCTTGGGCGTGGTCTTCCGGCGCTTAGCGCGGCGTATCCTGCGGAGAGGGCGCCGACTGCGAGTCCTTGTCCGGGATGACGGCCGCGGCGTTGCTGGGCGACGGCGTCGAGGCGCTCGGCGATCCGCTGTTCATGGAACTGCAGGCCGAAAGGCTGGCAGCGGCCATCGCGGCCACAACCGTGGTCAGAAGAATCTTCCGCATGACGATGGATTTCCCGTTCGGACGGCAGGATCGCCGTCGAGGGGGCAACCACACGGCGGGTCACGCCGTTCCCAGCGCCCCGAAATGACCTAGATCAGAGGTCGAGCAGCAGGCGCTGTGGCTCCTCGATGGCTTCCTTGACGTGGACCAGGAAGGTCACCGCGCCCTGGCCGTCGACCACGCGGTGGTCGTAGCTGAGCGCCAAGTACATCATCGGCCGGATCACCACCTGGCCGCCGATGGCCATGGGGCGGTCCTGAATCTTGTGCATGCCGAGGATGCCCGATTGCGGGGCGTTGAGGATCGGGGTCGACATCAGCGAGCCGTAGACCCCGCCGTTGGAGATGGTGAAGGTGCCGCCCTGCATGTCCTCGATGGCGAGTTGGCCATCGCGGGCCTTCTTGCCGAGCGCGCCGATGGCCTTTTCGATGTCGGCCAGGCTCATGGCGTCGGCGTCGCGGACGACGGGGACGACAAGGCCTTTCTCGGTCCCGACAGCCACGCCGATATCGTAGTGGTTCTTGTAGATCAGGTCCGTGCCGTCGATCTCGGCATTGACGTCGGGGACCATCTTCAGGGCGTGGGTCACGGCGCGGACGAAGAAGCTCATGAAGCCCAGCT
>NZ_DASXYF010000044.1:0-20104 GCF_036502675.1 Phenylobacterium sp.
CTCCCCCAAAGGCGACGTCCATTTCAACCTGCTGCACAAGGACACCCACAACCGCATCCGGATGATCCCCACCGATCCCGACAAGGGCCCGGTCGAGCGCTCGGAGCTGGTCAAGGGCTACGAGGTGTCCAAGGGCCACTACATCGTGGTCACCCAGGAGGAGATCGAGGCGGTGCGCCTGGAGAGCACGCGCACCATCGACATCGAGCGCTTCGTGGAGGCGTCGGATATCGACCGCATGTACTGGAACGACCCCTATTTCCTGGTTCCCGACGGCAAGATGGCGGCCGAGGCCTTCAGCGTCATCCGCGAGGCCATGGTGCGCCAGAAACGGATCGCGCTCGGCCGGGTGGTGCTGCACCAGCGCGAGCGGCTGATGGCGCTGGAGCCGCGCGACCGCGGCATCCTGGCCTACACCATCCGCAACAAGAACGAGGTGCGCGACCCCGAGGAGGTGTTCGCCCATATTCCCGCGGTCAAGCCCGGCCCGCAGATGGTCGAGATCGCCGCCCGGATCATCGAGCAGCAGGAGGGCGACTTCGACCCCTCGCAGTTCAAGGACCGCTACGAGGAGGCGCTGCGCGCCCTGATCCGCGAGAAGGAGAAGGGCCACACGGTGACCGCGCCGGAGGAACCGCAGAAGGCCGAGGTGATCGACCTGATGGAGGCTTTGAAGCGCAGCCTGGGCCAGGCCGGCGGCGAGCGGCGCAAGCCCGCCGCGCGCGCGGACGCCGCCAAGCCGGCGGGGAAGAAGCCGGCGAGGAGGCGGGCCTGAGGCCGTCTTCCTTCTCCCACGAGGGGAGAAGGAAGACGGCCTCACCCCAGCCGTTTGATCGCCGCCTCCAGCGGCCGTTCGGCGTCGCAATAGTCCGCCCAGGCGTCGGTCTTCGCGAGCAGGGCCGGCGCCGTGCGCAGGGTGTAGCGGCGCGGGTCCAGCCCGGCCTTCACCTGGCTCCAGGTCAGCGGGAAGGAGACCGTCGCCCCGTCGCGCGCCCGGGGCGACAGCGGCGCCACCGCCGTGGCCATGCGGTCGTTGCGCAGGTAGTCGAGGAAGATCCGCCCAGTGCGCAGCTTCTTGGCCATGTTGACCACGTAGCGATCCGGCGCATCGGCCGCCGCCGCCTGGCAGACGCTCTGGGCGAAGGCCTTGGCGACCGGCCAGTCGAGCTTGCCGGGCTTCAGCGGCGTGACCACGTGCAGCCCCTTGCCGCCGGTGGTCTTGCAGAAGCTGATGAGGCCCAGGGCCTCCAGCCGGTCGCGTATCTCGCGGGCCGCTTCGACCACGGTGTCGAAGGCCACGTCCGGCGCCGGGTCGAGGTCGAACACCAGCCGGCCGGGAACCTCCGGCGCGTCCGGCTGGCAGTTCCACGAGTGCAGCTCGGCGGCGCCGATCTGGGCCAGGGCCGCCAGGGCCTCGATGCGGTCGACCTGCAGGTAGGGCTTGTGGTCGCCGAACACCTCCACCTGGCTCAACAGCGCCGACGAGCCCTTGCCCGCGTGACGCTGGAAGAACGTCTCGCCGGCGATCCCGTCCGGCGTGCGGATGATCGAGCAGGGGCGCCCCTTGATGTGCGGCAGCATCCATTCGCCGACCGCTTCGAAGTAGCGGGCGAGGTCCAGCTTGGCCACCGGGGCGGCGTCGCCGGCGGAATTGGGCCACAGCGGCTTGTCGGGATTGGAGATCCGTACGCCCATCACCACCGGCTCCGGCGCGGCGGCCTTGCGGCGGGCGGCCGGCGGCGGGGTCGGCGCAGGCTGCGCGAGCTCGGCTTCGTCGAGACGCGCCGGCGTCTCCGCCTCGACCTCCCCGGCCGGCTTGTCGGCGCGCAGGCCCTTGAAGGCGCCCTGGCGGACCATGCCGCCGGTGGTGAAGCCGGCGAACTCGATCTCCGCCACCAGCTCCGGCCGCGCCCAGTGGACATCGGGCCCGCCGCGCGGCGCGCCCACGCCCGAGAAGGGACTCCGGTCCGCCGCCACGGCCTGCAGCCGCGGCGCCAGGCGGGCGACCGTTTCCCGGCCGAAGCCGGTCCCGACCCGACCGGTATAGACCAGCTTGTCGCCGCGATGGACGCCCACCAGCAGGGAGCGGACCTGGCCCGGCTCCCCGGTCCAGCCGCCGATCACCACCTCGTGCCCGGCGCGGCACTTGGCCTTCACCCAGTCGTCGCTGCGCTCGCCACGGTAGGGCGAGTCCAGCCGCTTGGAGACGATGCCCTCCAGCGACAGGCGGCAGGCCGACTGCAGCACGGCGTCGCCGGCGGTCTCGAAGTGGTCGACGTAGCGGATGCGGCCCTTGAGCCCCGCCTCCTGCGCCTCCAGCAACGCCTTCAGCCGCGCCTTGCGCTCGCGGAGCGGCAGGCCGCGCAGGTCCTCGGCCCCTTCGAACAGCAGGTCGAAGGCGAAGAAGATCAGGTCGCCGGTCTTGCCGTCCGACAGAGCCGCCTGCAGGGCCGGGAAGTCGGGCGCGCCGTCGTGGTCGAGGGCGCAGGCCTCCCCGTCGACGATCCCGTCGGGCAGGCCGGAGCCCGCCCGGGCGATCTCCTTGAACTTGCCCGACCAGTCGAGTCCCTTGCGGGTCTTCAACGTCGCCGCACCGTCCTGCACGCGAAGCTGCAGGCGGTAGCCGTCGAACTTGATCTCATGCGCCCAGCCGACCCCGGCGGGCGGCCGGTCGACGGAGCCGCAGAGCATCAGGGGCGCGAATCCAGGCAGGGCCGCGGACTTCTGCTTCGCGGGCTTGGCGGCAGGTTGCGACTTGACCGTCGCCGGGCGGGCGGTCTCGGCCTGCGCCCGGTTGCTATGCCAGATGTCGTCGGCCGGGGCGCGGGGCTTGCCGCCGGTCATGAAGCGGGCCGGTCCCTGGCCCCCGCCGGCGGCGATTGCCTCCATCGGCCGGCCCGAGGCGACAGAGCTGACCGCCCTCTCGGTGATCCGGCCCGCCTCGCCCTCGGCGGCGTACTGGTCGTGATGCTTGATCAGCAGCCAGTTGTCGCGCCGCTCCCCGCCCCGGCGCTTCATCCGTACCAGGACGAAGCCGCCCTTCAGCCGCTCGCCGTCCAGCACGAACTTCAGCTCGCCCTTGGCCAGCGCCGCATGGGGCTCGACGCCCGGCTCCGGCGCCCAGTAGCCGCGGTCCCACAGCATCACCGTGCCGCCGCCGTATTCGCCCTTGGGGATGCCGCCTTCGAAGTCGCCGTAGTCGAGGGGGTGGTCCTCCACCTCCACCGCCAGGCGGCGGTCGTGGGGATCGAGCGAGGGGCCCCTGGTCACCGCCCAGGACTTGAAGACCCCGTCCAGCTCCAGGCGAAGGTCGTAGTGCAGCCGGGTGGCGGCGTGCTTCTGGATGACGAAGCGCAGCAGGTCCGAACGCTTGACCTCGCCCTCGCCGCTGGGCTCGGCGGTTTTCGAGAAGTCCCGCATCGACTGGTAGCGGGCGAGCTTGCGGTCGGCCATGGGCGCCTCTAGCTCGCCAGCGCCGTCTCGCGCGGGGCCACGTCCATCAGGGCGGCCACATAGGCGTCGCGCCAGGCGGCGACGTCCTCGCGCTGCACGTTTTCGTTGAGGGCCCGCCAGCGGCGGATGCGCTCGGAGCGGTCCATGGAAAGCGCGCGCTTCAGCGCGTCGGCGATTTCCTCCGGACTGTTCGGATTGATCAGCAAGGCGTCGCGGAGCTGGTCGGCCGCGCCGGCGAAGCGGGAGAGGATCAGCACGCCCGGATCGTCCGGGTCCTGGGCGGCGACGTACTCCTTGGCGACCAGGTTCATGCCGTCGCGCAACGGGGTGACCAGTCCCACCTGGGCGGCGCGGTAGATGCCGGCCAGTTCGTCGCGGCGGTAGTTCTTGTTCACGTAGCGGACCGGGTTCCAGTCGATGTCGGCGTACTCGCCGTTGATCCGGCCGGAGAGGGCGTCGAGCCGCGCGCGGATCTCCTGGTAGGCGTCGACGCTCTCGCGGGACACCGGCGCGATCTGTAGCATCAGCACCTCGCGGCGCATGTCGGGGTTGTCGGCCAGGAAGCGTTCGAAGCCCAGGAACCGCTCCTCCAGCCCCTTCGAGTAGTCCAGGCGCTCGACGCCGACGATGAGCTTCTTGAACACCGTCGACGCCGCCATCACGTCGCGGGTGTGCGTGGCCCGCCGGCCGGTCAGCAGCTCGCCGAACTCCTTGGCGTCGATGCCGATGGGGAAGGCCCCGGTCCGCACGGTGCGGCCGAAGGCGCGCAGGCGGTCCCCCGCCAGGCGCTCGCCGGCGGCTTCGCTCAGCACATATTCCTCGAAGGCCTGCAGGTAGTCCGGCGTCTGGAAGCCCACCAGGTCGTAGTCGAACATCGCCTGCACCAGCAGCCGGTGCCCCGGCAGGGTGACGAACAGCTGGTGCGCCGGCCAGGGAATGTGCAGGAAGAAGCCGATCCGGTTGGTCACGTCCAGCCGCCGCAGCTCCCGGGCCAGCGGGATCAGGTGGTAGTCATGCACCCAGATCAGGTCGTCCGGCTCGATCAGCGGCCTCAGTGTCGCGGCGAACCGGCGGTTCACCCGCTCGTAGCCCGCCCCGTAGGAGCGGTCGTAGGCAGTCAGATCCAGCCGGTAGTGGAACAGCGGCCACAGCGTCTTGTTGGCGTAGCCGTTGTAGTACTCGTCGAAGTCCTGCTCATCGAGGTCGACGACGGCGGTGGTGACGCCGTCCGCGCAGCTTATCGTCGGCGGGCCGTCCGCCTCCTCGGCGGTGCGCCCGCTCCAGCCGAACCACAGGCCCGAATATTCCCGCAGCGCGGCGGCCAGCGCCATGGCCAGGCCGCCGACGCTTTCGTCGCCGCGTCCGGTGGGCGGGTTCACCCGGTTGGAGACCACGATCAGCCGGCCCATAGCGCCGCCTCCAGCCAGTCCAGGGTCTCGGCCACGCCTTCCAGCCGGTAGCGGGCGCAGGTGGCGCGCGCACGCCCCACCAGCACCCCGAAGCCGCCCAGCGCCGCGGCCGCGGCGAAGCCGTCCTCGTCGGTGATGTCATCGCCCACGAACACCGGCCGCGCGCCGCGGAACGGCGGCTCGCTCAGGAAGGCGCGCACGCTGTCGCCCTTGTTCGGCCCGGGCGTACGCAGCTCCACCACCATGGCGCCGTCCTGACGGACGAGGCCGGTCTCGTTCGCCAGCCGGGTCGCCTCGGCGTGGGCGGTCGCGGCGTAGCCCGGGGCCTGGCGGTAATGCAGGGCGACGCTGCGGCCCTTGTCCTCCACCAGCAGGCCCGGCGCCGACGTCGCCAGGGCGCGGAACGCCGCGTCGGCCGCCGGCAGGCCGGAATGCGGCGGGGTCTCCTCAAGGCCGCCGTCGGCGCGGCGGCGCACCAGGCCGTGCACCGCCGCCACCGGCCGCACGCGGCCTTCCAGGATACGGTCGATGTCGGCCATCGACCGGCCGCTGATCACCGCCAGCCGACCGTCCAGCACCCGCGACAGACGCTCGAGCAAGCCGGTGCGGCGGGCGTCCGGATGCACGTCCTGCGGGCGCGCAACGATGGGCGCCAGGGTGCCGTCCAGGTCGAGGAACAGCGCCGCGCCCTCTGGCGACAGGGGCGCCGGCGTGTCGGAATGCGGTCTCACGTCCTCAATGGTCATGTCTGTTCGCGCCGGCATGCGCCTAACGCATAAGCACGGCCGTACGATCCTGTACTCTCTCGTCCGCTGAAGTGAACTCCGGAAAGCGCTTGACGTTGCAGGGAGGGCGGCGGCTATGCCGGCCTCTCTCGCAAAGGTGATGGCCATGGCAGACGCGCACGAAGCCGACATGTTCGTCCTGTTCGGCGGGACGGGGGACCTCGCCCGGCGGATGCTGCTTCCGTCGCTCTACTTCCTCGACGCCGACGGCTTCCTGCCCGAGGGATTCCGCATCCTGGCGAGCGCTCGGGCGGCGATGAGCCGCGACGCCTTCGTGGCCGAGGTCCGCAAGTCCCTGGCCGAACGGGCCCCGGCGGAGGGGATCAACCCGGACGCCTGGGCGCGCTTTTCCGCGCGGCTCGACTATGTCTCCTGCGACGCCACCCGCGCCGAAGGGGTCGAGAGCCTGAAGGCGCCGCTGGCCGGCGCCCGCCGGGCGATCTTCTACCTGGCCCTGTCGCCCAGCCTCTACGGACGGGTGTGCATGGCGCTGGGCGGCGCCGACCTGGTGGGCCCGGAGACCCGCATCGTCCTGGAAAAGCCCATCGGCCGCGACCTGGAGTCCTCGCGGGTGATCAACGCCGCGGTGGGGGAGTTCTTCGCCGAGGAGCGGATTTTCCGCATCGACCACTACCTGGGCAAGGAGACGGTGCAGAACCTGATCGCGCTGCGCTTCGCCAACAGCCTGTTCGAGCCGCTGTGGAACAACCTGACCATCGACCACGTGCAGATCACCGTGGCCGAGACCGAAGGGGTGGGCGACCGCTGGGGCTATTACGACGAGTACGGCGCCCTGCGCGACATGGTGCAGAACCACATGCTGCAGCTGCTCTGCCTGGTGGCCATGGAGCCGCCCAGCGACATGGAGCCGGACTCGCTGCGCAATGAGAAGGTCAAGGTGCTGCGCTCGCTCCGCCGCTTCACCCGGGCCGAGGCGCAGAACAACAGCGTGCGCGGCCAGTACGGCGCCGGCATGGCGGGCGGCGAGCCGGCCGCGGCCTATGAAACCGAGCGCGGCCAGGAGACCGGCACCGAGACCTTCGTGGCCCTGCGCGCCGACATCGACAACTGGCGCTGGGCGGGCGTGCCCTTCTTCCTGCGCACCGGCAAGCGCCTGCCCGAGCGGCGCACCCAGATCGCCATCCAGTTCAAGCCGGTGCCGCACTCGATCTTCGACGGCCCGGCCAAGGCCGACCTGACCCCCAACCGCCTGGTCATCGACCTGCAGCCGGACGAGGACATCGAGCTCACGCTGATGAACAAGTCGCCCGGCCTGTCGCAGGGCGGCATGCGCCTGCAGTCCATGCCGCTCTCGCTCTCCCTGCTGCGGGCCTACTCCGGCCCCGGCGCCCGGCGGCGCATCGCCTATGAGCGCCTGTTGCTCGACGTGGTGCACGGCGCCCGCGCCCTGTTCGTCCGCCGCGACGAGGTGGAGGAAGCCTGGCGCTGGATCGACGGCGTCGCCGAGGCCTGGCGCGAGGCCGGCATGACCCCGAAGCCCTACGCCGCCGGAAGCTGGGGCCCGGCGGGCGCCTTCGCTCTCATCGAGCGCTCCGAGCGGGCGTGGAACGATTGACGGACAGGTCTATCGTACGCTGGTCCACGGTTTCGACAGCAGGCTCGCGCAGTTGATCAGGCCCACCAGCGAATAGGTCTGCGGATAGTTGCCCCAGAGCTCGCCGCCCTCGAAGGCGATGTCCTCGGAGAGCAGACCTGCGGCGGTGCGGCGGCCCAGCATCTCCTCGAACAGGGCGCGGGCCTCATCGGTGCGGCCGGAGAGGTGCAAGGCTTCGATCAGCCAGAAGGTGCAGATGTTGAAGGCGGTCTTCGGTTCGCCGAAGTCGTCGGGGACGGCGTAGCGCAGCATGTAGGGCCCGCGCCGGAGCTCCTTCTCCACCGCCCGGATGGTGGCCTGCATGCGCGGGGATTGCGCGTCGGCGAAGCGCACCTCGACGAGCTGCAGGAGGCTTGCGTCCATGCCGTCGCCGTCGAAGGTGGCGGAGTAGCGCCCCAGGCCGGGATTCCAGGCGCGAGACTCGATCGCCTGGCGGATGATGTCGGCGCGGTCGTTCCAGTAGTGGGCCCGCTCGTTCAGCCCGAGCTTGGCCGCCGCATTGCCCAGCCGGTCGCAGGCCGCCCAGCACATCACCGCCGAATAGGTGTGCACGGCCTCGCGGCCGCGGAACTCCCAGAGGCTGGCGTCGGGCTTGTCGTGCAGCTCGAAGGCCCGCTCCCCCACCGGCTCCAGGGCGCGGAAGTCCTCCAGGGTCGCCGCCCGGAGCAGGCGCTCGTCGAAGAAGGCCTGCACGGTGGAAAGGATGACCTGGCCGTAGACGTCGTGCTGCATGTGCTCGTGCGCCTGGTTGCCGATCCGCACCGGGCCCATGCCGCGGTAGCCCGGCAGGTGCTCCGCGATCCGCTCGGTGAGCGCGGGCTCCAGGCCGACGCCGTAGACCGGCTGCATGTGGCCGCCCTTCTGCCGGTCCACCAGATTGCGCAGGTAGGCCAGATAGTTTTCCAGTATGTCCGCCGCGCCCAGCCGGTTCAGCGCCTGGACCACGTAGTAGGCGTCGCGGAGCCAGCAGTAGCGGTAGTCCCAGTTGCGGCCGGATTCGGCATGTTCGGGGATGGAGGTGGTCAGCGCCGCCACGATGGCGCCGGTCTCCTCGTACGCGCAGAGCTTCAGGGTGATCGCCGCACGGATGCTCACCTCCTGCCACTCAAGCGGCACCGACAGCGTCCGCACCCAGCCGCGCCAGTAGGCGGCGGTCTCGCGCTGCATGCGCTCGGCCGTGGTGGTGATGTCGGCCTCGAAACCCTCGTCGGGACCGAGGAACATGGTGACCGGCTCCTCCAGCCGGAACAGCCGCTCCTCGGCGATATGGGAGACGGGCGCATCGGTGGTCAGCCGGATGGTGGTCTCCCCACCCATGTAGCGCAGGTGGTTGGAGCCCATGGTGCGCTCGCAGATGCTTCCCCCCCAGTTGGCGGTGGGGCGCAGGCGGATGCGGACATGCGGCGTGCCGGCCAGCGGCCGCACGATGCGGAAGAAGGCCAGCGGCCGGTAGACCCGGCCGAACTGGCGGTAGCGGGGCGCGAAGTCGATGATCTCCAGCCGCGCGCCCGCCTTGTCGGTGATCTCGGTGCGCAGGATCGGGGTGTTGCGCAGGTAGGCTTGGCGGACCTGGGCCGTGTCCTCCACGTCCACCGCCCAGACGCCCTGGGCCGCCTCGTCGGTGGAGTCCACCCCGCTCAGCAGGTTGCTCAGGAAGGGATCGCCGTCCACCCGCGGCGCGCAGGACCAGACATAGTGGCCCGCACGGTCGATGAGCGCGCTCGCCGCGCAGTTGCCGATGGGGAAGAGGTCGAGGCTGTGGCTCACGGGACGTTCCTGGGTCCGATAGGTCCGAAAGGGATCGTTATCGCGCCGCCGCCGGTTTCTGCTCGACGGCGGCCTGGGGCGTCTAGATAAACTCTGAACTGCGCCGCGTGAATCGAGTCGCGAACTCCCGCCTTCGCAATCGATGGAATCCAACGGTGATCCGAGCCCGCCGAGCCCGCATTGTCGCCACCCTGGGACCCGCCAGCGGCACGGCGAGCAAGATCGCCGAGCTGGCGCGCGCCGGCGCCGACGTGTTCCGCGTCAACTTCAGCCACGGAACCCACCAGGACCACGCCCGCACCATCGCCGCGGTGCGGGTCGCCGAGGCCGAGGTGAGCCGGCCGATCGCCATCCTGGCCGACCTGCAGGGCCCGAAGCTGCGCCTGGGCGAGTTCGCCGACGGCCGCGTGCGGCTGAAGCCCGGCCAGGACCTGCGGCTGGACCTGAATCGGGAGCCGGGCGACGCCTCGCGCATCGGGGTGCCGCACCCGGAGGTGTTCGCGGCGCTGAAGGTCGGCGCGGAAGTGCTGCTGGACGACGGCAAGGTGCGCCTGCGGGTCCGCCGCCACGGCGCGGACTTCGCCGACACGGTGGTCGAGGCGGGCGAGGCGCTGTCCGACCACAAGGGGCTGAACCTGCCCCGGCTCACCATCCCGATCCCGGCGCTCACCGGCAAGGACCGCGAGGACCTGGCCTTCGCCCTGTCGCAGGACGTGGACTGGGTGGCGCTCTCCTTCGTGCAGCGGGCGGACGACATGGCCGAGCTGCGCCGCCTGACCCAGGGCCGCGCCGGCGTCCTGGCCAAGATCGAGAAGCCCGCCGCCCTCGACGCCCTCGACGAGATCCTCGACCTCTGCGAAGCGGTGATGGTCGCCAGGGGCGACCTGGGCGTGGAGATGGCGCCGGAAGAGGTGCCCGTGGTGCAGAAGCGGCTGGTGCGGGCCGCCCGCCTGCGCGGCCTGCCGGTGATCGTCGCGACCCAGATGCTGGAATCGATGATCCATTCCCCCACCCCGACCCGGGCCGAGGCCTCCGACGTGGCCGGCGCAGTGTACGAAGGGGCCGACGCCATGATGCTTTCCGCCGAGAGCGCCGTGGGGGACTATCCGGTGGAGGCGGTCTCGATCATGGACCGCATCATTGCCCGGGTGGAGCGCGACCCGCGCTGGCCGGAGCTGATGCGCGCCGAGTTCCCGGTGGACGACGCCGACGCCGACGCCCTGGTGGCCGCCGCCCGGCGGGCGGCGGAGGCCGCCTCCACCGCTTGCCTGGTGGCCTTCACCACCACCGGCCAGACCGCCCTGCGCCTCGCCCGCGAGCGGCCGCTGCAGCCGACCCTGGCGCTGACCCCGCACCTGAAGACCGCCCGCAGGCTGGCGCTGGCCTGGGGGGTGGAATCCCGCGTGGTGCCGGAGGTGTTCGATCCCGAGGAGCTGGCGCGGCTGGCGGTGACCCAGGCCGCGGACTGCGGACTGGCCGCCCCCGGGCAGCGGGTGCTGATCCTCGCGGGCCTGCCGATGGGGTCCCCCGGCGCCGCCAATATCCTGCGACTGGCCCACGCGCCGCGTCGCTAGGTCCGTCGCCGGATCCGGATCGGAACCCTGGCGCCGTCGCTCTCCACCGCGATGTGGCGGCCGTCACGCTCGAACCGCAGGTCGATCATCTTCTTGCCGACCCGGAGGCCCTGCACCTGCAGGCGGTCGATGCCGATCGGCAGGCGCGGGTCGATGATCTCGATCTCGCCCTTCAGCCCGTCGATCCGCAGGCCCAGGCAGGCCTGCAGCATCATGAACACCGAGCCCGCCGCCCAGGCCTGGGGCAGGCAGGCCACCGGATAGGCCACCGGCGTCTCCCCGGCGTGGCGCGGGAAGCCGCAGAACAGCTCCGGCATGCGCATCTCGAAGTTGTTGCCGGTCTCGAACAGCTCCGAGGTCATCCGCACCACCCCGTCGCGCTCGCCGTAGCGGGCCATGCCCATGGTGCAGACCGCGGTGTCGTGCGGCCATACCGAGCCGTTATGGTAGGACATCGGATTGAAGCGCGCCTCGCCGGTGGCGAGCGTGCGGATCCCCCAGCCGCTGTCGAAGCCGCCGGAGAGCAGCTGCTCGGTCACCTTGCGCGCCCGCTCGGGGCTCGGCAGGCCGGTGAACAGCAGGTGGCCGGGGTTGGAGCTGCGCACCCGGCAGAGCTCGCCGGCTCCGTCGATGGCGATGCCGTAGAAGCCCACGTCCTCCATCCAGAAGCGCTCCTCCACCTGCTCGCGGACGTGGCTGGCCCGGTCCTCCCAGCGGGCCTGCGCCTCGTCCTCGCCGCGCAGGCCGCAGAGCTTGGCCAGCGCCCGGTAGGCGGCGAAGGCGTAACCCTGCACCTCGACGAGCGCGATCGGCCCCTGGGGGAAGCGGCCGTCGGCATGGAAGACGCTGTCCTCGCTGTCCTTCCAGCCCTGGTTGGCCAGGCCGCTCTCAGCGCCTCTGGCGTAGTCGATCAGGCCGTCGCCGTCGGAATCGCCGTACTGCTCGATCCAATGGGCGGCGCGCTGCAGGGCGGGCCACAGGACCTCGATCAGCTCCAGGTCGCCGGTCCGCTCGGCGTAGGCGCCGGCCAGGGCCACGAACAGCGGCGTGGTGTCGACCCCGCCGTAGTAACGGCCGAACGGCACCTCCCCCAGCGCCGGCATCTCGCCCTTGCGGGTCTCGTGCATGATCTTGCCCGGCTGGCTGTCGCGGAAGGCCGAGATCTCCTCGGCCTGATGGGCGGCGAGGTAGCTCAGCACGCCCCGCGCCAGCGACGGCTCGAACCACAGGATCTGCCAGGCGGTGATGATGGCGTCGCGGCCGAAGGCGGTGGAGAACCAGGGGATGCCCGCATAGGGATACGGCCCGGTCTCCATGCGGGTGGTCAGCAGGGCGAGGTCGGCCCGCGACTTGTCGAGCCATTCGTTGAACAGCCGGCCCGAGGTGTGCAGCCGCGCCCCGTGGCGCGTGCGGTTGCGCATGTCGAACCGCGCCCGCGCCGCGCAGGAGCGGAACCGCTCGCGGCTGGGGGTGGGTCCGACCTCCGCCCCCACTTCCAGGTGCAGCTCCAGCCGGCCTTCCGCCTGCAGGGAGTACATGAAGTCCGCCCGCTGCGGCGTCAGCCGGCCCGGCGGGTCGGAAAAGGAGATCACGCTGGAGCGAGTCAGCTTGTCCAGCCCCTCGTAGCCGAAGCGCACGGTGCGCCCGTCGACCTCGGTCGGCAGCATCAGGCCACGGCTCAGGCGTCGCGCGCCACGCACCTCGAACATGTCGCGGAAGTCGGCGGCGAACTCGATGGCCAGCGGCACGATGACCACGTCACGGCTGTAGTTGACGATGCGGATCTGCTCGTAGAGCCGCTCCTCCCAGAGGAACCGCTTGCGCTCGATGTGCAGCACGCCGGGGGGCCCGACCGGACCGCCGGGATAGGGCAGCTCCTGGTTCGAGCCGTGCGAGGTGAAGAAGACGTTGTCCTGGGCGATGGCCGCCGAGAGCAAGGAGGGCTGTTTCGAACCCATCAGCAGGCGGAACCGCGACAGGATGCGGGTGTCGTCGTGGAACAGGCCGTCGGCCGCGCCCACGATGTCGCCGAACGAGTCGTTGACGATGAAGGTGTCCCGGTCCTTCAGGGAGAACAGGCGATGCGGAACCCGCGGCTCGCCGGTCAGCCCATGCTCGACAGGGGCGTCCGGTGCGGGCGCCAGATCATCCATAGGAAGTTTCGCCTATGCGTTGGCGGCCACGACCACCGGCAGGGCGGCCGGCCGTCCGAGAGCGGCGTAGATGTCGAGATAGCGCCGTGCCATGGCCTGCGACGAGAACCGCTGTTCGAACCGCCGCCGGACCGCGCTCCGGTCCAGGCCGCGCGCCCGGTCGAAGACGGCCACCGCCTGATCTTCGTCGCGCACGATGAACCCCGTCAGACCCGGCTCCACGAGCTCGGGCACCGAGCCGCATTCATAGGCGATCACCGGCGTGCCGCAGCCCATGGCCTCGATCATAACCAGGCCGAAGGGCTCCGGCCAGTCGATAGGGAAGAGCAGCGCGTCCGCGCCGCCCAGGAAAGCCGACTTCTCGGCGTCGCCGATCTCGCCGACGAACTCGATAAGCGGATGGTCGAGCAGAGGCGCGACCCGTTCGTCGAAATAGGCGCTGTCGGCGGGATCCACCTTGGCGGCCATCCTCAGCCTGCGGCCCAGGCGCTTGGCGATGGCGATGGCGCGGTCGGGCCCCTTCTCCGGCGACATGCGCCCCAGGAACGCCAGGTAGCCGTCGGACTTCGGATGGAACTGGTAGAGGTTGGTCGGCAGGCCGTGGTGGACCGTGCCGGCCCAGTTGGCGAACTCCAGCGGCCGGCGCTGGTGGTCGCTGATCGAGGCCAGCGGGAACTCGCGCCAGCGGCGGTAGACCCTCGGCAGGTCCTTCAGGTCCAGGCGGCCGTGCAGGGTGGTCAGCGTCTTGTGCGCCAGGCCCTCGAACAGCGGGAACTGGATCATGTCGGTGTGGAAGTGGACCACGTCGAAATCCGCCGCCCGCCGGCGCACCTCGGAGATCTGGGTCAGGTGGGCGGCCAGGTCGGACTTCAGCGGCGCGGGGTCGAGGCGGATCGCCTGATCGCGCACGGGCGCCAGGCGCGCGCTGGTCCGGGCGTCGGCGCTGGCGAACAGGGTGACGTCGTGCCCCAGGTCGACCAGCGCGTCGGTCAGGTGCGCCACCACGCGTTCGGTTCCGCCGTAGAGCCGCGGCGGAACGGCTTCGTACAGCGGGGTCACCTGAGCGATACGCATGCGAACGACCATGGGAAAGGGGCGCCCGCACGGCGCCGGTTGCCGACATAGTCGAAAGCACCCACCTTCTCGAAGGTTCCCGGGGGTGACAGCATAATTTGCGCAGTGCAGCGAGGCGGGCGCGACCGGACCGGCCTTCCCCGCGTTAGGACCTCGAATGCTTGAAATCTTCGCGAGTTCATCCGCCCTGGCCGAGGCTGCGGCGCACGCCGCCGGCCAGGGGCTGGCGCGCGGCGTGCGCGAGCGCGGCCGGGCCGCCCTGGTGGCCACCGGCGGCCGGGCGCCGGGGCCGGTCTACGACCGGCTGGCGGGGGCCCCCGTCGACTGGGCGCGGGTGGTGGTCACCCTCTCCGACGAGCGGTTCGTCCCGCCGGGCGCGCCGGAGTCCAACGCGGGGCTCCTGCGGGACCGGCTGTTCCGGGGCCCGCCGGCGCGCGCCGCCTTCGTGCCCCTCTGGCGGGACGTGGAAACCCCGGAGGACGCCGCCCGCCAGGCCGAGCCGGCGGTGCGCGCCATGGCGCCCTTCGACGTGGTGCTGCTGGGCATGGGGGAGGACGGGCACGTGGCCTCGCTGATCCCGGGAAGCCCGGGGCTCGCCGCCGGCCTGGACCCCCAGGGCGAGCGATGGGTGATGGGCGTGCCGGCCGGGACGGGTTCTCCGCCCCTGGCGCGGATCACCCTCACCCTGCCCGCGCTGACGCAGGCTCACGTCATCTTGCTGTTGATCGCCGGCGATACGAAGCGCTTCGTCGTCGACCAGGCCCTGGCCGGCGCCGATCTGCCGGTGCGGGCCATCCTGACCCAGGACCGCGCCCCGGTGCGCGTGCTCTGGTCCCCCAGACACGAAGATTAGCCACGAAGACCAGGCACGAAGGTTGAAGCCATGCATCCCGTCGTCAGCGCGGTAACCCAACGCATCGCCGAGCGCAGCCGCGACCTGCGCGGCGACTACCTGACGCGCATGGACGCCGCGCGCCACGCCGGCCCCGGGCGGGCCAAGCTGTCCTGCGCCAACTTCGCCCATGCCTTCGCCGCCTCGCCGGGCGGCGACAAGCAGCGGATGCGCGACCCCTTCGCCCCCAACCTCGCCATCGTCTCGGCCTACAACGACATGCTCTCGGCCCATCAGCCGCTGGAGCGCTTCCCCCACATCATCAAAGCCGCGGCCCTGCAGGTCGGCGCCACGGCCCAGTTCGCCGGCGGCGTGCCCGCCATGTGCGACGGGGTCACCCAGGGCCGGCCCGGCATGGAGCTGTCGCTGTTCTCCCGCGACGTGATCGCCATGGCCACGGCCGTGGCCCTGACCCACGACGCCTTCGACGCGGCCCTGATGCTGGGGGTCTGCGACAAGATCGTGCCGGGGCTGGTGATCGGCGGCCTGGCCTTCGGCCACCTGCCGGTGATCTTCGTCCCCGCCGGCCCGATGACCTCGGGCGCCTCCAACGCCGAGAAGGCCAGGGTCCGCGCCCGCTACGCCGAGGGCAAGGCGACCCGGGAGGAGCTGCTGGACATGGAGATGAAGTCCTATCACGGCCCCGGCACCTGCACCTTCTACGGCACCGCCAACTCCAACCAGATGATGATGGAGATGATGGGCCTGCACCTGCCGGGCGCGGCCTTCGTCAGCCCCAACACCCCTTTGCGCGACGCGCTGACCGCCGCCGCGCCGCAGCGGGCGGTGGAGATCGGCCACGCCTCCAACGCCTACGCGCCCATGTCGGCGGTGGTGGATGAGAAGAGCCTGGTGAACGCCGTGGTGGGCCTGCTGGCCACGGGCGGTTCGACCAACCACACCCTGCACCTGGTGGCCATGGCCCGCGCCGCGGGGCTGATCATCGACTGGCAGGATTTCGACGACCTGTCACGCGTCACGCCGTTGCTGGCGCGGGTCTATCCCAACGGCAGCGAGGACGTGAACGCCTTCCACGCCGCAGGCGGCATGGCCTTCGTGGTGCGCCAGCTGCTGGACGGCGGCCTGGCGCACGACGACGTGCTGACGGTGGCCGGCCAGGGCCTGCGGCGCTACCAGCAGGAGCCCTTCCTGCAGGACGGCGAGCTGGTGTGGCGCGACGGGCCGGCGGTCTCGCTCAACCCCGACATCCTGCGGCCCATCGACGACCCCTTCCAGCCGGAGGGCGGCATGCGCCTTCTGACCGGCGGCCTGGGGCGGGCGGTGATCAAGACCTCGGCGGTCAAGGACGAGCACCTGCAGGTCGAGGCGCCGGCCATCGTCTTCCACGACCAGGACGACCTGATCGAGGCCCACGGGCGCGGCGAGCTCAACCGCGACTTCATCGCCGTCGTCCGCTTCCAGGGCCCGCAGGCCAACGGCATGCCGGAGCTGCACAGCCTGACCCCGGTGCTGGGCGTGCTGCAGGACAAGGGCTTCAAGGTGGCGCTGGTCACCGACGGACGGATGTCCGGCGCCTCGGGCAAGGTGCCGGCCGCCATCCATGTGACGCCGGAAGCTGCGGACGACGGTCCGCTGGCCTATGTGCGCGACGGCGACATGATCCGGCTTGACGCCCGCCGCGGGACGCTGGAGATCAACGTCGATCCCGCCGAGCTGCGCAGCCGCCCGCGCGTGACGTCGCCGTCGTCAGGGCCCGGCTATGGCCGGGAGCTGTTCGGGTGGATGCGCCGCGTCGCCGGGTCCGCCGAGGCGGGCGCATCGGTGCTGTTCGAGGCTGCGGCATGAAAAGCAAGTTCGTGGGGCTGGTCGCCGACGTCGGCGGGACCAACGCCCGCTTCGCGCTGGTGGACGATGCGGGACACATCCGCTTTCCCCGCAGCTTCCTCTGCCGCGACTACGACTCGCTGGCCGCCATCATCGCCGAGTACCTGGCCACCGCCGCCGGCCGCCAGCATCCCTCCAGGGCCGCCATCGCGGTGGCGGGCCCGGTGGTGGACGGGGAGATCGAGTTCACCAACCTCGACTGGCGCGTCTCCGAGGTGGACCTGCTGGCTGCGTTCGAGCTGGAGGCGGTGAGCCTGATCAACGACTTCGCCGCCCAGGCGCTGGCCGCCCCGCGACTCGACGCGGAGAACCTGCGCGCCATCGGGCCCAAGCTGCGCGGGGCGGACTATTCCCCCATCGTCGTGCTGGGCGCGGGCTCCGGCTTCGGCGTGGCCGGCATGGCCCGCTCGGAGCGCGGTGACCTGGCGATCGCCACCGAAGGCGGCCACGCGGGTTTCGCGCCCTACGACGACCTGGAGACCGAGGTCTGGAAGCGGCTGCGGC
The DNA here is from genome assembly GCF_036502675.1 of Phenylobacterium sp. Lineage (GTDB taxonomy): Bacteria > Pseudomonadota > Alphaproteobacteria > Caulobacterales > Caulobacteraceae > Phenylobacterium. The sequence goes on from NZ_DASXYF010000044.1 coordinate 17,072, forward strand.
TGAAGCATGCCCGCGTCTCCATCGAGCGCCTGCTCTCCGGCCCCGGCCTCTATGAGCTCTACCGGGCGCTGGGCGACATCGAGGGGACGCACGCCGACCTGAACGACGAGAAGGCGGTGCTGGAGGCCTCCGTCGCCGGCGACCGACTGGCCGACGCCGCAGTGGAACGGTTCTGCGCCATCTTCGGCTCGGTGGCCGGCGACTTCGCCCTGGCCTACGGCGCCCGCGGCGGGGTGTTCATCTCGGGCGGAATCGCCCCGCGCATGGTGGACCGGCTGATGGCCGGCGGCTTCCGGGCCCGCTTCGAGGACAAGGGACGCCTTAGCGACTTCGTGCGCGAGATCCCCACCCAGCTGATCGTCCACCCCTATCCGGCCCTGGTGGGCGCGGCCCGGCAGCTCGCCCAGATGGAGAGCCTGCGCTGACGGCAAGAAGGATCGGGAACAAGCGCCGGCTCAGCGCCCTGCGAAATTGCCGGTCCGGCGCTCGTTCACCGCCTTGACGCCTTCGGCGTAGTCGTCGGTGACGCGCAGGATGGACTGCTGCTCGAACTCGATGGCGGTCTGGGCGCGGACCGCGGCGGCGAGTTCGCCGCGCAGCGTCTTGCGGGTGGCGGTGACCGCGAGCGGCGCGTTTTCGGCGATCTCGCGGGCGAGCGCCCGGGCGGCGTCCATCAGGGCCTCGCGGGGGGCCAGTTCGTCGACCATGCCCCAGGCCAGCGCCTGCTCGGGCTTGATGCGCCGGCCGGTGAGGAACATCAGCTCCGCCCGCTGGGCGCCGATCAGCCGCGGCAGGGTGACGGTGAGGCCGAAGCCCGGGTGGAAGCCCAGCTTGACGAAGTTGGCGGCGAAGCGGGCGTCGGGCGAGGCCACGCGGAAGTCGGCGGCGAGCGCCAGGCCCAGCCCGGCCCCCACCGCCGCCCCCTGGATCGCCGCCACGACCGGCGTCCGGGCCGCGAACAGGCGCACCGCCTGTTCGTAGAGGGAGCCGATGCCGCCCATGCCGGACCCGGCGACGCCGGTGGTGGACGCCAGGTCGGCGCCGGCGCTGAACGCCTTGCCGGTGGCGGCCAGCACGATGGCGCGGCAGTCGTTCTCGCCGTCCAGCGCGTCCAGGGCGTCGGCGAGGTGGCGGACCATGTCGACGCTCACGAAGTTGTGCGGCGGGGCGTCGATGACCACGATGGCCACGTGGCGGCCGTCCAGGGCCACCGAGACCGTATCGCCATAGCTGGATTTCATTGAGGGGGGTGCTCCTGGGTCGCGGGCGGGAATCTTGGCGCAGGTCGCAGTCCGGGTCCAGGGCCGCGACCGCGCGGGACGCCTGCGAGGCCCGCCCGGCGCCGGTTTCGGCGACGCGCCCAAGCGTCGACCGGAGGTCGCGCCGGGCGCCGTCGCCCATGACGCGACCCGGGTTGACACCACGGGTTCCACGGCTAGGTTCCGCGCCTCACTCAACGGGCCCGGTTCGACCGAGGCCCGCGTCGGCGCCTGGAGAGGTGGCTGAGTGGTCGAAAGCACCGCACTCGAAATGCGGCGTACCTTCGCGGGTACCGTGGGTTCGAATCCCACCCTCTCCGCCATACTCCGCCATATTTTCCTATAAAGTGCTGTTTTTACATCAGTTTTTCTGGAGGAAAATTTGGCGTCATCAATTCCATCCTAAAAGTAACCGGCCCTCGCAGATAGGATGACTTGAGGGCGGCGACGGATAGAGCGTCCCGCCAGTAGGCGCCGAAACCCCAAAGCGGCCCACGCATCGAACTCGACGCGTTCACCGTGTGGATCTTGTAATGGGCGGCGTCGGGGAGCGCGCGGCCACACTCGCGAAGCCACTCGACCTGCCGAAGACGAGTTGTCGTTGGACAGACAGCGCCCGCAAAAACCACAACGAGCCCAGGGGCGGTCGCTTACGCGAGGCGAGCCGACGTTCTGCCGCGGGCCAGCAGCGCCGCGGTGAACAGCCAGCCGATCCACGCCACCTTCACGTGGTAGCGGGGAAACGCGCCCACCAGCATGGCGTGCAGCAGCAACTCCGCCGCGATGAAGGCCAGACCGGCGAGGGCGAGGCAACCGCCGATCCGGTCACGCCGCCAGAAGGCGTGCGCTCCAAGAATGGCGAGGGCCAGGTAACCGACGTAGGTGCTCGCGGTGAACGCGGCCTTCGGAAATAGAGGCGTCAGGTCGCCCCGTTGCTGGCGGGCGTTGTCGAAAGCCGCCAGCGCTTTGGGATGAAGCGCCCGCATCTGGGCTCGCACATAGTTGTCGCCCGCGAACGACCCAAGCTCGTAGGTGGCGCTTTCGCCGAGGGTCGGCTCGGCGGCGAGCATCGTCAGATCCCGCAGTCCCTCGCGGACAAAGGCCCAGGGGCGGGCCAACATGAGATCGTGCGTGAGCACGGCGTAGTCACCGTTTGGGTCATGCCAGGCGTCCGTCTCATCGGCGACGCCGTCCCACAGGAAATTCTGCTTACCCCGTACGGGGTTCTCCAGTCGGTCAAGCTTGTCGCAGATGGGGTAGCGCTTCTGCGGACAGGTTTCGCGCAGATAGGGTTGGGCGATGTTCACGTCCGCCAGACGGGCGAAGGTCAGCCCCGCCGACGAGGCGTTCAGGGTGGCATGGCCCTGCAGCCGCCAGTTGGCGGCGATGGTCACGCCGCCAGCCAGGAGGATGGCGCCGATGACGCCCAGGGTGGGCGCAAGGATTTGCGCATTGCGCAGCACGATCCAGCGCAGCAGCAGGCAGAAGACCGCCAACCCGGAGAACAGAATCATATTGGCGACGGCCGCGACCGCTCCGAACAGGGCGAGAGCGGCCAGGCCGAGCTGGATTGCGAGCCCCATCGGACGGGGACGCAGGATCAGGACGGCGATGGCCGCGCAGCCGAGCCCGGCCAGGATGTCCGGCATCAGCCACGAGGCGAGCCAGGGAGCCTGGTTCGCCATCAGCACGGCGGCGCTGGTCAGGAAGATCGCCGCCGCCGATCGCAGGCCTCCAGCGAAGTGCAGGAAGCTCATTACCACGAAGGACGTGA
>NZ_DASXYF010000045.1:0-2993 GCF_036502675.1 Phenylobacterium sp.
GAGGGCACGGCGTGTTGCAGGTCGGCGCCGGCGCGGATGTCCTTGCGCGCCAGCTCCTGCGTGCCCAGCGCCGTCACCGACACCGGCACCGACTGCAGCGACTCCTGCCGCCGCCGGGCCGTGACGACCACTTCCTCGATCACCGCGCCGCCCGAGCGGGCGCCCGGCGTCTGGGCGAAGGCGGCCGATCCGCCGCCGCTCAAGGCCAGGACGCTCGTGGTGGCCATCAAGGCCCAGCTGATCCCGCTTCTCATGTTTCCATCCCCCGTTGGGTGTTTTGCTTCTGTGAGGCGCGTGGGGTTCCATGCGCGCTCGACGCCTACGCAACCGCGACCTCAGGCGTCGGCTCGCCAAGGTCGCAGATCAGAACTGTTGCAGATCAGAACATTTCGATTACCTGTGGCGCCTGCCGGATTCCGGCACGAGGAACTCCGCCCCCGAAGACGCCAGCGCCAGGTCGCGCCAAGTTTTTCTCCCTCTCATCGCGATGCTGCTTTCACGCAGTCTGAACGCGCCGCCGACGCTTCCCTGGCGGCAAGGCCGCCGACGCCGGTAAAAACCAAGGGACTGTAGTTTTTGCGCGAAGTCAACGCTTCGGGCGTTCCGCGCCTGTCGTCGGCCCCCGGTTGTTGCATCGACGAAACACCCCGCCGCGCCGTCCGGCGGCGGCAGGCCGCGATCGAATCAGGTCCGTCGACCCGGCGCCTTGCACGCCGCGCGCTCTTCGGGACAAATGCTGGCCGCAAAGGCGCCCCGCACGAGAAGGGGACACAGGGAGGGACTTCGGACCCGTTACGCCGGGAGCCTTCCCCTCCCGCAGGCTGTCAGGCGCCACGACCACTCACCCACGGAGGAAACCCAATGATCGGCGGCCCCATCATCCGGCATCTCGACGAATTTCCTGAAAACGAGGTGGTGCGGATCGAATACGAGGACGGGCGATCCTCCTCGATCCTCGAACGCTTCCTGACGATTCTCCCCAACTTCGTCAGCTTCTACAACCGCTGGGACCCCGGGATGATGTCCCTGAAGCACGGTCACCGCGGCGATCACGTGGTGTTCGTGCTCGAGGGCGAGGTGACCATCGGCGACCAGCTATGCCGCAAGGGCAGCCATATCTTCCTGATGCACGGCGATCGGTTCGGTCCCTGGATCGCCGGGCCTCAGGGGTGCGAGCTCCTGGGGATCATCGCCGGCGAAGGCGGCGCCTTCTGGAGCGACCAGGACATGACCGACTACCGTGACCTGCTCGCCCGGCACGGCGCCAAGCAAATCGCCGTGCCCAGGCTGCAGAACGTCGCGGCCTGGAAGGTCAGGCGCGATTCCCTGCCGGGGCCGGATCCGGAGGGCGGGAAGGGCTGAACGGCACGCAGGAAAAGCCTCCGCCCCACCTCGAACTCACCTCTTCCTCGGCGTCCCGGGGAAGAGGTGAAGCCGTCAGCCCGTAATACGGTAGCGTCCGTCGGTGTCCGGGCACACCCGCACATAGCGATATTCCGTGCGGTCGCCCCAATCGACCGGCGCCGGCGCCAGGCGGCAGCGCTCGCGGGCGTAGTAGTCATATCCGTAGCGCCCGCTGCGGCCGCGCCGGTCGAAGCCGCTTTCGCGGTAGGGAATGGTGTCGCTGTAGCTGAAGTAGTAGCCGCGCGGGTCGCACTTGGCGGAGGCCCGGCCGACGCCGGCGCCGATCGCGCCGCCGACCACCGCGCCCAGCACGGCGCCTTCGGGCCGCGCGTTGCGGGCGGCCACGTTGGAGCCCAGCGCGGCGCCGGCCAGGGCGCCGATCACCCCACCCGCCACCGCGCCGTTGCTCCGCTGCGAGCGGCAGGCGTCGACGGCGTCGGTATAGGCGGCGTCGCGGCCGTAGGCGTTCGCCCAGCGCGTCTCGTCCCACACTGGCGCCGGGCCGTAGCGCTGGGCATAGGCGCCCAGGCCGAAGCGGGCGTCGTATTCGGCTCGGGCCCGGTCGTAGTCCGCACGCTGGCGGTCGTAGTCGCGCCGCGCCTGCTGGTAGTCGATCCGCCGCGACTGGTAGTCGGCCCGGTCGTTGTCGTAGCGCTGCAGGTCTTGCCGGTACTGGTCGGTCGGCTGGTAGGGCGAGCCGCTCTCATACTGCCCGCGTTGGTACTGGTAGGAGGAGTCGCCGCCGTATTGGGCCAGGGCGGGCGCCGCGCCGGAGAGCGCCAGCGCGCCGGCCAGCCCGAGCGTCAGGGAAGTGTTCATGGTTGGCTCCGTGTCCTCGCGCTCCCGCCGCTGTCGTCCGCGGCTCCGGCGCATGCCATCTGGAGGTCGTTCCGGACCCCGCTGCGTCCCTCCGCAGACGTCGGCCCGGCGCGCCTCGGAGGGTCAACGTCCGTGGACAGCCGCGGTTGCAGGCCGGCTGGGCCGTCGCCCTTGTGACGCAGCCGCTTCCCGCCTAACTTCCGCCGCTTCCGCGAACGGCGAAGAGAAAATCCTCGAATGGCCGCCCACTACCTCGAATTCGAGCGGCCCGTCGCCGAGCTCGAGAACAAGATCGAGGAACTGTTCAAACTGTCCGAGACCGCGGGGCCGGGCGCCTTCGACGCCGAGATCGAGGCCCTGCGCGCCCGCGCCCAGGAACTGCGCCGCGAGGCCTACGCCAAGCTCGACGCCTGGCAGAAGACCCAGGTCGCCCGCCATCCGGAGCGGCCGCACTTCGTCGACTACTGCGCCGGCCTCATCGACGAGTTCGTCGAGCTGCGCGGCGACCGCAAGTTCGCCGACGACCAGGCGATCCTGGGCGGCCTCGGCCGTTTCCGCGGCCGGCCGGTGGTGGTGATGGGCCACGAGAAGGGCCGCGACACCGTGGGCCGGGTGAAGCACAACTTCGGCTACGCGCGCCCCGAGGGCTACCGCAAGGCCATCCGCCTGATGGACCTGGCGGAGCGGTTCAACCTGCCGGTGCTGAGCTTCGTCGACACCTCCGCCGCTTATCCGGGCGTGGCCAGCGAGGAACGCGGCGTCGCCGAGGC
>NZ_DASXYF010000046.1:0-67586 GCF_036502675.1 Phenylobacterium sp.
CTGTCGGCGCAGCAGGTCGAGGAGCTCAGCACCCAATACAAGGGCGTGATCGAGCAGATGGGCGGCAAAGTCGCCAAGTCCGAGTACTGGGGCGTCAAGACCCTCACCTACCGGATGCGCAAGAACCGCAAGGCGCAATTCACCCTGATGAACGTCGACGCGCCGCCCGCCGCCCTCGCCGAGGTCGAGCGCCAGCAGCGCATCAACGAGGACATTTTGCGCAACCTGACTATCCGGGTCGACGAGCACGAGGCCGAGCCCTCCGCCATGATGCGCAAGGTCGACCGCGACCGCGACGACCGTCGCGGCGGCTTCGGCGACCGCGACCGTGGCTTCGGTGACCGCGATCGCGGCGACCGTGGCGATCGCGGCGACCGTGATCGCGGCGACCGCGGCGAGCGGCGGTTCAGCCGCGGCCCGCGTGACGATGCCGGCGCCGGTGCTGACGCGCCGCCGGCCACCGAGGAGTAAGGGCCATGAACGGATCCACCGGTGGGGCCCGCCGCCCCTTCTTTCGCCGCCGCAAGACCTGCCCGTTCTCGGGCGCCAATGCGCCCAAGATCGACTACAAGGACGTCAAGCTCCTGCAGCGCTACATCTCGGAGCGCGGCAAGATCGTGCCGTCCCGCATCACCGCGGTCTCGGCCAAGAAGCAGCGCGAACTGGCCAAGGCCATCAAGCGCGCCCGCTTCCTGGCGCTGCTTCCCTACGTCGTGAAGTAAAGGGAGGGCTGAAGATGAAACTCATTCTGCTCGAACGGGTCGAAGGCTGGGGCGCGCTGGGCGACGTCGTCAACGTGAAGGACGGCTTCGCGCGCAACTACCTGCTGCCGCGCCACAAGGCGCTGCGGGCCACCAAGGCCAACGAGAAGGTCTTCGAAGCCCAGCGCGCCGAGATCGAGGCCCGCAACGCCAAGGCCAAAGAAGCCGCGGCCAAGGGCGGCGAGAAGCTGGACGGCGAATCCTACATCCTGATCCGCCAGGCGGGCGAGAGCGGCCAGCTCTACGGCTCGGTCTCCGGCCGCGACGTGGCCGACTCCATCCAGGAGCACGGCGGCAAGGTGGAGCGTGCGGCGGTCGTGCTCGACAAGCCGATCAAGACGCTGGGTCTGCACGAGGTGAAGATCCGGCTGCACCCGGAGGTGACCGTCACCGTCACCCTCAACATCGCCCGCAGCCAGGACGAAGCCGAACGCCAGGCGCGCGGCGAGAACGTGATCACCTCGCAGTTCGAAGAGGACCGCCTGGCCGACCAGGAAGCGCAGGCCGACCTGCTGGAAGGCGGCGCGGGCTCGATCCAGGGCGACTACGTCGAAGCCTGACCCCAGGTTTCCTCGCCAAGGTTGCGGCGCGGGGCCCAGGCTCCGCGCCGCTTTGCGTTTGAGGGGTCGGCGACGCCTGTCGGCCGGCCGTGGACGTCCGATTCTGTCGCCGCACGGCGCCAATCATCCACAGGGCGCAAGAGTCGTGTGGACGACAGCATTTGTCACACTGCGTCCGGGTCGCCCGTTCATTAAACGGTAGCTATGTCCCTCGTCCCAGCCCTCGACCTGCGCCCTCCGCACAACGACGTGGCGATCGCCCACGCGCCGGCCAACATCGAGGCCGAGCAGGCGCTGCTGGGCGTGCTGCTCTACGATAACGCCGCCTTCGAGCGGATCGGCGACTTCCTGCAGTCGCGCCATTTCTACGAACCGTTCCACCAGCGGCTGTTCGCCGCCGCCGAAAGCCACATCCGCAAGGGCCAGCTCGCCGAGCCGATCCTGCTGGCCGAGCAGTTCAGCCGCGACCCGGCCTTCGAGGAGCTGGGCGGCGTGCGCTACCTGGCCGACATGGTCGACCGCGCGCCGCCGGCGGCCAATGCGCCGGACTATGCGCGGGTGGTCTACGACCTGGCGCTCCGGCGGGACCTGATCCGCATCGGCGGCGACATCGCCTCCAGCGCCACCGTGGGCGACCCGGAGCTTTCCGCCCGCGACCAGATCGAGCGGGCCGAGCTGCAGCTGTTCGCCCTGGCCGAGACCGGCGGGGTGTCGCAGGGCCTGATCCCCTTCGCCGATGCCCTGCGTGGAGCGGTGACGCTGGCCGCCGAGGCGCACAGCCGCGACGGCGGGCTGGCGGGCCTTTCCACCGGCCTGATCGACCTGGACCGCAAGCTGGGCGGCCTGCATCCCTCGGACCTGCTGATCCTGGCGGCGCGTCCCTCCATGGGAAAGTCGGCGCTGGCCACCAATATCGCGTTCAACGTCGCCCGCCGCTACGCCTGGGAGCCGCAGCCCGACGGGTCGCGCAAGACGGTGAGCGGCGGGGTGGTGGCCTTCTTCCAGCTGGAAATGTCCGCCGAGCAGCTGGCGATGCGGATGCTGGCCGAAGTGTCGGGGGTCTCCGGCGACCGGCTGCGCAAGGGAGAGATCGACGCCGCGGAGTTCGGCCGGGTGCGCGACGCCGCGCTCGATATCCAGGACGCGCCGCTCTACATCGACGCCACCGGCGGCATCTCCATGGCCAAGCTGGCGGCGCGGGCGCGGCGGCTGAAACGCACCGTGGGCCTGGACCTGGTCGTGGTCGACTACCTGCAGCTGGTGACGCTCGGCGAAGGCAACCGCCCGGAGAACCGGGTGCAGGAGGTGAGCCAGGTGACCATGGGACTGAAGGCGCTGGCCAAGGAGCTGTCGGTGCCGGTGCTGGCCCTGGCCCAGCTTTCCCGCCAGGTGGAGAACCGCGAGGACAAGAAGCCGCAGCTGGCCGACCTGCGGGAATCCGGCTCCATCGAGCAGGACGCCGACGTGGTGATGTTCATCTACCGCGAGAGCTACTACCTGAGCCGGCTGGAGCCGCGGGAGAACACGCCCGAGCACTTCACCTGGCAGGAGGAGATGGAGAAGGTGAACGGCCTGGCCGAGGTGATCATCGGCAAGGCGCGTCACGGCCCGATCGGCACCGTCAAGCTGTCCTTCAACGAAGACCTGACCAAGTTCGGCGACCTGGCCCAGGAGGGCCGCTACGAGCCGCGCTAGGCGAAAGGGCCAGGCTCGGGTTAAGCGGGCCTATGTCTCTGTCCTCCGTCCGCCTCACCGTCGACCTGGACGCGCTCGCCGCCAACCTGGCCGTGCTGCGCGACGCCGCCGGCGGGGCGGAGTGCGCGCCGGTGGTCAAGGCGGACGGCTACGGCCTGGGCGTGGGTCCTGTTGTGCGGCGGCTGTGGCGGGAGGGCGTGCGCAGCTTCTTCGTGGCCCGTGTCGCCGAGGGGGAAGCGGTGCGCGCCGCGCTGGGGCCGGGGCGGCCGGCGACGGTCTATGTGCTCGACGGGCTCACGCCGGGCGCGGGGCCCCGGCTGGCGGCGGCGGGGCTGACGCCGGCCCTGATGAGCTGGGCGCAGGTGGAGGCGGCCGTGGCGCTGGGTGGCGCGGGCGGGGCGCCGCTACCCGTCGCCCTGCACGTGGACACCGGCATGAACCGCCAGGGCCTGACGCCGGGCGAGGCTCTGGCGCTGGCGGCGGACAGGGCGCGGCTGTCGCGGCTGGAGGTCGGGCTGGTGATGAGCCACCTGGGCTCGGCGGCGCAGCCGGACGATCCACGCAACCGGGCGCAGCTCGAGCGGTTCCGCGAGGTTCGCCGCCGCTTTCCGCAGAGCCGGGCCAGCCTGGCCGCCTCGGCGGGGATCTTCCTGGGGCCCGACTACCGCTTCGAGATGGTCCGGCCGGGGGTCAGCCTCTACGGCGGCGGGCCGCAGGAGCGGCCGGATGCGCGGTTCGCCGCCGTGGCCCGGCTGGAGGCGCCATTGCTGGAGGGCCGCGAGGCCGCGGCCGGCGAGGCGATCGGCTACGGCCTGGCGGTGCGCGCGCCCCGGACCCTGCGGCTGGGGATCGTGGCGGCCGGCTATGCCGACGGAATCATCCGGGCGGCGAAGGGCGCAGGCTACGCCTGGGCCGCGGGCGCGAGGCGGCCGCTGGTGATCGTCACCATGAACATGATCGCCATCGACCTGGGCGACGCCGTGATGGCGCCGGGCGAGCCGGTGGAGCTGCTGGGGCCCAACGCCCTGCTGGACGACCAGGCGAGCGCCGCCGGCAGCGTAGCGCACGAATGCCTGACGCGGCTCTCGACGGTGGCGGAGCGGCGGTATCTGGGCGGGGATTGAGGGCGAAGCGCGCGCCGGCGAAAACCGGACGCACCCAGCGGCTACCCCTTCTTCGCCAGGCCTTCGACGCGGGACGGGTTCACCGCGGCCACGGCGGCTTTCAACTCGTCGACGCTGACGTTGTCGCCCTGGGCGGCGATCATGAAGCGGTCGCCGGCCAGCACGCTGTATTCGCCATGCCGGGAGGTCTTGTCGAAGGACTCGGTGGTCATCCGCCCGTCGACCTTGCCCACCTTCTCGTAGCGGCCGTTGCTCTCGCTGGAGGAGCGGACGTTGAAGGCGTTGGCCATGGCGCCCAGGGCGCCGGCGGCTCCCATGTCGGTGATGGTCAGCGTCAGGCGGGCGTCGCCCTTGGCGTACTTGCCCTCGGCCGACGAACCGTTGATCCCGCCCGCCCCGCCGCTGGCGGAGGACACGTCGGAGCGCGCATAGCCGGCGACGTTCTCCGGCAGCAGGCCCTTGAGCACTTCCGGGTCGGTGGGTTGGATCGCCTGGCCGTCCGGCGCCGTCCCGGACTGCATCTGCTTGGCGGCGGCCTCCATCTGCTTGGAGGCGGCCTGCAGCTTGGCGAGGTCCATCGAGCTCCCGCCCGGCAGGCTGACCGTGCCGGAGACGGTGGCGCTATTGTGGCTGAGCGCGCCCATGCCCAGCCCGCCCGTGGCCATGGCGACCGCGCCGGTGACCGCGGCGATGATCAGCCCGACGACGATCGCCGCCACTATGGTCAGGGCGGCGTAGGGCAACGCCTTGTCTTCCGGCGTCTTCATCAGCCGCGGCAGGCCCAGGTAGAGCAGGTAGAGCCCGTAGATAGCGGCCAGGAGCGTCAGCGGCCCCAGGGCCGGCAGCAACAGCAGCACCCCGGCCACGTAGGACGGGGTGTAGGAATAGGCCGCCACCTTGACGGCCTGGACCGGGTTCCTGGTGGCGCCGAAGTTGGGTGCGAGCGCGTCGATGATCAGCGAAATCACATAGACCGCGACGAGCCCCATCACATAGCCGATCACGCCCTGGACGACGGCCTGCACCGGCCCCACGCGCACGTGGATGCCGAAGGCGCCGACGCCGATCAGCATCGAGCCCAGCGCGCCGCAGACCGCCGGAATGGCGGCCAGCGGGATGAGGTAGCCCTTGTAGATGCCGCCGACCGTCGCAGGCTCGAGGTCGATGACCTCCCAGGTGGGTTTGGGCTGCAGGAGTATGCTCTTGACCCGGGCGACCAGCCCCGCCCCGGCCGAGCCGGGTTCCACAACGCTCATTTGTCGCCTCCCTCGCTGCGAAAAGACCGTTCGTTCAGGGGGAGCCTAGCCGAAGCGTCAGGATGGGCAAGGCGATGCCGCACAGACCTTGCGCCAACAGCGCACTAGACTAGGTCTCCGCCGAATCAGGAGCACGCCTTGGCCCGCGACGGCGCCGTCTACATCTGCCAGTCCTGCGGCTCGGCCCACGCCAAGTGGGCGGGCCAGTGCAGCGCCTGCGGCGCCTGGAACAGCCTGGTGGAGGAACTGCAGTCGCGCCCGCCGGGGGCGCTGGCGCCCAGCAAGGCGGCCCGCGCCCGGGGCTTGGCCTTCGAGACCCTCGAGCAGCTCACCCCGCCGCCGCCGCGGATCATCACCGGGGTGGGCGAGTTCGACCGGGTGTGCGGCGGCGGCGTGGTGCCGGGCTCGGCGATCCTGCTCGGCGGCGACCCGGGCGTCGGCAAGTCGACCCTGCTGCTGCAGGTGGCCGCGCAGGCGGCGCGCCGCGGGGCGCGCTGCGCCTACATCTCCGGCGAGGAGGCGGTGGAGCAGATCCGCGCCCGCGCCCACCGGATGGGCCTGGCCGACGCGCCGGTGCGGCTGGCGGCGGAGACCTCGCTCAGACAGATCGTCGACGGGCTGAAGAAGGACGCCTTCGACCTGGTGGTGATCGATTCCATCCAGACCCTGTGGAGCGACGCCCACGAGGCGGGGCCGGGCTCGGTGACCCAGGTGCGGGCGGCGGCGGGAGAGCTGGCCCGGCTGGCCAAGTCGCGCAGCGTGGCGGTGATCCTGGTGGGCCACGTCACCAAGGAAGGGACGATCGCCGGCCCCCGGGTGATCGAGCACATGGTGGACGCCGTGCTCTCCTTCGAAGGCGAGCGGGGCTATCCGTTCCGGGTGCTGCGCGGCGCCAAGAACCGCTTCGGGGCCACCGACGAGATCGGGGTGTTCGAGATGGCCGACGCGGGCCTGAGCGAGGTGGCCAACCCCTCGGCCCTGTTCCTCAACACCGCCGGCGAGCGGGCGGCCGGGGCGGCGGTGTTCGCCGGCATCGAAGGCTCGCGGCCGGTGCTGGTGGAGTTCCAGGCGCTGGTCGCCCCCTCCGCCTACGGAACGCCGAGGCGGGCGGTAGTGGGCTGGGATTCCGGGCGGCTGGCCATGGTGCTGGCGGTGCTGGAGGCGCGCTGCGGGCTTGGATTTGGCGATCGTGACGTCTATCTGAACGTCGCCGGGGGCCTGCGGATCAGCGAGCCCGCGGCCGATCTCGCCGCGGCCGCGGCGCTGGCCTCGTCGGCGCTCGACCAGGCCCTGCCCCAGGATTGCGTGGTGTTTGGAGAGATCAGCCTTTCGGGCGACATCCGGCCGGTCAGCCGCATGGACGCGCGCATGAAGGAGGCGGCCAAGCTGGGCTTCCGCCAGGTCCTGGGCCCCGCCGGGGTGGAGGCCGCCGCACAGATGCGCGTGACCGGCGCCGCCCGCCTCGCCGACGCCATCGGGCGGATCGGCGACGGGGCGTGGACTTGAAGCCGCGATGACCCAGTTCGACTACATCGTCATCGCCGTGCTCGCGATCTCCGCGATCTTCGGCTTCATCCGCGGCGCGGCGCGGGAAGTGGTGACGGTGCTGGCCTTCCTGCTGGCGGCCATGGCGGCGATGTTCGGCCTGCGCTTTGCGGGCCCGGTCGCGCGGGCGGCGATCAATCCCGACTGGGCGGGCAACGTGGCCGCCGTGGTGGTGGTGTTCCTGGCGGTCTACATCACGCTGCGGCTTTTGGGCGCGGGCCTGGTGCGGCGGGTGAAGGACGCCGAGGTGCTGGGGACGCTGGACCGCAGCATCGGCCTGGGCTTCGGCCTGGTGCGGGCGCTGGTGTTGCTGGGCGCTCTGAACCTGGCGTTCAACGCCGCGACGCCGCCGGAACGGGTGCCGGCCTGGATTTCCGGCGCGAAACTCTACCCGCTGACCACCGCGTCGGGGCGACTGCTCGCGGCGTTCGCACCCAAGGGCATGGATCTGGCAGGACGGCTGAAACCGGCCTTCGCCAAGGCCGCGGACGACGGCGGAGGTGACAGCAAGGCTGCCGGGGGGTACGACGCCCGCGACCGCAGGGAGATCGACGACCTGGTGGAGAAGACCCGATGACCGACCAGGACCGCGCCCCCCCTCCCCGCGACCCTGAGGACGACACGCCCCGCCTGGAATGCGGGGTGTTCGGAGTTTTCGACATGGAGGGCGCGGCCGCCGCCACCGCGCTGGGCCTGCACGCCCTGCAGCACCGTGGGCAGGAAGCCTGCGGCATCGCCACCTTCGACGGCCAGCGGTTCCACACCGAGCGGCACATGGGCTATGTGGGCGACGCCTTCGCCGGCGCCGACCTGGTGGACCGCCTGCCCGGCCAGTCGGCCATCGGCCACACCCGCTATTCCACGGCGGGCGGCAGCTTCATCCGCAACGTCCAGCCGATGTTCGCCGACCTGGAGGCCGGCGGCGTGGCCCTGGCGCACAACGGCAACCTGACCAATTTCCTGACGCTGCGCGAGCAACTGGTCTCCGAAGGGGCGATCTTCCAGTCCACATCGGATTCCGAGGTGATCCTGCACCTGCTGGCGCGGTCGCGGAAGACGCGGTTCATCGACCGGTTCATCGACGCCCTGACCCACATCGAAGGCGGCTACGCCCTGGTGGCGCTGACCAACAAGAAGCTGATCGGGGTGCGCGACCCGCTGGGCATCCGCCCGCTGGTGCTGGGCGACCTGGACGGCAAGGCGGTGTTCGCCTCCGAGACCTGCGCCCTGGACATGATCGGCGCCCGCTTCGTGCGCGACGTCGAGCACGGCGAGATGGTGGTGGTCGACCACGACGGGATCGAGAGCCTGCGCCCCTTCCCCGCCCAGCGCGCCCGGCCCTGCATCTTCGAGTACGTCTATTTCGCCCGGCCGGATTCGGTGGTGAACGGCCGCTCGGTCTATGAGGTGCGCAAGCGGATGGGCCGCCGGCTGGCGCAGGAGACCGGCGTCGAGGTGGACGTGGTGGTGCCGGTGCCCGACTCCGGCGTGCCGGCGGCGCTGGGCTTCTCCCAGGAGACCGGCATCCCCTTCGAGATGGGGATCATCCGCAACCACTATGTGGGGCGGACCTTCATCCAGCCGACGCAGGGGTCGCGGGAGACCGGGGTGCGCCTGAAGCTGTCGCCCAACCGCTCGGTGCTGACCGGCAAGCGGGTGATGCTGATCGACGATTCCATCGTGCGCGGCACGAATTCGGTGCGGGTGGTGCGCATGGTGCGCGAGGCCGGCGCCGCCGAGGTGCACCTGCGCTCGGCCTCGCCGCCGATCATGTGGCCGGACTTCTACGGCATCGACATGCCCGAGCGCGACGATCTGATCGCCGCCACCAAGACTATCCCTGAGATCGCCGCCTTCCTGGGGGTAGACTCCATGGGCTATCTCTCGGTCGACGGCCTCTACTGGGCGATGAACTCCGAGCCGCGCGACCCGGCCCATCCGCAGTTCACCGACCATTACTTCACCGGCGACTACCCCACCCGCCTGCTGGACCGCGAGATCGCGGAGGGCCGCAACGAGGCGGTGGAGCGGCAGCTCTCCTTCCTGGTCGACGCTTGAGAATAGGCGCCCTTTTCCTCCCACGTCCCGAAGAGGACGGGGGAGGTGGCGCGCCCCGCAGAGGGCGTGACGGTGGGGGCGGCCAACGCACTGCAGAACCCGCGCCCCCTCCACCCCCCGCTCTTCGGCGGGCGGTCCCCCTCCCCCGTCCTCTTCGGGACGTGGGAGGAAAGGGGCGTCTCGGCTCGAACAGGTGAGCTCCCTCCTCACCCGCCTCAAGCCGGACCCCTATGTGCTGCTGATCGTGGCCACCATGATCCTGGCCAGCCTCGCGCCGGCGCATGGGGCGGCGACGCCGGTGCTGGGATGGGCGACCAAGATCGGCATCGGCCTGGTGTTCTTCCTGCACGGCGCGCGCCTGTCGCGGGAGGCGGTGACGCGGGGAATGACCCACTGGCGGCTGCACCTGCTGGTGCTGGCGACCACCTTCGGCCTGTTTCCCCTGCTGGGCCTGGGGCTCGCCGCCCTGCCCGCCGCCATAACCCCACCTGCGCTGGCTCCGGGGATCATCTTGCTCTGCTGCCTGCCCTCGACGGTGCAGTCCTCCATCGGCTTCACGGCCATCGCCCGGGGCGACGTGGCCGCCGCGGTGGCCTCGGCGACGGCCTCCAACCTGATCGGCATCGCGCTGACGCCGGTGCTGGCCGCGCTGATGCTGCACGCCTCGGACGGCGGGCTGTCGCTGCAGTCGGTGCAGGCCATCGTGCTGCAGCTGCTGGCGCCGTTCATCCTGGGCCAGCTGCTGCGGGGATGGATCGGGCCGTGGGTGGCGGCGCACAAGACGCTGTTCGCCTGGACCGACCGGGGGGCGATCCTGCTGGTGGTTTATTCGGCCTTCAGCGAGGCGGTGACGGGGGGGCTGTGGCGCGAGGTCAGCGGGCTGGACCTGGCCCGGCTGGTGGGGATCTGCGCCGGCCTGCTTGGCTTCGTGCTGGCCGCCACGACGCTGGCCGCCCGCGCGTTCGGCTTCTCCAAGGCCGACGAGATCGCCATCGTGTTCTGCGGCTCGAAGAAGAGCCTGGCCAGCGGCGCGCCGATGGCCAGCGTGCTGTTCCCGCCGGCGATGGTGGGGCCGATGATCCTGCCGCTGATGATCTTCCACCAGCTGCAGCTGATGGCCTGCGCCGTCGTCGCCCAGGCCTACGCCCGGCGGACGGACGAGCCCCGTCCGTAACCGCTGCAGGGGTGGCGCCGGCGGCGGAAATCGTTAGACAGCCGCCATGTCCGCTTCCGCCTTCCCCCTCTCGGGCCGCATCGCCCTCGTCACCGGCGCCAGCCGCGGCATCGGCCGCGCCGGCGCGCTCGCCCTCGCCCAGGCCGGCGCCCACGTCGTGGCCGTGGCCCGCACCCAAGGGGCGCTGGAGGCCCTAGACGACGAGATCCAGGCCGTGGGCGGCGAGCGCCCGACGCTGGTCCCCATGGACATCGCCGACGGCGACGGGCTCGACCAGCTGGGCCTGGCGCTGCACCAGCGGTTCGGCCGCCTCGACGTGCTGGTGCACGCGGCCGCGACCCTCGGGCCGCTGACCCCGGTCTCGCACCTGGAGCCCGCGCACTGGGACAAGGTGATGGCGCTGAACGCCACGGCGAGCTACCGGCTGATCCGCTCGATGGAGCGCCTGCTGCGCGCCTCGCAAGCGGGGCGGGCCATCTTCCTGACCACCAGCCGGGCCGCGCAACCCCGGGCGTTCTGGGGACCCTACGGCGCCAGCAAGGCGGCCATGGAGTCCATCGTGCGCGCCTGGGCCGACGAGCTGGAGCAGACCACGATCCGCGCCGTGATCCTCGATCCCGGCGCCATGCGCACACGGATGCGGGCCGAGGCCATGCCGGGGGAAGATCCCCTCAGCCTGCCGACGCCCGAGGAGATCGGGCCGCTGGTCGTCGAGCTCGCCCAATCGGACCTGGGCCTGCCCAAGGCCGCCGTGCGGTTTAGCGACTGGAAGGCCGCTTGTAGGTCTTGACCTTGGCCTTGGGCGCCCGCTTGGGCTTCCAGGCCGCAGGGGCCGGTCCGCTCTTGGCTTCGCCCGGCGCGTAGGGGTTCTTGCCCGACTTGACGGTCAGGCGGACCGGCACGCCGGGCAGGTCGAAACTCTCGCGCAGGGAGTTCACCAGGTAGCGCTTGTAGGATTCCGGCAACTGGTCTCCGCGGCTGCACATCAGCACGAAGGTGGGCGGCCGGGACTTGGTCTGGGAGATGTAGCGGGGCTTGATGCGGTGGCCGCTGACCGCCGGCGGCGGGTGGCGCTGCGTGGCCATGCCCAGCCAGTCGTTGAGGTCCTTGGTGCGCACCTTGGTGGACCAGTGCTCGTGCACCTTGAACACCGCCGGCATAAGCCGGTCGAGGTGGCGGCCGGTCTCGGCGGAGAGCGCGATGATCGGCGAACCCTTGAGCTGCGGCAGCTGGGTCTGGGCCTCCTCGATGATCTCGCGCAGGCGCTGGCCGGGATTTTCCACCAGGTCCCATTTGGCGAGGCAGAACACTAGGCCGCGTCCCTCGCGCTCCACCAGGTCGCCGATCTGCAGGTCCTGCACCTCGAAAGGGTGGGTGGCGTCCATCACCAGGATGACCACCTCGGCGAAGGTGATCGCGCGGATGGCGTCCTGGGTGGAGAGCTTCTCCAGCTTCTGCTGCACCTTGGCCTTGCGGCGCAGGCCGGCGGTGTCCACCAGCCGCACGGCGCGGCCGTCCCAGGTCCAGTCCACCGGGATGGCGTCGCGGGTGATACCGGCCTCGGGGCCGGTGAGCAGGCGCTCCTCGCCGACCAGCTTGTTGACCAGGGTGGACTTGCCGGCGTTGGGGCGTCCGACGATGGCGATGCGCACCGGCTTGTCGCCCGCCTCGTCGTCGCCCTCGGCGTCCTCGTCCGGCGCGACGGCAAGCAGGGCCGCGTAGAGGTCGGCCATGCCCTCGCCGTGCTCGGCGGAGATGGCGATGGGCTCGCCCAGCCCCAGGGAGAAGGCCTCCAGCGTGCCGTCGTCCCCCGCCTTGCCCTCGGTCTTGTTGGCGACCAGGATCACCGGCTTGCCGCGCTTGCGCAGGATCTCGGCGAACACCCGGTCCATGGCGGTGACGCCGTCGCGCGCGTCGATCACGAAGAGGGAGACGTCCGCCTCATCGATGGCCGCCTCCGTCTGGGCGCGCATCCGCGATTCGAGGCTTTCGTCGTCGACGTCCTCGAAGCCCGCCGTGTCGATCAGGGCCAGGTCCAGGTCGCCCAGCCGGCCGATGGCGAACTTGCGGTCGCGGGTGACGCCCGGCAGGTCGTCGACGATGGCGAGCTTGCGCCCGGCCAGCCGGTTGAACAGCGTCGATTTTCCGACATTGGGGCGGCCGACGATGGCGAGCCTGATCGGCATGCCCGTCCCCTATCTCAACGCAACGCGATCAGGTCGGCCTTGTCGGTGACCACATAGACCTTGTCGCCCATGGCGATGGGGCCGATCAGCACCGGGTCGCCCAGCCTGATCCTGCGGTCCACGGCGCCGGTCTTGGCGTCGAGGGCCGCCAGTTCGCCGCTGCTGCTGGCCATGAGCAGGCGGCCGTTCACCAGGAGCGGGCTCGACCACAGGGGCCGGGCCTGCCGCTTGCCGCCGATGCCGAACAGGCCGCCCTTCTTCTTGCCCTTCGCCACGCCGGCGTTGAGGTCCTGGATCCAGTAGATCAGGCCGCTCTCGCGGGCGGCGCAGACCACCTGGCCGGACTTGCCGACTACGAAGACCACGTCCCCCGCCGGCAAAGGCGAGGTGATCCCGACGATCGGCAGGGTCCAGCGCGGCTGGCCGGTGCGCAGGTCGGTGGCGGCGAAGACGCCGGAGTGGCTGACCGCGTAGACGTCGCCCTGGTAGATGACCGGCCGGCCGGGGATGTCGCGGATCTCCGACAGGGCGTTGGTGCGGCTGGCGCGCGAAAGGGCCTCGTTCCACAGGTCGTTGCCGTTGGCGATGTGCAGCGCCACCAGTTCGCCGGAGCCGAAGGAGGCCACCACCGTGTCGCCCGACACCGCCGGGCTGGAGGCGGCCAGCAGGCGCGCCGGCTCGGTGAGCGCCTGATAGGCCCAGCCGGGGGCGCCGGTGGTCGCGTCGAAGGTGAGCAGGGTGTTGTCGATGGCCACCACCATCACCCGCCCGCCGGCCACGGTGGGCGCGGCGTGAACCGGCTGCTCGGTACGGGTGCGCCAGCCGACCGCGCCGGTCCTGGCGTCGAGCTGGGCCACCAGGCGATAGCCCGAGGAGACGTAGAGCTTGCCGTCCGCGTAGGCCAGGCCGCCGCCGAAGGCCTCCTTGTCGCGCTTGTCCTCGCCTGGGCGCAGGTTGACATGCCACACTTCACCGCCGGTCTGGGCGTCGCGGGCGGACACCCCGGCCTCGCCGTCCATGACAAACACCTTGCCGTCGGCGGCCACCGGCGGGGCGGTCACGTGCACGCCGCGGCCGGAGCCGCGGCCGAAGCCCCTGCGCCAGGCGACGGACAGGTTGGGCGCGGCGGCGACGTTCTCGGTGGATTGCTCCAGCGTGCGCCCGGGCAGCGGCCATTCGGACACGGCGACGGCTTCCGGCAGGGAGAACGGCGCCCCCTTCAGCGTGGCGGCGACCTCCAGCTTCTGATCGTCGGCGACCACGGGGATGCGCGGACCCTCCGCGACCTCCTTGTTCTTGTCCTTGCCGTGGAAGGGATTGAGGCGGCCGACGGTCGAACAGCCGCTGGCGGCGAAGGCGGCGACCAGCAGCAGGGCCGTCAGGCGTAAGCGTCGCGTCATTGGGATCCGGGCGTTTGGTGTTGCGGCGCAGGCGCCTGGCCGACAGTCGGGGCGGCCGGCGTGATGAGCTGGGGCGGCAGGGCGGCGGCCTTGACGACGGCGGGGACGCCCTTGGCCGAACCGGAATCGATCAGGGTCTTGGCGGCCTCGGCCCGGCCGCGGGCGGCCTCGGAGGCGTCCTGCAGCAGGGAGATGACCACGAAGTCGCTGCGCGCCCCAGCCAGGTCGCCGGCGGCGAGCTTGGCGAAAGCCAGCGCCTCGCGCGCCTCGACCCGATAGGGCCGCTCCTCCTTGGCCAGCGGCAGGAGGCGCGCCTCCACGTCCTTGTAGGGGGCGGTATCCATCAGGGCGAAGGCGGCCTTCAGGCTGGCGGCGTCACCCAGAACAGGGTCGGGCGCGGCCTTGGCGGCCTGGTCGAACAGGACGACCGCCTCGGCGGCCTTGCCGCCGGAGAGGCGCAGCGCGCCCTGCTGCATCAGGGCCAGGGCTTCGTAGCCCTTGGGGCCGGACTTCGCGACCTGGCCGAACAGCCGGAAGGCCTCGTCGTCACGGCCGGCCTGCATGGCGTCGATGGCCCGGGCGTATTGGTCGGAAGCCTTCTCGGCGCCCTGCTGCTGGTAGTGGCGCCAGCCCCAGACCCCGAAGGCCCCGACGATCAGGACGACGACGAGGGCCAGCACCCAAGGCACAGCCTTGAGCCCCACCGCCTTGTAGCGGTCTGAGCGCAGTCGCCCTTCGACCTCGTCGAACAGATCGGCCAACGGAGACTCCGCGCTCGGCGACAGAAACAGAGCCGCGGAACCTATAGCGCCTGCCTGCGCGCCGCAACGCTGCATGACCGCCCGCGCCGGCGGCCGATTCGAGGACCGGTTCGCGCCGTCAGGCCGGCAGCCCGAGCCGCCGGCGCACCGCCTTGGACAATCCCCGGCCGACCATCTGGTGCGACTGAGTCAGGTAGGCCCTCAGCTCGTCGTCCGGCAGAGCGCCGGGATCGGCGAGGCGCAGCCATCCGCCCCGCGGCAGGTAGGGCGCGCGAACCGCCACGCCGGACTGGGTGAGGATCTCGAAGCTGATCTCGGAGGTCTTGAAGACATAGCCCGCCTCGGCCGGATCCTCCCGCGGACCGGCCATTGCGAACACCTTCTCGCCTACCTTGAAGACGTGGGTCCCGCCCCACTGGATGCTGAGCGTCGCGGCCGGCAGGCCCAGGCAGAAGGCCTCGAACGCCTCCGGGCGCATGGCGTTCAGCCCCCGGCGACCAGATCGGCGAACTCCGGGTGGCGCTCGACGTAGGCGTGGACGAAGGGACAGTCCGGGCGGACCTTCAGGCCGCGCGCGCATCTCCAGGAGGGCCGCCCGGATCAGCCGGCCGCCGACGCCCCTGCCCTCCAGGGCCTTGGGCACCAGGGTGTGGCGGAAGACCAGGCCGCCAGGCATGGGACGGTATTCGATGAAGGCGGTGTCGCCCTCGACGGCCATCTCGAACCGATGGCGCACGACGTCGTCGTGCAGGTCGGCGTCGGGGGATTCGCTCATGCGACGGGTTCGGAGAACAGGGCGCGCACGCCGGCGCTGTCGACCTTGAGGGAGGGGGTGCGCGGCAGGGCCGCGACCCGCAGGTAACGCACAGGCACATGGGTGGCGGGGATGCGGGCGCGCAGGTGGGCCTCCAGATCGGCCGCGCTGGGCTCGGCCATGCCGTCGCGCACCTCGAAGGCCGCGACCGGCGCCTGGCCCAGCCGCTCGTGCGGCACGCCCACCACCGCCGCCGCGGCGATCGCCGGATGGGCGGCCAACGCCGCAGTCACCACATCGGGCACGATCTTGAAGCCGCCGCGCATGATCGCTCCGTCCAGCCGCCCGCGATGGAAGATGAAGCCGTCGGCGTCGATCATCCCCAGGTCCGTGGTGGTGATCCAGTCCGGGCCCATCCGGGGCGAGAGCACCTGCAGCCGGCCCTCCCGGCCGGGCGGCAGCGCTTCGCCGCTTTCGGGATCGACCACCCGCAGCTGCGCCCCGGCCCAGGGGCGCCCGACGCTGTCGGCGACGGCGGGCCCCTGCTTCAGCCGGTCCTCCGCGGTCATCAGGGTCACCACCCCGCCGAACTCCGTGGCGCCGTAGGACTGCACGATCAAGATCGGCGCATAGACCCGCTCGAACTCCGCGCGGACCGTCGGGTCCAGGGTGGCCGCGCCGGTGGGCATGACCTTGATGCTGGCGAGATCCTCACGGGGGACCTTGGCCTCCAGCGCCATGCGGAACCCGGCGGGCGGGAGACTGCAACTCACGGGCCGGTAGGTCCGCACATAGTCCAGCCACGCATCGAGCGTGAACTTCTCCACCATGATGATTGGCCGGTTCGCCACCACCAGCGGCAGGTAGCCGTAGATCCCGGAGATGTTGCCCAACGGGAAGTAGTGCAGCACCGGATCCGGCACGCCGTCTGCGGCTCCGGTCATGCTCTCGCGGATCATCGCCCGCTCGATGGTCCCGTAATCCATGGTGAAGTGCTTCGGCGCCCCCGTGGTGCCGCTGGTCAGCATGCTGATCCCCCGCGGGGAGGGCGCGCGCGCCTGTCCGGCGTCGCGGCGGAACGCCAGCCCCTCGACCGGTGTCGGCGCACCGTCCGGCTGCAGGGCCAGGCCGAAGGCGCCGTTCGCCCGGCAGGCCCCGATCGTCGCCGGTCCCCAGTCCTGCGCGCCGGCCACCACCGCCGGCAGCTTGAGCTCCGCCATCCGCCGGCCCATCGCCTCCTGCGACTGGTAGGCGTAGATCATCACGATGTGCCGCCCGCCGGCCAGCAGGCCCAGTAAGGCCGCCACGAACTCCGGACGGTTATGCGGCACGAAGCCCACCGGATCGTCCGGCCCCAGCCCCGCCCCGGCCAGCGCGGCCTCCACCGCCTGTCCGGCCCGACGCACCCAGTCCCAGTCGCGCCAAGTCCCCTTGAACTGGATCGCCCTGCCCTGCGGAGACCGCACCAGCGCTTCCGAAATCGTTTCGGCTAAGGACATGCGTCGGCCTTCTTGCTCGCCCGGTCGAAGGAATTGCCGCTCATCCGGACGCCCGCCCGGCCTTGGGACCGGCCAAAGGGTCGGCGGAATTGGCGCCGCAACCCGCGACCGCTATCAACCCTGCAGTTGAGGCAAGGATTGCAGTCATGGACCTGAGGGGCAAGACGCTCTTCATCACCGGCGCCAGCCGCGGGATCGGCCTGGCGATCGCTCTGCGGGCGGCGCGCGACGGGGCCAACGTCGCCATCGCGGCCAAGACCGTCGAGCCCCATGCCCACCTGCCCGGCACGATCCATACGGCGGCGGACCAGATCCGGGCGGCGGGCGGCCAGGCCCTGCCCCTGGTGGTCGACGTCCGCGACGAGGCCTCGATCCTGGCCGGCGTCGCCAGGACCGTGGAGACCTTCGGCGGCGTCGACATCTGCATCAACAACGCTTCGGCGGTCTCGCTTTCCAGGATCGGCGACACCGAGGCCAAGCGGTTCGACCTGATGCACCAGGTGAACGGCCGCGGCGCCTTCCTCACGTCCAAGGCCTGCCTGCCGCACCTGCTGAAAGCCGGCAACCCGCACATCCTCACCCTGGCGCCGCCGCTCAACATGGACCCCAAGTGGTTCGTAGGCCACGTGGCCTACACAATGAGCAAGTACGCCATGTCGATGTGCACGCTGGGCATGGCCGCGGAGCTGCGCGGGGACGGGGTGGCGGTGAACGCGCTCTGGCCGCGGGTGGGCGTGGCCACGGCCGCCATCGAGTTCGCCTTCGCAGACCGGAGCGAGCTGGCCCGCTGCCGCAAGCCCGAGATCATGGGCGACGCCGCGCACGCGATCCTCACCCGGCCGGCGCGGGACTGCAGCGGCAACTTCTTCATCGACGACGAGGTGCTCCACGAGGCCGGCGTACGCGACTTCGACGTCTACCGGGTCGATCCGAGCGTTCCGCCGCGGGTGGGCATGTTCCTGCCGGACGACAGCGTCCCCCCGCCGGGCGTCGACATGACCGGGGCGTCGCGGCCAGTCCGGGCGTGAGGCTGCGCGGCCCGGCATGGGCCAATGACAAAAGGCGCGCGTTGCGTGCTATCTCAGGAACCCATCCCTGATTCAGAGTCTCGACCGTCGGATGCCCCCAGGACCCAAGGCGCAGACCCGCCCGGAGCCCCAGACGCGGGACGCCCCGTGACGGCTGCAGCGTCGGAAAGGCCCGCGACGAGCATCACCGCGGCGTTCGGCGTCCCGGCGTTCCGGCGCATCTGGGGGGCCAGCCTGTGCTCGAACCTGGGTCTGCTGATCCAGTCCGTCGGCTCGGCGTGGGCGATGACCCAGCTCGTCTCCTCGCCCACCCTGGTGGCCCTGGTCCAGACCGCGCTGATGCTGCCGCTGATGATCTTCGCCATGCCGGCGGGAGCCATCGCCGACATGTACGACCGCCGCATCGTGGCGCTGATCGCCTCGTCCATCGCGCTGACCGGCGCCACGGGGCTGGCGCTGTCGAGCGCGACGCATGTGCTCAGCCCCTACCTGCTGCTGGGCTTCTGCTTCGTGATCGGCTCCGGCATGGCGCTGATGGGGCCGGTCTGGCAGGCTTCGGTGAGCGAGCAGGTGCCGCCGGCGGTGCTGCCCTCGGCCATCGGCCTGTCCAGCATCGCCTTCAACCTGGCCCGCAGCTTCGGCCCGGCGGTCGGCGGCGTCATCGTCGCCGCCGCGGGACCGCTGGCGGCGTTCTCGATCAACGTCGTCTGCTACCTTCCGGCGCTGATCGTGCTGCTCCTGTGGAAGCGCAAGCCGCCGGCCATGCGCCTGCCGCCGGAACGGCTGGCGCGGGCCATCGTCTCCGGCGCGCGCTACATCATGCATTCTCCGACGGCGCGCATCGTCATCCTGCGGACCCTGGCGACTTCGGTGGCCGGCGGCGCCATCTCCGCCCTGATGCCGCTGGTGTCGCGCGACCTGCTGCACGGGGACGCCCGGACCTTCGGCATCCTGCTGGGCGCCTTCGGCGTGGGCGCGGTGCTGGGCGCCGTCAACCTGGGCCGCCTGCGCACCCGGCTGAACGACGAGACGCTGGTGCGGCTCTGCACCGCCGGCGCGGGCGCGAGCATCGTGGTGGTGGCCATGATCCACTCGCTGCCCGTGGCGCTGGCCGCCCTGTTCGTGGCCGGCGGCCTGTGGACCATCAGCTTCTCGGTCTACAACATCGAGCTGCAGGTCTCCGCGCCCCGCTGGGTGGCCGGGCGGGCGCTGGCGGCGTTCCAGGCCGCGGCCGCCGGCGGCGCTGGGATCGGCGCGGCCGTCTGGGGCGTGGCGGCGCGCGACCACGGGGTCCAGATCGCCCTCCTGGGGTCCGGCCTCGCCATGGGCGCCTGCGCCCTGCTGGGCCTGTGGCTGAGGATGCCGGAAGGGTCGGACGCATCCTCCAGCGAGGAGGCCGAGTTGCTGGGCGACGTACAGGTGCAGCTCGGGCTCACCCACCGCAGCGGCCCGATCGTGGTGGAGATGGACTACCGGGTCCCGGCCGGCCAGGCGCGGGCGTTCTACGAGATCATGCAGCAGGTCCAGTCGATCCGGCAGCGCAACGGCGCCTACGACTGGTCCATCGCCCGCGACATCGCCGACGTGGAACGCTGGACGGAGCGGTTCCACTGCCCGACCTGGCTCGACTACCTGCGCCAGCGGGCCCGCTCCACCCAGGCCGATCGCCTCATCCTGGAGGCGAGCTGGGCCTTTCATCTGGGCCCCGAGCCGGTGCAGCTCCGACGGATGCTGGAGCGGCCGTTCGGCTCCGTCCGCTGGCGCGAAGACACCCCCGACACCGGCGGCGTCGAGCCCTTGCCGGCGCCGGCCTTCCCGGGTGGCGGAGCCTGAAGTCCAGAGCGCGACGCCATCGCAAAGTTCGTCCGCAGAGAACTGACGGGCCTTCGGGTTCAGCGTTGATAAGCCAAATCCCCGGTGTTAGACACCGATCAACAAGCATCGGCATTGGGAGGAAGAGATGGATCTCCTGCGCAAGGTCGCGACCTTCGGCGGCGCCAGCCCGCCGCGTCCCTGACCGCCGACGACTGTCCCACCCCTATCTCCCCTCACAGGTGACCCGATGGCCAAGTATCCCGACGCCAAGCTGCTGATCGACGGCGAACTCCGTCCGGCCGAGAACGGCGCGACCTATCCCGACATCGGCCCCTGGGACGGCGAGGAGATCGGCCGCGCCGCCGACGCCAGCCTGGGCGACCTGGACAAGGCGATCGGCGCCGCGCGCCGGGCCTTCGACACCACCGACTGGTCGACCAACCACAAGAAGCGCGTCGCCACGCTCCGCGTCTTCGCCGACCTGCTGCGGAAGAACCGCGACCGCCTCGCCGAAATCGCCCACGACGAGGTGGGCGCGCCGCTGGGCACGATCTTCAGCGCCCAGTGCGACTGGCCGCTGGGCATGCTCGACTTCGTGCTCGACACCGCGGACAACTATGAATGGGAAGATGATCTGGGTGTCGCCAAGTCCGGTCCGGGCGCCAACAGCCGGCGCAAGGTGTGGAAGGAGCCGGTGGGTGTCGTGGCCGCCATCACCCCCTGGAACGTGCCGACCCAGATCAACCTGGCCAAGATCGTCCCGGCGCTGGCCGCCGGCTGCACCGTGATCCTGAAGCCCGCGCCGGAAACCCCGATGCTGGCCGCGGTCCTGGGCGAGGTGGCCGTCGAGGCGAAGCTGCCGCCCGGCGTCTTCAACGTCATCACCAGCTCCGGACCGGCGGAGATCGGCGAAGCGCTGGTGAAGGACCCGCGCGTGGACCTGATCTCGTTCACCGGCTCGACGGCCACCGGCAAGCGGATCATGGCCAACGCCGCCGAGAAGCTGTCGCGGGTGTTCCTGGAGCTGGGCGGCAAGTCGGCGATGATCGTGCTGGACGACGCCGACTTCATCCCCGCCGTCTCCAGGGCGGCTGGCGTGGTCTACAACGCCGGCCAAGGCTGCGCGACGCATACCCGCCTGCTGGTGCCGAAGTCGCGCTACGACGAGGCGATCGCCATCCTCACCCAGGTCATGGGTTCGATCCAATACGGCGACCCGACCGCGCCGACGCAGATCATGGGCCCGCTGATCTCCGACCGCCAGCGCCAGCGGGTGATGAGCTACATCGAGATCGGCAAGCAGGAGGGCGCGCGCCTGGTGCTCGGCGGCAAGATCCCCGCCAAGCACGACAAGGGCTTCTGGTTCGAGCCGACGCTGTTCGCCGACGTCACCAACGACATGCGCATCGCCCAGGAAGAGATCTTCGGGCCGGTGCTGGTGGTGATCCCCTTCGAGGACGACGAGGACGCCATCCGCATCGCCAACGACAGCATCTACGGCCTGTCGGGCGGCGTGGCCTCCAAGAGCATGGAACGCGCGCTGAACGTGGCCCGCAAGGTGCGCACCGGCACCTTCTCGGTCAACGGCGGCAGCTGGTTCGCCGGCGACACGCCGTTCGGCGGCTTCAAGCAGAGCGGCATCGGCCGCGAGATGGGCGTGGCCGGCTTCGAGGAGTATCTCGAGCTCAAGACCGTCGGCCTGCCGGCCTGACGGCGACGTTGCGCTCCGGCGCCGTTTCCGCTCAAGCTCGCCGCGGCCGGCCGCGGCGGCGCCGGAAATAACACGTCGCGCGAGGGTGCGGGGGCCAAGCGGCCCCGACTCATGCGATCTGGCGTGATGGCCTCCGCTCTCCTGCGTCCCGACCTCGCCGTGGTTGCGGCTGGGAGCCGGTCCTGGGCGCATCGCGCGTCGTCCCGCCGGGCGGCCGGGCCGATGCGGCCTGCGGGCTTTCGGCCATGACGGCGGCGCAACGGGAACGGCCGTCGCCGCGGACGCCCGACGGCGTGGCGATCTACGCCGTCGGCGACATCCACGGCCGCCTCGACCTGCTGCAAGGCGTCACCGACGCCTTGCGCGCCACCGCCGCACAGGCCCCGCCGCAAAGCCGGGTCGTAGCGGTGTTCCTGGGCGACTACATCGACCGCGGGCCGGATTCGGCCGGGGTGCTGGCGCACCTGATCGCGCTGCGCGACGCAGGCGTCTGCGAGACGGTGTTCCTGCGCGGCGTCCACGAGCAGATGCTGCTGGACCTGGTTGACGGCCAGGAGGCCGGGGGCCGCTGGCTGGACAATGGCGGGACGGCGACCTTGTCCGCCTATGGCGTCGCCCCCGGCGCGCGCCAGGGGCCCGAGCGATTGCGCGGCCTGGTGCGGGAGCTGGTCCCCGCGGACCATCGGCAGTTCCTGCGGGACACCCGCCTTCACGTGACGCTGGGCGACTATCTGTTCGCCCATGCCGGCCTGCGCCCCGACCGGCCGCCGGAGCAGCAGGCGGAGGCCGACTTCCTGCGATACCACCCCTTCGACGGCCAGGCCCCGGTCTGGCCCTGGACCCTGGTGCACGGGCACGTGCCGCATCCCAAGCCCGTGCGCGGCGAGCGGCGGATCGGCCTGGACACGGAGGCCCACGCCAGCGGCCTGCTCTCGGTGCTGATCCTCGATGGGGACAGGCAGTCCTTCCTCCGCTCGGCGGTCTCCAGCGAGACCGGCCGGGCTGGTCTCGCCCCCTGGCGCTCGACGGACCCGGCCTACGCCCAGACGCGCCGCCGTTCGAGGACCGCGGAGCCGTCGCGCCCGCCCCGGGGCCGGCGCTGGGCGCCGCGGCTGGCCGCCGGCGCGGCCCTGGCCGCCGCGGCCCTGGCGAGCCTGCCGCTGGACCGTCTCACGCGCGACCCGGCGGCCCTGAGGGCGGCCTTCGTCAACGTGGGCGTACCCCCCAGCATGCGGGGAGACGCCGCGTCCCCGGCCTCGCCATCCGCTGTCGCCGCCCCGCCGCTGATGGGCGCGGGCGTCGCGCCCGAGCCGCCCGCAGTCCTGCGCGAGGCGGAACCGACCGCTGCCGCCGCCGGCCTGCGCGTGCAGGTGGCCGCGACCGACTCCCCGACGGCGTCAAAGCAGGCCTGGGACGACCTTGCCCAGGCCTTTCCAGCCGAGATGCAGGCGCGGATGATGCAGCTCGAGGCGGTCTCCGTAGATGGACGCACCGTTCAACGCACCTTCGTCAGCGGCTTCGCCAGCCCGTCCGAGGCCAGGGCCTTCTGCGCCAGGCTGACGGCCGCGGCCCGCGGCTGCCTGGTCCGCGGCGCGGACTGAGGCTCAACCCCAGCTTTCCAGGATCAGGACGGCAGGCGGGTCTCCCGCCGCATAGCCGCTGTAGCGCACGAACGACCTGTCGGGAATGGCGCCGATCTCCCTGCAGAATTCCAGCCAGTAGCGGGCGCTGAGCGTGATGGCCCTGACGCGGGCCGGATGGGAAGCGATGGTGCGGTCGATCTCATCCTTGACGGTCATCGCCCGCCTCCCTGGCGATCCAAGGGTCACGCGAACGTGTGGCCGAAGGAAGACGCGCGGGTTTCAACCGTGACGCGCCAGGAGGTTCCAGGGGAGATGGCGACGGCTCACCAGACGCCGACGTTGGGCATCGAGGCCCAGGGCTCGGCGGCCGCCAGGGCCTCGCCCGCCTGCAGCAATTCCACCGAGATGTTGTCGGGCGAGCGCACGAAAGCCATCCGTCCGTCGCGCGGCGGCCGGTTGATCACCACGCCCCCCGCCCTCAGGCGCTCGCAGGTCCGGTAAATGTTTTCGACCTGAAACGCCAGGTGGCCGAAGTTGCGGCCGCCTTCGTAGGCCTCCGGGTCCCAGTTGTAGGTCAGCTCGACGAGCGGTGATTGCGTGGCCGCAGCGCTCTCCAGGTCCTCCGGGGCGGAGAGGAACACCAGGGTGAACCGGCCGGGCTCGTAGTCGTGCCGCGAGGTCTCCTGCAATCCCAGCTTGTTGCAATAGAAGTCCAGGGACTGGTCGATGTCGGCCACCCGGACCATGGTGTGAAGGAATTTCAAGGTCGTCTCCTCTCGCCAGCGCCGTGAGGGGCAGATGCCCCGGGCCCGCGCCAAGCGCAATCCCCCGCGCCCGCATCGACCCGGTGTTCAGCTTTCCCGCGTCTGGCGCCGCCACAGCGCCGCGTACTCGCCGCCGCCTGCCAGCAGCTCGGCGTGGGTCCCCCGCTCCACGATCCGGCCGCGGCGCAGCACGAGGATCTGCTCGGCGTCGACGATGGTGGAGAGCCGGTGGGCGATGACCAACGTGGTGCGCCCGGCGCGCACCTTGCGCAGGGTGTCCTGGATCGCCGCCTCCGTCGGCCCGTCGAGAGCGCTGGTGGCCTCGTCCAGCACCAGCAGGCGCGGGTCGGCCAGCAGGGCGCGGGCGATCCCCACCCGCTGGCGCTCGCCGCCCGAGAGCTTCAGGCCCCGTTCGCCCACCAGGGTCTCCATGCCGTGGGGCAAGCCTTCGATGAACTGGCCGAGCTCGGCGGCGTCGGCCGCCGCGCGCACCGCGGCGGGCTCCGCGGCGGGCTTGGCGAAGGCGATGTTGGCGTAGAGGGTGTCGTTGAACAGGGCCACGTCCTGCGGCACCAGGGCGACGGCCTGGCGCAGGCTGTCCTGCCTCACCCTGGTGAGCTCGACGCCGTCCAGCAGGATGCGCCCGGCCTGCGGGTCGATCAGCCGGAGCGCCAGGCGCACCGCCGTGGTCTTGCCGGCCCCCGACGGCCCCACCATCGCCACCGTTGTCCCGGGCGCGGCGCGGAAGCTCACCCCGCGCAGGCCCACGGAGCGGGCGTCGTGCCGGAAGCCGACGCCGTCGAAGACCATCTCGGCCCCCTGCCCGGTCGGCGGCGGCAGGTCGCGGGCGTCCGGGGCGTCGGTGATGTCGGGGGCGATGGCGGCGAGGCCGATCATCTGCTCCATGTCGATGAAGGCTTGGCGGATCTCCCGGTAGTTGAAGCCCAGCATGTTCAGCGGCACGAAGATGCTGGTGAGCAGCAGGATGGCGGTGGTGAGGTCGCCGATGCGCATGCGCCCGTGCGCCACCTCGATCCCCGCCATCACCGTCAGCGCCGCCAGTCCGACGTTCAGCACCGCGGCCTGGGCCACGTTGAGCAGCGAGAGCGAGGTGTTGGCCTGCACCGCGGCGCGGACGTAGGTCGCCATGGCGCCGGCGTAGCCTGCGACCGTGCGGCGCTCCGAGCCGAAGGTCTTCACCGTCTCGTAGTTCAGCATGGCGTCCCCCGAGAGGCCCGCGGCGCGGGAGTCGGCCTCGTTCAGCTCGCGGCGGTGTGACAGGCGCCAGTCAGTGATCCGGAAGGTCAGGGTGGTGTAGAGGACGATGGTGGCGAACGCCGTCACCGCGAAACGCCAGTCCAGCCGGGTGACCATCACCACCATGGCCAGCGCCAGCTCCACGACGGTGGGCCCGATGTTGAACACCACGCTGCGGATCAGGAAGTCGACGGAGCGCGCGCCGCGGTCGATGATCCGGGCCAGGCTGCCGCTCTGCTTGGACTGGTGAAAGTCGAGCGACAGGGACAGCGCGTGGGCAAAGGTCTCCACCGCCGCCCTGGCCATGGCCGACTGGGACACCGGGGTAAAGATCACGTCGCGGGCGAAGGGGGCGCAGGAGGCCAGGAGCCGGAGCCCCGCGAAGCTGACCGCGAAGACGATGAAGCCCGCGCCCACCGCGCCCTTGCCGGCGTCCAGGATGTTGATCGCCGAGCCCAGGGCGACGGGCGCCCAGACGCTGGCCATCTTGCCCAGCAGCACCAGGACCAGGGCGACCCCCAGCCGACGACGCAGCGACGTGGCCCCGGAGCGCATCACCAGCCGGCCGAGCTCGCCCATCGAGCGCCAGAAGTCGAAGCGCACGAACGCCGGGGCGACGCCCCCTTGGCTCGAAGGTCGCCGGGCTACGCCGGCGTGAACATGCGCCAATCCGCTCTCCACTAATTCAGGATCCAGGTGGACTGGACGCCGCCGCCGGGGGTCATCCAGTCCGCGCGCAGCCCGCCGGCCGCCGCCGTGGCGCGGAACGGCCCGCCGCTCAGGGCCGTGGCGGGGGTCGCGTCGACGGCCACCGTGTCGGTGAAGGCGTCGCCGACGATCTCGACCTGGTGAGATCCGGGCGTCAGCGGCTGCGGCAGGGCCAGGCTGAACCGGCCGCCCGCATCGGCGCGCCCGACCGCCCCCGGCCGCCCGTCGACGCGCACGGAGACCGCCGCCTGCGGCCCGGCCAGGCCCGAGACCACCGCGCCCCCCTGCCGGTCGAAGTCCACGGCGGTCAGGCGGGGCGGCGCCGGCGGGCCCAGCACGATCGCCCCGGCGCCCGCCCGCAGCACGGCGGCCCGGCCGGACGCCGTCACCAGCACATAGCCCTGCGCCTGCACCTGCCGGCCGTCCGCAGCCATGGACAGTCCGAAGATCCACGCGCCCGGCGCGACCGGCAGGACGATCCGCCATCGCCCCCGTCCATCCGCCGGCGCAAAGAGCGCTTCGCCGCTGGGCGGGGCCAGGCGCACCCGGGCGCGGGGCTGGGCGGTCCCTTGCAAGCGCACGCCGCCGGCGGACGATTCGGCGGCGTCGAGGCTGGGCGCAGGGATGTAGCCCGCATCCGCGGACGTTTCGCCCTTGGGCGCCAGGGGCTGCGGCGGGGCGGGCTTGCCGTGGCAACCGGCAAGCGAGCCGGCAAGCGCGGCTGCGGCCATAAGAAGCGTTGT
This sequence comes from Phenylobacterium sp., assembly GCF_036502675.1. Classification (GTDB taxonomy): domain Bacteria; phylum Pseudomonadota; class Alphaproteobacteria; order Caulobacterales; family Caulobacteraceae; genus Phenylobacterium. The sequence goes on from NZ_DASXYF010000046.1 coordinate 26,383, forward strand.
GCGTGTCACCGCTTGCTTGAAACTCCCAGGTCCGCGCCATAGCTAATCACGCTTTCTCCGCGCCCCCGCAAGCGCGCCTGACGCCCTGGAGCCGATGCAAACGAGCCTCTCGTCCCACAATCTGCAGTCGGTCTGCGTATTCTGCGGCTCCTCCGACGCCGCCGATCCCGATTTCCTGGTGGACGCCGCCCGTCTGGGCGAGGCCCTGGCCCAGGCGAAGCTCACGCTGGTCTACGGCGGCGGCGGCGTGGGCCTGATGGGCGCCTGCGCACGCGCCGCGCATGAGGCCGGGGGCAAGGTGCTTGGCGTCATCCCCGACTTCCTGGTCGCGCGCGAGCGCGCCTACGACGAGGTCGAGACGATGGTCGTCGCTTCGATGCACGAGCGCAAGAGGATGATGTTCGAGCGCTCCGACGCCTTCGCCGTCCTGCCGGGCGGCGTCGGCACGCTGGAGGAGGTGGTGGAGATTCTGTCCTGGCGCCGGCTCGGCCTGCACGCCAAGCCGGTGGTGTTCCACAACCCGAAGGCCTTCTGGAGCCCGCTGTTCGAACTGCTGCAGCATACCGTGGACCAGAGCCTCACCCCGCCGGATTTCATGCGCACCTTTTCGGCGGTGGAGCGCATCGAGGACTTGGTGCCGGCCCTGCGCGCCGCCGTCCCGACCGGGCCCGACACGGTTCCGGCCGCGATGCGGGTGACCTGAACCCTTACCGCCGCAGCGCTCGCACCTTCCGCTGCGAGTCCGGCGTCAGTCCCGTCGGCCACGCCCTGCGGCCGAGGGGCGAGTCCGGTCGCCGCTCCCGCAGGATCCGCAGCGCCAGGTGGGGACGGATCATCGCCAGGCCCGCCCACACCGCCAGCACCCCCGCATAGCGGACGGCGCCCGCCGCCCGCGCCCCCGCACCCCGACCGAAACCCATCGGCGGCTCCACCTCGATTACCGCAGCCCACATGACGCCCTCCGTCGCTGAAACCGATGTTCACCCTATGAACCCGGACAGCGTCAGAACCGGACGTATCAAGCGGCGCCGTGACGATCCAGGGCCTCACGCGCGAGGTCCAGCTGCTCGAGCATGGTGGTCCGCAGGCTGGGGGGCGCCAGGATCTCCACCTTGTCGCCCCAGGTGAACAGGTGCCAGGACAGCTCCAGCATGCCGCTGGCCCGGAACGTCACCTCCACGGAGCCGTCGGGAAGCTGGCGCACCCGCTGATTGGCGTGGAACCGCCAGCACAGGGCGTCCTGCGCGCCGTGCGGCAGGATGCGCAGCACCACCTCCTCCACCGCGTCGTGGTAGATGCCGAAGCTCTGGTCGGCGTAGGCCTGCAGCGAGAAGCTCGCGGGCCTGGCGCTGGTCCGGTCGAGGACCTCGATGTCGCCGATGCGGTCGAGGCGCCAGTTGCGCGGCTCGCCCTCGGCCTCCGCCGCCACCAGGTAGTTGCTGCGCCCGAACAGCAGGCCATAGGGCGTCAGGTCCCGCACCCGCCCGGGGGTGCTGCCGCCCTCATAGCGGAACCGCAGAGATTTCAGGGATTTGATCGCCTCCCTGACCGTAGAGAGCACGACGTCGTCCTCGAAGGGCCGCGGGCCGGCCAGCACCGCGATGGTCTCGGCCTGCAGCAGGGCCTCGAGGTCGGGGGCGAGCTTGCGGCGCGCCGGCGCCTTGGTGGCCGCCAGGATCTTCTGCTCCAGGGTCTTCAGCGCCGCGGCGCGGGCCTCGGCGCCCAGGGCCTGCAGGGAATCCGCGGCGGTGCGCAGGGCCACCAGCTCGTCGGTGGTGGGGCTCTGGAACAGGCCGTCGAGACCGGTGGGGATGCGGAACCGGCGGGTGGGCGGATCCTCCACCTCCTCCATCTGCGGGAACACCTCGCGCACCGCGTCGCGCATGCGCTCGGCGGTGCGCCGGCCCACGCCCAGCCGCTCGCCCATCTCGTCCAGGGTCAACCCTTCGGCGGTGCCAGCCAGCAGCCGCGCCAGTTCCAGGAGCCGCGAAGCCTTATCGTGCCGCATTTGTTCTAAACGTCCGTTTTTGTCGTATGAGCGCATCAGAACGGGTGTCGACGATTTTGGCAACCGAGGACTTCCCGATGCCGGCCACTTTACGCAAGAGCTTCCCCAAGCGCCGCCCGGCGGCCCCGCGCAGCTTCGCGCCCGTCCGCAGGCCCGCCCTGCCCTCCAGCGCGGTGGTGGACGCCATCCTGCGGTTCAGCGACGTGCAGGAGGACGTGGGCGGCGGGCGGATCATGAAGCGGCTGTCCCCCACCCGCCTGCGCGACGGCGAGGTCCGCGCGGCCCTGGGCGACGCCGCAGCCCAGGCCGGCCGCGTCAGCGTGCTGTGGAACGACCGCGAGGACCAGATCGTCCGGGTGCTGGTCTCCCAGCCGCTGGCGGCCTAGATTCTTCGGGTTTGGAGCGTGGCGGGCGCCGGAACCCGCCGCCACTTCCTGCTGTCACGCCCCTAGCGGCGCGTCACCACGTCCCGGAAGCCGTTGACGATGGGATAGCGGCGGTCGCGGCCGAAGGCCTTGCCGCCGATCTTCACGCCGGGCGCGGCCTGCCGGCGCTTGTATTCGCTGGAGTAGAGCAGCCGCTGGACGCGCTCCACCGTCTCGGGCGCATGGCCGCGGCCCACGATCTCGTCGAGGGTCGCCTCCTCCTCCACAAGGCCGAAGAGGATGTCGTCCAGCACGTCATAGGGCGGCAGGCTGTCCTGGTCCGCCTGGCCGGGGTGCAGCTCGGCCGACGGCGGCTTGCTGAGGATCCGCGCGGGGATCGGCTGGGCGGCGACGCCGAAGGGATCGTTGGCGTTGCGCCACTCGCAGATGGCGTAGACGTCGGTCTTGTAGAGGTCCTTCAGCACGTTGTAGCCGCCGCACATGTCGCCGTAGAGGGTGGCGTAGCCCACCGCCATCTCCGACTTGTTGCCGGTGGTGAGCAGCATCAGGCCCAGCTTGTTGGAGAGCGCCATCAGGGTCAGGCCGCGGACGCGGGCCTGGATGTTCTCTTCGGCGATGTCCGGCGCGCGGCCCTCGAACAGCGGCCGCAGCATCCCGGCGAAGGCGTCGACGGCCGGCCGGATGGCGATCTCGTCCAGCCGTACGCCCAGCGCCTGGGCGCAGGCCGCGGCGTCCTCCAGGCTCTCGCGGCTGGTGTAGCCGGACGGCAGCATGACGCAGCGCACCGCCTCGGGCCCCAGGGCGTCGGCGGCGACCACGGCGGTTGCGGCGGAGTCCACGCCGCCGGAAAGGCCAATGAGAACGCCCTCGAAGCCCGATTTCCTCACGTAATCCCTCAGGCCGGTGACCATGGCCTTGTAGATCTCCTCCGACGGGTCGCACCATGGGTCCATTGGCGCCTCGACGCAGGTCCAGCCCGCCTCGCCGCGCGCCCAGACCGACAGCCCCAGCGCTTCCTCGAACATCGGCAGGCGCATCACCTCGCGGCCCTCGGCGTCGAGGGCGAAGGAGGCGCCGTCGAACGCCAGTTCGTCCTGGCCGCCCACCTGGTTGACGTAGACCATCGGCAGGCCGGTATCGACCACCCGGGCGCGCGCCACCACCATCCGCTCGTCGTCGGCCGTGCGCCGGTAGGGCGAGCCGTTGGCGGTGAGCAGGATCTCGGCGCCGAGGTCCTTCAGGGCGTAGCTCACCTGCGGGGTCCAGATGTCCTCGCAGATCGGCGCGCCGAAGGTGACGCCCTTCAGGTCGAACACCTGCGGCTCGACCCCGCAGGCGAAGATCCGCTTCTCGTCGAAGACGCCGTAGTTGGGCAGTTCGCATTTGAAGGCGATCCCGCGGACCTCGCCGTCCGCCAGATAGGCCACCGCGTTGCGCGGCTGGCCGGCGGGCTCCTCCGGCGGCCAGATCACCCCGATCAGGGCCGCGCAGCCGCCGGCGGTGTCCAGAGCCAGACGCTCGACGGCCGCCTGGCCGTCGCGCCACAGGGCCGGCTTCAGCGCCAGGTCTTCCGGCGGATAGCCGGTGAGGAACAACTCGGGGAAAAGGGCGATGTCGGCGCCGGCCGCCGTCGCCTCGGCCAGCCGCTCACGCGCCAGGGCCTCGTTGCGCGCTACGGCGCCGACGGTGGGATTGGCCTGGACGGAGGCGATGACCAGCCGCTGCAGCATCCGGCCATCTAGCCCGACGGCCCGCGGAGCGCCAACGCCCTCGCTCGCCTTCGGACGACGCGGTGGTGATCAGTCGTCGCGGTGTACGCGTTCGCGGCGCTCGTGCCGCTCCTGCGCCTCGAGGCTGAGGGTGGCGATCGGCCGGGCGTCGAGGCGGGCGATGCCGATGGGCTCGCCGGTCTCCTCGCAGTAGCCGTAACTCCCGTCTTCGATCCGCCGCATGGCTTCGTCGATCTTGGAGATTAGCTTGCGCTGGCGGTCACGAGTGCGCAGCTCTAAAGACCGGTCGGTCTCGGACGACGCGCGATCCGCAATATCCGGGTGATTTTCAGTCTCCGCCTGCAGATGCGTAAGCGTTTCCTTAGATTCCCGAAGTATTTCCTCTTTCCAATTGAGAAGTTTCTGCTTGAAGTATTCGAGCTGCCGCTCGTTCATGAACTCCTCGTCCTCAGAGGGACGGTAGTCCGAGCTTTTAGGCAATACTGCGATGTTCATATTCGAAACCTCGGCCCCCTGGACTCACCCGAGACGTGCGGATGGCCTTATATCAAAACGCCAACAGCATCAATCAAGCTCCCGCTTGCGGTGCGTTTAGGCCGCACGCGGGCTCTGTTCAAGCTTCGCGAGCTCCACGGCGGCTCGCGTCTCGATTTCGTTCAGCACCCCCTCCAGCCCGGGATCGTCCGTCAGCTGACGTTCGTCGCGCACCGCGCGCCGCAGACGCTCCACGTCGTCGCCCCCCGGCGCGCCGTCCAGCAACGCCGCCTTCAGCTCGTCCAGCACGTCGAGAATCCGGCCCGCGCGGCCCACCGCCCGGCGCTTGCGCTCCAGCGGGCCGCCCACGTCCTGCAGGGCCAGGAGGGCGTCGAGCCCCACCACCCCGCCGACGCCGGCGGCGCGCGTGACCTGGGCCGGTCCGGAGGCCGCGGCGGGGCTGGGAACGGAAAACGCCGCGCCGCCGGCAGGCTTGGCCTTGCCGGGCCCGCCCGTCGATCCGACGTTGTTCGCGCCGCTGACCTTCATCCGTGCCGTCGCCATCCCTGAAATGTCGAGCCGACCATCCCACGCCTGTGCTTAGGGCATGGTTAATGCCGGGCAATTTCTGCCGCCACGCCTTTTCCGCGCCCGCGCCGAACGGAATCTACGCTGATTTTGCAAGGTTTTTCGACTGGCACGGCAGTCGCATGGCCCCGCGGGTGAAGCTGCTTACGCCCCGGGGCCCCATGCGCCGACCGTTCCGCCTGTTCTCCGCCGTCCTGCTGGCCGCCATCCTGGCCGGCGGCCCGGCGCTTGCGAAGTCGCGGATCAAGGACATCGTCGAGTTCGAAGGCGTGCGGGAGAACATGCTGGTGGGCTACGGCATCGTGGTCGGGCTGAACGGCACCGGCGACTCGCTGCGCAACGCTCCCTTCACCAAGCAGAGCCTGGAGGCGATGCTAGAGCGGCTGGGCGTCAACACCCGCGACGCCAACCTCAACACCAAGAACGTCGCCGCCGTGATGGTCACCAGCCGGCTGCCGGCCTTCGCCGCCACCGGCTCGCAGATCGACGCCTCGGTCTCGGCGATGGGCGACGCCAAGAGCCTGCTGGGCGGCACCCTGCTGGTCACGCCGCTGCTGGGCGCCGACGGCCAAGCCTATGCGGTGGCGCAGGGCACCGTGCAGACCGGTGCGGTCAGCGCCACGGGCGCGTCGGGCTCCTCGGTCTCCAAGGGCGTGCCCACCGCCGGCCGCATCGCCTCGGGCGCCATCGTCGAGCGGGAGATCGGCTTCCAGCTCGCCAAAATGAACACGATGCGAATGACCCTGCGCAACCCCGACTTCACCACCGCCCAGCGGATCGCCGCGGCGGTCAACGCCCGCTTCCCCGGCATGGCGCAGGCGGAGAACCCCACCATCGTCGCCATCCGCCCGCCCAACGGCCGCGACATGGCGAGCTTCGTGTCCGACGTGGAGAGCCTCTATGTGGAGCCCGACGACTCCGCCAGGGTGGTGATCGACGAGGTGGCCGGGGTCATCGTCATGGGCGAGAACGTCCGCATCTCCACCGTGGCGATCCAGCAGGGCAACCTGACGATCACCGTCAACGAGAGCCCGCAGGTCAGCCAGCCCGCCCCGTTCAGCCAGGGCCAGACCACGGTGACGCCCAAGTCCGGCGTCTCGGTGGACGAGGAGACCGGCCGCCAGTTCGTGACGCTGGGGAACGGCGCCTCGCTCTCCAGCCTGGTGAGCGGCCTCAACGCCCTGGGCGTCACGCCGCGGGACATGATCTCCATCCTGCAGACCATCAAGGCCGCCGGCGCCCTGCAGGCCGACATCGAGGTGATGTGATGAGCGAGCTCGCCGTCCTGCCCCCGTCCCTGGCCGCGCCCACGGCGACGCCAACGGCCGCCGAGATGGCCAAGCGCAAGGACATCACCGCCACGGCCCAGTCCTTCGAGAGCTCGTTCCTCTCGATCATGATGCAGCAGATGTTCGAGGGTGTGGAGGTCTCCACCCCGTTCGGAGGCGGCCAGGGCGAAAGCATGTTCCGGTCGTTCATGACCGACGCCTTCGCCAAACAGATGACCAAGGCCGGCGGCCTCGGAATCGCCGACACGGTCGCGAAGGAAATGCTCAAGATGCAAGGCCTGGAGTAGCTCAATGGCGATCGCCGCCCATGACGCCGCCGACCGCGTCGACCAACTGATCATCCTCACCGAACGGCTCACCGCGCTGATAGCGCTGGGGGCCGCGGCCTTCGAGCAGCGCCGGCCGCACGAGGCGGCGCAATACGTCGAGGAGACCTCGCGCCTCGCCAACCTCTACCGCCACGAATCGACCCGGGTGCGCGCCAACCCGGCGCTGATCGAGAGCGCGCCGCTGGCCCGGCGCGTGGCGCTGACCCGCGCCACCGAGGCCTTCGACGCCGTGCTCGCCCGCCAGGGCCGGGCGCTGGAGGCGGCCCGCACCATCACCGAGGGGCTGGTGCGCGCCATCGCCGAGGAGGTCGCCTCGCAGCGCACGGAGAACGCCGGCTACGGCGCCGCCGGCGCGATCCAGCGCACCGACGCGCCCACCTCCATCACGCTCAACCAGCGGGCCTGACGGCCTCCCCGGCCGCGGGGGATCAGTCGGCGAAGCGCGGCGCCCGGTTCTCCAGCGCCGCGGTCACCGCCTCCACCTGGTTGGGCCCGCCGATCAGGGCCGTCTGCGCCAGGCTCTCGGCCAACAGCAGGTCGTGCTGGCTGGCGTCGAAGGCGGCGTTGAACAGGCGCTTGCCGGCGCGGATCGCATCGGGGCTGCGCGCGGCGATCTCCGCGGCGAAGACCAGCGCCTCGGCCCGCGGATCGGCGCAGACCCGGGTGGCGAGCCCCAGGGCCAGGGCCTCGTCCCCGGAAACGATACGTCCCGACCAGGTGAGCTCGCGCGCCACGTCGTCGCGCAGCAGGCCGCGCAGCAGGGCGATCCCGCCCATGTCCGGAACCAGGCCCCACTTGATCTCCAGCACCGACAGCCGGGCGTCGGCGGCCACGAACCGCAGGTCCGCGCCGAGCGCCAGCTGCAGGCCGCCGCCGAACGCCACGCCGTGCACGGCGGCGATCACCGGCGCGGGCATCTCGCGCCAGACCATCACCGCCTGCTGCGAAGGGTTCGCCCCGCCGGGCGTGCGCTCGCCGCCCAGGCGTTCGCCGCCCCGCTCGGCGCCGCGCTCCATATCGCGGAACCGGCCCATGTCCAGGCCCGCGCAGAACGCCCGCCCGTCGCCCGAGAGCACCACCGCCCGCACCGAACGGTCGGCCTTCAGCCGCTCGCCGGCGGCGATCAGGGCGCTGAACATGGCTTCGTCGATCGCGTTCATCTTGTCCGTCCGGACGAGGCGCACATCGGCGACGCCTTCCTTCACCTCGACGCTCACCCGGTCGTTCATGGAGGTTCCTTCCTGGCGCTGCACGCCGTCCTATAGTTCGGGCCCGCGTCCGGCGCGCAAGCCATTGAAACACCGCCGCCGGGCGCTAAGGTCGCCGCCCCTCAGGAGACGCCGCCATGAAACGCCGTGACGTCCTCGCCGCCGCCGGGGTCCTGGCGGCCTTGCCGGCGCTGGCCCGGGCGCAAGCGCCCGTCCCGCCCGTGCGCGTCGCCCTGAAGACGGGCCAGGGCCTTATCGTGCTGGAGCTTTACCCGGACAAGGCGCCGATCACCGCCGGCAACTTCCTGCACTATGTGGACGCCAAGCGCTACGACGGAGCGACCATCTATCGAGCCTCGCACGCTCCCACCGCGCCGGAGATCGGCCTCGTCCAGGGCGGGCTGCAGAACGATCCGGCCCGGATCTTCAAGCCCGTGGCGCACGAGAGCACGCTGCAGACCGGCCTGCGCCACAGGGACGGCACGATCTCGCTGGCCCGGCGGGCGCAGGGCTCAGCCACCTCGGACTTCTTCATCTGCGTCGGCGACGCCTCCTACCTGGACGCCGACCCGAGCCAGCCCGGCGACAACGCCGGCTTCGCCGCCTTCGGCCAGGTGGCCGAGGGCATGGACGTGGTGCGCAAGATCCTGACGCTGCCCACCTCCGCCACCGGCGGCGGCCCGGAGATGAAGGGCGAGATGCTGGCGCCTCCGGTGCCGATCCTCACCGTCCGGCGGGCCGCCTGAGATGGCCGGGCTCGGCGGACCGCAGGTCGCGCCCGCGTCCGGCGGGGCGCCGAAGCAGATCGTGGTGCTGCTGCATGGCTACGGCTCCAACGGCGAAGACCTGATCGGGCTCGCCCCCTATTGGCGGGAGGCCCTGCCCGACGCGCTGATGATCGCCCCCGACGCGCCGGAGCCCTGCCCCGGCGTTCCCGGCGGCCGGCAATGGTGGCCGCTGGCCGACATGCACCGCGACGCCCTGGCCGCCGGCGTCCGCGGCGCGGCCCCGGCGCTGGACGGCTTCCTCGACGCCCTCCTGTCCAGGCACGGGCTGAGCGAGGACAAGATGGCCCTGGTGGGATTCAGCCAGGGAACGATGATGGCGCTGCACGTGGGGCCGCGCCGGGTCCGGCGGCTGGCGGGCGTCCTCGGCTACTCCGGCGCCCTGCCCGATGCTCCGGAGCTCGCCGTGGAGATCCGGTCGCACCCGCCGGTGCTGCTGGTGCACGGCAAAGCCGACAGCGTCGTGCCCCTGGCGGCGTTCCAGCACGCCCGGGACGCCCTGACGGACCTGGGCTTCGAGCTTGAAACCCACCTGTCGCCCGGCCTCGACCACAGCATCGACCTACCCGGTCTGCAGGCGGGGGAAGCCTTCCTGAAGCGGATTTTCGCCTGAGGCTTGCGGGCCGCAGCCCAGGTGAAACCCACGAGACGCTCAGGCTGAAACCGGGTCCCGGCCTTCGCCGGGATGAGCGGAGTTTGGAGCGATCCAATCCGTCTGGATCGCTCTCTAACGCCGCCCGGCGGGGTTCACCTTCACCAGACAGCCGCGCCGGGAGGCCGCCGCCCGGCAGAACGCCTCGGCGTCGGCAGGAGTTTGGAAGCCTGTGAACTGTGCCCGGAAGTAGATCCTGCCGCGGACCACGGCCTTCGCCACCCGCGCGGAGACCCCCGCCGGAAGGCCGCCCGCCCGCAACGCCGCGGCCGCCAGGACCTGTCTGGCCTCGCCGGCGCTCGGCGAGGCGCTCACCTGCACGGAGACGCGGCCGGGGCGGAGCGGCGCCGCCGGCGCGGACGGCGGTTCCGGCTCCGGCTCCGGCGCAAAGGTCACCGGGTGCGTGCTGGTCACCTTGGACGCCGGCGCAACCACGATGGCGGCCGCAGCCTTGGGCGCGGCGCGGGACGGCGCCGGCGCGCTCTTGGGCGACGGTAGCTGCGGCGGAGGCGGCGGCGGCGCAGGCGGAGCTGGACGTAGCGGAGGCGCAGGCTCGATCCGAGGCGGCGGCACGACCGGGGGCGGCGTCGGCGCGGGCGCCGCGACGGTCGCCGGCGGGGCTTGGACCGGCGTCGCCTGGGCTGCCCGCGCGGGCCGCGGGCGGTCCAGCGGATTGATGGCCTGGCCGCCGCAGACCTTGCGCATGGCGTTGTAGGCGGCGCCGCCGGGGATCGGGGTGATCCACTCGGGACCGGCGGCGACGGTCTCGCGTCCCTCGCCGACCAGGTTGCGCTCCGCATAGGCCACGGTCCGGCCGAGCCGGGCCCTTCCGGTCTTGCAGTCGAGCACCATGACCGAGCTCCAGGAGAGGACTCCGTCCTTGGCGTAGGCCTCCGCGCTGGTGGCTTCCGAGCGCAGGTTGACCCGCTCCGGTCCCTCGGGCGTGGACATGTGGCTGAGGATCGCCGTCACGGCGCCGGGCGTCACCGCCACCACGGCGTCGGGGTCCAGGTCCGTCTCGCGCCGGATCCAGGCGCGGAGGTCGTCGGGCGAGCGGGACTCGGGGAAGCCCGGCGCGTCCGAGGGCTGGGGCGCCGCGCCCCCCCACGCCGCGCCCGCCACTCCGACCGCGGCGACCAGCGCCCCGATCAGGCTGCCGCGGACTCTCAACATGGCGTCCTCCGGCGCGGATCGCCGTTTCCAAGAGAGGCCAGACGCTCCCAAAGGTTCCGCGCGCACTGTATGCTAGCCACCGCCGGGCGGACCCTTGTCGCGCTGGCGGCGGATCATTTCGACGAGCTGACGCTGCTCGCGCTCCACCTGCGCCCTCAGCGCCTCGGCCTGGACCGCAGGCATCCTCGGGTCGAAACTGAAATCCGGAATTCGGCCGAGGCTGTCGATGAAGCGCTGGGCGCTGGCTTCCGGCAGGGCCGCGGACAGCCAGGCCGCCAGGCCCCGAACCACGTTCTCCAGCGCCATGCAGCGTATCGCCATCTCGTTCTGGCGCCGGACCGCCGTCTCCAGGTCCGCGCGGGTCGCTGGCGCCGACGGCTCGCTGAAGAGGGGTTGGCTCATACTCAAGGCGCCTTTCACACAGCACGCACGCCGGCCGCCGTCCGCAGGCTCCGTCAAGGGCTACTCCCTGCCGCGAGTCGCAGCAATCGCCGCCGGCGCCTCAAAGTTGTGCGGCCGGGCGGCGGCCCGTCACCGCAGCCACATCATACTTTAACTCGCGCCGGCTAGAGTGGAGTCTCCTGCCGGGAGGGCCGCGCCTTGACGCAACCGTCGCACTTCGACCTGATCGTGATCGGCAGCGGCCCGGCGGGGCGTCGCGCGGCGATCCAGGCCGCCAAGCTCGGCAAGCGGGCGCTGGTGGTCGAGCGCGGCCGCCGTGTCGGCGGGGTTTCGGTGCACACCGGCACGATCCCGTCGAAGACCCTGCGCGAAACGGTGCTGAACCTCTCCGGCTGGCGCGAACGCGGCTTCTACGGCCGCGCCTACCGGGCCAAGCAGCACATCACCGCCGAGGACCTCAGGAAGCGCCTGCACATCACGCTCGACCATGAGGTGGAGGTGCTGGAGCACCAGTTCGCCCGCAACGCCGTAGAGACCGTGATCGGCGCCGCCTGCTTCCTGGACCCGCATACGGTGGCGGTGGAGGGCGCGGAGGGCGCGGCGATCTACACCGCCGACCGCTTCCTGGTGGCGGTGGGCACCCGCCCCTACCGGCCAGCGCACATCGGCTTCGACGGCGACAACATCCTGGACTCGGACGAGATCCTGCACCTCGACCGCCTGCCGCACCAGCTCGTGGTGGTGGGCGCCAGCGTCATCGGCGTCGAATATGCCAGCATCTTCAGCGCCCTCGACGTGAAGGTGACCATCGTGGAGCCCAGCGCCGGCCTGCTGCCGTTCCTGGACCGCGAGCTGGCCGACGAGTTCGTGCACGACCTGCGCGACCGGGGCGTCTCCCTGCGCCTGGGCTGCAAAGTGGTCGCGGCCGTGGCCGAGGGGCCGGGACGTTGCCTGGTCTCCCTCGACGACGGACGCCAGATCCGCGCCGACATGGTGCTGTTCTCCGCCGGGCGCGAAGGCGCGGTCCAGGGCCTGGGGCTCGACGCCTGCGGCCTGGCCTGCGACGCCCGCGGACGGCTCGCGGCCGACAAGGCCACCTTCCAGACCGAGGTCCCGCACATCTATGCGGCCGGCGACATCATCGGCTTCCCCAGCCTGGCGTCGACCTCCATGGAGCAGGGCCGCATCGCCGCCTGCCACGCCTTCGGCGAGCCGTCACACGCGCCGCCGGAATTCTTCCCCTACGGCATCTATTCGGTGCCGGAGATCTCCACCATCGGCATGACCGAGGAGGAGGCGCGCGAGCGGGCGATCCCCTACGAGTGCGGCGTCGCACGGTTCCGCGAGACCTCCCGCGGCCACATCATGGGGCTCTCCAGCGGCTTCATGAAGATGATCTTCGCGCTGGAGACCCGCCGTCTGCTGGGGGTCCACATCATGGGCGAAGGAGCCACCGAGCTGATCCACATCGGCCAGGCGGTGCTGAACCTCGAGGGCACGCTCGACTACTTCGTGGAGAACACCTTCAACTATCCCACGCTGGCGGAGGCCTACAAGGTGGCGGCGCTGGACGCCTGGAACCGGATGCCGCGCCAGCAACTCAGCCAGCGCGTGGCCGACTTGGTCGTCGAACAGGCCCGCCGCGCGGTCGGCGACTGACCGCGCCGGATCCCGGTGCTATGCTCCGGGGAGCGCCGATCGGGCGCATGATGTCCGACGGCGAACGCCGCTGGAGGACGCCCGTGATCACACTGCAGCTCGAAGTCGTCGGAGACCGCGTCGGGATCATCCTGGACGAGGCGGCTCGCGCCGCCTTGAACGCCGAGGCCGGAGACCACGTCCACCTGCGCCGCACGCCCGAGGGCGAGCTGACGCTGGAGCGGGCCGGCGCCGACTACCAGGACCGGCACGAACGCAGCCGGGCCTTCCTCAAGCGCTATCGCCGCAGCCTCGACGTCTATTCGAGCCCGCAGGACGGCGCCGCGCAGCCGTAGCCGCGCGGCGAGGTCGGCTCAGCGCCCGTAATAGCCGTACGGCGCGCCGTAGCTGGTGTCGTAACGGCCGTAGCCGTTGTAATCGCGGCCGTAGTCCCCGCGGTCGTAGTAGCGGGCGTCGCGATAGTAGGGCCGGCGTTGGTTGTAGCTGCGGTGATAGCGGCGGTCCTTGTCGGTCGCCACGCCGATCAGGGCGCCGGCCGCGGCGCCCACGGCCACCGCGCCGCCGTCGCCCCTGCCCAGGGCCGCGCCGGCCGCGCCGCCGATCAGGGCGCCGACCAGGGCGCGTTCGGTCTTGCTGGCGGCCAGGGCGCCCGTAGCGGGCAGCAGCATCGCGCCGGTCACGGCGGCGGCGACGGCGATCCTGGCGGTCTTTCCGGTGAAGGTCATGGTCTGCTCTCCTTGTTCGCCGCCATGTGGCGGGAAGCGATGTTGGAGACATCTTGCCGGAGCCCGCTTGAACCCAACCTGAACCTTGGCGTTCAGCCGCCAGTCATCTCCGCGCGGCCTGGTTCGGGGATTTGTTCCCTATCCGTTCCCGTGTTATCCGTGAGTCGCGACGCCTACATTGAGGATCGGTCCCGGCTCGCCGCCGGGGCGGGCAGTTCCGGGACAGCATGGCCGACCAGCAGAGCTTCATCCGCGTGCGCGGGGCGCGCGAGCACAATCTGAAGAACGTCAGCGTGGACATCCCCCGCGGCGAGCTGGTGGTGCTCACCGGCCTGTCCGGCTCGGGCAAGAGCTCGCTGGCCTTCGACACCATCTACGCCGAGGGCCAGCGCCGCTATGTGGAAAGCCTGTCGGCCTACGCCCGCCAGTTCCTGGAGCTGATGGGCAAGCCCGACGTGGACCTGATCGAGGGCCTCTCGCCGGCCATCTCCATCGAGCAGAAGACCACCAGCCGCAATCCGCGCTCCACCGTGGGCACGGTGACCGAGATCCACGACTACATGCGCCTGCTCTGGGCGCGGGTGGGCGTGCCCTACTCCCCGGCCACCGGCCTGCCGATCGAAAGCCAGACGGTCAGCCAGATGGTCGACAAGCTGGCCGCCCTGCCAGAGGGCGAGCGGCTCTACCTGCTGGCGCCCGTGATCCGCGGCCGCAAGGGCGAATACAGGAAGGAGATCGCCGGCTGGCAGAAGCAGGGCTTCCAGCGGCTGAAGATCGACGGCGCGTACTACCCCATCGAGGACGCGCCGACGCTCGAGAAGAACAACAAGCACGACATCGACATCGTCGTGGACCGCCTGGTCACCAAGGCCGGACTGGAGAGCCGCTACGCCGACAGCCTCGAGACCGCGCTGAAGCTGGCCGAGGGCGTGGCGTTCGCCGAATGGGCCGACGTCAAGGACGGCGAGACCGAGGCGCGCCGGCTGATCTTCTCCGAGAAGTTCGCCTGCCCGGTCTCGGGCTTCACCATCAGCGAGATCGAGCCCAGGCTGTTCTCGTTCAACAACCCCTACGGCGCCTGCCCGGTCTGCGACGGCCTGGGCGCCAAGCTGACCTTCGACGCCAACCGGGTCGTGCCCGACAAGGACAAGACCCTGCACAAGGGCGCCATCGCCCCCTGGTCCAGGGGCCCCTCGCCGCTCTACACCCAGACCCTGCAGGCGCTCGCCCGCCACTACGGCTTCTCGATGGACGTTCCCTGGCGCGACCTGCCGGAGGCGGCCCGCCAGGTGATCCTGCGCGGCTCGGGCTCCGAGAAGATCCGCTTCATCTATGACGACAACGCCCGCAAGTACGAGGTCAACAAGACCTTCGAGGGCGTGCTGACCAACCTCGAGCGCCGCTGGCGCGAGACCGATTCGGCCTGGGTGCGCGAGGAGCTGGGCCGTTACCAGTCGGAGACGCCCTGCGAGGCCTGTGACGGCTACCGCCTGAAGCCCGAGGCCCTGGCGGTGAAGATCGCCGGCCGGCACATCGGCGAGGCCTCGCGCCTCTCCATCGACCACGCCAGGGCCTGGTTCGAGGCCCTGGAGACCGAGCTTACGCCCAAGCAGATGGAGATCGCCCGGCGGATCCTGAAGGAGATCACCGACCGGCTGCGCTTCCTGGTCAACGTCGGCCTGAACTACCTGAACCTGTCGCGCAACTCCGGCACCCTGTCGGGCGGCGAAAGCCAGCGGATCCGGCTGGCCAGCCAGATCGGCTCGGGCCTCACAGGCGTGCTCTACGTGCTGGACGAGCCCTCGATCGGCCTGCACCAGCGCGACAACCAGCGCCTGCTGGAAAGCCTGCGTGGCCTGCGCGACCTCGGCAACTCGGTGCTGGTCGTCGAGCACGACGAGGAGGCGATCCTCACCGCCGACTACGTCATCGACATGGGCCCGGCGGCCGGCGTCCACGGCGGCGAGATCGTCGCCCAGGGCCTGCCCGCCGACATCATGGCCGCGCCCGACAGCCTCACCGGCCAGTACCTGTCAGGCGCCCGCGAGATCCCGGTGCCGGAGGACCGCCGGCCGATCTCCAGGAAGAAGCTGCTGCGCATCACCGGGGCCACCGGCAACAACCTGAAGGGCGTCACCGCCGAGATCCCCGCCGGGACCTTCACCTGCGTCACCGGGGTCTCGGGGGGCGGCAAGTCCACCTTCACCATCGAGACCCTGTACAAGGCCGCCGCCCGCCGCCTGCACAACGCCGCCGACGCACCCGCGCCGCACGAGCGGATCGAAGGCCTGGAGCTGTTCGACAAGGTCATCGACATCGACCAGTCGCCCATCGGCCGCACCCCGAGGTCCAACCCGGCGACCTATACCGGCGCCTTCCAACCTATCCGCGACTGGTTCGCCGGCCTGCCGGAATCGAAGGCCCGCGGCTACGGGCCGGGACGCTTCTCGTTCAACGTCAAGGGCGGCCGCTGCGAAGCCTGCCAGGGCGACGGCCTGATCAAGATCGAGATGCACTTCCTGCCCGACGTCTACGTCACCTGCGATGTCTGCAAGGGCCACCGCTACAACCGCGAGACGCTGGAGATCCTGTTCAAGGGCAAGAGCATCGCCGACGTGCTGGACATGACGGTCGAGGAGGCCGCCGAGTTCTTCCGCGCCGTGCCGTCGGTGCGCGACAAGATGCAGACCCTGAAACGCGTCGGCCTGGGCTATGCGAAGGTCGGCCAGTCGGCCACCACCCTGTCCGGCGGCGAGGCCCAGCGGGTGAAGCTCTCCAAGGAGCTGTCGCGCCGCGCCACGGGGCGCACCCTCTACATCCTCGACGAACCCACTACCGGCCTGCACTTCGAAGACACCCGCAAGCTGCTGGAGGTGCTGCACGAACTGGTCGACCAGGGCAACACGGTGGTGGTGATCGAGCACAACCTCGACGTCATCAAGACCGCGGATTGGTTGATCGACTTCGGGCCGGAAGGCGGCGACGGCGGCGGCCGGATCGTGGCCAGCGGCACGCCGGAGGACGTCGCCGCCTGCCCCGAGAGCTGGACGGGTCGCTACCTCGCCGAAGTGCTGAGCCGCCACGAGGTCCGCCGCGGCGAACGCCGCAAGCGGGCTTGAGCGTCAGGATCCGAACGCCTCGGCGACACGCTCCGGCTGCACGGGCGCGATCCGCTGGTAGGCCACCGCCAGCGGGGCGTAGATCATCACCACCTGCAGTATCGGCAGCACGAGCTGGAGGATGAAGTTGGCGACGAACGCCAGCAGCCGTGCGGGCGAGAGCGAGGCGGGGTTCATGATCGCCTCGGCGCCCCCGGCGAGGGTGACGAACAGGTAGCCGATGATGCTGACCAGGATCCAGATCATCACATAGAAGATCACCGCCAGGACGATCATCCCGAACAGGCTCCAGAACCGGCCCCGGGTCATCCTCCAGGCGGCCGCCAGCGAAAACCGCTGCTCGGCGAAGGCCATGGGGGTCGCCAGGGAAAGCCGCACGCCCACCCAGATCATCAGCACCGCGGCGACGAGGCCGACGACTCCGAGGACCAGCGTGACCGGGCCGCCGCCGGCCCGCTGTCCCATGGCCACGATGATGTCGATCGCGAACAGGAAAGCCATGCCGATCGCGAACAGCAGCAGATGCACCAGCGCCAGCCGCAGCTCGTCACGCCCGAGCTTGAGGTGGGAAAAGCCCTTTTCGCTTGGCCGCAACACCAGGCGGTAGATCCCGGCGGTGAGCACCGCCAGCAGGAAGACCGCCGCCGCCAGCACCACCAGGAACGCGGGCCACGACTGCGCCAGCAGAGAGCCGAACGCCTCGGTGTCGCCCGACTGAAGTCGCTGTTCCTTCAGAAAGGTGATGAACTTCGGTCCGATGCCGACGATCATGATGATCGCCATTACCATGATGCCGGCGAAGTAGACCCCGCCCCACGCAAGGACCGTGCCTGGGCGCTCCCGCGTCAGCCGGAAGCCTTCAAGCGCCGCATCGCTGGGCGAAAAACTGTTCATGCCTGACCTTGGGCCGTCGTTCCTGACCGCAGGAACGAGTCGCACGTTCCTTTGGCTGCAAAGGCCTATAGCGCATCGTTTTGCGCAAGGCGCGGCTCGCGATCGGCCTGGAAGGTTGCTAGTTAGCGGCCATGTCCATTTCCCCCGTCCATGTGGTCGGCGGCGGCCTGGCAGGCTCCGAGGCCGCCTGGCAGATCGCCCAGGCCGGCGTCCCGGTCGTGCTGCACGAGATGCGCCCGGTGCGCGGCACCGACGCCCACCAGACCGAGAGCCTGGCCGAGCTGGTCTGCTCCAACTCCTTCCGCGCCGACGACTGGGAGAGCGCCGCGGTGGGTCTGCTGCACGCCGAGATGCGGGCGGCAGGCTCGCTGATCCTGAGCTGCGCCGACGCACACAAGGTCCCGGCGGGCGGCGCCCTGGCCGTGGACCGCGACGGTTTCTCCGCCGCGGTCACCGCCCGCCTGGCGGCCCATCCGGGCGTGAGCCTGGTGCGCGAGGAGGTGGCCGGCCTGCCGCCCGCCGACTGGGACAGCGTGATCCTCGCCACCGGCCCCCTCACCTCGCCGGCGCTCTCGGCGGCGATCCAGGACCTCACCGGCGAGGACCAGCTGTCCTTCTTCGACGCCATCGCCCCCATCGTCCTGCACGATTCGGTCGACATGGGCGTGGCCTGGCGCCAGTCGCGCTACGACAAGCCGGGTCCCGGCGGCGACGCGGAGGCCTACATCAACTGCCCGATGGACCGGGACCAGTACGAGGCCTTCGTCGATGCGGTGCTGGCCGGCCCCAAGACGGAGTTCAAGGCCTGGGAGAACGTCCCCTATTTCGACGGCTGCCTGCCCATCGAGGTGATGGCCGAGCGGGGGCGCGAGACGCTGCGCTTCGGGCCAATGAAGCCGGTGGGCCTGACCAACGCCCATGCGCCGCAGGAAAAGCCCTGCGCCGTGGTGCAGCTGCGCCAGGACAATGCGCTGGGCACCCTGTGGAACATGGTGGGTTTCCAGACCAAGCTGAAGCACGCCGCCCAGAGCGAGATCTTCCGCATGATCCCGGGCCTGGAGAAGGCGGTGTTCGCGCGGCTGGGCGGCCTGCATCGCAACACCTTCCTCAACAGCCCGCGCCTGCTGGACGTCTCCCTGCGACTGAAGGCCCAGCCGCGCCTGCGCTTCGCCGGCCAGGTGACCGGGGTGGAGGGCTATGTGGAAAGCGCCGCCATCGGCCTGCTGGCCGGCCGCTTCGCCGCCGCCGAGCGCCTGGGCCGCGCAGCCCTTGCGCCGCCCGCGACCACGGCCCTGGGCGCCCTGATCGCCCACGTCACCGGCGGGCACCTGGACGGCGGCAAGGGCTCGTTCCAGCCAATGAACATCAACTACGGCCTGATCCCGCCGATGGCCCCGCCCAAGCGCGACGCGGAGGGACGCCGGCTGGGCGCCAAGGAGAAGACGCGGGCCAAGAAGCGGCTGGTGGGGGAGCGGGCGCTGGCGGACCTGCGGGGCTGGCTGGGCGGCGTGGTCCAGCAGGCGGCGGAATGATCCTTCCTCCCTGTCCCGCGGGACAGGGAGGAAACGCGGCTCAGATCCGTCCGCGCGCCACCGCCCAGGTGAGCTTCAAGCGCTTGCCCAGCTCCGAACCGCCGGGCCTGCCGCTCGCCAGCGCGGCGTGCGCCACCGCCGGAAAGGCCGCGACGCCCAGGCGCCGCGCGTGGGCCCGCGCCGCGGCGAGCGCGTCCCGCAGCATCCCGGGACCCTCCGTACCCAGGTCGCCGGAGGCCAGCCTGCGGCCCAGCGCCCAGGCTGCGCCGGCCGGACGGGCGGCGTCGGCGCTTCCATGCGGATCGAGTATCCAGGCGGCGGCGACGGCGGCGGAGCCAGCGGTGTCTCCCGCCCACTGCAACGCCTCCTCTCCCGCCAGCGGAGCGGGCTCCAGCTCGCGGTAGCGTCCGTCGATCATCGTCTCCAGCGGCGTCCGCGACAGGCCGCGCCGGCGCACGACCTCCGCCAGGGCCTGGGCGGTGGGATGGCGCCGCACCGGGCGGTCCTCGAAGATCTCGTCCAGCGCCTCGCGCCACCAGGTCAGGCGGATCTCGCCCAGCAGCGCGCTGGAGGCCACCTTCGGCGCGCGCGCCAGCTCGTGGTCGAAGGCGTAGACCGCCACCACGTCGACGCGGGCCGCCGCATCGGCGATGAAGCGGCTGGAGAGCCAGCGGTCAGGGTCGACCCGGCGCACCAGGGCGTCGAGGTCGGAGCCTTCCAGATCGGCGGCGTCGGTCATCGGGCTCACGCAGAAAGGCCCGCCCCGAGGGCGGGCCTTCCGTAGCGCAATCCGCCTTTGGGCGTCAGCCGAAGATCGTCTGGTTCATGGTCATGGTGGCCAGCATCGGGATCGACAGCAGGGTGTTGGTCCGCGAGAACAGCATGGCCTTGCGGGTCGCTGCCGCCTTGGCGTCCGCGTCGCCCTCCACCAGCCCCAGCGCGATCTTCTGCGCCGGCCAGATGAACGCCCAGACGTTGATGAACATCACCGTGGCCAGCCACATGCCGACGCCGATGAAGCTGTGCTGCGGCACCTTGAAGCCTTCGGTGGCCCCGAGCGTCACGGCCTGCATGAAATAGCCGCGGTTGATGGCCAGGATCACGCCCATCACCCAGGTGAACAGCGCCGCCCAGCGGAACCAGAACAGCGCCTCGGGCGCGATGAACTTGGAAATCGCAGGCTTCAGCTCGGCCGGGATCTCCGGCATTTTTCGGATCTGGACGAAATTGAAGTAATAGAGCAGCCCGATCCAAAGAATGCCGAATGTCACGTGCAGGAAGCGGAACACCGCCTGCCAGAACGTCGCGTCCATCGAGCCGTAGTGGATTTCGTAGCCCGCAATCAACACCAGCGCGAGAATGAACGCGACAATCAGCGTGTTGCGGAGATTCGACAGAAGTCCGGCCATTTGGTTCCCCTCACGATTCCAATCCCTGCCGGAGGTATAGGAGGTTTCAACCCCGCCGAAAAGCGACAGACCGTGGGCTTCAGAGTCCCGACACGCTGTCGACCCGCCCGAAAGCCTGCTCCAGCCGTTGCAGCACGCCGGCCGGCAGCGGCGGCCCCAGGATCGCCGCGACGTTCTCGCTCAGGTGCCGGGGATCGCCGGTCCCCGTGAGGATGACGTCCGCCCCCGCCTCGTGGCGACAGAATCGGTAAGCGGCTTCGACCACGGAGCCCGCGCCGGCCGACCGGGTGACGAAGTCCAGCGGATCGTCCGGGTTCACCGCGTCGGGCGCTACCTGGCCCTCGGCGACCAGCGTGGCGACCAGTTCGCGCAGCACCTCAGGCCGGCTGAGCGCGCGGCGGACGGCGAACATGATCTGCGTCCCCACATCCGCGACCCGGGTCAGCGGAAACACCGACCGGCGGGCCGACGGGTTGAGCAGGTTGAACCCCACCATCACCACGTCGAAGATCCCGTCGGGCACGGCGCGCGCCAGCATCTCGTGCCGGGTGTCGGTCTGGAAAAGCTCGGTGACGCCCAGGAACCGGATCTTGCCCGCCTGCTGCTGGCGACGCAGTTCCGGGACGAGCCGTTCGACCACCTCGTCGTAGTCGTCGGGCCGCACCGCATGCAGGTTGAACAGGTCGATGCGGTCAGTGCGCAGCTGGCGCAGGCCGTCTTCGATGCGTCCGGCCAGATCGGCGGGCGCAAGCCATTCGCCGCCACCCGCCTGCCGGACGGTGCACTTGGTGGAGATGAACACCCCGTCCCGCCGTCCGGCGACGCCCAGGCCCACGGCGGCCTCGGTGCCGTAGGCCTGGGCGGTGTCGATGAAGGTGACACCCAGGTCGAGCGCGTGGCGGACCAGGTCCGCGGCCTGTTCGGTCGTCGCGCCCCGGGCCATCCCCAGCCGGCTGTTGCCGCCGCAGCCGAGACCGGCGACACTCACCTCCGCGCCTGTGCGCCCTAGCCGAACCGTCTGCATCCGCGCCCCCTCAGATGGCGATCAGCGCCGCCGCCAGCCTTCGCCCTTCAGCGGTGAGCACATTGTAGAGCCGCGCGGCCGCGGCGGTGTCCATGAATTCCAGGCCCATGCCGGCCCCGGCCAGCGCGTCGCGCACCGCCCGCGGCGGCAGGGCGTTGGCGGGCCCGGTCCCCAGCAGCAGGAACTCCACCTCGTGGCGGCCAGCGGCGAAGACCGGCGCCAGCGAGTCGACGGTCAGCTCCGCCATGGCGGCCACCGCCCAGGCCTGGGCCGCGTCCTGCACGATCAGCAGCGACCCGGCCCGCCACGCGCCCGACAAGCGGAAGCCGCCCTGGCCGTAGGCGTCGATGGAGGGCGCGTCGCGGGCCACGCCGGCGGCCTCAGGCCCGCAGGTTGGCCGGCTTCAGGGGCTCGGCCTCTTCCTCGCCGCGCTTCAGGCCCCACAGGAGGATCACCGGCGCGGCGACGTAGATCGACGAATAGGTGCCGATGACGATCCCGAACATCAGGATCAGCGACATGCCGAACAGCGTCGGCCCGCCGAACACCGCCAGGCCGCCCAGCGCCAGCAGGGCGGTCAGGCCGGTGATGATGGTGCGCGAGAGGGTCTCGTTGATGGAGAGGTCGATCACCTCGCGCAGCGGCATCTTCTTGTATTTGCGCAGGTTCTCCCGCAGCCGGTCGAACACCACGACCGTATCGTTCATCGAATAGCCGATGATGGTCAGGATCGCGGCGATGGTGGTCAGGCTGAATTCCAGCTTGGTCACCGCGATCAGGCCGAAGGTCAGGATCACGTCGTGGAACAGGGCCATCACCGCGCCCAGGCCGAACTGCACCTCGAAGCGGAACCAGATGTAGATCAGCATCAGGCCGATCGCGAGGCCCAGGGCCAGCAGTCCCTTGCCGAACAGCTCGCCGGAGACCTTCGGCCCCACCACGTCGGTGCGGGAGAACTTCACGTCGCCCAGCACCCGCCGGATCTCGGTCTTCACCTTCTCCGCCGTCCCGGTGGGGTCGGCGCCCTCAGGCGTCTGGAAGCGGACCATCGCCTGGGATGCGGAGCCGAAGGCCTGCACCTGCACGTCGCCCATGTTCATGGCCGACAGCGCGGCGCGCACCGCGCCCAGGTCCACCGGCCTGGGCGCGGTGGAGACTTCCAGCACCGAGCCGCCCTTGAAGTCGATGCCGCAGGTCAGGCCGCCGCAGGGGGGCTTGAACGGAAAGACGGTGACCGCGAGGGAAGCGGCCACGGCCAGGATCGAGGCCACCGCCGCCAGGCGCGCGAAGGCCACGAAGCGGAAGTGCGTCTTGGTCGGAACGATCTTGATCAGCGGCCAGAAGGACATCGGTCGACCTTACGAAATCGGTAGGGTTTTCGGACGCGCGGCGCGGAACCACAGCGCGAGAAGCACCTGGGTGATCAGGACGGCGGTGAACACCGAGGTCAGCACCCCGATGAACAGGGTGAGCGCGAAGCCCTTCACCGCGCCGGAACCGACGTTGAACATGATCAGCGCCGCCAGGATGGTGGTCACGTTGGCGTCGACGATGGTCACCATCGCCCGGGAGAAGCCGGCGTCCATCGAGGCGATGACGCTGCGCCCGGCCCGGAGCTCGTCGCGCATCCGCTCGTAGATCAGCACGTTGGCGTCGACGGCCACGGCCAGGGTCAGGATCAGGCCGGCGATGCCGGGAAGCGTCAGCGTGCCCTGGGTGAACGACATGGTGGCGACAATCAGCAGGCCGTTGATCATCAGGGCCACCACCGAGATGCCGCCGAACAGGCCGCCGTAGCTCAGCAGCATGAACACCAGGATGGCCACGAAGCCCACCGCGGTGGAGAGCTGGCCGGCCCGCACAGCGTCGGCCCCCAGCTCGGCCCCCACCGTGCGCTGCTCCACCACGTCCAGCGGCGCCGGCAGGGCGCCGGCGCGCAGCAGCACCGCCAGGTCGTTGGCGGACTGTTCGGTGAAGTTGCCGGTGATCTGGCCGGAGCCGCCGGTGATCGCGCCCTGGATGACCGGGGCGGAGATGATCTTGTTGTCGAGGACGATGGCGAACCGCTTGCCGATGTTCTGGCTGGTGGCGTCGCCGAATCGCCGGCCCCCCTGGCCGTTGAAGCGGAAGGTCACCACCGGCCGCCCCGTCTGCTGGTCGAAGCGCATCTGGGCGTCGGTCAGCATGCCGCCGTCCACCAGGGCCCGCTTGCGCACCAGGTAGCTGGGCGCATAGCCGTCCTCGCTGGGCAGCACCTGCGAGCCGGGGGGCACACGGCCGGCGGCGACGTCGGCCGGCGTGACGGTCTCGTCCACCATCTGGAAGGTCAGCTTGGCGGTCTTGCCGATCACCGCGCGCAGCCGCTCGGGGTCGCTCTCGCCCGGCGCCTGCACCACGATGCGGTTGACGCCCTGGCGGATGATGGTGGGCTCGCGGGTGCCCAGCTCGTCGATCCGGCGGCGGATGATCTCGATGGACTGGGTCACCGCCTGGTTGGCTTCGGCGTTCACCGCATCCTGCACGAAGGCGATGCGGATGCGCTGGTCCGGCGCGGTGGACAGCGTCACGTCGCGTCCGCCCGCCACGCCGGCGAGCGGCGAGCCCACCGCCTTGCGCAGCGCGTTGCTTGCCGCCGCCACCTGGCCCGGATCGGTGATCCGCACCGTCACCTCGCC
Organism: Phenylobacterium sp.; assembly: GCF_036502675.1. Lineage (GTDB taxonomy): Bacteria > Pseudomonadota > Alphaproteobacteria > Caulobacterales > Caulobacteraceae > Phenylobacterium. The sequence continues at coordinate 50,444 of NZ_DASXYF010000046.1, forward strand.
GTTCACGACCGCGAGCTCCGTGAACGGGATCTGGGCGTCGCGCAGGGTCTTGCGCGCATCCTCGATCAGGTTGGTGAGCTTCTCGGCCCTCAGCGCGGCGGTGTTCACCTCCAGCATCAGGTAGGAGCCGCCCTGCAGGTCCAGCCCCAGGTTCAGCTTCTTGTGCGGCAGGAAGGCCGGGACCGCGTCGAGGACCTTCTGGGGCAGCACGTTCGGCAGCGTGAACAGCACGCCGAGAATGACCGAGAGGACCGTGACGACGATCTTCCAGCGCGAAAGATTCATCATGGGCGGGCGGGCGCCTTAGGACTTGGAATCGTTGGCCGGCGCCGGCTCGCCGCGCACGCGCACCTCGCCGATCATGGATTTCACGACCTTGACGGTGACCCCGGTGGCGATCTCGATCCCCGCCTCCTTGTCCTCCACCCGCACGACCTTGCCGATCATCCCGTCGTTCAGCACCACCTGGTCGCCCCGCTTCAGGCTGGCCACCATCTGCTGGTGCTGCTTCATCCGCTGCTGCTGCGGACGGATCATCAGGAAGTAGAACAGGACGGCGAGCGCGATCAGCGGCAGGAACTGGATCAGCATGGCCTGTGGGCCGGCCGCCGCGGCCCCGGCGGTCTGTGCGAAAGCGGGGGTGGCGAACATTAGGTCTCCGGCGAAGCCCCGAGCGGCCCGATGCGCCCGGTTTCAAGTCGGCGGAAACTATGCGGCGTCGCCTGCTTTTGCAATGGAACGCCCCGGCGGATAAGCAGCGCCCTATGGAGCCGCAACTCGCCCCCCTGCTCGCCCGCATCGCCGAGGCCCTCGAGCGCCTTGCCCCCCCGCCGGCCACGCCTGCGGATTTCACCCAGGCGCGCCTGTTCCGCCACGAGCCGGCCTCGGGCCGCTTCATCCCCGCCCCGGACTATCCCTTGCCGCTGGCGGCGCTGGTCGGCGTGGAGCGGCAGAGGGACCGGTTCGTGGAGAACCTGCGCCGCTTCGCCCGCGGCCTGCCTTCCAACCACGCCCTGCTGTGGGGCGTACGCGGCACCGGCAAGAGCTCGCTGGCCAAGGCCGCCTTCATGGCCGTCGCGGCCGAAGCCCCCGAGCTGCGGCTGGTGGAGGTGGACCGCGACGAGGTCACCGCCCTGCCCGTCCTGTTCGACGCCCTGCGCGCCCGCCCGGAGCGCTTCCTGGTGCTGTGCGACGACCTGTCCTTCGAGGAGGGCGCGGCTGCGGCCAAGGCGTTGAAGTCGGCCCTGGAGGGCGGCGTCTCCGGCCCTCCGGCCAATGTGCTATTCGTGGCCACCTCCAACCGCCGCCACCTGATGCCCCGCGGCCACGCCGAGGACCGCGGCCTGATCGCCACGGCGGAGGACGCCGAGGAGGAGGTCAGCGTCTCCGACCGCTTCGGCCTGTGGATCGGCTTCCCGCCCATGGAGCAGCCGGTCTACCTGGCGGCGGTGGCGGCCTACGCCGAGCGCTACGGCCTGGCCGACCCCGAGCTGGAGCGCCGGGCCCTGCAATGGGCGCAGCTGCGCGGCGGCCGCTCCGGCCGCGTCGCCTGGCAGTTCATCCGCGACCTGGCCGGCGAGCAAGGCAAGGCCCTGCCGCTGTAGGGCTCCGCGACCGGCTATCCGCTTACACCCCTTTACGAGACAAGCGGTTTCCGGGATCGTAAACAGCACTTCTGAATTTCGATAAATATACATTTAATCAATGTCTTGAGTGATATCAAATCCGCTTAGAGGGTGATTGGCGTTAAACACCTCGCCGGGCTCCGTCCCGGCGGCGGCGGCATGCGCTTGAACCGCAGCAGGGCGAAATCGTCCGCGGACGCGGGGCCTGGGAATTTTACCTCAGGCCGTGCTGCGCTACAAGAACATTATGAGAACACTTCTGCCGGTCTCCAGGCGGCTTTCCCTTCCCCGAGGGAGCCTCCGGGGGAAAGGAGTTCGATCGACGCCCTTACTTCGGCAGCACCAGGTTCGGGTCGATCGGCCGGGCGCGATCGGCCGGCGTCGGGGCGTAGCGCACCTCGAAGTGCATCTGCGGCTCGGTCACCCCGCCGGTGGCGCCCACCGTGCCGAGCTGCTGACCCTGCGCCACCTTCTGCTGCATCTTCACGTCGGACCGCGCCAGGTGGCCATAGGCCGTGACCCAGCCGTCGGCGTGCTTGACCAGCACCAGGTTGCCGAAGCCCGGCACCTGGTCGCCGGCATAGACGACGTCGCCCGCCGCCGCCGCGCGCACCGGCTCGCCGGCGCCGACGCGGATGTTGATCCCGTCGTTGCGCTGTCCCGTTCCCTTGGGCCCGAAGCCCGAGATGATCTCGCCGCGCACCGGCCACAGGAAGCGCCCACGGCCCAGGTCCGAGATCTGCTGGTCGGTCAGCATCGGCGTGGTCGGCACGATCGCCCCGGTCGCCGGCGGCGGGATCGTCCGCGACGGCGGAGCGGGCGGCGGCGGCAGCGGACGGTAAGGCGTGGTCGCGGGCGGCGGCGGGACATAGGCCGGGCGGGTCGGCGGAGCCGCGGCGGGCGGATAGTAGGGCGGCCGCGGCGTGGGTGCGAAAGGCGGCGGCACGTAGGCGGGCGGCGGCGCGGGGGCCGGCGCGGGCGGCGTGTAGGCCGGCGGCGGCGCGGCGGCAGGCGGCGTATAGGCCGGGCGCGAGGGTGGCGGCGGCGGCGCGGGGATCGTCACCTTGGTGGTGGTCTTGATCGGGCCCTTGTCCTTGAAGTCCTCCGGCAGGCGGACCTTCTGGCCGGGCTTCAGGCCTGCGCCGGGCTTCAGACCGTTTTCCTCGCCCAACGCCTTGGCGGTGACGCCGAAGCGCTTGCCGATGGAGAACAGGGTGTCGCCCGCGCCCACCGCATAGGCCTTGCGCCTGGTGACCGGCCCCTTCAGCTCCTGGCCCGGGTGCAGGAGGTAGGGGGGCTTGAGCTTGTTGTCCTTGGCCAGCGTCTCATGGTCGACGCCCAGCTTGCGGCCGATGGCGTCAAGGTTGTCCCGCTTCTCCACCGTGTAGGTCACGCGCGGGCCGTCCACGTCGACGACCTTGCCGGTGACCGTCGTCCTGGTGACCGTCTGGGTCCGCGGGGGCGGCGCCGGCGGCGGGGGCGGCGGCAGGGGCTGGTAGACCTGCGGCGGCGGGGTGTAGGCCGGCGGCGGCGGCGGCGGCGCGGGGGGCGCCGGCGGCGTCGAGGGCGTCACGTATCCCGGCTGGTTGGACCCGGCGGGCGGCAGGGTGCGGCCTTCGATCGGGCTGGTCGGCCGGGCCTGCGAGGGCGCCGCGGGCGGGGCTGACGGCGGGGCCGGCGCCGGGGGGACGGGAAGCTGCACGGGATAATGCGGCCTCGGGGGCGGCCCCTGCCCCTCGAACGGCTCATAGGTCGAACAGGCCGCGAGCGACGAGGCGCCCGCAAGAATCAGAGCCGTCCGTCTCAGGAATTGGGTCATCGCCGCTCCTGCCAGCCAAGCATCAGTCGGGGCGCCTTGGTTGACGAATCGTTAAGGCCGTTCCCGCGTGCAACCGCCGATCCCCCCACAGACTCACAGCTCCTTGGCCACGCCGTCGAGCAGCGGCACGAAGCGGACCTCCGTCAGCACCTCGACGGCGAAGCCCCCCTTGCCGTCGCCCGTGTAGCGGCGAAGGCTCTGGACGGGCCCCTTGCCGATCGGCGCCACCAGCACGCCCGCGGGCTTCAGCTGGGCCAGCAGCGTCTTGGGTTCGTCCGGCGCCGCCGCCGTGACCATAATGCGGTCGAAAGGCGCCTGCTCGGGCCAGCCGTCGCCGCCGTCCCCGAAGCGGGTGATGATGTTGGTCAGCCCCAGCGCCGCAAAACGCGTCTGCGCCTCGGCCATCAGGGTGCGGTAGCGCTCCACAGTATAGACCAGCCGGGCCACCTTCGAGAGGATGGCGCTCTGGTAGCCGGAGCCGGTGCCGATCTCCAGCACCCGCGAGCGCGGCTCCAGCCGCAACGCCTGGGTCATCAGGCCGACGATGAACGGCTGGCTGATGGTCTGGCCGCAGGCGATCGGCAGGGCCGAATCCTCCCACGAGCGGGCCTTGAACAGCTCGGGCGTGAACAGGTCGCGCGGCGTCGTCTCGATGGCCGTCAGCACGGCCGGGTGCGTCACCCCCTGCGAGCGCAGGGCGAGGATCAGCCGGGCGAGCCGTTCTTCGGGCGTCTCTTCGTCTTCGGCCATGGGCTGGGCCATCTTCAAAGCATGGGCGGGGCGCCGCCCAGTACGGACTTCAGGTCGTGCACTGTGGGCATGTGGGTCAGGTCGATGTGCAGGGGGGTGACGGAGATGCGGCCCTCGTAGATCGCCCGCAGGTCGACGCCTTCCGGCGGCTGCGAGCGTTCCTGGCGGAATCCCACCCAGTAGTAGTCGCGGCCGCGCAGGTCGGTGCGCTTCTCCGCATGGCGCACCTGCACGTCGCGGAAGCCCTGGCGCGTCACCTCGACCGCCTTGATCTCGCCGGGCGGCAGGGCCGGGAAGTTGACGTTGATCACCACGCCGGCCGGCCAGCCGGCCTCGACCAGCTTGCGCACCACGCCGGGGGCGAAGGCCTCGGCCGGGGCGAAGACGCCCTCCTCGTCCGGGCGCCAGGCCTGCGACAGCGCGATCCCGGGGACCCCCATGGCCATCGCCTCGATGGCGCCGGCCACGGTGCCGGACATGGTCACGTCCTCGGCCAGGTTGGCGCCGCGGTTGACGCCCGACAGCACCAGGTCCGGCCGCGGCCCCTCGACCAGCTCGCCCAGGGCCAGCATCACGCAGTCGGTCGGCGTGCCGCTGACCGCGAAGCGCCTCTCGCCCACCGTGCGCACCCGGATGGGCTCGGCCAGCGTCAGCGCCCGCGAGGCGCCGGACTGCTCGTATTCCGGCGCGCAGATCCAGATGTCGTCGGACAGCGTCCTGGCGATCCTCTCCAGCGCCGCCAGTCCCTCGGCGTGGATCCCGTCGTCGTTGGTGAGCAGGATGCGCATCAGAGCGACCTTTCCTCCCACGTCCCGCAGAGGACGGGGGAGGTGGCGCGCCCCGCAGAGGGCGTGACGGTGGGGGCGGCCGACGCACGGCGCCAAGTCGCGCCCCCTCCACCACCCGCTCTTCGGCGGGCGGTCCCCCTCCCCCGTCCTCTGCGGGACGTGGGAGGAAAGAGGGCGTTGCGGCTCACGCGTTTCCCCCGATGTGGGTCAGGCCCGGCAGGTAGGGGTGCAGGGCCCGGGGGACGGCGATGCGGCCGCCTTCGTCCTGGCAGGTCTCCATCACGGCCACCAGGGTGCGGCCGACCGCCAGGCCCGAGCCGTTCAGGGTGTGGACGAAGCGGGTGCCCTTGTCGCCGGCCGCCTTGGTGCGGGCGTCCATCCGGCGGGCCTGGAAGTCGCCGCAGTCGGAGAGCGAGCTGATCTCGCGGTAGCGGCCCTCGGACGGCAGCCAGACCTCCAGGTCGTAGGTCTTGCGCGCCGAGAAACCCATGTCGCCGGCGCAGAGCAGCATGGTGCGGAACGGCAGCTCGAGCGCCTTCAGCACCGCCTCGGCGCAGGCCACCATCCGCTCGTGCTCGTCCGCCGAGGCTTCGGGCGTGGTGATCGAGACCAGCTCGACCTTGTTGAACTGGTGCTGGCGGATCATACCGCGGGTGTCGCGCCCCGAAGCGCCGGCCTCCGAACGGAAGCAGGGCGTCAGGGCGGCGAACCGCAGCGGCAGCGCCTCCTCCGGGGTGATCTGCTCGCGCACCAGGTTGGTCAGCGAGACCTCGGCGGTGGGGATCAGCCAGCGGCCCTCGGTGGTGTGGAACAGGTCCTCGGCGAACTTCGGCAGCTGGCCGGTGCCGAACGCCGCCTCGTCGCGGACCAGGAGCGGCGGCGACACCTCGGTGTAGCCGTGCTGCTGCGTCTGCAGGTCGAGCATGAACTGGCCCAGCGCCCGCTCCAGCCGGGCGAGCTGGCCCTTCAGCACCACGAAGCGCGAGCCGCTCATCCGGGCGGCGGCTTCGAAGTCCATCAGCCCGAGCGCCTCGCCCAGGTCGGCGTGGTTCCTCGGCGAGGCGATGGCGTTGAACTCGCCCCAGCGGCGGACCTCGACGTTGGCATGTTCGTCCTCGCCGGGGGGGACGTCGGAGGCGGGCATGTTGGGCAAGGCGGCCAGCAGGTCGCGCAGTTCCTCGGCTGTCCTCGTCGCGATCTCGGACGTCGCAGCTTCAAGGTCACGCCGCAATTGCAGCAAACGCTCGGCTTCAGCCTCGTCCTTTTTGGACTTCGCGATGCCAATCTGTTTGGAAAGTTCGTTTCGCCGCGCCTGGGCCGTTTGCGCCAGCGCCTGCTCTCGTCGCAGTTCTTCGTCCAGCGCCAGGATCGCCTGGGTCTTGCCGGACAGCCCCTTCAAGCCCCAGGCGCGCTCATAGGCCTCGGGATTGTCGCGGATGGCCTTGATGTCGTGCATTGGGGCGCCGGCGGTGGGGGACGAGCCGCCCTTCCTAGAGCGCGTCGCGGGGGGCGCCAAGGGCGGGCGCGGCTTAGACCGGCACGATGTCCCGGCGCGCTTCCTCGCGGCGCCGGCTGCGCTCGATCAGGGCGACGCACCAGATCGAGACCTCGTAGAGCAGGATGATCGGGATCGCCAGCAGGGTCTGGCTGATCGGGTCCGGCGGCGTCACCACGGCGGCCACCACGAAGACCGCGACGATGGCGTAGCGCCGCCCCTGCGACAGCATCCTGGCCGTGACGATCCCGGCCATGCCCAGCAGGCTGAGGACGATCGGGAGCTGGAAGCAGAGGCCGAAGGCCAGCAGCAGGGTGGTGACCAGGGTCAGGTAGTCGGAAACCTTGGGCAACAGCTCCACCGAGATCGCGCCGGCGCCCACGATCTGCTGCGACAGCGAGAACCACAGCACGAACGGCAGGATCATGAAGTAGACCAGCGCCGCGCCCGCCGCGAACAGGACCGGCGCGGCCACCAGGAACGGCAGGAAGGCTCGCCGCTCGCGCCGGTAGAGGCCGGGCGCCACGAAGGCGTAGACCTGCCAGGCCAGGATCGGGAAGGTCACCACCACCGCGCCGAAGCCCGCCAGCTTCAGCTTGGTGAAGAAGAACTCCAGCGGGGCGGTGAACACCAGCTTCAGCCCGGCGCCCGCGACGCTGGGAACTTCCTTCAGGCCGATCAGCGCCAGCAGCAGGTCGAAGGCGCCGTGGTTGTGACCCTGCTTCTGGGCGGCCAAGAGTTGGGCGGCGATCTCGAAGGGGTGCAGCAAGGCGATGTAGATCTGCTTGGAGAAGGCGAAACAGACCGCGAAGCCGACCAGCAGGGCGACGACGCTGACGATAAGCCGCCGGCGCAGCTCGATCAGGTGGTCGAGCAGCGGCGCCCGCGAGGCCTCGATCTCCGATTCGTCGGGTTCGTGGGTCACGCGACCGTCCCGGAGCGCCTGGCGCGCGGCTTCGGGGGAGTCGTCTTGCCGCCGTCAGGCTCGGCGGCGGCCTTCCTCGGCGCCTTGTGGGGCTTCGGCGGGGCCGCCTCAACGACCGGCGCGGGCTCGGCCGGCGCGGGCTCCGGGGCGGCTGCGCTCTGCATGTAGGCCGGCTGCGGAGCCATGCCGTCGTGGATTTCCTGGCGGATCTCGTCGAACGTCTGAGCCACTTCAGCCTCGCCGGCGTGCAGGGAGGCCATCTCGGCCGCCTGGCCGCGGCGCATGGCCTCGACCTCGCGGCGCAACTCGTCCAGCTCGGACTGGCGGGCCATCTCGTCGAAGCTGGCGCGGAACTCGGCGGCCATGCCCCGCAGCTTGGCCAGCATCTGCCCCAGCTTGCGCAGCAGCATGGGCAGGTCCTTCGGTCCCACCACGATGAGCGCCACGACGGCGATCACCAGCAGTTCCGAGGCGCCGATTTCGGGAAGCATGGACTTGGCGCGCCTTCAGCTTGAGCGTCCGTCGAGGCGGGCGCGGGTCACGGCTTGCGCGAATTCCGCGCGACGCCGCTCTAGACGACGAACCTCCGGGCGATCAAGCGCCCGGCGTCGGCCCTCAGTCCTTGCCGCCCTCGACGCTCGGCGTCGGCTTGACGACGGGCTTGTCCGCCTCGTCCTCGCCTTTCAGCCCGTCCTTGAACGCACGCACGCCCTTGGCGGCGTCGCCCATGATCGAGGACAGCTTGCCGCGGCCCCCGAACAGCAGCAGCACGACCACCGCCACGAGGATCCAGTGAATGGGTTGAAACGCGCCCATGGTGTCAAACTCCGGTTGGCGGCGACGGCCGCCCATGCGCTGCGCCCGCTCAGTCGAAAGGGAATATAATAGGTCCTGCGGGCGGACGCCAACGCGGGCTCCGCGTCCTAACGCCCCGCCTCCGCTTCGCCGAGGAAATCGGTGTGGAATTCCGGCGCGTCGCCGTCGTCCAGGGGGTCCTCGTCCGGGTGCAGGGCGTTCGGGTCGGGCACGGCGAAGTCCGCCGGCAGGTCGAGGCTGAGCAGTCCCGCCGCCTTCATCTCCCCCGCGCCGGGCAGGTCGGAGAGGCCGGCCAGGCCGAACTGCTCGAGGAAGCTCCCGGTGGTGCCGTAGGTCACCGGCCGCCCCGGCGTGCGCCGCCGCCCGCGCATGCGCACCAGCGACAGCTCCAGCAGCACGTCCAGCGTGCCCTTGCTGGCCTGCACGCCGCGCACCGCCTCGATTTCGGCGCGGGTCACCGGCTGGTGGTAGGCGATGATCGCCAGCGTCTCCTGGGCGGCGCGCGACAGGCGGCGGGGCTCCTCGCGCTCCTCGCTCATCAGCCAGGCCAGGTCCGGCGCGGTCTGGAAGCGCCAGCGGCCGGCGACGGGGACCAGCTCCACGCCCCGCCCCGCATAGCGCTGCGCCAGCGCCGCCAGGGCCGCCTCCACGTCGGCGCCCTCCGGCAGGCGGCGGGCGAGGTCGTCCAGGGCAAGCGGGCCGGCGGCCGCGAACAGCAGCGCCTCGACTTCGCGCTCGGTGGCGGGGTCGCTCATGCCGCGGCCTTCCGGGCCCGCAGGTAGATGTCGGCGAAGGCTTCGAGCTGGCGGGCCTCCATGGCGCCCTCCTTCACCAGCTCCAGGCTGGCCGACAGGGTCGAGGCGACGAAGGAGGCGCGGGAGGGTCCCTCCTCCCCATGGCGGAACGGGGCGACGCCGGTGAGCGGCGTCCAGCGCTCCAGGTCCGGCAACATGCCCCGCAGGCGCTGGCGGGCGTCCTCCAGCGGATAGGCCTCGGGCGCGCGGGGCGTGTAGGTGCGCTCGCGTCCCTTGGCCCGCTGGCCGACATAGGCCGTCATCAGGCCGTAAAGGTCGCCCTCCACCTCGCCGGAGGGGATGATCCGCACCGCCTCCGGATCGCCGCGGCCGAACACGTCGCGCCCCAGCTGCGGCCGGGCGGCCAGGGCCTCCGAGGCCTTGCGCATGGCCTCCAGCTTGGCGAGGCGGAAGGCCAGACGGGCGGCCATCTCCTCGGCGGGCGGCTCCTCGTCCGCGGCCCGCTCGGGCCTCGGCAGCAACAGGCGGGATTTCAGGTAGGCGAGCCAGGCGGCCATCACCAGGTAGTCCGCGGCCAGCGAGAAGCGCATCCGCCCGGCCTGCTGGATGAAGGTCAGGTACTGGTCGGCGAGTTTCAGCACCGACAGTTTCAGCAGGTCGACCTTCTGCTTGCGGGCCAGCGCCAGCAGGACGTGCAGCGGGCCTTCGTAGCCGTCCAACTCGACGATCATCGCCTCGCCGTCTTCGGCCGCGGCGCCGGCGGCCTCGAAGTCCAGCGGCGGCTGGAAACCCTGGGTCATGCCGCCGGGCGCCCTTCGAAGGCGGCGGCGAACCGCGCCCGGGCCTCGCCCACGTCGAACGGTTCGGGCGCCTTGGGGATGCGCGCGAGCGCGGCGGCGGCGCGCTGGGCGGCGCGGCCGGAGAGCGTCCGCGACCCGGCGACCACGCCCTGCATCTCCGCCATGTCGCCGTTGCAGTGCAGGAGCACGTCGCAGCCGGCGGCCAGCGCCGCCCGCGACCGTTCGGCGAAGCTCCCCGATAGCGCCTGCATGGAGAGGTCGTCGCTCATCACCAGGCCGTCGAAGCCGATGGCGCCGCGGATCACCTGGCGGAACGCCTTGCGCGAGGTGGTGGCCGGCCGCCTGGGGTCGATGGCCGTGTAGACCACGTGGGCGCTCATCGCCATCGGCATGTCCGACAGCATACGGAAGGGGACGAAGTCGCGGGCGTCGAGGTCGGCGTAGGACGCGTCCACCACCGGCAGGGCCATGTGGCTGTCGGCGGCCGCGCGCCCGTGGCCGGGGATGTGCTTGATGACCGGCAGCACGCCGCCCGCGATCAGCCCCTCGGCGGCGGCCCGGCCCAGGTAGGCCACCTCCTGCGGCGTCGTCCCGTAGGCGCGGTCGCCGATGACGTCGTGGGCGCCCGGGACCGGCACGTCGAGCACCGGCACGCAGTCCACGTTGATCCCGAGCTCGGCCAGGTCGTGGGCCAGCAGCCGCGCGCCCAGGCGGGCGATCTCCCGCCGCAGCAGCGGGTCGTCGCCCCGCAGGTTGCCGTAGGCGCGGCCAGGCGGATAGCGGCTCCAGTGCGGGGGGCCCAGCCGCTGCACCCGGCCGCCCTCCTGGTCGATCAGGACCGGGGCGTCGGGGCGGTCGACGCAGGCGCGCAGGGCCTCGACCAGCGCCCTGACCTGGCCGGGGCTGTCGACGTTGCGCTTGAAGAGGATGAACCCCCAGGGACGCACGTCGCGGAAGAACGCCTGCTCCGTCGGCGACAGGGCCGTGGAGGCGCAGCCGAGGATGCAGGCGCTGGCCGTCACTTCACGAAGCAGGCTTTGCCCGCGGCCTTGAGCTGGCCGCAGAAGGCCTCGGCCTGGGCGCGGGAGGCGAACCCGGTCACCGAGGTGCGGTAGAGCGTCGAGCCGTTGCGCTGGATGGGCTCGACCCGCTTGCCCTTGCCGGCGATGTCGACGCCTGTGATGCGCCCCGCGTCGACATAGCCCTTGTCGGCCTGGGCCTGTGAGGAGAAGGCCCCGATCTGCACGGCGGCGCCGCCCGCCGCCGGGGCGGGCGCTGCAGGGACGGGCGTCGGCTTGGGCGCGGCGGCCGCGGGTGTCGGCGCCGGCGCGGCGGCGGCCGGCTTCGCCGGGGCGGCCTTGGGCGGCTCAACCGGCTGGGCCGGCTTCAGGCCTGCCGCCGCCGGGGCGGCCGGCGCAAGCTGGGCGGTCCGCACGGGCGCGGTGGGGACCGCCGGGGCGGGCCTGGCGGCCGGCGCTTCCGGCGGCGGGGTGAAGGTGGGCGCGGCCGGCGCGGCCTCGCCGCCTTCGGACTTGTAGATCTGCAGGCCGGCGGCCGGATCCTGCGGCTGGCTGTCCGGCGGGGCCGCCGCCTTCATGGACTCCACCGGCTGGCCGACGGTGGCGGGCGCCTGGCCCGCCTCGCGCACGCCGGAGCGGTAGAAGACCACGATCGCGCCGACCAGCAGCACCAGCACGAAGCCGCTGGCGATCAGGGCGAGCGGCACGGGGCGCGAGCCCCGCACCGGCTGGCGCGCGTCGAAGGACAGCGGCGCGTCGGTCGGGGGAGTATATGCGCCGCGATCTTGGTCGCTCATCGCGAGGGCTCCAAAGGACGAAGGGCGGGCCCGCGAATCGCGGCCGCCTGGAATGGCAGTTTATCGAAGCGTCGCCGCTACGAACCCCCCTCTCGCCCCCGAGCCCCTCAGTTCGTCCGAACGGCTTGCTCTAGGTCCAGGCGTCGATGTGGAACAGCTTGCGGTGCTCTTCGATGGCGAAGCGGTCGGTCATGCCGGCGATGTAGTCGCACACCACCCTGGCCAGGCCGGCCTCGTCGCGATTCTGCGACCGGGCGAACCACTCGGTCGGCAAAACGTCGGGCTCGGTCAAGAACAACTGGAACATCTCGGCCAGAATGCGGCGGGCCTGCGATCGCGTCCTATTGACGCGCCAGTGCCGGTACATGCGCTCCATCAGGAAGGCGCGCAGCTGCGCCAGGTCCTCGACCATCGGGCGGGAGAAGGCCACCAGGGCGTGGCCCAGGTTGCGCACGTCCTCGGGCGAGCCGACCTTGGCTGCGGCCGCGCGGCGGGCGGTCTCGTCCATCACGTCGTCGACCATGGCCCCGATCATCCGCCGCACCGCCTCCAGGCGGACGATGCTGGCGTCCTCGTCCGGAAACTCGGCGTAGACGCCGGCCAGGATCGGGCCGATCAGCGGCACGTCCAGCAGCTCCTTCAGGTGGAACAGGCCCGCCTGCACCCCGTCGTCCACGTCGTGGTTGTTGTAGGCGATGTCGTCGGAGAGCGCGGCCACCTGCGCCTCCGCCGAGGCCCAGGTGGACAGGCGCAGGCCGTACTCGGCGTCGAACTCGGCGATGGCCCGCCACGAAGGCTTCTGCAGCTTCCCGTCCACCGGTCCGTTGTGCTTGATGACGCCTTCCAGCGTCTCCCAGGTCAGGTTCAGCCCCTCGAAGCGCGGGTAGCGCCGCTCCAGCTTGGTGACGACACGGAAGGTCTGGACGTTATGGTCGAAGCCGCCGAACCGCTCCATCCGCCGTTCCAGCTCGTCCTCGCCGGCGTGGCCGAACGGCGGATGGCCGAGGTCGTGGGCCAGGGCGACGGTCTCGGCCAGGTCGGCGTCCAGCCCCATGGCGACGGCCAGGGAGCGGGCGATCTGCGCCACCTCCAGCGAGTGGGTCAGCCGGGTGCGGAAGTGGTCGCCTTCGTGCGCCACGAAGACCTGGGTCTTCTCCTTCAGCCGGCGGAAGGAGGTGGCGTGGATGATCCGGTCGCGGTCGCGGGCGAAGGCGGTGCGGGTGCGGCTTTCCGGCTCGGCGAGCTTGCGGCCCAGCGATCGGGCAGGGTCTTCGGCGTAGGGCGCACGGGGAAACGGCGTCGAGGGCATTTGGCGGCTTTTCTAATGGCCCCTTGGTCGAAGCCGGTGGAGGTCGCATATAAGCTTGCCGGAAGAGACGTTTAACACCCATGACCGCCCACGACCTCACCCTATCGCCCGCCGCCGCCCGCCGGATCCGCGCCATCGCGGAAAAGGAAGGCAAGGCGCTGATGCTGCGCGTGGCCGTGGAGGGCGGCGGCTGCTCCGGATTCCAGTACCAGTTCGACCTGGTGGACCACGCCGAACCCGAGGACCTGCGGGTGGAGCGCGACGGCTCCACCGCCCTGGTGGACGACGTGTCGCTGGCCCTGCTGAAGGGCTCGGAGATCGACTTCGTCGACGAGTTGGCCGGGGCGGAGTTCCGGGTCCGCAACCCCAACGCCAAGTCGAGCTGCGGCTGCGGCGTCAGCTTCTCGATCTGATGGTTGAGGGCGCCGGCCCTCCCCTCTAGCGTGGCGCGGCTTTCGGAGCCCGCCATGCGAATCGCCACCTGGAACGTCAACTCGATCAACGCCCGCCTGGCCACGGTGGAGCGCTGGGTGGCGCAGGAGTTGCCGGACGTGATCTGCATGCAGGAGCTCAAGTGCGTGGACGAGAAGTTCCCCGCCGAGCCCTTCGAGCGCCTGGGCTACAACATCGCCGTCCACGGCCAGAAGACCTACAACGGGGTGGCGATCCTCTCGAAGCGTCCCCTGGAGGACGTGAGCCGCGGCCTGCCGGGCGACGACGCCGACGACCACGCCCGCTACATCGAGGCGGTGATCTCGGGGCCGCAGCCGGTGCGGGTGGCGTGCATCTACCTGCCCAACGGCAATCCGGTGGGGACCGAGAAGTTCAGCTACAAGCTGGGTTGGATGAAACGGCTGGAGGCGCGAGCGCGGGACATCCTGGCGCTGGAGGAGCCCACAGCCCTGGTGGGGGACTTCAACGTGATTCCAGAGCCCCGGGACGCCGAGTTTCCCAAGAACTGGGAGGGGGACGCCCTCTTCCAGCCGCAGAGCCGGGCGGCGTTCCGGGCGCTGAAGTGGCTGGGGCTGACCGACGCCTACCTGGAGGCCGACGGGGCGCCTGGCGCCTATTCCTTCTGGGATTACCAGGCCGGCGCCTGGCAGCGGAACAACGGCATCCGCATCGACTTCGCCCTCTTGACGCCGCAGGCCGCCGACCGGCTGAAGGCCTGCGTGATCCACCGGGACGTCCGCGGTTGGGACAAGCCTTCCGACCACGTGCCGGTGGTGGTGGAGCTGGACGTCTAGGCGCATGAGCGACGTCGTCCGCCTGATCCTTCTGCTGTTGCTGGCCGGCGCGGTCCTCACCTTCGCCGGCGCCGGGGCCATCCGGTTCATGGCGGAGGAGCGCCGCATCCGGCGGGCCTTGAAGTACGTGCTGGGCGCGGCGCCCGAGGCGCTGGTCAGCGCCCGCGGGCGCGGCGTGGGCTTCTCGTTCTCACGCGGAACGCTGGCGACAGCCTGGGACTGCGGAGCCTGGTGCCTGGTCTACCGGATCGACGAACTGATGGGCGCCGAGCTGGTGGTCGACGGCGAGGTTCTGGGCCGCGCCTACCGCGGCGAGCCTCGCCGGGCGCTGGACCGCGCCGCCCCGGACGCCGGCCGGATCACCCTGCGGCTGCTGTTCGACGATGCGGCGCACCCGGACTTCGAGCTCGATCTCTGGATCGAAGGCGCGGAGGCCCGCAAGGACAGCCCGGCCTACCCCGCCGGCGCCCTGCAGGAGGCCAACCGCTGGCTGGCCCGCGCCGAGGCCATCCTGCGCCGCCAGGGTTCGCCTGCGCGCCCCGTCCCGCCGCCGACCGCCAAGCCGCCGGCGGCGGCCGAAGCGCCGGCCCAGCCGGAGCGGCGGAACCTGCCGCAGGACGACGGCGAGGACGAGCTGGACGACGACGAGGCGCCCTTCTGAGCCCCCTCCCCGCTCGTGCCGGCTTTCGCCCATAGGCGCCAAGTTAATCCTTCAGTTTTCGCCGCAGGGCTTTTCCTCCCCCGTCCTCTTCGGGGCGGGGAGGAAAAGGCGCCGTCGCCCTTAAGTCAGCGCCTGTGGGCGAAGGCCGGGATCAGCGGTTTCGGAGCGCGTCAGATGTCGGCGTAGACATGCCGTTCCGCCTCGCCGCCAGGGTGGGTGACGGCGCCCAGGTGGGCGGGGCCGACGATCTGGGCGTATTTCCACAGGGCGCCGGCGCCGTAGGCGGTCTCGTGCGGCTGCCAGTGGCGCTTGCGGTTCTCCAGCTCGATGGGGTCGACCTCCAGGTCAATGGTCCCGGCGTCGGCGTCGATGGCGATGATGTCGCCGTCGCGGACCAGGGCGATGGGGCCGCCCGCCTGCGCCTCGGGACCGACGTGGCCGATGCACAGGCCCCGGGTCGCGCCGGAGAAGCGGCCGTCGGTGACCAGGGCCACCTTGTCGCTGATCCCCTGGCCGTAGATGGCCGCGGTGGTGGAGAGCATCTCGCGCATGCCCGGGCCGCCCCTGGGGCCCTCGTAGCGGATGACCAGCACGTCGCCTTCCTTGTACTGGCGCTTTTCGACGGCGTCGAAGCAGGCCTGCTCGCCGTCGAACACCCGGGCGGGGCCGCGGTGCTTGGTGTGCGACAGCCCCGCCACCTTGACGATGCCGCCGTCGGGCGCGAGCGAGCCCCAGAGGCCGACGACGCCGCCGGTGGTGGACAGCGGATCGGAGGCCGGGCGGATAACGTCCTGGTCGTCGCGCCAGACGACGCCCGCCAGGTTCTCCCGCAGGGTCCTGCCGGTGACGGTCATGACGTCGCCGTGCAGCAGGCCGGCGTCCAGCAGCGTGCGCAGCAGCATGGGTACGCCGCCCGCCTCGCCCATCTTCTTGGCCGGGTACCGGCCGCCGGGCATCAGGTCGCAGAGGTAGGGGGTGCGCCGCATGATCTCGGCCACGTCGCGCAGGGTGAAGCGGATCCCCGCCTCGTGGGCCATGGCTGGCAGGTGCAGGCCGCCGTTGGTGGAGCCGCCGGTGGCCGCCACCACGATGGCGGCGTTCTCGAAGGCCTCGCGGGTGCAGATGTCGCGCGGGCGGAGGTTGCGCTCGATCAGCGCCACGACGGCCTCGCCGCTGGCCCGCGCATAGGCGTCGCGGTCGAGGTAGGACGCCGGCAGGGCCGAGGACAGCGGCAGGGCCAGGCCGATGGCCTCCGACACGCAGGCCATGGTGTTGGCGGTGTACTGGCCGCCGCAGGCGCCGTCGCCGGGGCAGGCGTGCCGCTCCAGGTCTTCCAGCTCCTCGTCGGTCATCTGGCCGGCGGAATGCTTGCCGACGCCCTCGAAGATGTCCTGCACGGTCACCTCCCGGCCGCGCCAGACGCCGGGCAGGATCGAGCCGCCGTAGAGGAACACGCTGGGGATGTTCAGGCGCAGCATGGCCATCATCATGCCCGGCAGGGACTTGTCGCAGCCCGCCACGCCCACCAGGGCGTCATAGCTGTGGCCGCGCATGGTGAGCTCGACGGAATCGGCGATCACGTCGCGGCTGACCAGGGACGAGCGCATGCCCTCGTGACCCATGGCGATGCCGTCGGTGACGGTGATGGTGCAGAACTCGCGCGGAGTGCCGCCGGCCGCCCTGACGCCCTCGGACGCGGCGTGGGCCTGGCGCATCAGGGTGGTGTTGCAGGGGGCGGCCTCGTTCCAGCAGGAGGCGACGCCCACGAAGGGCTGGGCGATCTCGCGGCTGCCCAGGCCCATGGCGTAGTAGTAGGACCGGTGCGGCGCGCGGCTGGGGCCCTCGGTCACGTGCCGGCTGGGAAGCTTCGACTTGTCCCACGATCCGTCGGGGTTGCGATGCATCGTAGGGCTCCTGCCAAAGCGGGGTTCTAAAGGCCGGCCAGGTCCGTTGGAAGCCGGATCGCGGCTCGGCGAGCTCGGCGGGGATTTCGCAGAAGCGTCATCGGGGCGAAGTCCAGCCGTCATCGGACGGTTCTAGCTCCGCAGAGACGACGCGCCGGGCGCATGGCGCCGGCGTTTGGGGAGAGGGAGATCCGCACATGGCCGCCACCCGCCGCGACGTCCTGCTGGGCGGCCGCAACTTCCGCGACCTGGGCGCTACCGCAGCGCCGACGGGCGGATGGTGCGCTGGGGCCAGCTCTACCGGTCCGGCTCGATGGTCGGGCTGACCGAGGCCGACTACGGCTACCTCTCCAGCCTGGGGATCCTGGTGATCTGCGACTTCCGCAGCACCGCCGAGCGGACGCAGGAGCCGACCCGCTGGCCGGGGCCTTCG
>NZ_DASXYF010000047.1:0-20841 GCF_036502675.1 Phenylobacterium sp.
TCCATCTTGGTGCGGACGCCAAGACGCAGCTTCACTTCCGCCAGTTCGTTGTGCGCGCCGACCATGGCGCTGCGGGCTTCGCCGAGCGCCTTGATGGCCTCGACGATCTTCGCGGCCGCGTCTTCGATGACGACTGACGAAACATTGACGTCTTGGCGCGCCTGAAGCAGATCGGCCATCAACTCGGCAGCTTGCGACATAGCGCCGTCAACTGCAGCTTCAGTCGCGTAGAGCTTCTTGGCGACGCGCTGAACGACAAACACCTTTTCCATAAGAACCCCTGTTTGTTAACTCAATATTTGGAAGTGTAAACCAACAGTTAAGGTTAGTCCACCCGCTTCCGGCGTGACGGGTGCGACATCTGCGCGCACAAGTTGCGTTTGTGTCCGAAAAGACGCGCCGCAAGAAGCGAAGCGTTAGGACAATTCACGTATCCGGGGATGTATGAGCGATAAAGCCCGCGCCCCTGCGGAGGTCACCTCGCCGCGCGGTCCGGCCCATCACGCGACATTCCATGCGCGCGTTGCGGGGGTGGGCCTGATCACCACCATGGTGGTGCTGATCGCGGCGTGCCTGACCTTCATGTTGCAGCAATGGGCGGTTGCGCGCGAGCAGAATCACGTCGCGAATCAGGCGCTTGCCAGGATCTCGGCGGATAGCGTCGCCCCGGCCCTGGCGCGCGGCGACGTGAACGCGGCCCAGGCCCCGCTGGACGCGCTGGCGGGGGCCCCGCGAGTCCTCTCGGCGCAGCTCAAGGATAACAGCGGCCACACCGTCGCCGACTACCGGCGCGAGGGTGTCAAAGTTGCCTCCGAACACGGCGAAGTGATCACGGCGGACGTCAGGACGGACGGCGCGCGGGTCGGCGAGCTGGTGCTCGCCACCGAGACCCCGCAGCTCAGCGCCCAGCTGCCGCAGTTCGTTGCGCTGACTTCGGCGCTGTTTTTCGGCGGCGTCGGCGTGGCCCTGTTCCTGGCCCGCGGCATGGCGCATCGGATCATCGCGCCGGTGCAGCGCCTGTCCGAGGCCATGGAGGAGGTGGCGGTCAGCGGAGGCTTCGAGCCGGTCGAGGTGAAGGCCCGCGACCAGTTGTTCCGCAGCCTCACCGACAGCTTCAACCAGTTGCTGAAGACCCTGGGCGAGCGGGACGCGGACCTGAAGCGGGCGATGGCCGAGCTGGTGGTGGCCCGCGACGTGGCCAACGCCGCCAACGTCCTGAAGACTCAGTTCCTGGCCAACATGAGCCACGAGATCCGCACGCCGCTGAACGGGGTGCTGGCCATGGCTGAGGTGATGGCCATGAGCGAGCTGGCGCCCGTGCAGCGCGAGCGGCTCGACGTGATCCGCCAGTCCGGCAACCTGCTGCTGGCGGTGCTGAACGACGTGCTCGACCTTTCCAAGATCGAGGCGGGCAAGCTCGCCCTCTTGATGGACGACTTCGACCTGGAGGCGGCGCTGGCGCCGACCGGCGCCGGCTTCGCGGTCATGGCCGAGAGCAAGGGCCTGGCGTTCAACGTCACCATCGACGACGCGGCCAAGGGCTGGTGGCGCGGCGACGCCGACCGCCTGCGCCAGATCGTCGGCAACCTGATGTCCAACGCGGTGAAGTTCACGCTGCAGGGCCAGGTGGACGCCCACTTCGACGTCAATCCGGAGAGCGGCGACCTGCGCCTGACGGTGCGCGACACCGGCGTCGGCATCCCGGCCGAGAAGCAGCCGACCCTGTTCGAGAAGTTCACCCAGGCGGACAACTCGGCCACCCGCCGCTTCGGCGGCACGGGCCTGGGCCTGGCCATCTGCCGCGAGCTGACCCAGATGATGGGCGGCGTGATCAGCGTCGACAGCCGCGAGGGCCACGGCTCCACCTTCACTGTCGAGATCCCGCTGGAGCGCGGCCAGCCTGCGGTCGACAGCACCCCCGAGGCCGCCGACACCGGCGACCAGGGCGCGCTCCGCCTGCTGGCCGCCGAGGACAACGCCACCAACCAGCAGGTGCTGGCCGCGGTGATGGGCTCGCTGGGCATCGACATCGACATCGTGGGCGACGGCCAGCAGGCCGTGGACGCCTGGCGCGGCGGCGCCTACGACCTGATCCTGATGGACATCCAGATGCCGGTCATGGACGGCATCGACGCGGCCAAGGCGATCCGCGAGGCGGAGAGGTCCGAGAGCCGCCGGCGCACCCCGATCGTGGCGCTGACCGCTAATGCGCTGAGCCACCAGGTCGAGGAATACCTGCGCGCCGGGATGGACGGCCACGTGCCCAAGCCCATCGAGATCGCCAAGCTCTACGACGCGATCAGCCGCGCCCTGAACGACGCGGCCGCCCACGCCTCCCAGGCGGCCTGAGCCCCAACCTGCGAACCTGAACAATGGGCAACGCCGGCCTCAGGCTGGCGTCATGCGGCGCGTGGTCCTCTCCCCACGTCGCCGGCGCTGGCGGCCTCAGGGCGGCAAGCGTCACCAGAACCAAACCGGACCCCAGGTGTTCTTGGCCCTCGTCAGAGGGGCCACGACCGAGGGACGCATCGAAGGATAGACCCATGAAGAAGCTTATCACCTCCGGCCTGATCGCCGCCTCCGTCCTGGCGCTGAGCGCCGGCGCCGCCTCCGCCCAGAGCTACGGCTACCGTGGCGGCGACCACAGCTACGACCGCCGCGGCGGCGAATGGATGTCGATCGACGCCCGCCAGGCCCAGCTCGAGCGCCGCATCGACCGTGGCGTCGAGACCGGCCAGCTGACCCGCCGCGAGGCCTTCCGCCTGCGCGCCGAGTTCCGCGACATCGCCCGCCTCGAGCACCGCTACCGGGCCGACGGCCTGTCGGGCCGGGAGCGCGCCGACCTTGACCGGCGTTTCGACCGCCTGTCGGCCCAGGTCCGCTCGGATCGCCGCGACAACGAGTACGGCTCCGGCTACGGCCGTCACTACGACGGCGGCCGCTAAGCGGTCAGCCTGACCTTTCCGACCCTCCCAAGCCCCCGGCTGCGGCCGGGGGCTTTTTCCCGGTCGGGCCGGCGGGAAGGCGGCGACCGCTACACCATCGGCGCGTCGTCCACGAGGGTGAGCTCGGGCCAGCGGCGCTGGGCGGACCGGGCGGTGCGGGCGAAGCCGTTGGTCCTGCGGATCGGATTGGGGCGCAGGCGCAGGGCGAACAGGTCCTCCAGGTCGTAGTCGCGGACGCCGTAGTCCGGGTCGCGGCCGGTCCGCATCACCTGCATCAGGCTGGGGGCGGCGCGCAGAATGGCCTCGAGGCGGCCGGTCAGGTCCCCGCTCATACGCCCCCTCTCAGGGGCCAGGCGTGATCGAGCGGGCCATGGCCCCGCCCGTAGCCCGGCGCGCGCAGGATGGCCTCGTGGACGTAGGCCCAGGCGCGGGCGACGGCCGCGGTCAGCGGCAGGCCCTGGGCCAGGCCCGTCGCGCAGGCCGAGGCCAGGGTGCAGCCGGTGCCGTGGGTGTGGCGGGTGGCGAGCCTGGGGCCCTCGAAGCCGGTCTCGCCGGCCGGCGTCATCAGGATGTCGACGATGGTCCCGCCCGCGATGTGGCCGCCCTTCATCAGCACGGCGGCTGCGCCGAGCCTCAGCAGGGCCTCGCCGGCGCGGCGCAGGTCGTCGGTGGTCTCCACGGCGAGGCCGGTGAGGACGGCGGCTTCCGGGGCGTTGGGGGTCAAGAGGGCGGCGCGGGGGATGAGCAGGGTGCGGACCGCGTCCACCGCCGGGTCCTCCAGCAGGGCCGCGCCGCCCTTGGCGACCATCACCGGATCGACCACCGCCGGGACGCCCGCGGCGGCGTCGAGGATGCGGGCTGCGGCCTCGACCACCGCCGCCCGGCCCAGCATGCCGGTCTTCAGCGCGTCGGCGCCGATGTCGTCCAGCACGGCGCGGGCCTGGGCCTCGACCAGGCCGGCGGGCAGGGGATGGACGGCGCTGACGCCCAGGGTGTTCTGGACGGTGATCGCGGTCAGCGCGGTGGCGGCGTAGCCGCCCAGGGCCGTGACGGTCTTGATGTCGGCCTGGATCCCGGCCCCGCCGCCGGAGTCGGAGCCGGCCAGGATCAGCACCCGGCCGGACGAAGGCGATGCGGTCGGGGCGGACGGTCTGCGCATTTTCCGGCCGCCTTCAATCATCGGTATGGAGCGTGAAATCGGCGGCGCCGGCGCCGGCGATGGCGTGCTGGACGGCCAGGGCCTGGCGGGTCTCGCGCACGTCGTGGACGCGGACGGCGGCGACGCCGGCGGCGGCGCCGGCCAGGGCCGCGGCGATGGAGCCCCCCAGGCGGTCCTCCGGGCCCGTGGAGCGGGGATCGACGGCGCCGATGAAGCTCTTGCGGCTGGCGCCCAGGAGCACGGGGAAGCCGAGCGCCGTCACCTGCGCGAGGCCCGCCAGCAGGGGCAGGTTGTGGCGGGTGCGGTGCTTGCCGAAGCCGACGCCCGGATCGAGCCAGATCCGCTCGCGGGCGACGCCGGCGGCCATCGCCAGGGCGGCGCGCTCGGCCAGGGCGGCGCAGACCTCGGCGACAACGTCGTCGTAGCGGGGGGCCTGCTGCATGGAGCGCGGCTCGCCCTGCATGTGCATCAGCACCACGTCGCAGCCGAGGCCGGCGGCGGCGGCCAGGCTGTCGGGCGCATAGGCGAGCGCGGTGACGTCGTTCCAGATGGCGGCGCCGGCGGCCACGGCGGCGCGGGCGACCTCGGGCTTCATGGTGTCGACGGAGAGAGGGACGGCGGTCTCGGCCCTCAGCGCCTCGATCAGCGGAACGACGCGGGCCTGCTCCTCGGCGGCAGGAACCGGCTCGGCGCCCGGCCGGGTGGACTCCCCGCCGATGTCGAGCATCTCGGCGCCGTCGGCGATCAGCCGCCGGGCGTGGGCGAGGGCCGCGTCCAGGGTCAGGCGCCGGCCGCCGTCGGAGAAGCTGTCCGGGGTGACGTTGACGATCCCCATGACGCGCGGCCGCGGGAGAGGAGGAGTGTGGGGTTGCATGGCGCCTCGAGAACGTCATAGCGGGCGGCGGGGCCGCTGGCACGTCCTTCCGCCGGGGCCGCGAGGCCTTCGTCCGCTACGTCTCCGACGTCCTGAGGGGGCGACCACGGTGCACCACGGGCACACGCCGGAACTGGAGACCCTGACGCCGGCCACCGCGCGGGGCGTCTGGGCGATGGAGGACGGGGTGGAGTGGCCGGCGACGCCGCCCGGCGGGCCGCGCAGACTGCACGGCTGGGGCATTACGAGGAGACCTACAGGAAGTCCGAAGCGGGCTGGCGCATCGCCACGCTCACGCTGACGCGGCTGCGGGTGGTGACCGGCTGAGAAAGGGCCCGGCCGCGGGTTCGCCGGCGCTGCAAACGAAAGGAGCCCGGCCTTTGCGGCCGGGCTCCCAACTCTTCGGCCGAAGCCGTCGTTACTCAGGTCGAGATCAGAAGTTGATGTCGATCGTCGAACGGCGGTTCAGCGGTTCCTTCACGCCGTCGGGGGTCGGGGTGGCGAGTTCGGTTTCGCCCTTCCAATCCACCTGCAGCGCGGTCTGGGCGACGCCCAGGCCCACCAGCGCGTCGGCCACGGCCTTGGCGCGGCGTTCCGACAGCCGGATATTGTACTTGGCCGAGCCGGAGGTGTCGGTGTGGCCCACCACCACGACGCGGGTGGCGTGGCCGCCGTTGGCGTAGTTGGCGGCTTCCTGCACCACCGACTGGGCTTCCGGCGTCAGCACGTACTGATCGAACGGGAAGTAGACGATGAACTGCTTGGCCTCGTAGGCCGGCGGCGGCGGAGCCGGGGGCTCAGGCGGCGGCGGGGGGGGAGGCGGCGGCGGGGGCGGCGGGGGCGGCGGCGGGGGCGGCGAGGCGAACGAATAGCGCAGGCCCAGCGTCACCGACTGGTCGCGGTACTTGCCCGAGAACACGCCCGGCTGCAGGGCGTTGGTGCCCACCGAGGCGAAGTCCGCCTTGGAGCCGCCGAGGTAGCGGTAGGTCAGGTCGACGTTCAGCTTGTCGGTCGCCTTCCAGGCGAGGCCGGCGATGCCCTGGTAGGCCAGCACCGTGTCGTCGTCGTCGATCGTCAGGTTCTGGATCGCCGGGTTGGCCGCGGTGATCGGGCCGGTGACGGTCGAGAACTGGCCGACCGACCGCAGCGAGATGTGGTTCACGCCCACGCCGGCGCCGATGAACGGGTTGATCATCGAGTCGGGCATGAAGTCGTAGAGGACGTTGCCCATCACCGTCCAGGATTCCATCTTGCCGTTCGGCGAACCGCAGGCCGGCGCCGCCGCGCTGCGGACCACGGCGGGGGTGCAGAGGCCGACGATGGCGTTGGCCGGGCCGCCGCGGACGCTGTCCAGGTCGCCCGGCCGATAGCCGCCTTCCAGTTCGACGCGCCAGTTCGGGTTGAGCTGATAGCCCAGACGCACGAAGCCGGTCCAATCGTCCTTTTGGTTGAACTCCCAGCGATAGGGGGAGCCGTTGGCGGCGTTGCTCGAAGAGTCCGCCTTGAGGCTTTCTGGAGTGTGGTAGCCGATGTCGACAGCGCCGTACCAGCCTTGAGCGGAAGCGCCGGAAGCGGCGAATACCGCAGCCAAGGCGGCTCCCGCCAGGAGTTTGAACTTCATATTAGAGCCCTCTCTTGTGCCCTCAGTGCTGTGGTCGGGTGACCCAGCATCGATATAGCAAGGTTGCATCCACGGAAGAGTGTCGCCGAAGCCACACTTCACTGCGCAATTTCGCCAACCAGACGAACTTCCTCAGGAAGCTATACAATAATTCCCCTATCGGGCAACGCAGGCTTGCGCCCGGCCGAGGTCGAGCACGCCTGACCGCGTTCGACAGGAATGATCCTGCATAGACCGGCAAGTCGGCAGGTTGCAATTCAGCCTGCGAAACCTTCGATCTGGTTAAGAGCGGGGAAGACGCGGCCGTGGCGGTCAGTCCGCAGGCGCCGGTCGGATGAATTCCCGAGCCACGCGCCAGCATCCAGCAACCCCTACGCCCACGACGGTTCCAGCCCCGCCGAGGCCCTCAACGCGTCCATGTGGAGCCGGTTCCGCACGCGGAGCAAAATTCCGTCGCACCGGGTGAAGGGCCGTCATTTCGGGTGCGCGTGTTGTTTGGGAACCACAGGAAAAGGCGCGCACGGCCGGGGCGCGGAAAGGCGTCAGCTCAGGTTGAACCGTCACCGCTCACCTTGCGGAAGCGGCGCAGGCGGCCGCCCATGGCTTCGGGGCGATTGAGGGATTTGCGGAACGCGTCGCGGCGCTCGTGGATCGAGGCGATCACCAGGCCCATGGGGACGCCGATCTCCACCAGCAGGGCCTCGGAAAGCTGCAGGCTGGCCTCGACGGTCTCCGGCACGGCGTCGGTGGCGCCCAGCTCGTAGAGGCGTTCGGCGTGGCGCGCGTCGCGGGCGCGGGCGACGATGGTCAGGTCGGGACGCGCCTCGCGGGCCACGGCGACGACGGTCTCCACCCCCAGGCTGTCGTCCATGGTCACCACCAGGGCGATGGCCTCGTCCAGGCCGCAGCGTCGGAGGAACTCCGGGCGCACGGCGTCGCCGAAGTAGACCGCCTCGCCGGCATGGCGGCCCTGCTCCACCAGCCTGGGGTCACGCTCGGCGGCCACCCAGGCGATGTCGTGGCGGCGCAGCATCTCGCCCACCAGCCGGCCCACCCGGCCATAGCCCACGATCAGCACCTTGGGCCCGGCGGCCCCGGCCTGCGGCTCGGCCGGCAGCTCGGAGGGGGCGATCCTGCGCCCGCCGAGCCGCAGGCCGACGGCGGCCAGCAGCGGGATGCACATCATCGACAGCGTCGAGGCCACCAGCACCATCTGGCCCACCTGCGGGCCGACCACGCCGGCGCCCATGGCCGAGGAAAGGATGACGAAGGCGAACTCGCCGCCGCCGGCCAGCAGCAGGGCCGCCTCCGCCGCGCTGCGCCACGGCAGGCCGAAGAGCCGGCCCAGGCCGAACACCACGCTGGCGTTGAGGGCGAGGAGGCCCAGGGCCGCGCCGACGGACCTCAGCGGCTGGGCGGCCAGGACCGACAGGTCGAGGTTGATGCCCACCGACAGGAAGAACAGGCCGAGCAGCAGGCCCTTGAAGGGCTCGATGGTCACCTCGACCTCGTGGCGGAACTCGGTCTCGGCCAGCAGCAGGCCGGCGATGAAGGCGCCGATGGCCATGGAGAGGCCGGTGAGCGCCGCGACCAGCCCGGAGCCCACCACCACCAGCAGGCAGGCGGCCATGAACATCTCCTCGCTCTTGGCCTTGGCCACCGAGCGCAGCATCGGGCGCAGCAGCAGCCGGCCGAACGCCAGGATGATCAGCACCCCGACCGCGGCGGGGGCGAAGGCCAGCAGCAGCTTGGGCGAGAAGCCGTCCGCCCCCCGGCCGCCGACCACGGCCAGGGTGATCAGGATCGGCGCCACGGCCAGGTCCTGGAACAACAGGACGGAGAAGGTGGTGCGCCCGGCCAGCGAATGCTGGCGCTTGTGCTCGGTGAGGATCGGCATGACCACCGCGGTGGAGGAGAGCGCCAGCGCCGCGCCGACCGCCGCCGCCGCGGTGGGGCCCAGGCCCAGCGCCAGGGACGCCGCGGCGATGGCCGTCGTGCACAGCGTCACCTGCAGGGCGCCCATGCCGAAGACGTAGCGGCGCAGCAGGCGCAGGCGCTCCCACGACAGCTCCAGGCCGATCATGAACAGCAGGAAGACCACGCCGAACTCGCCGAGCTGGCCCAGTTCCTCGGGGTTGTCGATGGTGAAGTAGCCGAGCCAGGGGAAGCGGTCGGTGGCCGCGCCCAGGCCGTGCGGGCCCAGCAGCACGCCCGCGCCGAGGAAGCCGAGGATCGGGCTCACCTGCCACCGCCGGAACAGCGGCACCACCACGCCGGCGGTGGCCAGGAACAGGACGATGTCCTTGTAGCTGCTGGGCGAGAGGTGAGGGTCCATCGGGTCTCCGGATTGCGGTCGCGCGACTATGGCAGCACGATCCGGCTTGCGAAACGCCACGGTCCCGGTCATGAGCGGGCGTATGCGGAAGGGTCGGCGAATGGGCGGACGGAGCCGGGCTTGGGCGCCTGTGGCCGTCGTGCTGGCCGTGTTCGCGCTCGCGGTCCAGGCCCTGGCGCCCGCCGCGGCCCTGGCGGCGCAGGCCCGTGGCGGGGACGCCGGCCTGGTGATCTGCACCGGAAACGGGGTGGAGACCGTGGCGGTCCCAGGCGGCGCTCCGGCGCCGCACAAGGGCTTCGCCGGCCTGCCCTGCCAGGACTGTCTGTCGGTGACCCAGGCGGCGGTCGCCGCGCCGATCCTCGCCGTGACGCCCGCCGTCCAATCGACGGACCGCATCGTCCGTCCGCCGTCCGCCCGCACGGGCTTCAGGCTCGCCCGCGCGCCGCCGCGGCCGCCGGGGCAGGGGCCGCCCTCCCGCATCGCCTGACAGCCGCCGCCCGCGCCGGCGCGATCCGGCGCGCCCGAACGTTTGCGATCCGGATGATTTTCCCATGCCAATTCCCACGCGGGCCTGCTCAGGCCTGCTCGCCGCGTGCGCCGCCGGCCTGGCCGCGCCGGCCCATGCCGGGACCTTCGAGGGCGCCGTCTCCGGCGTCACCGTCACCGCCGGGGCGACGGACGCCGAGGCGCCGCTCTCCCGCTCGGGGACCAGCGCCGCCGACATCGCCCGCAGCGTCAACGCGCTGACCGTCGAGGACGCGCTGAAGCTGCTGCCGAACATCTTCGTGCGCCGGCGCCACATCGGCGACACCCAGGCGCCGATCACCAACCGCACCTCCGGCGTGGGGGCCAGCGCCCGCTCGCTGATCTACGCCGACGGGGTGCTGCTCTCGGCCCTGATCGGCAACAACAACTCCACCGCCTCGCCGCGCTGGGGAATGGTGGCGCCCGAGGAGATCGAGCGGATCGACGTGCTCTACGGGCCGTTCTCCGCGGCCTATGCCGGCAACTCCATCGGGGCGGTGGTCAACATCACGACGAAGACGCCGGACCGGTTCACCATGAGCGCCCGGGCGGCGGTCGCCAGCCAGGCCTTCGACCAGTACGGCGTGCACGACGGCTACGGCGCCGCGACGGCGGCGCTGGGGCTGGGGGACCGATGGGGACCGCTGGCCTGGCGGCTCAGCTACAACCATCTGGCCAGCGAGGGCCAGCCGCTGGGCTATGCGACGGCGCCGAGGCCGGCGGCGGCGAGCGGGGCGGGAACGGCGGTCGCCGGCGCCTACGACGACCGCAACCGGACGGGGGCTGCGATCGTGGTGCTGGGCGCCACCGGGCTGGAGCGCCAGGACCAGGACAACGCCAAGCTCAAGCTGGTATGGCGGGCGACGCCGGCGCTCAGCGTCTCCTACCTGGCCGGCTATTTCGGCAACGACACGCGGGCCCGCGCGCAGACTTTCCTGCGCGACGCCGCCGGCCAGCCGGTCTACGCCGGGAACCTGAACATCGGCGGGCGGGCCTATGCCGTGGCGGCGAGCGCTTTCTCGTCGGGAGTCTACCGGCAGACGCAGCGGCACTGGATGCAGGCGGCCGGCGCCGAATGGCGCGTCGGGCCGGACTGGACGGTCACCGCCGGGGCCAGTCTCTATGACTACGCCCACGACGTGCAGCGCAGCCCGACCGGGGCGCTGCCCGCGGCGCAGGCCGGCGGGGCGGGGGCGGTCGTCGACATGGGCGGCACGGGCTGGCGGACCCTCGACCTGGGGGCGGGCGGGCGGCTGGGGTCGCACCGGCTGCGGCTGGGCGCGCACCAGGACCGCTATGATCTCTCCGGCGACCGCTATGCGACGGTCGACTGGCGGACGGGACCGCGGGGGGCGCTGACGGCGGCCTCGCACGGCAGGACCGGGACCTCGGCGCTGTGGGCGGAGGACACGGCCGCCCTGTCTCCGGACCTCGACCTGACGCTGGGCGCGCGCTGGGAGCACTGGCGGGCGTCGGGCGGGCTCAACTATTCGCTGAGCCCGCCGCTTTCCGTGCGCCAGCCGGCGCGGCAGGCGTCGCGGGTGTCGCCCAAGGCCGGTCTGACCTGGCGGCCGGAGGCGGCCTGGACGTTGCAGGCGCGGGCGGGTGTCGCCTACCGGTTTCCGACGGTGAGCGAGCTGTACCAGGCGGTGACCATCGGGCAGACCCTCTCCGCGCCCGATCCGGCGCTGCGGCCCGAGCGGGCGGTCTCGACGGAGCTTTCGGCGCAGCGGGCGTTCGCGAAAGGCAGCCTGCGGGCCTCGCTGTTCACGGAGGACCTGACCGACGCCCTGGTCTCCCAGACGGCGACGGGCTCGTCGATCTCCACCGCCTTCGTGCAGAACGTCGACAAGGTACGCACCTACGGACTGGAGATCGTCGGCGAGGCGCGCGACGCGGGGATCGAGGGGCTGGACCTGTCGGGCTCGGCCACCTGGGTGCACGGGTGCGTCCGGCGCGACGACGCCTTTCCCGCCGCGGTGGGCAAGCGCCTGCCGCAGGTTCCGGAATGGCGGGCGACGGCGGTGGCCAGCTGGCGGGCCAGCGACCGGCTGACCCTGACGGCGGCGGCGCGGTACGGCTCGCGGTCGTGGGCGACGCTCGACAACACCGACGTGGTGACCCACACCTACCAGGGCTTCGATCCCTACCTAGTGGCGGACCTTCGCGCGGTGTGGCGCTTCGACGCCGCCTGGAGCGCGGCCGTGGGCGTCGATAACCTGGGGGCGCGGGACTACTTCATGTTCCACCCCTTCCCGCAGCGCTCGGTGACGGCCGAGCTCAAGTATCTCTATTGAATCGGCAGGACCCTCCCATGCGCCTTGTGATGATCGTCGCGACCGCCGCCGCCCTCGCCCTTCCAGCCGCCGCCGCGTCGTTCCGCCAGGTCGGGCTGGAGGTGCTGCAGCCCTGGAGCCGCCCGGCGGCGGCGGGGACCAACGGGATCGGCTACATGACCCTGGTCAACCACGGCGCCGGGGCCGACGCCCTGGTGGCGGTGGAGAGCCCCCTCGCGGCTGCGGTCGAGATCCATCGTTCGTCGATGGCGGGCGGGGTGATGTCCATGTCGCGCGAGGCCCGCGTGCCCTTGCCGCCGGGGGGCCAGGCCAGCTTCGCCGCCGGGAGCCGGCACCTGATGTTCCTGCGGCTGAAGGCCCCCCTGAAGCCGGGCGACAGGCTGCCGGCGACGCTGGTGTTCGCTTCGGGCGCGCGGCTGAAGGCGGACTTCCAGGTGGGGACGGCGGCGCCGGCGGCTGAAGGCGGTATGGACCACATGCAGATGGGCCATTAGGTTCGCCGCGCGACGTGGACATCGGCTGCGTCCTCTGCTATCTCGCGCCCCCTGAACCCGAAGGCGTTCCCTTTCGGGCAAGAAGGTTTTGTTCGCTCCGCCCTACCGCTGAGAACGGGGGTCGAGCGTGAGCGGCAGGCAGGAGAGAGAGCCCTGGTCCAGATTTTCGTGCGTGACAACAACGTCGACCAAGCCCTCAAGGCGCTGAAGAAGAAGATGCAGCGCGAAGGCTCGTTCCGCGAGATGAAGCGCCACGTCCACTACGAGAAGCCCTCCGAGAAGCGCGCCCGCCAGAAGGCCGAGGCCGTGCGCCGGGCCCGCAAGCTGGCCCGCAAGCGCGCCCAGCGCGAGGGCCTGATCCCCATGCCGAAGAAGCCCCCCGGCCGTTGAGACGGGGGCGCCTGCGGGGGGCGCTCGAATTGAGATCTGAAGGGCCGTGCGGCGACCGCGCGGCCTTTTGCGTTGTGGCCAAGGCGCGATGTTCCGTCGCGTTGGCGCCCCGCTTGCTGGTGAAAGCCGGCCGGGCGCCCTATCTCTTGGGCTGCGACATTTCCGAGGCGGACGTCCAACGACCATGAACCTGCGCAATCTCGTCATCTGGGGCGTCATCGTCGTCGTCCTGATCGGCCTCTACAGCATGATGACGGGCGGCACGCGTGCAGCCGGGATCACGCCGGTCAGCTATTCGCAGCTGCTGCAGAAGGTGGGCGCGGGCGAGGTGAAGTCGGCGGTGATCCGCGGGTCGAGCGTGGAGGTCCACGACAACGCCAGCAAGACCTTCACCGCGGTCACGCCCCTGAACCAGGACGACCTGGTCAAGCGGCTGGAGGCCACCGGCGCCGACATCGAGGTCAAGGCCGCCGGCGGCGTCACGGTCATGGGCGTGATCCTGCAGAGCCTGCCGATCCTGCTGCTGATCGGGGTATGGATCTTCTTCATGCGCCAGATGCAGGGCGGGGCGCGCGGCGCCATGGGCTTCGGCAAGTCCAAGGCCCGGCTGCTGACCGAGGACAAGAACCGCGTCACCTTCGACGACGTGGCCGGCGTGGACGAGGCCAAGGAAGAGCTGTCCGAGATCGTCGACTTCCTGAAGGACCCGCAGAAGTTCCAGCGCCTGGGCGGCAAGATCCCCAAGGGCGCCCTGCTGATCGGCCCGCCCGGCACCGGCAAGACGCTGCTGGCCCGCGCCATCGCCGGCGAGGCGGGGGTGCCCTTCTTCACCATCTCCGGCTCCGACTTCGTGGAGATGTTCGTGGGCGTGGGCGCCAGCCGCGTGCGCGACATGTTCGAGCAGGCCAAGAAGAACGCCCCCTGCATCATCTTCATCGACGAGATCGACGCCGTGGGCCGTCACCGCGGGGCGGGCCTGGGCGGCGGCAACGACGAGCGCGAGCAGACCCTGAACCAGCTGCTGGTGGAGATGGACGGCTTCGAGGCCAACGAGGGGATCATCCTGATCGCCGCCACCAACCGGCCCGACGTGCTGGACCCGGCGCTGCTGCGCCCCGGCCGCTTCGACCGCCAGGTGGTGGTGCCCAACCCCGACGTGAACGGGCGCGAGCGCATCCTGCGCGTGCACATGAAGAACGTGCCGCTGGCCGCCGACGTGGACGTCAAGGTGGTGGCGCGCGGCACCCCCGGCTTCTCCGGCGCGGACCTGGCCAACCTCGTGAACGAGGCGGCGCTGATGGCCGCGCGCAAGAACCGCCGCATGGTGATGATGCGCGACTTCGAGGAGGCCAAGGACAAGGTCATGATGGGCGCCGAGCGCAAGTCCATGGCCATGAGCGAGGAAGAGAAGCGCAACACCGCCTACCACGAGGGCGGCCACGCCCTGGTGGCGCTCACCGTCCCGGCCTCCGACCCGGTGCACAAGGCCACCATCATCCCCCGCGGCCGCGCGCTGGGCATGGTCATGCAGCTGCCCGAGGGCGACCGCTATTCCATGAACTACCAGCAGATGACCTCCAGGCTGACGATCATGATGGCCGGCCGGGTGGCCGAGGAGCTGATCTTCGGCAAGGACAAGGTGACCTCCGGCGCCTCCAGCGACATCCAGGCGGCCACCAGCCTGGCCCGCAACATGGTCACCCGCTGGGGCTATTCCGACGCGCTCGGCCTGGTCTCCTACGGTGACAACCAGGAAGAGGTGTTCCTGGGCCACTCGGTGTCACGCACCCAGAACGTCTCGGAAGCCACCGCCAACGTCATCGACGAAGAGGTCAAGAAGCTGGTGCAGACCGGCTACGACGAGGCCAAGCGCATCCTCACCGAGAAGATCGAAGACCTGCACACCCTGGCCAAGGCGCTGCTCGAGTACGAAAGCCTCAGCGGCGACGAGATCGTCAACGCCCTGAAGGGCGTCAAGCCCAACCGCGAGGAGGCCGAGCCCAAGCGGCCGGCGGGTCCGGCGGTGGCCGTGCCGATCTCGCCGCGGCCGGGCGCGGAGCCGGCGTAGAGCGGGTTGAAATTGGGTTGATCCTCCTCCGCTCATCCCGACGAAGGCCGGGCTGTGGATTCAGCTTGAGCCTCTCATGGGTTTCACCTGGGCCCCGGCCCTCGCCGGCGTCACGGCGGGCTAGCGGCGGGCGCCGAGCGCCGAGCCGGCGGCGGCCATGATCACGGCGGCCACGCCCACGAGCTGGGGCGCGGTCAGGGCTTCGTGCAGGATGACGAAGCCGGAGAGCGCCCCGAAGGCGGGCTCCAGGCTCATGAACACCCCGAAGGTGCGGGCCGGCATGCGCGGCAGGGCGTAGAGCTCCAGCGCGGTGGGCAGCGCCGTGGACACCGCCGCCACCAGCAGCACCAGCGGCAGCAGGGCGGGCGACAGCAGCGCGGCCCCGGCGTGGGCCACGCCGGCGGGCAGGACGACGACGGCGGCGATCCCGGTCGCCAGCGCCGCGGCGGAGGCGCCGAAGGCGGCGCTGGCCCGGCGGCCGAATACGATATAGCCCGCCCAGCTGGCCGCCGCCGCCAGCGCCCAGCCGACGCCCGCGGGATCGAGGCGCACGTGGGCGGCGCGCGAGCCGAGCAGCGCCCACACACCGGCCAGGGCCAGCAGCGCCCACAGGAAGTCGGCGGGCCGGCGCGACCCCGCCACGGCGACGCTCAGGGGCCCCAGGAACTGCAGCGCGATGACGATCCCCAGCGGCAGCCGCGCGATCGCCATGTAGGAAAACAGGATCAGGCCGGCCATGCCGAGGCCGAGGCCCGCCAGCGCGACCCAGGGCGTGCGCCGGGGCCAGGCGCGCCAGGGCCGGAACAGGACCGCCAGCATCACGGCGGCGGCTGTCAGGCGCAGCGCCGCGGCGCCCTGCGGCCCCACCGCCGGGAACAGGCCCTTCACCAGGGCGGCGCCGGCCTGGAAGGCGGCCATGGCCACCAGCACCGCGGCGATGGGCAGGGCGAGGCTTGCCGCCGCCTTGGGCGCGGGCCCGGCCGCCTCGCGGTTTTCGACGGTCATGGCGCCAGCGATCTGCAGTCGGACCGGCGCCGTCAAGCTCGGGCCGGCTTGCGGCGGCGCCGGGAGGTTCCCATTCTCCGCAGATGTCGTCCTGGGACGATCTCGATCGGGGCAAGTTCGCGGACGAGCGTTCCGCCGTGGCCGCGATGCTGGCCGCCCCGCCGCTGTCGCCGGCCGACCGCGAGGACGTGCGCCGGGAGGCCGAGGCGCTGGTGGGGCTGGCGCGGCGCGGGTCGCGCAGGCAGGGCGTCGTCGAGAGCTTCCTGCAGGAGTTCAGCCTGTCGACCCGCGAGGGCTTGGCGCTGATGTGCCTGGCCGAGGCGCTGCTGCGCACCCCCGACGAGGCGACGCGGGACCGGCTGATCGCCGAGAAGATCGCCTCCGCCGACTGGGCGAGCCACGTCGGCCGCTCCGACAGCCTGCTGGTCAACGCCTCCACCTGGAGCCTGATGCTCACGGGCCGGCTGGTCGAGCCGGACGAGGAGGCGCGGCGTGACCTGCCGGGGTTCATCCGCAGGCTCGCCGGGCGCATGAGCGAGCCGGTGGTTCGCCAGGCGGTGGCCGCGGCGGTCAGGATCATGGGCGAGCAGTTCGTGCTGGGCCGCACCATCGGCCAGGCGCTGCAGCGGGCGCAGGCCGAGGGCTTCGTCTGCTCCTTCGACATGCTGGGCGAGGGCGCGCGCACGGCCGCCGACGCCGACGCCTACGAGGCGGCCTACGCCGAGGCGTTGCGGGCGGTGGCGGCGCAAGGCGCCGGCCTGGGGCCGGAACAGGGGCACGGGGTTTCGGTGAAGCTCTCGGCCCTGTCGCCCCGCTACGAGGCGCGGCAGGAGGCCCGGGTCTGGGCGGAACTCTATCCGCGGCTGAAGCGGCTGGCGGCGCTGGGCGCGGCGGCCGACGTCAACCTGACCCTGGACGCCGAGGAGGCCGACCGCCTGGCGCTGTCGCTGAAGCTGCTGGACCGGCTGGCGCGGGAGCCGGAGCTTGGGGCGTGGCGCGGCCTGGGCCTGGCGGTGCAGGCCTACCAGTCGCGGGGGCCGCGGGTCGTGGCGGCGGTGGCGCAGCTGGCGCGCGACAGCGGCCGGCGGCTGATGGTGCGGCTGGTGAAGGGCGCCTACTGGGATTCCGAGATCAAGCGGGCGCAGGTGGCCGGCATGCCGGGCTATCCGGTGTTCACCACCAAGGCGGCCACCGACGTCTGCTACCTGGCCTGCGCCCGGGCGCTGCTCGCCGCCGCCCCCGCGCTCTATCCGCAGTTCGCCACCCACAACGCCCACACGCTGGCCGCGGTGCGGCTGATGGCGCGGCAGGCGGGGGTGACGGCCGAGCACCAGCGGCTGCATGGCATGGGCGAGGCGCTCTATGCGGGCGCGCGCCGGCGCTATGGGGCGTTCCCCCTCAGGGTCTATGCCCCGGTGGGCGGGCACGAGGCGCTGCTGCCCTACCTGGTGCGCAGGCTGCTGGAGAACGGGGCCAACACCTCCTTCGTCCATGCCCTGTCGGATCCGCGCACGCCGGTGGCGGCGGTGGTCGCCGATCCGATCTCGGCGGTGGAGGCGGCGGGCGGCGGGCCGCATCCGCGCATTCCCCTGCCGGCGGACCTCTATGGGCCGTCGCGGAAGAACTCCCGCGGCGTGGACCTGTCGGACGCCGCGGAGCGCGCGCGGCTGGTGCAGGCGGTGGCGGCGCTGGACGGCGAGGACGTGCGCGGCGGGCCGATCGTCTCGGGGCGTTCGGTCGAGGACGGGCCGGGGGAGGCGCGGACCTCGCCGGTGGACCGGGCGCGGATCGTGGGCCGGGCGTGGGGCGCCTCGGAGGCCGAGGTGGACGCGGCGTTCCGGGCGGCGCACCGGGCGCAGCCGGCGTGGGACGCGGCGGGCGGCGCGGGGCGCGCGCCGGTGCTGCGGGCCATGGCCGAGGCGCTGGAGACCGGCCGCGACCGGCTGGTGGCGCTCTGCGTGCGGGAGGCCGGCAAGACCTTCGCCGACGGGGTGGCGGAGGTGCGCGAGGCGGCGGATTTCTGCCGCTATTACGCCCACCTGGCGGAGCGGCGGTTCGGGCCGGCGGAGGTGCTGAGGGGGCCGGTGGGCGAGGCCAATTCCCTGTCGCTGCACGGCCGGGGCGTGATCGCCGCGATCAGCCCCTGGAATTTCCCGCTGGCGATCTTCACCGGCCAGGTCGCCGCGGCGCTGGCGGCCGGCAACGCCGTGGTGGCCAAGCCCGCCGAGCAGACCCCGCTGGTCGCGGCGGCGGCGGTGCGCCTGTTCCACCGGGCGGGGCTGGCGGCGGATCTGCTGCACCTGGTCCCGGGAGACGGCGGGACCATCGGCCAGGCGGTGACCCGCCATCCGCTGTGCGCCGGCGCGGCGTTCACCGGCGGGACGGAGACGGCCTGGTCGATCAACCGGACGCTGGCGGCGCGGGAGGGGCCGATCGTCCCCTTCGTGGCCGAGACCGGCGGGCTGAACGCCATGTTCGTCGACACCACGGCCCTGCGCGAGCAGGTGATCGACGACGTGATCGCCTCGGCCTTCGGCTCGGCGGGCCAGCGGTGCTCGGCGCTCAGGATGCTGTTCCTGCCGCACGAGACGGCGGACCTGGTGATCGCGGGGCTGGCGGGCGCGATGCAGGCCCTGGCGCTGGGCGATCCGGCGGACCCGGTCACGGACGTGGGGCCGGTGATCGACGAGGAGGCGCTGGCGGCGCTGGCGGCGCACCTCCAGCGGCTGGGCCGCGAGGCGAAGGTGATCTGGCAGGGGCCGGCGCCCGAGGGCGGCTGGTTCTTCGCCCCAGTGCTGGCGGAAATCCCGGACGCCGGGTTCCTGCAGAAGGAGGTGTTCGGACCGATCCTGCACGTGGTGCGCTACGACCCCGGAAAGCTGCAGCAGGCGGCCGCGCCGCTGCGGGCGGCGGGTTATGGCCTGACGCTGGGGGTGCACAGTCGGCTGGACACCTTCGCCGAGGCGGTGCGCGCCGCGGTCCCGGCGGGCAACGCCTACGTCAACCGCTCGATGATCGGGGCGGTGGTGGGCGTGCAGCCGTTCGGCGGCGAGGGCCTGTCCGGTACGGGCCCCAAGGCCGGCGGGCCCAACGCGCTGACCCGCTTCGCGGTGGAACGGGCGGTTAGCGTCAACATCGCCGCCCAGGGCGGCGATCCGAGCCTGCTGAATTTGGAGCGGTAAGCGTTTTCCTCCCCCGTCCGCTTCGGGACGGGGGAGGAAAAAGGCCGCCAACTACCCCGTCACCAGAATCCACACCCCGATCGCCGCGAAGCTGGCGGCGGCGAGCAGGCGGATGAGCTTGAGGGGGAGGCGGCCGGCGGTGGCTTCGCCCAGGAACACCACCGGGGTGTTGGCCAGCATCATGCCCAGCGTGGTGCCGGCGGCCACCATCCACACCTCGTGGAAGCGGGCGGCCAGGGCGACCGTCGCCACCTGGGTCTTGTCGCCCATCTCGACGAAGAAGAAGGCCACCAGGGTGGTGAGAAAGATCGAGCCGCCGCGGTCCCTGGGGTTGTCCTTGTCCTCGAACTTGTCGGGGATCAGCGCCCAGGCGGCGAAGACCAGGAAGGCCGCGCCCAGTCCCCAGCGCATCCAGGGGCCCTGCAGGACCGCGCCGGCGGCGACGCCCGCGGCGGCGGCCAGCAGGTGGTTGGCGACGGTGGCGACCAGGATCCCCGCCAGGATCGGCGCCGGCTTGCGGAACCGCGCGGCCAGCAGCAGGGCCAGGAGCTGGGTCTTGTCGCCGATCTCGGCGATGGCCACGAGGCCGGTGGAGACGAGGAACGGTTGCAGCGTCATTCGAAACGTCCTGGCGGGGTCGAGGCATGACCATGGCGTCCCGCGCCGCCGACCCCGCAGGAAGCCGACACGCGGAATGCCAAAGGTCTCGCCAAGCTCTCGCCGGACGCGCCATGCCCCGCAACCGGATCGGTCGCCCGAATCAGTCCGCGGCAAGTGTGTTGACGCGCCCCCCGCTGAACGTGCGGGCGGCTACTCCCCAGTGACCCGTGCGACTTAGGGGGTGGACGGAGCGGTGGCAAGGGGCGCCCTCGGGAGCCAATTTGTCACAGGTATTTGACGGCCGCGGCCAAAGCGAAAAACCCAGCGCAGACAAGGGGCGGGCCCATGCGTTAACCTTTTGTTGAGAAAAAACCCACCGGCGTCCCGACCCGGCCTCATTGACGAGTCATTAGGGAGGTGTCCCCATATATAGGCCTTGAGGGGCCGCGTGCCCCTAGATGTAGCGGTACTGGGTGCGTTGGAGTGAATCGGGCGGGGGGCCTGAAGCTCCGGAAATTAGCTGGGTTTTAGGTCATGAGCGCAGGCGAAGCAGCACAACGGTCGGTCTCCGAGACGGCGGCGCAGGCGGCTGCGTCGAGGCCGGAGCGACCGCAGCTGCAGCTGGTCCGCAAGGTGGAGGTGGACCGCAGCCGGGACGCGCTGCTGACCGACTTCGGCAAGACCACCCTGGAGGACCGCTACCTCCTGGCCGGCGAGAGCTACCAGGACATGTTCGCCCGGGTGGCCACGGCCTTCGCCGACGACGCCGACCACGCCCAGCGGATCTACGACTACACCTCCAAGCTCTGGTTCATGCCCTCGACGCCGGTGCTGTCGAACGGCGGGGCCGGCCGGGGCCTGCCGATCTCGTGCTTCCTGAACGCGGTGCCCGATTCGCTGGAAGGCATCACCGGGGTCTGGAACGAGAACGTGGCGCTGGCTTCCAACGGCGGCGGCATCGGCACCTACTGGGGCGGCGTGCGCTCCATCGGCGAGAAGGTGAAGGGCGCCGGCCAGACCAGCGGCATCATCCCCTTCATCCGGGTGATGGACAGTCTCACCCTGGCCATCAGCCAGGGGTCGCTGCGCCGCGGCTCGGCGGCCGTCTACCTCGACGTCTGCCACCCGGAGATCGAGGAGTTCCTGGAGATCCGCAAGCCCTCCGGCGACTTCAACCGCAAGTCGCTGAACCTGCACCACGGCATCTCGATCACCGACGCCTTCATGGAAGCGGTGCGCGACGGCGCCATGTTCGGCCTGCGGAGCCCCAAGAACGACGAGGTGGTCCGCGAGGTGGACGCCCGCTCGCTCTGGCAGAAGATCCTCGAGATCCGCCTGCAGACCGG
>NZ_DASXYF010000048.1:0-20120 GCF_036502675.1 Phenylobacterium sp.
CTCGTATTGCCGTGCGGCGCCTCGCCGTTGCTGTCGGCGCCCTTTTCAGTGACCATATCCATCGTCTAACTCCCTGGACCTCTGCGCCGGACGCCCGGCCAGTCTGCTTCCTGGCGATCGCGGGGCGCGATCAGTGATCCCCTTGAACTTAGGCCATCCAAATCGCTCCCGAAACTAGTATCAACCGAGGGTCTGTGCAACTTCACTCATAAGCCGCGTCGTCCGTCTGACATCCTGTCCGGCAGGTTCATAACCTTCCTTGCGCCCCGTCTTCGCAAGGCCGCGGCTCGGCCTGGATCGGCGGGAACCGCGTCGGCTGGTCGGCGGGAATGGGAAAACCCTCCGGCAGCTGATCCTCCGGATACAGATGCTTGCAGCATAGGGGGAAAGCGCTTCGAGCGGCGGCCCGCAGAGGGCGGAGGCTAGGCATGCCCCGCGTCGGACAGTTTTTCGGCGATGGAAGCCAGATGCGGCAGCGTCAGCGCGTCATTGTCCCGCCGCCACACCAGAGAGAGATTGAGCGGCGACGATAAGTCCTCGACCTTGCGGAATATGACCATGTCGCCAGGCCATTGGCGCGTCACGGCGTCGATGACGAAGCAGATCCCGAAGCCGGCGGCGACGAGATTGATCATCATGATCTCGTTATAGGCCTCCTGGACAATGTCGGGGACCAGCCCGCCGGCCAGGCATGTGGCCAACATGCTGTCGTTGATGACCGGCGAGGTGTTGGCCGGCCACCAGATGAACGGTTCGTCCTTCAGATCCTTCAATCGAATCGTGCCGCGGTTCACCAGCTTGCTGTCGCGCGGAAGCGCGACAAGCCAATTGGCCTTCTGCAGGAGCACGGCGCTGAGTTCCGGCGACGTGCCGGAGACGTAGATAAATCCGGCGTCGACACCGCCCGAGACGATCGCTTCCAACAGGCGTCCCGAGGGCATGGGGACGAGATGCACGGCCACATAGGGAAAGGCGGCCCGGTAGGCCAGCAGGGTTTCGGACACCAGGACGTTGCGAGACGAATTGGTTTCGATTCCGATGCGTAACTCGCCCGCGGCCCCCTTGGCGGCCTGATCGACGCGGAGCTTCGCAGTGTCGACCGCCTCGAGCACCGCCCGGGCGTCTTCCAGGAAGATCCTGCCGATTTCGGAAAGATGCACCCGGCGCCCGGTGCGGATGAACAGCTGAACGCCGAGCTGCTTCTCAAGCCCGTGGATCTGATGCGACAGAGCGGATTGCACGACGTTCAGGCGCTCGGACGCCCGGCTCAGGTTCTCGGTCTCGGCGGCGGCGACGAAATACCGAAGGGTGCGGATGTCCACGGCGGCTCCCTGCGACGCACCATGTTCAACGGGCGATCTGCAGAAGGCCCGCAGCCGGGCGCTCCCGGTCGCACCCCCGAACACGCCGGGTGGTCAGTTTGGGGTCCGGCGGCGGCGACGGCAAGCGGGTCCTGCAAGGCCGACGCCGGTGTCGGACCCTGGACGGAAGCGGTGCAGCGGCCCGTGGGGGGCGCCTGCGATCGCCGCGACGCCGGGGCGGCGCGCAGGTCTTCAGAGCGCCTTCAACGCCGGCCACTGATACGACGGGTCGGTGAGGCCTTGCTGTCCCTTCCATGACGGCTCCGGTCCCGGCGGCGGCGCTTGCTCCGGCGGCAGCGGAATTTCACGGCGGAGATCCAGAAGGACCTTGCGGTTCAAGATGCGCCACTCGCCCTCGCGCTCTTCGAACTGGTCGACGTAGCGCCCCGAGCTGATGGACAGGATCTCTCCCCCTGGCGCGCGCCGGTGGCTCCGGGCCTGGAAATAGGTTTCGACGACGGCGCGTCGTCCTTCCAGGGCGAAGAGGGACTGGCCCAGGGAATGCGATGTGGCGATGTCGTTCGAAAGGAGTTCCAGGACCCAGTCTATGAACTCCGGCGCCGCGCCGGCGAACGCCACGTGGTCGTCATATCCGTCCGGCCAGTAAGCGCTTTCGAGCAGCGCGCGGTCGATGCGGTCGACGCCGCGGCAATATCGC
This sequence comes from Phenylobacterium sp., assembly GCF_036502675.1. Lineage (GTDB taxonomy): Bacteria > Pseudomonadota > Alphaproteobacteria > Caulobacterales > Caulobacteraceae > Phenylobacterium. The sequence goes on from NZ_DASXYF010000048.1 coordinate 2,020, forward strand.
GCCAATGCCTGCTGGATGGCGAATTGACTGGAAATCCGGCGCAGCTCTTCGTTCATGATCTCGCTTTCCTGCATCCTGGCTGCGCCCCCACCGGGCATGACTTCAGTCCAATTTAAAAACAGCAGGGCGTCGCCGCCGCATACGATCTTGACGCCATGTCATCACGCCATCCTCGATCAGTCTTAATGAATGATCAACCTATTCGACGCAAAGTTGTATGGTTGTGCGCTAGGATTACCCGAATTTTCCAGGCCCGCGTTTCGGGACAGAGGGGCGCCCAGCGCCCATTTGCACCCAAACACCTACCCGCGGCCGGGCCTTTAGCTGCTACCATATGGTACTCCGCTCGTAACGCGGAAGTCGTCATCTTGCGCGCGGGGAGGATTGTTGCCCGGCCGCCATCGCGACCAGTCGTCGGATGGCGCCGCGCCGTCGTCACCGCATACAACAACGATCGAGAGCCGCTCCTAAGGCGCGGCTGATCGGCAAACGCCGACAAAAAGGACACCGGGGAATTACGAATGACCAGCCTGACACGAGAGACGAAACTGCGGACCCTGCTACTCGCGGCCACATCGTTGGTGGCGATCGCGGGCGGCGCGCAGGCTCAGTCCACCGCGCCGGCGGCTGCAGGAAGCCGGGCCGAAGCCGCACCTGCGGTTGAGGAAGTGGTCGTGACCGCGCAACGCCGCGCAGAGCGGCTCGAGGACGTGCCGATCGCGATCTCGGCGGCTTCGGCCCAGACGCTGGAGCGGGCGGGCATCACCAAGATGGAGGACATCGCGCGCATCGCGCCGGGCGTCCAGATCTCCCGCTTCGGCGTCTATGTGCAACCCGCCATCCGCGGCGTCAGCACCGGCCTGGTGGGCGCTTCGGCGGAAAACAACGTCGCCGTGTACGTCGACGGGTTCTACCGGCCGTTCCAGCGCAGCCTGAACCTCGAACTGACCAACATCTCGCAGATCGAAATCCTGAAGGGCCCGCAGGGCACCCTGTTCGGCCGCAACGCCACCGGCGGCGCCTTGCTGATCGAGACGATCCAGCCCTCGCTGACCGGGATGAGCGGTCGTCTCAGCGCCGGCTATGGGAGCTTCAGCGACGTGCGCGTCCAGGGCTATGTGAACATACCGATCAACGACAAAGCGGCGTTCAACATCGCCGCCTACTCCCGCACCAGCGACGGGTACATCACCAACTACGACGGCACGAACATTGCGCCGGTCAAGAACTATGCGATCAACGCGAAGCTGCTGGTGCGCCCGACCGACAATCTCAGCATCACCCTGGCCTATGACGACGTCTATTCCTCCAACGGCGTCGGCCTGGCCTACACCGCCGACGGGCGGGTGGCCGCCAAGGCGGCCTTCCCCAGCGCCATCATCGAGACCCGCGACGACCGGTCGTCGATGAACCAGTCGCCGAAGAACCCGACCCGGCTGGTCGGCGGCGGGGCGAAGATCGCCTACGACCTCGGCCCGGCGATGCTGACGTCCTTTACGCGCTACGAGCGCGAGCACGACCGGACCGACTACGACCCGGACCTGACCGACGCCCTGTACTACACCTCGCGCAACCTGGAGATGGACAAGGCGTTTTCCCAGGAACTGAACCTGACCTCCACCAGCCCCGGCGCGCTGCAATACGTGCTCGGCCTGTTCTACTACAAAGCCAGTGCGAACAGCATCAACCGTCAAATCCGGGCCTTTCCGTCGACGGTGTTCGTCCCGCAACAGGATGCGCTCTCCGACACCAAGGCTTACGCCGGCTATGCGGACGCCACGTGGCAGTTCGCCGACAACTTCTTCCTCACCGGCGGCCTGCGGTACAGCCAGGAGACCCGGGGCCTGGTGGTCCGCAACCCCAACGGCACGCTGGCGACCGACAGCGTCGCCAAAAGCCACAGCGTGACCCCTCGCGCCGTGCTGCGCTACAACCTGCAGCCTGGGGCCAACGTCTACGCATCCTACAGCAAGGGCTTCAAGAGCGGCGTGATCAACCTCGGCGCGCCCTTCAATGCGGTCAGGCCTGAAAAGCTGGACGCCTTCGAGGTCGGCTACAAGTACGCGGGCGGCCGCTTCCGCTTCGACGCCTCGGCCTATCACTACTCCTACAAAGACCTGCAGGTCGGCGCCGTGCAGGTCATCAACAACATCCAGACGGCGATTACCACCAACGCCGCCACCGCCAAGATCTACGGCGTGGAGGCGCAGGCCAGCGCGTCGGTCACCGACAACCTGAACGTCCGCGCCTCGGTCGCCTACAACCACGCCCGCTACAAGGACTTCCACGGCGCGCCGGCCAACCTGCCCAACGCAGTCACCGGCCTGAACGCGGCCACCTGCCCGAACGCGGCGCCGCCGCCGGCCACGGTCCCCTGCACGCAAGACCTCAGCGGCCAGCAGATGCCGCGCGCGCCGGACTGGACCGCAAACCTGGGCGGGGACTACACGGCGCCGCTTTCCGGCGGCGCGGCCCTGATCTTCAGCGGCAACCTGGCCTATTCCAGCGCCTACTCGCCGCAACAGAGCGACCGGGGGCTGAACGGGGCGCGCTACCGGTTCCGCCAGGGGGCCTTCACCCTGCTGAACCTGTCGGCGGCCTGGCGGGCGCCGGACGAAAAGCTGACCTTCACGGTCTATTCCAACAACGTCACCAACGCGCGCTACTACATCGTGCGCACCGGCAACGCCTTCGGCGACTACCACGTCTACGGCGAGCCGCGGACCTGGGGGGTGCGCGCCGACTATCGTTTCTGACCCTTCGGCGCTATCCCGCCGTCCTGCCGACCCCGGCAGGACGGCGGGCTGAGACCTGGCGGCGGGTTCACGTCATTTTCCCTGAGGCGAGGCATCCCTTTGCGAGACCTGAGGAGCGTAGCGGCCGACGACGACCGGATCAGCGTGCGGGCGTGGCTGACGCTCGTCATCCTCGGGTCGATGTTGGTGCTTTCCTACCTCGACAGGGGCATCCTATCGCTGCTGGTCGAGCCGATCCGCAAAGACCTCCATATCACCGACGTCGACATCAGCCTGCTGCAGGGGCTGGCGTTCGGGGTCTTCTACGCCTTGTTCGCGTTCCCGCTGGGTTGGCTGGCCGACCGCTATTCCCGCCGGGGGGTCATCTTCTTCTGCATAACCGGATGGTCGCTGGCCACGACCGCCTGCGGCTTGGCGGGCAGTTTCTGGCAACTGGCGGCGGCGCGGCTTTGCGTCGGCATCGGCGAGGGCGGCCTCTCGCCGGCCGCCTACCGCATCATCGGTGATCTGTTCCCGCCGCGCAGGCTCGGCATGGCCTTGGGAATCTTCAGCGCCGGGGCGTCCCTGGGTTTGCCCGTCGCGATCATTCTGGGGGGCGCGATCGTCACCTGGGCCGCCTCCCAAGGGAGCATGAGCTTGCCGTTGTTCGGCGACGTGCAGCCCTGGCAGCTGGTGTTTCTCGTGCTTGGGCCGCCCGGGCTGCTGATTGCGCCGCTGATATTCATCGCCCCGCGCGGCGCCCGGGTTCAGAAACAGCCTTCCGAGCCGGCGGCGGTCAAGGCGCCGCAAGGAAAACCTGCGGACGGATACGGCGCGTTTCTTCGTTCGCGGATGAAATACCTTACGCTCCACTTCTCCGGCTACAGCATGATCGCCATGATCGCCTATGGCGCCGGGGCATGGGCGCCGACCTATTTTCAACGCCGGTTCGGCCTGAGCATGGTTGAAATCGGCTTGTTCCTGGGGGTGATCAACGCGGGGTGCGGCATGATCGGCCATGCCGGCTGGGGATGGGTCGTCGACCGATGGTTCAGCCGCGGGGTGAAGGACGCCCACATCCGGCTCTACGCCATCACGTTCCCCCTCATCGGCGTCGGCGCCGTGGTCGCTTACGGCTTGGCGGACAGTCCGCTTATGGCGTTCGCGGCGCTGCCGATCGTGCATCTGCTGATGCCGTTCACCGCTCCCGCGGTCGGGCATCTCCAGTTGGCGACGCCCGTCGAGTATCGCGGCCGCACCACCGCCCTGTTCACCATGGTCTTCAATATCGTCGGCGCGGCGCTCGGACCGTTGATCGTGGCCATCCTGACGGAGCATGTGTTCCGGGATCCGGCCAAGGTCGGCCTTTCAATCGCGACGATGGCCGCCGCCGCCGCGGCTCTCGGCACGATCATCTTCGTCTTTTGCCTGAAGCCCGCGCGCAACGCGATCTCGGCAGCCTGAGGCCGCAAGGGGAAGTGATCTTCGGACTGTTGTTGCGACAAGCAACCTTCTACGTCATATGAAGTGTGTTGCAGCCGTAATAAAGTAGTGATCGGAAAAAACTAACTTCCTGAGGTCATAGTTTTTGTCATAGATGTTGTTCTATGAGATGAGCGTGATCCGGGAGCAGCGTTTGCCAAAGAGCAAAAGGGAGGTGTCATGACGAAGAAATTGCGGGTGGGCCTGATTGGCGCCAATCCGGGCGGAGCGGTCGCGGCCACGACCAAGGGAGTGGCCCCGTACACCTCCTCGGGCGAGAGCTGGGGGGCGATCTCCCACGTCCCGGCGCTGCGCAGCCTGCCCGGCTATGAGATCGCCGCGGTCTGCACCTCCCGGCCGGAGACGGCAGCGGCTGCGGCGACGGCGTTCGGCGTGTCGCGCAGCTTCCATGACTTTCGGCAGATGGCGCAGGACCCCGACGTCGACATCGTCGCCGTATCGGTCCGGGTGCCGTTCCACCATCCGATGGTGATGGCCGCCCTCGATGCCGGAAAGCACGTCTTCTGCGAGCCGCCGTTCGCGCTCAACCTGGCCGACGCCGAGGAGATGGCCGCGGCGGCGAAGAAGCAGGGGGTGTGCGCGCTGCTGGGGCTGCAGTTCCGCGTCGATCCCGCGATGCTGCATCTGCAGGAACTGCTCGCGGAGGGCTACCTCGGCGAGGTCAGGACCGTGCATATGACGATGTACAGTCCGGGGGCCATCGACGAACGGCCCGCCGACCGGATGTGGCACGGCGACCGGAAGAACGGCGCCGGGGTGACGATCATCCGGGCCAATCACACCCTGGACGGATTGTGTTTCGCCCTCGGGGACTTCACCGAGGTTGCGGCGAGGGTCGAGACCCGCCTGAAGCGGTGGCGGAACACCGATACGGGCGAATGGCATGATGTGGACGCGCCGGATCACATCATGGTCAACGGCGTGCTGGAGGGCGGGGCGCTGGTCTCGGCGCTGGTGGCGCACGTGCCGCACAATTCGCCTGGATACCGGATGGAGATCTACGGCAGCCGCGGCACGCTTGTCCTCTCCTCGACGATCTCGCCGCAGTGGGTGCCCTGCGTGGTGATGGGCTCGCGCGACGGCGCGCCGCTGGAGGAGCTGCCCACGCCGCAGCGGTTCAGGGAGGCGCCGCCCGAGACGCCGGACGGGCCGCCGCTGAACGTCGCCCACCTTTACCAGCGCCTGGAACAGGCCATCCGCACCGGCGCGCCGGTCGATCCGGGCTTCGAGGTGGGCGTCGCGCGTCACAGGTTGTTGGACGCGCTCCAGAGGTCGTCGGACGAGGGCCGGACGATCCGCCTGGAATAGGCCGCGCATTCCGCCATTCGAAACGGGAAAGCGGGATCACACTCGGAAACGGTCGACTTGGGCGAACGCCGGGGGCATCTGCTGTTCTGAAGACCTCGCTTTCCGACGCCTTCCGGCGCGATACAACCTGTGGGGACGACCGATGGCCTATGATCTTCTGGACGGTGTAAAGGTCGTCGAGCTCTCGATGTACGCCTTCGCGCCGGCGGCGGCGGCGGTGCTGGCGGACTGGGGGGCGGACGTCGTCAAGATCGTGCCGCCCGCGACGGCCGATCCCATGAAGGGCGCCAACGTGATCGCCGGTCTGCCGGCCAAGGATGTCGGCGTCGCCTTCATGTGGGAGCAGATGAACCGCGGCAAACGCTGCATCGGCCTGGACGTCTCCGTCGACGACGGCCACGCCGTCCTGATGAACCTGCTGCGCGGGGCCGACGTGTTCATCACCAACCTGCTGCCCGGCGCGCGCCGGCGCTTCCGGGTGGATGTGGAGGATGTGCACGCGGTCAATCCCAACCTGGTCTACGCCCGCGCCAGCGGCCACGGCGACCAGGGGCCGGAGCGGGAGTCCGGCGGCTTCGACCACACCGACTTCTGGGCCCGCACCGGTATCGCCCACGGCGCCAGCCAGGCGGTCGGCGAATTCGTCCCGCAGGCGGGCCCGGCGCTCGGGGACCTGTCGTCGGGCGCCTTCCTGGCGGGGGGGATTGCCGCGGCCCTGGTCCGCCGCCAGCGCACCGGCCGCGGGGCGGTGGTGGACGTTTCGCTGCTGTCGTCGGGCATCTGGGCCTTCGCCCCGGCGGTGATCGCCAGCCAACTCTACGACATCGACACCATTCCGCGCCGAGGCCACCTGGACCAGCCGAACCCGCTGGTGACCGCCTACACCACCCGCGACGGCCGGCAGATCTACATGTCGGGGATCCGGACGGACAAGCACTTCGAGTCCTTCGCCGAGATCGTCGGACGCAAGGACCTGCTTGACGATCCCCGCTTCGCCAACGGTCCGGCGCGAGCGGCCAACGCGCGCGCCTGCATCGGCGTTCTGGACCAGGTGTTCGCCGAGCGCGACCTGGCCGACTGGGTCGAGCGGCTGAAGCACTCGTCCACCCCCTGGGCCGTGGTGCAGACCGCCGCCGAGGCGGCCCGGGATCCGCAGACAACCGCCAACGGCTATGTCATCGCCGTCCACGGCGAGGCGGGCGACTACCCGGTGGTAGCCAGCCCGGCCCAGTTCGACGGTGTCCGCCCGACGGCCGAGCGCGCCCCCGACCACGGCGAGCACACCGAGACCGTGCTGATGGATCTGGGCCTCGAGTGGGACGCCATCGAGCGGCTCAAGAGCCAGGGCGTCATCAACTGACCGCCGGCTGAGGTGCTTCCCCGGCACGCCCCGCGCGGCCGGCGGGGAACCGGCGCCGAGGCCCGGCCTGATCGTAGGCGCCGCGATATGATTGCGCCGGCCCCGGCCTGTCTTATGTTGCAGGCCTTCGGCGAGCGGTTCAAACCGATCGTGATGGCGGGCTGGGTGTCGGCTACGCGACAGAGGGCGCAAGGCGGCCATGCGACGCATTGGGTTCATCGTGTTTCCGGGCTTTCAGGTGATGAGCCTCGCCGCCGCCTCCGTGTTCGAGTTTGCGCATATCGCGGCGGGCGGGACCGTCTACGATATGCGGCTTCTGTCCGAGACGGGCGGACCCATCCGTTCGTCGATCGGCATGAGCGTGGAGACCGAGCCGTTCGACGACACCGCCTACGACACCTTGGTCGTCGGCGGCGGCGCCGAGGTCGAACCGACGACGCCCGGCCTGGTCCGCTTCGTGCAGCAGGCCGTCGGGCGATCCCGCCGGGTCGCGGCGACCTGCACCGGCGCCTTCATCCTGGCCGACGCGGGTCTTCTCGACGGGCGCCGGGCCACGACGCACTGGGCCCACGCGCGCGATCTACGGGCGCGGTTCCCCAAGGTGAAGGTGGACGAGGACCGGATCTTCATCCGGGACGGCGCGATCTGGACCTCGGCCGGGATGACGGCGGGCGTCGATCTGGCGCTGGCGATGGTCGAGCAGGACCTGGGGGCCGAACTCGCCCGATCCGTGGCGAAGAAGCTGGTGGTCTACCACCGGCGGGCGGGCGGCCAGTCGCAGTTCTCGGCCCTGCTTGAGCTCGCGCCCAAGTCCGATCGCATCCAGGACGCGCTCGCCTATGCCAGGAGCAATCTGCACGAGCTGTTGTCGGTGGCGCAGCTGGCCGATGCGGCCCGGCTCAGCCCGCGTCAGTTCAGCCGGGCCTTTCGCGCCGAGACCGGACAATCGCCGGCCAGGGCGGTCGAGAACCTGCGCGTCGAGGCGGCGCGCCTGATGATGGAGCAGAGCCGGCATCCGATCGACGCCGTGGCGCAGCAGACCGGTTTCGGCGACCGCGAGCGGATGCGACGCGCCTTTCTGCGCGCGTTCGGAGAGCCGCCGCAGACGATCCGGCGCAACGCCTACGCCGGCCGTAGCCCGGGCGCCTCCGAACCTCCCGCGGCCGAGCCGGCCCTGCTGGCGTCAGCGCCGGCATAGCGAGCCCGCCGGCGTCACCGCGGAGCCATGCGCAAGGCCCCGTCGAGCCGGATGGTCTCGCCGTTCAGCATTGGGTTCTCGATGATGTGCGCCGCCAGCATCGCGTAGTCCTCGGGCGCTCCCAAACGCGCGGGATGGGGAACCGACGCGCCGAGGCTCGCCCGCACGGCTTGCGGCACCCTCGCCAGCAACGGGGTGTCGAAGGCTCCGGGCGCGATGGTGCACACGCGAATCTGGCGCTGCGCCAGGTCCCGTGCGGCCACGAGCGTCATGCCCACCATGCCGGCCTTGGATGACGCATAGGCGATCTGCCCGATCTGGCCTTCATAAGCGGCGATCGAGGCTGTGAGTACGCAGACTCCCCTTTCGCCCGCCTTGATCTCGGCGCGGGCCATCCGCTCCGCAGCCAGCCGCAGGGTGTTGAAGGTGCCGAACAGATTGGTCCGGACGATATCCTCGAACATGGCTTGCGAGCCGGCTGCGCCTTCCTTGTCCAGGAGGCGCAACGAACCGCCCCGTCCGGCGCAATGGACGAGCGCACGGAGCGGACCGGCCTCCTCGGCGGCGTCGAGTGCGGCCCGCATCTGCGCCTCGTCGGTCACGTCGGCCGCGACGAACCGCGCGGAGGCGCCGAGCCCGCCGGCCACCGCCTCGCCATTCGAGGTCGGAAGATCGACGATCACCACCTTGGCCCCGTGTCCGACCAGCCGCTGCGCCGCGCCAAGCCCCAATCCCGACGCGCCGCCGGTCACGACCGCGCTGATCCCCTCGATCTTCACGTTACAACCTCTCGACGATGGTGGCGTTGGCCATGCCGCCCGCCTCGCACATGGCCTGAAGGCCATACCGGCCTCCGCTACGCTCCAGAGCATGGAGCATGGTGGTCATCAAGCGGACGCCCGAGGCGCCGAGCGGATGACCGAGCGCTATGGCCCCCCCGCAAGGGTTGAGCCGCTCCGGATCGACCTTCATCTCGGCCTGCCAGGCAAGCGGCACGCACGCGAAGGCCTCATTGACCTCGATGTGGTCCATGGCGTCGATCGTAAGGCCGCTCTTTTCCAGGACGCGTCGGGAGGCCGGGATCGGCGCCGTCAGCATCTCGATGGGATCCGCCCCGCAGACGAAGGACGAGACGATGCGCGCCCGGGGCCGCAGGCCGAGGCGGCCGGCCATCCGCTCCGACATGATCAGCATCGCCGCCGCCCCGTCGGTGATCTGGGATGAGTTGCCGGCCGTCACACGCCAATCGACCTCGGGGAACCTCTCGCGAAAAACTTCATCGACAAACGAGGGCCTGAGCTGGCCGAGGGCCTCGGCGGTGGTTTCGGGGCGAATGGTTTCGTCCCGGTCGACGCAGCCGGCGGGCGTCTGCACGTCGCAGGTTTCAGCGCCGAAGCGTCCCGATTCCCGGGCGGCCGCCGCCCGTCGGTGCGATGTCGCCGAATAGCGGTCGAGCTCGTCGCGGGAAAGGCCCCAGCGCGCCGCCACCAGTTCCGCGGCCAGGCCCTGCCCGATGAGGCCCGGTGCATAGCGCCGCCGGACCGCGGGGCCGAAAGGGTCGGCGCCCATGACCGCGCTTCCCATGGGCGCGCGGCTCATCGATTCCACGCCGCAGGCGACGACGATCTCGTTCATTCCCGCCATGACGCCCTGCACCGCGAACAGGATGGCCTGCTGACCGGATCCGCATTTGCGATCGACGGTGGTCGCCGGCACATGTTCCGGGAACCCGGCGGCCAGTACGGCCATCCGCCCGGGGGTGGCGGCCTGCTCCCCCGCCTGCGTCACGCACCCGGCGATGACGTCCTCGATGAGCGCGGGGTCGAGCTTGGACCGGTCCACGAGGGCGCGCAACGTCGTGGCCAGGAGGTCGACGGGGTGGACCTCCGCCAGGGCCCCGCTCTTCTTGCCGCGCCCCATCGGTGTACGGACGGCGTCAACGATCACGGCGGCGTTGGGCATCGTGCGGTCCTCGGCGAGAACGAAAGGGAGGGTTGTTCCTCGAAATCCAGGTCTTGTCCGGCGCGACGCCGCGGAGGATCGTGAGCGCCGGGCGGCTGTCCCACAGGACCCGAGCGTCCTATTGGCATGGATATCCGCGGAAAGGTACCGCCTCCGCGCGGCGCGGGCCGAACCTGGGCGGCGCGGGGCGGTCGAGTCGTCAAACCCTCCGCGGCGCGGCGGCCGCAACGCAGCCCGACCGGCGAGGCCTGCGCGGCTTCCCGCACGCCGTCATGGCTCGGCCCGCATCCTGGCGACGTCGGCGGCTCCGATGTAGGACGGCTTCGATCCGAAGCGCGCCACCACATAGTTCGCGACGGCGGCGATCTCGGTGTCGGTGTAGGATGCCGCGAAGCTCGGCATATAGGGCACATGCCCGCCGGGCCGGCCGGCGCCGGCGAGGATCATGCGCGCGACGTTGGCGGCGCTCGGATCATTCACCGATCGCACGCCCGTGAGCTGCGCCTCGGAAATCATCGCGCCCGCGCCGGTCCAGGCGTGGCAGCTCGCGCAAGCGCCCTCGAAGATCCGCTTGCCGGTCGGGTTGTTTGCGGGCCCTTTGCGCGGCGACGCGGGCGCTGGTCCGGCGGCCATGGGCAGGTTGGCGCTTCGCAGCGCCGGCACGGTGCGCAGATAGGTGGTCAGAGCCGCGATGTCGCCCGGCGTCAGGTGTCGCAGGCTGAGGTCGACCGCCTCCCTCATCGGGCCCGACGCGGCGCCCCGGCCTTCCGCGTGGCCGGAGGAAAGGTATTGGGCGACCTGCGCCGCGCTCCAGTCGCCGATGCCGGAGCTGCGGTCGCTGGTGATGTTGTAGGCGTTCCAGCCTTCCGCGACGCCGCCCGCGAACTTGCGGCGGTTGTCCAGCGCCTGCATCAGGTTTCGCGGGGTGTGGCATTCGCCGCAATGCTCTGCCGCCTCGGCCAGGTAGGCGCCGCGGTTCCACTCGGCGCTGCGTTCGGCGATCGGCCGGAACCGCCGGTCGGAATTGAACAGCGCGGCCCATATGGTCATCAGCCAGCGCTGGTTGAACGGGAACGCCAGGGCGTTGGCCGGCGCGGTGTTCCTCACCGGCTTCAGCGAGAACAGATAGGCCTTGATCGCCAGCGCGTCTGCGTCGGTCAGCAGCGTATAGGAGGGGTACGGGAAGGCGGGATAGAGCGGCTTTCCGCCGCGGCCGACGCCCTGGTGCATGGCGCGAAGGAACTCTGCATCGTTCCAGGCTCCAATCCCGGTCCCGGGATCCGGCGTGATGTTGGGCGTGTAGAGCGTGCCGAACGGCAGTTTGAACGGCCGCCCGCCGGTGAAGGGAACGCCGCCCCGGGCAGTGTGGCACGCCTCGCAATCGGCCGCCCGCGTAAGATATTCGCCGCGCGCCAGCAGCGGCGCGCCCGCCAGTTCGGGCGGCGTCCCGGTGGGCGACGCGCCGCGATAGGCGGCGAGCTCGAGGGGGGCGCCATGGGCGAAATCAATTGGGCCTGGCCCCTTCGCCATCCAGAGCACCAGCGCGAGCCCGAGGACTGCGATCGCCCCGACCGCCAGCGCGGCCCATCGCAGTCCTCGCCGCACGGTCATGTCTTTTTCCGCGCGATCAGCGAGCGATCGATCGGCATGCGGGTGAGCTGGACGCCGGTCGCCGCGAAGATCGCGTTGGCGACGGCGGGCTGCACCACCACCGTCGGCGGCTCGCCGATGCCGCCCGGCGCTTCGGCGCTGTGCAGCAGATGCACCTCTATCGTCGGCATCTCGTCGATCCGCACCACGCGGTAGTCGTGGAAGTTGCTTTGCTCGACCTTGCCGTCGGCGACGGTGATCCTGCCGTGCAGCAGCGCTCCGAGGCCGAAGACGGCGCCGCCCTGGGCCTGGGCCGCGACCGTATCGGGGCTGATGACGGTTCCGACGTCCGCCGCGATGACCAGGCGCGTCACCGCGACGTCTCCGTCATCCGCGACGGCGACGTCGGCGACCGCCGCCACGAAGCTGCCGAACCCTGCGAGGACCGCCACCCCGCGGCCGGTTCGGCCCGCGGCGGCCACGGCCGGCGCCCCCCAGCCAGCCTTCGCGGCGGCAAGCTCCAGCACCCCCAGGACGCGTGGTGTCTTGGCCAGCATGCCGCGCCGGAAGGCGACGGGATCGACACCGGTCCTGTGCGCGATCAGGTCGATGAAGCATTCACGGGAGAAGACGTTGCTGTTGGGCCCGACGCCGCGCCAGAAGCAGGTCGGGACCGCCGGCGGCTCGCTGCGGACGTATTCGGTCAGCAGGTGAGGGACGTCGTAAGGCGGCTCGAGCGCGTCGACCGCGTCGGCGTCGATCCCGTCCTTGACCGCCGGCGGCAGCCAGCGGGACAGGATGGAGGAGCCGGTCAGGCGGTGATGCCATGCGAGCAATTTGCCGTTCGCCACCCGGGCGCGCAGCCGGTCGTGATAGACCGGGCGGTAGAGGGCCTGCTGGATGTCCTCTTCGCGCGACCATACGACTTTCACCGGCCCATCGACATGCTGCGCGATGCGCGCCGCCGTGATCACGCCGTCCGCCTCCAGCCGCCGCCCGAAGCCGCCGCCGATCAGATGGTTGTTCACCACCACCTGCTCCGGCTTGAGCCCCAGCACCGCTGCAGCGCCCCCCTGCGCCTTGCCGGGAACCTGCGTGCCCACCCATATTTCGCAGCGCCCGGGGGTCGCGTGGAGCGTGCAGTTCATCGGCTCCATCGCGGCATGGGCGAGGAACGGCAGCTCGTAGGTCGCCTCGAAGACTTCGCCTTCCCGCAGTCGGCCCGCCGCGTCGCCGGTCTGCGTCACGACCACGCCCCGGCCCGTCGAATCCCGCTCCAGCGCCGACCAGATGTCGGCTTGCCGGACTTTCGCGTTGGGGCCGGGGCCCCATTCGACGACCAGCGAGTCGAGTCCCTGCTTGGCGGCCCAGTAATGATCGCCCACCACCGCGACGAGATCGTCGAGCACCACGATCTGGCGAACGCCGGGGACGCCGCGCGCCGCGCTGTCGTCCACGCGGAGTACCTTGCCGCCGAAGGTCGGGCTCGAGGCCAGCGTCGCGAACTTCATGCCCGGTCGCATCACGTCGATGCCGAACATCGCCTTGCCGCTGGCCTTGTCGGGCGCATCGAGGCGATGCAGCGAGCGGCCGATCAGCTTGAAGTCCTTCGGATCCTTGAGCGCGGGTTCGGCCGGCGGCGGTATGCCCGCGGCCCGGCCGGCCAGCGCGCCGTAGGGCGCCGATCGTCCGCTTGGATCGTGATGCACGACGCCGTCCGCGGTGCGGCAGCTCGCCGGATCGACGCCCCAGCCCCTGGCGGCGGCCGTCACCAGCATCGCCCGCGCCGAGGCGCCCGCCCTGCGCAACGGCGTATACCAGGCCCGCGTCGTGCTCGACGCTCCGGTCATCTGTATGCCGAACAGCGGGTTGCCGTATTTCTTCTGGTCGGGCGGCGCGTCCTCGACGGTGACGTTGTCCATGCCGACGTCGAGCTCTTCCGCCAGGATCGCCCCGATCGACGTACGTGTGCCCTGACCCATCTCGATGGCCGGCGTGATGATGGTGACATGGCCGTCCGTGGCGACGCGGATGAAGGCGTTGGGGACGAACGCCTGGCCGTCCTCGTCGGCGGACGCCGCCGTCGGCGCGTGCAAACCGATGCCCAGCAGCAAGCCGCCCCCCGCCGCCACGGTCACGTGCAGCATCGCCCGGCGCGACAGGTCGCCGTCGCGCGGCGCGTGATCGGCCCGGTCACGCGCTCCGGGAGGCATGCTTGATCCCTTCGCGGATCCGCACATAGGTGCCGCAACGGCAGAGGTTGCCGGCCATGGCGGCGTCGATGTCGGCGTCCTGGGGAGCCGGGTTGCTCGCCAGCAATGCCGCGGCGGACATGATCTGGCCCGGTTGGCAGTAGCCGCACTGCATCACTTCGAGCTCGAGCCAGGCGCTCTGGATCTTGCGCCCGGCCGGCGTTTCGCCGATTCCCTCGATGGTCGTCACGGCGCGCGCGCCCAGTCGGCCGACCGGCAGCTGGCACGACCGCAGCGGCGCGCCGTCGACATGCACCGTGCAAGCCCCGCACTGGGCGACGCCGCAGCCGAACTTGGTCCCCGTGAGCCCGAGCACGTCACGCAGCACCCATAACAGCGGCATGTCGGCGGGGACTTCGACTTCGCGCCTCGTGCCGTTGATCGTCAGCGCAATCACCGGAGCGTTCTCCCGGCTTGCGCACGCGGGAAGACGGAGCCCTTCGTGCGACGATGGAGGGGGCGGCGCAGCTCTCACAACCGTGGAAGGCGGCTTGGACGACTGTTCCGTCATGGACGTTCTCGTCAAGGCTCAGCACAGCGGCATTTCGTGACGCAGGCCCAAGCGCGGCGACATGAGCGCCGTGACCCGCTCCTGAGCGCGACTGTCCACAAGGAGGCTAGGACCCGCTCGCCCGACATCAAATGTCGTAGATGCCTCCTTTCGGGCCATCCACGGGCCGGGTCGACAACCTTTAGCGGGCGGCTTGCTGGGCCAGAGCCATGGCGGTGGCGTGCATGTCCGTGGCCTCGTCGAACCGCTCGCGGGCGGCGAGCACGCGCGCGCGGTTCTCCATGGCCCATTCCCCCAGCGCCCTGACGGGGACCGCCAACTCCCGCCCGAGGTCCGTCAGCTGGTACTCCACCTTCGGCGGAATGGTCGGGTGGACGGTCCGTCGGACGAAACCGTCGCGCTCCAGGCCGCGCAGCGACGTCGTCAGCATCTTCTGGGAAATCCCATGCAGGGTCCTGCGCAGCTCGCTGAACCGCCGGGTCCCGCCGCTCAGCTCCATCACCAGCATGACCGACCACTTGTCGCCGATGCGGGAGAGGATCTCGGCGACCGGGCGGCAATCGGTTCCGTGCAGGTGACCGGGTTTCATCAAAGTGCCTCCTTCACAGGGCCGACGCGGTTTCTAAGTTAGTGCAGGTCGCCTTTGTAGACCACAACGCTGAAGGAGTTCGCCATGAGCGGGCCACGCATCGGCATCGTCATTTCCACCACCCGGGAGGGCCGCTTCGGCGACAAGCCTGCGGTCTGGATTCGCGACATCGCCGCCGCCCGCGGCGACCTGGAGGTCGAGATCGTCGACCTTCGCGACTATCCGATGCCGTTCTTCGACGAACCGGTCTCGCCGGCCTATGCGCCGCCGAAGGACGAGGCCGCCCGCCGCTGGGGACAGAAGGTGGCCGAACTCGACGGCTTCATCTTCGTCACCGCCGAATACAACCGCGGCCCGCCCGCCGTGCTCAAGAACGCGCTCGACCATGCCTACAGGGAATTCAACCACAAGCCGGCCGCCTTCGTCGGCTACGGCGGGGTCGGCGGCGCCCGCGCGGTGGAGCAGTTGCGGCTGATCGCCATCGAGCTGCAGATGGCGCCGACCCGATCGGGCGTACATATCGGCGGCGCGGATTTCATCGGCATGCTGATGCAGGGCAAGACCTTCGCCGACATGCCGCACCTGGAGCCCGCCGCCGTCGCCATGCTGGACGAACTCGCCTGGTGGACCCGCGCCCTGAAGGGCGCACGTGAAGCGGCGTCGCAGAAGGCGGCGTGACGCGCCTGCGGATCGACCGCGACCGCACAGAACCTCCGATCCACATCGCCGCTGCGGCGGCCGCCCAAAAAAGGAGCTTCGACATGACCCAGGCCAGCGCGCCTTATTCGAGGGCCCCGACCCGGGAGCGCCCGCGCAGGATCGTCTACCGCACGCTTGGACGCCGCCACGGCCCGATCACCCGGCTGATGAGCCCCGGCGACCTGGGCGAGGTGCTGAAGCCGTTCGTGTTCCTCGACCTGTTCGACATGGAAGGCGCCTCGGTTCCGGCCCTCGGCCTGCATCCCCACTCGGGCATCGCCACCGTGACCCACCTCTTCGAAGGCAGCGTGCGGTACGAGGACACCACGGGCGCAACCGGCGTGTTGCCGGAAGGCGGCGTCGAATGGTTCAAGGCGGGCCACGGCGCCTGGCACGGCGGCGGAGCCGGCGACAGCGGCCGGACCCGGGGGTTCCAGCTCTGGGTGGCGCTTCCGCCGGAGCATGAACTCGGCCCGGTGGAAAGCATCTACCAGGCGCCGGAGCAGGTCGCGCGGGACGGCCCGGCCCGGGTCCTCGTCGGCGCTTACGGCGCTGCGGCAAGTTCGCTCGAAGCGCCGTCCTCGATGACCTATCTGGCCCTGCGCCTGAAGGCCGGTGAATCCTGGCGCTACCAGCCGCCCGCCGACCATACGGTCGCCTGGATGGCTTTGGGGAAGGGCCGGCTCGCGACGCCGGAGCGTGTGAGCGCCGGCGAACTCGTGGGGTTCGAGCCGGGCGAAACGGCGATCGACCTCTTCGCCGAGGCGGACACTGAGTTTGTCCTCGGCTCAGCGGTCGCCCACCCCCACGATCTCGTGCTCGGCTACTACTCCGTGCACACCAGCCCAGCCTCGCTGGCGGCGGGGGAGGGGCGGATCGGCGAGATCGGGGCGTGGTTGCGGAAGGAAGGCCGTCTGCGGGCCTGAGAGGCCGTGGCCTCGTTGTTGCCGCGACGACATCGCCAGGGCCAAGGTTCTTGTTCTCTGCGCGTCGCACGACCACATCGGCACGATGGCCAACGCGGTCGCCGGGGCGTGCAGGGCCGGACCGAACCCCCGACGGCGCCAGGAGATGCGTCATGCCCGACAGAGACCTGCACCTTGGCGACCTCAAGGTCGGCGACGCCTGGACCGGCCGACCGATCGTGATGACCGAGGCGGAGCTCTTGGATTTCGCCCGGCTCTATGATCCACAGCCGCTCCACGCCGATCCGGAGGCGGCCCGACTGAGCGCCTTCAAGGGCCTGATCGCCAGTGGCTGGCATGTGGCCGCGCTGGTCATGCGGGACCTCGTGGACGCCCGCCCGTTCGGTGCGACGCCGATCCTTGGTCTCGGCGTCGACGAACTGCGATGGCTTCACCCTGTCCGTCCCGGCGATACGCTGCACGCCCGTCGGGAGATCGTGGACATTCGGCGCTCTCGGAGCAAACCCGACCGTGGCGTCGTCAGCACGCGCGTCGAGGTCACGAACCAGGACGGCGTCAGGGTGATGACGCTGACCACGCTGACGCAGATGCCGGCCTGACCGCGGCGCGGGGTCCGGAGGCGGCCGGCGAGAGATTGGCGGACTGAAACACGCGCCGTGCGCCTGTCAGGCGCCCACGGATCGCGCTCCACCTTTTCGGGGATCGAGCGTGGCGTCTGGGGGCGACGTCAAACCGGGGCCTGGGCGCAAGAACGTCCCCGCCTCTCGCCTCAGCTCAGATCTGACGCGATCCCCCAAAAATGGCCGCAGGTGTTTCGTCAATACAACAACCGGAAGCCGACGATCACGCGCAACCCCTTACAGCGCCTGGGAAGCGTTGACTTCACGCAAAAACTACGGTCCCTTGGTTTTGCCGGCGCGTGGTGACCCCGCCGCCAGGGAACACGCCGACGTGCGCGTTCAGACTGCGTGAAAGCAGCATCGCGATGAGAGGGAGAAAAACTTGGCGCGACCTGGCGCTGGCGTCTTCGAGGGCGGAGTTCCTCGTGCCGGAATCCGGCAGGCGCCACAGGTAATCGAAATGTTCTGATCGGCGACCTTCGCGCGTCACGCCGACGCCCGAGGTCGCGGTCGCATAGACGTCGAGGGTGCATGGATTCCATGCGCCCCACAGATTCACGACAGAAAACCCAAGGGGATGAAAGCATGAGAAGCGGGATCAGCTGGGCCTTGATGGCCACCACGAGCGTCCTGGCCTTGAGCGGCGGCGGATCGGCCGCCTTCGCCCAGACGCCGGACGCCCACGCCAGCGGCTCGGGCGGCGCGGCGATCGAGGAAGTGGTCGTCACGGCCCGGCGGCGGCAGGAGTCGCTGCAGTCGGTGCCGGTGTCGGTGACGGCGCTGGGCACGCAGGAGCTGGCGCGCAAGGACATCCGCGCCGGCGCCGACCTGCAACACGCCGTGCCCTC
>NZ_DASXYF010000049.1:0-12169 GCF_036502675.1 Phenylobacterium sp.
CTGCCCTTCGAGCGGGTGATCGAGGCCGCGCAGACGGTGCGCGAGCGGCTGGAGGCCTTAGGTCTTGTCGCCTTCTGCAAGACGACCGGCGGCAAGGGGCTGCACGTGGTCAGCCCGCTCAAGCCCGGCAAGCTCGACTGGCCGATCGCCAAGGCCTTCGCCCAGAAGGTCTGCCTGGCGATCGCCGCCGAGGCGCCCGACCGCTATGTGGTCAACATGGCCAAGAAGCTGCGCACCGGGCGGATCTTCCTCGACTACCTGCGCAACGACCGCATGGCCACGGCGGTGGCCCCGCTGTCGCCGCGGGTCCGGGAGGGGGCGACGGTCTCCTTCCCGCTGACCTGGAACCAGGTGAAGACCGGGCTGGACCCGCACCGCTACACCATCCGCACGGCGCCGGGCCTGCTGGCGAAGACCGAAGCCTGGGCCGATTACTGCGACGCCGAGCGGCCGCTGGAGGCGGCGATCAAGCGGCTGGGGTGAGGGGGCCTCTCCGCCGCAACCACACTAAGAATTCAGCGTCTGGCGACGCCGCCGCGCCTGCGGCGCGGGGTGCGCCCTAAGCCCGTTTCCTCGCCGGCTTCTTGACTGCGGGCTTGTGGGCGGCGGCCTGCGCGGCGGGTTTGCGGCGTCCGCCGCCGCCCTGGCCCAGGCTGCGCTTCAGGGCCTCCATCAGGTCGATCACCTCGGCTTCCTGCGGTTGTTCCGGCGCGGTCACCGTGTGGCCCTTCTCCTTTTCCCGGATCAGGGTGCGCAGCGCATCCTCGTAGCGGTCCTTGAACAGGGTGGGATCGAAGTCGCCCTCCTGCTGCTCGATGATCCTGGCGGCGATCTCGATCATCTGCGGGCTGGGCTTGACGTCGGGGATCTGGCCGAACACCTCCTTGGGGTCGCGCACCTCGGTCTGGTTGCGGAGGGTGTAGGCCAGGATGCCGCGGTCGCGCGGCTCCAGCGCCATCAGCCGCTCGCGCTGGTGCATGACCAGCCGGCCCAGCGCCACCTTGCGGGCCTTGCGCATGGCCTCGCGGATGACGGCGAAGGCCTCCACCGCCATCTCGCCGTCGGGGGTCAGGAAATAGGGGTCGTTCCAGTAGAGCCGGTCGATCTCGTCCTCGTCGACGAAGCGCTCGATGTCCAGCGTGCGGGTGGTGGCCAGCTTGACGTTCCTGATCTCTTCGTCGGTGACGACGACGTAGCGCCCCTTTTCGATCTCGTAGCCCTTGACGATGTCGGCCCGGTCCACCGGCTCGCCCTCGCTGTCGGTGGGGATCATGCGGATGCGCTGGTGGCTCGATTTCTCCAGCATGTTGAAATGCACCTCGCCCGAACGGGAGGTGGCCGTGTAGAGCGCCACCGGGCAGCTCACCAGGGACAGCCGCAGGTGTCCCTGCCAGGTCGGTCGCGTGGCCATGGTCGCGGTCTCCGGTTCACATCCGAATCCCGAAACGCGAGGCGAGGGGTTCAGTTCGGCAGGGCCAGGCCGGCCCGCGCCGCCGCCTCCTGGGCGTCGAGCTGGCGCTTGCGGAATCCGCTGCGCACGGCGCTGGACGCGCCGAACTCCATCAGCCGGTCGGACGCCGGGTCATAGGCGGGCCAGGCCTCGCCGGACGCGCACTGCGGAGCCCCGGTCTTGGCGAAGGCCACCCAGCAGGAATGCATCAGCGTCGCCATCGCCCTGTCGTCCTCGGCCACCTGGCTGAGCGGGGTGCGCCGGCCCCAGTACTCGAACACGTACTGGATCTCCGCGGCGTGGAAGGCCCGCGTCACCCCCATCGGCCGGAAGCGCGAGCCCACGTAGGAGAAGTGGTAGAGCCAGGCGGGCCGGCCGCCCGCCGCCCTGGCCGCCACCCAGCGCGCGGGGGCGGCCATCATCAGGTCGCCGAACAGTTCGCGCCCCAGGCGCTCGCCGCCCTCGGCTGCGGCGTCCGGGTAGGCGGCCTTCACCTCGGGCGCCACGCCGGCGGCGAAGTCGGCGGGGCTCCGGCGCATCTCCGCGAGCAGCGAGTCCTCGCCGCTGTTGGCGCCGATGATCAGGGGGACGTCGGCGACCTGCCCTGCCGCCAGCGCCCGGGTGGGGGTCCGGAGCATCAGCCGCCCGTCCGGAACGGCGTTGAAGGAGCCCCCGGCCTGCTCGATCAGCGTCTCCACCGGCGCCGCCCGCAGGTCCGCGGCCGTGGCGTGCGCCCCGTCCAGGCCCAGTTTCTGCGCGGTCGCGACGCCCGTCGCTTCGGCCTGCGCCAGGGTCGAGGGCGGCGACCAGCCGCCGCCGGACTGGACGATCGCCTTGGTGAACAGCGGCCAGGCCCTGGGCGTCGCCAACAGGTCGAGCACGTCGCCGCCCCCGGCCGACTCTCCGAAGAGGGTGACGTTCGCCGGGTCGCCGCCGAAGGCTGCGATGTTGCGCTTCACCCACTGCAGCGCCGCGATCTGGTCCATCAGGCCGTAGTTGGCCAGGGGTTCGTCCCGTTTCGCCGCCCGGGTCAGCGCCGGGTGGGCGAACCAGCCCAGCGGCCCCAGGCGGTAGTTGAGGGTCACCAGCACCACCCCGTCGCGGGCGAAGTTCTGGCCATCGTAGATCCAGCCCGCGCCCTGGCGGTTGCCGCCGCCGTGCAGCCAGACCATCACCGGCGCGGGCTTCGGTCCCCGGGCCGCGGCCTTCGGGGCGTAGACGTTGAGCTGCAGGCAGTCCTCGCTGGCAGGCCCGTTGGCGCCGGCGAAGTTGGGGCTGCCGTCGGCGTTCATCGGCTGGGGACAGGAAGGGCCCTTCTCCACGGCCGGCCGCTCGCCGGTCCAGGGGACGGGCCGCTTCGGCGGCGTCCAGCGCAGCGGGCCCGTGGGCGGGGCGGCGTAGGGGATGTTGCGGAAGATCTCGGCGCGGTCGGTGGACTGGCCGGCCAGGACGCCGCTGTCGATCCGGACCCGCGGCGCGTCCTCGGCGCGGGCGGCGCCGGCCAGGGCGAAGGCGGCCGCGAAGGCCAGTCCGATGCGGCGCATGTAATTCCCCTGCGTGTGCGTGCGGAGGATCGGCCGCCGGACCTGGCGCGGTCAAGGCGCCAGGCGGCGCAGTTGAGGGCTTGACTCTGCGGCCAGGGTTTCTAGAACAAATAGAGAACAAACAGGACCGAGCCCATGTCCGATTTTCGCGCCGGGCGCCTTGCCGCCGTGCGGGCGAAGATCGCCGCCCTCGAGGCGGGCGGACGGGGAGCCTCCGGGTCCCTGCCCTTCGGCGACCCCCGCATCGACGCCTGCCTGCCCGGCGGCGGCCTGCCGCTCGGGGCCTGGCACGAGCTGGCCGGGGAGGGGCTGGACAGCGAGACCGCCGCCGCGCCGGCCGCCTTCGCCGCCCTGACGGCGGCGCCCCTGGCCCGGCGGGGGGAGGCGGTGTGGGTGCTGCGGCGCGACGACCTGCATGCGCCGGGCCTGGGCGGCCTGGGCTTTCCGCCGCAGCGGCTGATCCAGGTCGCCGCCCGCGACGAGGCCGAGGTGCTGGCGGTGATGGAGGATGCGCTGTCCACCGTGGGCGTGGCCTGCGTGTTCGGCGAGGCCGAAGCTGTGGACCTGGTGGCGGGGCGGCGGCTGCAGCTCGCCTGCGAGCGGCGGGGGGCCACCGGCTTCGTGATCCGCCGCAAGCCCTTCGGCGGCCTGGCCCGCGGCGCGGCGACGGGGGCGGCGGCGGCCAGCCGCTGGCGCGTGGCCCCGGCGCCCAGCGAACCGCCGCCGGGCGAGTTCGGCCTGGGCCCGCCCCGCTGGCGAGTCAGCCTGGAGCGCTGCCGCGGCGGGCGGACCGGCGCCTGGCTGTTCGAGGCCGCCCGCGCCTATGGGCCGCAAGTTTTCGAGGAGGAAGACGATGGGACGCATGCTCTGCGCCTGGTCGCCGAGCTGGGCGATCGCCAACTGGCGCCGGCGCAACCCCTGCGCGCCGCCGGGTGAATTTTTCCGCCCCTGTCCCGAAGAGGACGGGGGAGGGGGGCCACTCGCCGAAGAGCGGGTAGTGGAGGGGGCGCGGGTTCTGCAGTGCGTTGGCTCGCCCCCTCCGTCTCGCGCTCTGCGGCGCGATCCACCTCCCCCGTCCTCTGCGGGACGTGGGAGGAAAAAATTGCTCGATGTCGTCCCACCCTTCGCCCTGGTGGAGACGGTGCGGGGGGTGCGCCGGCTGGCCGCCCTCGACGCCGCCGCCGCCCGGCTGGGCCTCTACGCCGGCCAGAAGGCCGCCGACGCCGCAGCCCTGGCCCCCGGGCTCGTGGTCGCCGACGCCCAGCCCGAGGCCGACGCGGCGGCGCTGGAGGCCCTGGCGGACTGGTGCGTCCGCTTTTCCCCGGCGGTGGCGGCCGACCCGCCGGACGGCCTGTTCCTCGACGTCGACGGCGTCGCCCACCTCTGGGGCGGGGAGCAGGGCCTGATGGACGATTTCCGCCGCCGGCTGGCCCGGGCCGGCCTGCCGTTCCGCCTCGCCGTCGCCGACACCCCGGGCGCGGCCTGGGCGCTGGCCCGTCATGCCGCCGACGGGACCGTCGCCGCCCCGGGCGACCAGGCCCGCCGGCTGGCTCCCTTGCCGCCCGCGGCGCTCCGGCTGGAGCCGGCGGTCGCCGCCCAGGTGGAGCGGCTGGGGCTGAAGACCGTGGGTCAGCTCTTCGCCATGCCCCGCGCGCCTTTCGCCCGGCGGTTCGGCGTGGACGCGCTCCTGCGCCTCGACCAGGCGCTGGGCCGGGTCAAGGAGGCGCTGGTCTTCCGCCGGCCGCCGACCCCGTGGTTCGCCCGCCTGGCCTTCGCCGAGCCGATCAGCCAGCCGGAGGACCTGGCCCGGGTCGCCGCGGACATCTGCGCCGTCCTCTGCGCCAGGCTCGACGCCGCCGGCCGCGGGGCGCGGCGCTTCGAGCTCGCCTTCCACCGCCTGGACGGCCGGGCCCAGACCCTGGAGGCGGGGCTGTCCCTGGCCGGCCGCGATCCGGTGCGGCTCGCCAGGCTGTTCGCGCCCAGGCTCGAGGCCGTCGACCCCGGTTTCGGCGTCGAGGCCGTCACCCTGGCCGCCCGGGAGGTGGAGGCGCTGTCCGCCCGGCAGGGCCGCCTGGGCGCCGGCCGCGAGGCGGCGGTGGAGGAGGGGCTGGCCCCCCTGGTCGACCGGCTCGCCAACCGCCTGGGCGAGGACCGGGTGTGGAAGGCCGCGCCCCTGCAGAGCCACCTGCCCGAGCTGGCCGTGGGCCAGCGCCCGCCGCTGGCCGGCGACCTCTCCTTCGACGGCTGGGACCCGCAGCTCCCGCGGCCCCTGCGGCTGTTCAGCCGGCCGCAGCCCATCGAGGCCATGGCCCCTATCCCCGACGATCCGCCGGTGCAGTTCCGCTGGCGCGGCCAGCTCCACCGCATCCGCCGCGCCGAGGGGCCGGAGCGGGTGGCCGAGGAATGGTGGAAGCGCCCCCTGGACGACGCCGACCCCGCGCGGGTGCGCGACTACTACCGCCTGGAGGACCACGACGGCCGCCGCTTCTGGGTGTTCCGCGCCGGCCTCTACGAAGCGGGCCAGCCTGCGAAGTGGTGGATGCATGGCGTCTTCGGCTGACACCTGCGGGACCTGATGAAAATCGCCTACGCCGAGCTGCAGACCGCCACCAACTTCTCCTTCCTGCGCGGCGCCTCGCATCCCTGGGAGCTGATGGAGCAGGCCGAAGAGCTGGGGATCGCCGGCATCGGGATCACCGACCGCAACAGCCTGGCCGGCGTCGTGCGGGCCTGGTCGGCGGCCCGGGATCTCAAGGTCCGCGCGCTCACCGGCTGCCGGCTGGACTTCGCCGACGGGACGCCCAGCGTGCTCTGCTATCCGTCGGACCGCGAGGCCTACGGCCGCCTGACCCGGCTGCTCACCACGGGCCAGAGCCGAGCAAGGAAGGGCGAATGCCAGCTCGGCTGGGACGACCTGGCCGCCCATGGCGGGGGCCAGCTGATGCTGGTGGTCCCGCCGGCGCAGCTGGATGCGGCGTTTGCGCGGCGCCTGGGCGATCTGGCGGAACGGTTCCCGGGAAACGTCTGGCTGGCGGCGTCGCGTCCCTATGGCGCCCGCGACCTCAAGCGGCTGTCGCAGCTCGACGCCCTGGGCCGGCCGGCCGGGGCGCCGATGGTGGCGGTGAACGACGTACTCTACCACGTCCCGGAGCGGCGACTGCTGCAGGACGTGGTGAGCTGCATCCGTGAGAAATGCACCATCGCCGAGGCTGGCCTGAGGCTGGAGGCCAACGCCGAACGCCATCTGAAGTCGCCGGAGGAGATGGTCCGCCTGTTCGCCCGCTTTCCCGAGGCGGTGGCGCGCACGCTCGAGATCGTCGGCCGCATCGGCTTCGACCTCTCCCAGCTGCGCTACGAATATCCCGACGAACCGGTCCCGCCCGGCAAGACCGCGATCCGGCACCTGCGCGACCTGACCTGGGAGGGGGCCAGGACGCGCTTCGAGAAGGGGATGGGCGAAAAGGAGCACGCGATTATCGAGAAGGAGCTGAACCTGATCGAAAAGCTCGACTATCCCAACTACTTCCTCACCGTCCACGACATCGTCCGCTGGGCGCGCGAGCAGGACATCCTGTGTCAGGGCCGGGGGTCGGCGGCCAATTCCTGCGTCTGCTTCTGCCTGGGCGTCACGGCGGTCGATCCCACCAAGGAAGACCAGGAGCTGCTGTTCTCGCGGTTCATTTCGGAGAACCGCGGCGAGCCGCCGGACATCGACGTCGACTTCGAGCACGCGCGCCGCGAGGAGGTGATGCAGTATGTCTACCGCCGCTATGGCCGCGACCGCGCCGCCATCGTCGCCACCGTCATCCACTACCGCCCGCGCATGGCGATCCGCCAGGTGGGCAAGGCCCTGGGGCTGACCGAGGACATCACCGCCGCGCTCGCCAACACCGTCTGGGGCGGGTACGGCCACGAGCTGCCGCAGGCGCATGTCCGCCAGGCGGGCCTCGACCCCGACAACCCGGAAATCCACCGGGCCACGGCGCTGGCCGGTGAGCTGCTGGGGTTTCCGCGCCACCTGTCGCAGCACGTCGGCGGCTTCGTGCTGACGAAGCGGCGGCTGGACGAGACCGTACCGATCGGCAACGCCGCCATGAAGGACCGCACCTTCATCGAATGGGACAAGGACGACATCGACGCCCTGGGGCTGATGAAGGTCGACGTCCTGGCGCTGGGCATGCTGACCGCGCTGAAAAAGAGCTTCGACCTGCTGCCGCCGCTCCCGGACGGCGGCCGGATCACCGACGTCTCCCACATTCCGCAAGGCGACCCCGACGTCTACGAGATGCTCTGCCATGCCGATTCCATCGGCGTCTTCCAGGTGGAGAGCCGGGCGCAGATGTCGATGCTGCCCCGGCTGAAGCCCCGCAAGTTCTACGACCTGGTCATCGAGGTGGCGATCGTCCGGCCGGGGCCGATCCAGGGCGACATGGTGCATCCCTATCTCAAGCGGCGGGCGGCCCCGGACACGGTCGTCTATCCAAGCCCGGGACCCGGCTACCCGAAGGATGAACTGAAGGACGTCCTCAAGAAGACCCTGGGGGTGCCGCTGTTCCAGGAGCAGGCCATGAAGGTGGCCATCATCGGTGCAGAGTTCACCGATGACGAGGCCGACGGGCTCCGCCGCTCCATGGCGACCTTCCGCAACGTGGGGACCATCGGCCGGCACGGCCTGAAGTTCGTCGAGGGCATGGTCCGGCGCGGCTATGATCCCGAGTTCGCCCGGCGCTGCTTCAAGCAGATCGAAGGCTTCGGCTCCTACGGCTTTCCGGAAAGCCACGCGATCAGCTTCGCCATCCTGGTCTACGCCTCGGCCTGGGTGAAGCGCCACCACCCCGACGCCTTTTGCGCCAGCCTGCTCAACAGCCAGCCGATGGGCTTCTACCAGCCGGCCCAGCTGGTCCGCGACGCCCGCGAGCACGGGGTGGAGGTGCGCCCGCCGGACGTCATGTTAAGCGATTGGGACTGTATGCTGGAGGAGAAGGACGACCCTCGCGAACCCTACCGGCCCGTCCGCCTGGGCCTGCGCCAGATCAAGGGCTTCAAGGACAAGGACGCCGAGCGGTTGATCGCCGCGCGCGGGCAGGGATGCCGCACGATCGAGGATTTCGCCCGCAAGGCCCGCCTCCCCCGCCGCGCCCTGGAGTTGCTGGCCGAAGCCGACGCCTTTCGGAGCCTGGGCGTGAACCGGCGCGAGGCGCTATGGGGCGTGAAGGGTCTCTCAGGCGAATGGGGTGCGGAGGCGGACGCCCCACTCCTGTTGCGCCAGAGTTTGAAGGAAGCCCAGGTAGAGTTGCCCTTGATGAACCTGCCGCAGGAGGTGGCCGAGGACTACCGCACCACCAGCCTCTCCCTGAAGGCCCACCCCTGCCGCTTCTTCCGCAGCGACCTGCAGCGGCTGGGGGCGACGCCGGCCGCGGCGCTCAGGACCCTGCGCGACCGGACGCGCGTCTCGGTGGGCGGCCTCGTGCTGGTGCGCCAGCGCCCGGGCACGGCCAAGGGGGTGGTGTTCATGACCCTGGAGGACGAGACCGGCGTCGCCAACGTGGTCGTCTGGAAGGACGCCTTCGAGGCCAACCGCCGCCTGGCGATGACCGCCGCCTTCATCGTCGTGCACGGCCGGCTGCAGCGCGAGGGCGAAGTGATCCACCTGGTGGCCGAACGCTTCACCGACCTCTCCGCCCGCCTCTCCGAGCTGCGCGAAGAGGAGGGGGCGATGCGCGTGCGCTCCAAGGTGACCGGCCGCCTGATCCGCAGCCGGGATTTTCATTAGCCGATGTCGACCCGGTCTCGCCCAAAACGGCTGCGGACGAGAGGCGTACAACCTATACGATAAACTATTTTCAAACGAAACCATGGTTTGGGACAGTGGGAAAAACCACGGATGGGGATCATGCTGGGTAATCAGAGAAGACTTGCGGCCGGCGTTGTCGCCACCGCCCTGATCGCTTGCTCCACAACTATGGCGGCGGAGCCTGACTCGTCCCTCTGGCGCAATGTAGACGCCTGGCAGGTCCGTACCGATTCGACCCTCGACAATGGCTGCTTCATGGCGACCACCTACGATGAAGGAACATTCCTCCGTATTGGAATTGACGCTCGCCAACCGCGAAACGCTTACCTGATGATCGGAAATCCGGCATGGAAATCTCTTGAAGAGGGGAAAGACTACAAACTCATAATCCAACTTGATGACGAGACGCCTTGGGACGCTCCCGCCCAGGTCGTCACATTCAGTCGCGGATCTCGATTTCTCTACGTTATCTTCGATGAAAAAGGCTTCATCGAAGAGCTTATGCGAAAGCAGGCCATGATCGTAAAGTACAATGAAACTCAGGTCGCCACGCTTTCAATGAAGTCGACGGTTGCGGCTATCAAGGAAGTCGCCAATTGTCAGCAATACGCCGACTCAAGACGCGACCCCTTTAAGGCCACGGCGCCTTCGAAGGTCGATCCGCTCGCATCGCCGACAGTCCTGAAGAGCGATCCCTTCGCCCACTGAAGCTCGCGAGCGAAGGCATCGCGACCTCCGGCGGTCGACCAAAATTTCGGGCCAACCTGTCGGATTGGCGACGTCCCGCTCGTCCTCGGCTAGGCTCGTTCAATCAGCAAAGGACGCCGGCATGGCGACACAGCTTCTCGTGGGCACCCGCAAGGGCGCCTGGATCTATCGCAGCGACGACCGCTCCGACTGGACGGTGGAGGGGCCGATCTTCCTGGGCCAGGTCGTCCACCACCTGGTGCAGGATCCGCGTGACCGCCGCACCCTGATGATGGCCGCCAGGACCGGGCATCTCGGTCCCACCATCTTCCGCTCTCCCGACGGCGGAAAGACCTGGACGGAGGCGGCCAGGCCGCCGGCCTTCCCCAGGTCCGACGACGCCAACGCCCGGTCCGTCGACCACACCTTCTGGCTCAGTCCCGGCCACGCCGGCGAGCCCGGCGTCTGGTGGGCGGGGACCTCGCCGCCCGGCCTGTTCGTCAGCCAGGACGCCGGCGCCACCTGGGACAGCGTGCCGGGCTTCAACGACCATCCACGCTATTGGGACTGGTGTCCCGCCGACGGCGGCACGCCGGATGGGGCCCTCCTCAACCAGATCCTGATCGACCCGCGCGATCCGGCCCACATGTACCTGGCCACCTCCACCGGCGGCGTGTTCGAGAGCGACGACCGGGCCAAGAGCTGGCGGCCGTTGAACCAGGGCGTCGAGGCCAGCTTCATGCCCGATCCCTATCCGGAGTTCGGCCAGGACGCCCACTGGATCGCGCTGGCGCCCGCAAACCCCGACCGGATCTGGCAGCAGAACCACTGCGGGATCTACCGCGTCGACCGGCCGGAGGACCGCTGGACGCGGATCGGCGCGGCCATGCCGAAGGCGGTGGGCGACATCGGCTTCACCATCACGCCCCATCCGCGCGACGCGGACACCGCCTGGGTGTTCCCGATGGACGGGACCCAGGTCTGGCCCCGCACCAGCCCGGGCGGGCGGCCGGCGGTCTACCGGACCCGCGACGCCGGCGCGAGCTGGGAGCGGCAGGACGCGGGCTTCCCCGCCGAGCAGGGCTGGTTCACCGTCAAGCGCCAGGCCTTCTGCGCCGACCAGGCCGCGCCGCTCGGCCTCTACCTCGGGACCACCGGCGGCGAGCTCTGGATGAGCGGCGACGAGGGCGGGAGCTGGCGCCAGATCGCCGCCCACCTGCCGGAGATCTATTCGGTCACCGCAACGCCCCTGCCATGACCCGGGTGCTGATCCCTTCGCAACTCATCGCCTACACCGGAGGGGCGACGCGGGTGGAGGCGCAGGGACCGACCGTGGACGCGGTGATGCGCGACCTCGACCGGCGGTTCGCGGGCCTGCGTTTCCGGGTGGTCGACGAGCAGGGCCGCATCCGCAGGCACATGCGGATCTACGTCGGCCAGGACCGCGTCCACGACATCGCCCGCCCCCTGGACGCCGGCGACGAGGTGCTGATCTTCGGCGCGCTGAGCGGGGGTTAGGGGCCGGCGGACGGGTCGCCCCGCGCGCCGTCCTCAGAACCGCAGGGTCCGCGCCTCCTTGACGTGCGGCAGGGCCTTGATCCGGCCGAGCAGCTCCTCCGTGGGCTCCTGGTCGACGCCCACCAGGGCGATGGCGTCCTCCCCGGCGGCGACCCGGCCCAAGTTGAAGGTGGCGATGTTCACGCCCGCCTCCGCCAGCAGGGCCCCGAGGTTGCCGATGAAGCCCGGCTTGTCGAGGTTGTTGACGTAGAGCATCGTCGGCGCGAACGGCGCGTCCAGGTCCATGCCCTTGACCTCGATCACCCGCGGCGCGCCGGCCAGCACCGAGCCTGCGAAGGAGCGCTTGCCCTTCTCGGTGGTGATGGTGATGCGGATCAGGCTCTCGTAGATCGGGCTCTCGTCCTGCTTGGATTCCGAGACGGTGATGCCGCGCTCCTTGGCCACGGCCGGGGCTGAGACCATGTTGATCTCCGCCAGCATCGGCCGCATCACCCCGGCCAGGGCCGCGGCGGTCATCGGCCGCCCGTTCAGCTTGGCCACCTCGCCCTCGTAGGCGATGTCGATGGTCTTGATGCCGAAGTCGACCATCTGGCCGGCGAAGGCGCCCAGCTTCTCGGCGAGCGCGATGAACGGGCGCAGGCGCGGCGCCTCCTCGGCGGTGACCGAGGGGCTGTTCAGCGCGTTGGAGACCGCGCCGGTGAGCAGGTAGTCGCTCATCTGCTCGGCCACCTGCAGGGCCACGTTCTCCTGCGCCTCGTTGGTGGAGGCGCCCAGGTGCGGCGTGGCGATGAAGTTCTCGGCCCCGAACAGCACGTTGTCCTTGGCCGGCTCCTCGACGAAGACGTCGAAGGCGGCGCCGCCCACATGGCCGTCGTCCAGCAGCTTGCGCAGCCCGGCTTCGTCGACCAGGCCGCCGCGGGCGCAGTTGATGATCAGCACGCCCTTCCTGGTCTTGGCCAGGTTCTCGGCCGACAGGATGTTGCGGGTCTGGTCGGTCAGCGGTGTGTGCAGCGTGATGAAGTCGGCACGAGTCAGCAGATCGTCTAGCTCGACTTTCTCGACGCCGATATCCATGGCGCGTTCCGGCGACAGGAACGGGTCGAAGGCGACGACGTGCATCTTCAGGCCGTTGGCGCGGTCGGCGACGATCGAGCCGATGTTGCCGGCGCCGATCAG
>NZ_DASXYF010000050.1:0-7857 GCF_036502675.1 Phenylobacterium sp.
CCCGGTCCCGTTACGCCGCAGGCGTCGAATGGAGGCCGGCCCCGCGCCCTACAGCTTTCCCGCGTCGGTCAGGCGGTCGAGCAGCCACAGCCGGGCGGGGGGCAGCGGGCGGTTCAGCGGGCCGAACACGAAGGCCTCCAGGAAATGCGCCGTCAGGTCGAACCCCGCGCCCACGTCGCCGGGCGCCAGCCGCGCCTGCGACGACAGCAGGAACGGCGGCAGGGCCAGCATCTTGTCCCGGTAGGGCTCTCCCGCCTGGCGGCTGACGGCGCGGCCGGTGCGGGGGCTGACATAGACCAGATCGTCGGTGGTCCCGGTCGCGGCGCACTTGGAGAAATCGAGGCCGAAGCCCAGGTCCTGCAGCAGGCCCGCCTCGAAGCGCACATAGACCGCGGGCCAGGCCTCGATGGCGGACAAAGCCGCAGCCAGGGCCTCGAAGGCCAGGAACGCCCCCGGATGCGGCTCGCGCTCCGGCAGGGCCGCGGCGCAGACCGCCGCCGCCGCGGCCAGGCCCGCCAGGGCCAGCGGGTCGTCGAACAGGGCGGAAGGCCCCTCGCCTACGGGCTCCAGCGCCGCAGATCCGAGCTGGTCGGCGACCCGCGCCCGATAGCGGGCGACGACCCGGGCGCCAGGTTGCAGGAACGGCCGCATCCTCCGCGACGACCCCCCCGCCACGTGGGCCGCCCAGCGGCCGCGCTGGGCGGTCAGCAGCTCGACGATCGCCCCGCTCTCCCCGAAGACCCGCGCCGACAGCACGAAGGCGTCGTCCTCGAATTCCATGTCAGCACCGACGCGATGCTTCTCGCCTTGCGGGAGAAGGTGGCGGCCGACAGGCCGTCGGATAAGGGGTCGCGCGGCGGTTCAACCTGATCGTCCCGAGGTCAGCCGGAGAGATCTGAGAGACCCCTCATCCGACCCTGCTCCGCAGGGCCACCTTCTCCCGCGAGGGGAGAAGGGAGGGGCTTTCCTAGACGTCATAGTCCAGCCCCACGTCGGAATAGAGCTCGCGCCGGTCCTGCCAGCGCTCGTCGACCTTGACGGTGAGGAACAGGTGCACCGGCCGTTCGAGAAGCTCGATCAGCTCCTCGCGGGATTTCTGGCCGATCCACTTCAGGGTCTGGCCGTTCTTGCCCAGGATGATCGGCCGCTGGCTCTCGCGCTCCACATAGATGGTCTGCTCGATGCGCACCGAGCCGTCCTTGCGCTCCTGCAGCGAGGTGGTCTCCACGGCGGCGGCATAGGGCAGCTCCTCGTGGACGCGCAGGTAGAGCTTCTCGCGGGTCATCTCGGCGGCCAGCAGGCGCACGGGGATGTCCGCCGTCTGGTCCTCCGGGTAGAGGAACGGCCCCTCGGGCATCAGCTCGGCCAGCCGGCGCTTCAGGTCGCCCACGCCGGCGCCGTCGGCGGCGGAGATCATGAACACCTCGGAATAGACTCCGGTCTCGAACAGCGCCTGGGCCACCGCCAGCATCCGCTCGCGCTTGACCCCGTCGATCTTGTTGAGCGCCAGGATCACCTTGGCGCCGGCCGCCTTCAGCCCCTCGACGATGGTCTGCACGTCGTGCACCGCGCGGCGGTCGGCCGCCTTGCCGCCCGGCTCGCCGGAGGCCAGCTCGGCCTGCACGTCCACCAGGTGCACCACCGCGTCGGCATCGGCCGCGCCGCCCCAGGCCGAGCGGATCATCGCCCGGTCGAGCCTGCGGCGGGGCGAGAAGATGCCGGGGGTGTCCACCAGCACGATCTGCGCCTCGCCCTCCATGGCCACCCCGCGCACCGGGAAGCGGGTGGTCTGCACCTTCTGGGTGACGATGGAGACCTTGGCCCCCACCAGCCGGTTGGTGAGGGTCGATTTGCCGGCGTTGGGGGCGCCGATCACGGCGGCGAATCCGGCGCGGGTCATGGGGCGTCCTGACGGCGAATGAACATGGCGAGGGCGGCGGCCTTCTCGGCCTCCTGCTTGGAACGCCCCTGGGCGCGTTCCGGGTCAAAGCCTTGGATGGAGACCTCCACGGTGAAGCTGGGCGCATGGTCGGGACCTTCGCGCCCCACGAGCTTATAGGCCGGCAGCGCCAGGCTGCGGCCTTGCGCCCACTCCTGCAGCCGGGTCTTGGGATCGCGCACCGCGGGCTCGTCGAGGCTGTCGAACGCCTGGGCCCAGAAGCGCTGGAAGAACTCGCGGGCCACGGGGAGGCCAGCGTCGACGTAGATCGCCCCGATCAGCGCCTCGCAAGCGTCGCCCAGCACGCTGTCCAGGTCGCGCGCGCCGACCTTGGCCGCGCTGGCCGACAGCCGCAGCGCCGGCGGCAGGCCGATGTCGCGCGCCACCCGGGCGCAGGCCTGGTAGTTCACCAGCGCCGCCAGCCGGCGCGACATCTCGCCTTCCCGCGCCTCGGCGTCCTGGCCCATCAGGGCCTCGGCGGCCAGCAGGTTCAGCACCCGGTCGCCCAGGAACTCCAGCCGCTCGTAATGGCGCACCGCCCGCGCCCCGTCGCCGACGCTGGCGTGGGTCAACGCGCGCTCCAGAAGCTCGCGGTCGTCGAAGCTGTGGCCGATCCGCTGCTCGAGGTCTGCGATCGCGGCGGCGCGGGCGTTCATTGGACGGGTTTGAAGAACCGGCCGGGGCGGGCGTGGGTGAACCAGGTCCAGGGCTTGAACAGCGAGGCGTCCTTGTCCCAGGAGAGCAGCACCATCTGCGCCTTGCCTTCCAGGTTGACGGCCGGGACATAGCCCACGCCGCCTTCCGCCGGCGGCACGCGGCTGTCGGAGGAGTTGTCGCGGTTGTCGCCCATGAAGAAATAATGCCCCTCCGGCACGACGAACTCGGAGGTGTTGTCCAGGTCGTTGTCCGGCCCGAAGTCGTTGACGACGAAGGACTTCCCCTCCGGCAGGGTCTCCAGGTACTGGTCGACGGGGCGCGCGTAGCCGAAGCCCGCGTCGATCATCGCCGGCGGCAGCGGCTTGCGCGGGATCGGGCTGCCGTTCAGGTACACCACCCCGCCGCGCACGACGATGCGGTCCCCCGGCAGGCCGATCAGGCGCTTGACGTAGTCGGTCTTGCCGTCGCGCGGCAGCTTGAAGACGATGATGTCGCCGCGATGCGGCTCGTGGGCGAACACCCGGCCTTCGAACAGCGGCGGGCTGAACGGGATCGAGTGCCGCGACCAGCCGTAGGAGTATTTGGAGACCACCACATAGTCGCCCTCCAGCAGGTTGGGCACCATGGAGGCCGAGGGAATGGTGAAGGGCTGGAACAGCAGCACCCGCAGCACCAGGGCGATGCCCAGGGCGTAGACCACCGTCTTGATGATCTCGACGACCTCGTGCAGCGCACCGGACTTCTCCGGGCTGCGCGCGTCCTGCGCCTGCTCGCTCATCTGTGGTTCCCGAGACCCGTCCGGGCCGCCGGACACGCGCCTAGCTAGACGCTCGCCCTGGCCGGGGCAAGCGCCGGGGGCTGATGAGCATTTCCTCCCATGTCCCAAAGAGGACGGGGGCGGAAAAGTTCGTCTCCGGATCAGCGCAGAACTTGGAAGAACCGCTTGGGCTGGGCGTCGAGGACCCAGGTCCAGGGCTTGAACAGCGAGACGTCCTTGTCCCAGGACAGCAGGATGATCTGCGCCTTGCCAACCAGGTTCTCGGCCGGCACGAAGCCGACGCCCACTTCTTCCGGCAGCCGGCTGTCCATCGAGTTGTCGCGGTTGTCGCCCATCATGAAGTAATGACCTTCGGGCACCACGAAGACGTCGGTGTCGTCCAGCCGCTCGCCCGTGCCGAAGTCGTTGGTCATGTAGCTGCGGCCGCCGGGCAGGGTCTCGCGGAAGCGCATGACGTCGCGGGTGAAGCCATAGCCCGAATCCTCCTTCAGCGAGGCGGTCTGCACCCTGGGGACCCGCTCGCCGTTGAGGTAGAGCACCCCGCCCTTCACCTGGATCCGGTCGCCCGGCAGGCCGATCAGGCGCTTGATGTAGTCGGTGTGGCCGTCGCGGGGCAGCTTGAAGACCACGACGTCGCCGCGCTGCGGCGAGCGGGCGAAGATGCGGCCGTGGAACACCGGCGGGCTGAACGGGATGGAATGCCGTGACCAGCCGTAGGCGAACTTGGAGACCACGATGTAGTCGCCCTGGTAGAGGTTGGGCTCCATCGAGGCCGACGGGATGGTGAAGGGCTGGAACAACACCGTCTTCAGCACCAGGGCGATGACCAGGGCGGTGGCCACCGTCCTGACGATCTCGACGGTCTCGTGGAGCGCGCCGGCCTTCTTGGCGGGGACGGCGCTGACGCTCTCGATCATGGGTGATTCCTGGCAGGGGGCACGGGGGATTTGGCGGGTGGATACACCGACTGCGGGCTTCGCGCCTCGTGAACTCTCGCTCGTGCACGGAGTCGCAACGTCGCACCCGGGGCGTCAGGCCTCCGGCAGCGCCTCGATGATCACGAACGCCTGGGCGTAGGGGTGGTCGTCGGTGAGGCTCAGATGGATCACCGCCCGATGGCCGGGCGGGGTGATCGCCGCCAGCCGGACCTTGGCCCCGCCTTCCAGCGCCATGGTCGGCTGGCCGGAGCGCAGGTTGACCACCCCCATGTCGCGCCAGAACACGCCGTGGCGCATGCCGGTGCCCAGCGCCTTGGCGCAGGCCTCCTTGGCGGCGAAGCGCTTGGCGTAGCTGGCGGCGCGGTCGGCCTTGCGCTCGGAGCGGGCGCGCTCGACGCCGGTGTAGAGGCGCGCGACGAACCGCTCGCCGAACCGCTGCAGGCTCTTGTCGATCCTGCGGATGTCGCAGAGGTCGGAGCCCAGGCCGACGATCAAGCCGCCTGCTCCGCCCGGGCGGCGTCCATCAGGGCGCGCATGCGCTGGATGGCGGCGGCCAGTCCCACGAAGATCGCCTCCCCCACCAGGAAGTGGCCGATGTTGAGCTCGGCCAGCTCGGGGATCGCCGCGATCGCCTTGACCGTCTCGTAGTCGATGCCGTGGCCGGCGTGGACCTCCAGCCCCAGCCGCGCCGCCTCGGCGGCGGCGGCCTGCAGCGCGGCCAGGCGGGCCCCGGCGTCCGGGGCGCGTTCGCGCACCGCGTCGCAGTAGGGGCCCACGTGCAGCTCCACCACCTGGGCGCCGGCCGCCTTGGACGCCGCCACCTGGGCCGGATCGGGGTCGATGAAGCAGGAGACGCGGATGCCGGCCTGCACCAGCCGGCCGATCACCGGGGCGACGGCGGCCAGCCCCTTGGCCACGTCGAGGCCGCCCTCGGTGGTCAGTTCCTCGCGCCGCTCGGCCACCAGGCAGCAGGCGTGCGGCCGGTGGCTCAGCGCGATGGCCTCCATCTCGGCGGTCACCGCCATCTCGAAGTTCAGCGGCAGGCCGCGCCGGCGGGTGATGGCGGCCAGCGCGTCCATGTCGGCGTCGGAGATGTGCCGCCGGTCCTCGCGCAGGTGGGCGGTGACGCCGTCGGCGCCGGCGGCCAGTGCGATCTCGGCCGCGCGCATGGGGTCGGGCGTCGTGCCGCCCCGGGCGTTGCGCACGGTGGCGACGTGGTCGATGTTGACGCCCAGGCGCAGCCGGCTCACGCGGAGAGCCTCCGGCTGCCCGGGTCCTCGATGGGGATCGCCGCCAGCTCCGGCGGCAGGGCGTCGGCCGGATAGGCCGGCACGTCGAGCCGGGCCAGCGCCACCAGCGGCACGCCGATCTCCGCCCGCCCACCCGACCGGTCGACGATGCAGGCGGCGCAGACCACGTTCCCGCCGATCGCCCGGATCGCCGCCACGCACTCGCGCGACGACAGACCGGTGGTGACGATGTCCTCGACCATGGCGATGCGCGCGCCCGGCGGAATGGCGAAGGCGCGGCGCAGCTTGAACGCACCGCCTTCCCGCTCGACGTACATCGAGGGGACGCCCAGCTGGCGGGCGGTCTCGTAGCCCGGGATGACGCCGCCCACCGCCGGCGAGATGCAGAGGTCCACCTCGCCCACCTGGGCGCGGATCTTTCCGGCCAGCGCCCGGCAGAGGCGCTCGGTGCGGTCGGGATGCTGGAACACCAGGTTCTTCTGCAGGAAGACGCCCGAATGCAGGCCGCTCGACAGCACGAAGTGGCCTTCGCGGAGCGCGCCGGCGGCGCGGAACTCGTCAAGGACGTCTTCGGTGTTCATGGCGCGGGGTCTCCTGAGGCGGAGATACCGAATGCCGCGGAGGCTGTCACCACCTGAGGGCGCGACCTACCCCTTGGTCCGGTCCACCGTCTCGACGCTGGGGTTGGCGCGCAGGGCGGCGGCGATATGGGTGACGTGGCGGGCGTCCTTCACGTCGATGTCGAAGTCGACGTCGAAGAAGTCCTGCTGCCGGTGGTGCATGCGCAGGTTCATGATGTTGCCGCCGGCCTCGCCGATGATCGTGCAGGTCTGGCCCAGCACGCCCGGCGCGTTGCGGATGGTGGCGGTGAGGCGGGCGCGGGCGATGGTGTTGCGCTCGGCCTCCGGCGTCCACTGCAGGTCGCGCCACAGCTCCTCGCGGTCCTCGAAGTCGGCCAGGTGCTCGCAGACGATGGCGTGCACCGTCAGGTCGCGGCCGTCCGGCTCCAGGATGCCGACGATGCGGTCGCCCGGCACCGGGCTGCAGCATTCGCCGAAATGCAGCGCAGCCCCCGGCGGCAGGCCGGAGCCGCGCACGAACAGCCGCGCCGCCTTGCCGTCCTCGATCCGCCGCTGGGCGGAGGCCGCCTCGCGCTCGGCGGCCTTCAGGCCCGGGAAGGCCACGTCGAGCACCTGGGTGGGCGAGACGCGGCCCCGGCCCACGGCCTCGAACAGCTCGTCCTCGCCGGCGATGGCGAAGCGGTCCAGCACGGGCCGGAGCGAGACGTCCTTGCGCGCCTTGCCCGCCCGGTCGAAGGTCTGGTCCAGGGTGGCGCGGCCCAGGCGGGTGAACTCTTCCTTCTCCGTCTGGCGGATATGGCGGCGGATCGCCGAGCGCGCCCGGCCGGTGACGGTGAGCGAGCGCCAGTCCGGCGGCACCACCGGCTTGCCGCCGCGGATCACCTCCACCACGTCGCCATTCTGCAGCACGGTGCGCAGCGGCTTCAGCTCGCCGTTGATCTTCACCCCGATGCAGGTGTCGCCGACGTCGGTGTGGACCGCATAGGCGAAGTCCAGCGGCATGGCCCCGCGCGGCAGGCTGACCAGCGCGCCCTTCGGCGTGAAGACGAAGGACTGGTCGAGGTACATCTCCAGCTTGGCGTGCTCGACCAGCTCCTCCACGTCGCCGCCGTGCTCCAGCACCTGGACGAGGTTGCGCAGGTTGACCAGCGGGTCGCGCCCGCCGGCCGCGGCCTGGGCCTCGGCGTCGAAGCCGTAGGACTTGTCCTTGTAGCGCCAGTGGGCCGCCACGCCCTCCTCGGCCACCCGGTCCATGGCCTCGGTGCGGATCTGCATCTCGATGCGCATCCCCCGCGCGCCCACCACGGTGGTGTGGACCGAGCGGTAGTTGTTGCGCTTGGGCGTGGAGATGAAGTCCTTGAACCGCTCGGGGATGAACGACCAGGAGCGGTGCACCAGGCCCAGCGCCCGGTAGCAGTCCTCCTCGGTCTCGACGATCACCCGGAAGGCGTAGATGTCGGAGAGCTGGGAGAAGCCGATGGATTTGCGCTGGAGCTTCCGCCAGATGGAATAGGGGTGCTTCTCGCGGCCGTAGACCCGGGCGGGGACGCCGGCGCTTTCCAGGCGGGCGGCGATTTCCTGGCTCACCAGCGACACCGCCCCGCCCTGCTCGGCCCGGAGCTTCTCCAGCCGCCGATAGATGGCGTCGCGGGCCACCGGGTTGAGGTGCTCGAAGGCGAGTTCCTCAAGCTCGGTGCAAATCCGGTGCACGCCG
>NZ_DASXYF010000051.1:0-51991 GCF_036502675.1 Phenylobacterium sp.
AGGCCGGGTTGCCCTCCGGGCTGGACGTCAGCATCCTCAGCGACCGCACCGCGGGCATCCGCGCCTCGGTGGAACACGTCGAGTTCGAGCTGGTGCTGGCCGTGGTGCTGGTGACGCTCGTGATCTTCGCCTTCCTCCACAGCTGGCGCGCGACGGTCATCGCCAGCCTGTCGGTGCCGATCTCGCTGATCGGCACCTGCGGCGCGATGTACCTGCTGGGGTACAGCCTCAACAACCTGAGCCTGATGTCGCTGACCATCGCCACCGGCTTCGTCGTCGACGACGCCATCGTGATGATCGAGAACATCTCGCGCTATCTCGAGCACGGCGACAAGCCGATGCAGGCCGCGATCAAGGGCGCGTCGCAGATCGGCTTCACGATCGTGTCGCTGACCGTCTCGCTGATCGCGGTGCTGATCCCGCTGCTGTTCATGGGCGACGTGGTCGGCCGCCTGTTCCGCGAGTTCGCGGTGACGCTGGCCATCACCATCATGATCTCTGCGGTGGTGGCGCTGACCCTGGTGCCGATGATGTCCGCCCGCTGGCTGGGCCGCGGCCCGGACGCCCTGGCCGCCTCGGTCGGCCGCCGCAGCCAGGCCGTCTTCGAAAAAGTGCTGGCCCGCTACGAGCGCGGCCTCGACTGGGTGCTCGACCGCCAGCGCGGCACGCTGCTGGTGGCCATCGCCACACTGGCGCTCACCGCCCTCCTCTACGTCATCATCCCCAAGGGCCTGTTCCCCGTCCAGGACACCGGCCAGCTCCAGGCGCGCACCGAGGCCTCCGCCTCCGTTTCCTACGCCCGCATGGCCGAGCTGCAGCAGGCCGCCGCCAGGGCCCTGCTGGCCGACCCCGCCGTCCAGAGCATCTCCTCCTACGTGGGCGTCGACGCCTCCACCAACACCATGCTCCACACCGGCCAGATGCTGATCAACCTGAAGCCCCGTCACGGCGCGCAGGAGAAGCTAATCCGCCGGCTGCTGCAGCGCGTGGCGCCCCTGGAAGGCTTCACCGTCTACCTGCAGCCCACCCAGGACCTGACCATCGACGCCGAGTCCGGCCCCACCCAGTACCGCCTGTCGCTGGAGGGCGCCGACACCGCCGTGGTCGCCGACTGGGCCGGGAAGCTCGCCGAGCGCATGGGCCGCGCGTCGAAGCTGCGCAACGTGGTCTCCGACGCCCGCTCGGGCGGGCTCGCCGCCTACGTCGACGTGGACCGCGATTCGGCCGCCCGCCTCTCCATCACCGCCTCGGCCATCGACGACGCGCTCTACTCGGCCTTCGGCCAGCGGATCATTTCCACCATCTTCACCGAGACCAACCAGTACCGGGTGATCCTGGAGGCCGACCCCGCCCTGGTCCGCACGCCCGGGGAGCTCGGCCAGCTGCACATCCAGGGCGGGGGCGGCGCCGCCACCCCGCTCTCGGCCATCTCCACCATCCGCGAGCGCCCGGCCGCCCTGCAGGTCAGCCACGTGGCCCAGTTCCCCGCCGCCACCATCGGCTTCGACACCGCCCCTGGCGCCTCCCTGGGCGCGGCGGTGGCCCAGATCCGCCAGGCCGAGAAGGCCATCGGCATGCCGGCCTCGGTCTCCACCACCTTCCTGGGCGCCGCTGGCGCCTTCCAGAATTCGCTCTCCAACCAGCTCTGGCTGATCCTGGCCGCCGTGGTCTGCGTCTACATCGTGCTGGGCGTGCTCTACGAGAGCTACGTCCACCCGCTGACCATCCTCTCCACCCTGCCCTCGGCCGGCGTCGGCGCGCTGTTCGCCTTGTGGATCACCGGCAACGACCTGGGCGTAGTGGGGATCATCGGCATCATCCTGCTGATCGGCATCGTCAAGAAGAACGCCATCATGATGATCGACTTCGCCATCGACGCCGAGCGCGGCGAGGGCAAGCCGCCGCGCGAGGCGATTCGCCAGGCGGCCCTGTTGCGTTTCCGCCCCATCCTGATGACAACCCTGGCCGCCCTGTTCGCCGCCGTGCCGCTGATGCTGGGCATGGGGGAAGGCGCGGAGCTGCGCCGGCCGCTGGGCGTCGCCATCTTCGGCGGCCTGCTGGTCAGCCAGCTCCTGACCATGTTCACCACCCCGGTGATCTACCTGGCCTTCGACCGGCTGGCGACGCGACGCAAGCCTCGCGCCGATGACGAAACCCCGCGGGGCGAGCCCTCCGAGGGCCAGCCCGCATGAACCTCTCGGCCCCCTTCATCCGCCGGCCCATCGCCACTGTCCTGCTGACGGCCGGCCTGGCGATGGCGGGGATCGCGGCCTACTTCGTCCTGCCCGTGGCCCCCCTGCCGCAGGTGGACTACCCCGCCATCTCGGTCTCCGCGAACCTGGCCGGCGCCAGCCCGCAGACCATGGCCTCCAGCGTCGCCACGCCGCTGGAGCGCCGCCTGGGCACGATCGCCGGCCTGAACGAGATCACCTCCTCCAGCTCCACCGGCTCCACCCGCATCAGCCTGCAGTTCGACCTCAACCGCAACATCGACGGCGCCGCGCGCGAGGTGCAGGCCGCCCTCAACGCCGCCCGCGCCGACCTGCCTTCGACGCTCAGGTCCAACCCCACCTACCGCAAGCGCAACCCCGCCGACGCGCCGGTGATCATCCTGGCGCTGACCTCCGACACCAAGACGCCCGGCCAGATCTACGACGCCGTCTCCAACACCGTCTCCCAGCGCCTGGCGCAGGTGTCCGGGGTCGGCGAGGTGGAGATCGGCGGCGGCTCCCTGCCTGCCATCCGGGTCGAGCTGATCCCCTTCGCCCTCAACCGCTACGGCGTCAGCCTGGAGGACGTCCGGGCCGCCATCCAGTCCGCCAACGCCAACCGCCCCAAGGGCGCGCTGGAGGGCCGTGGCCTGCACTACCAAGTCTACACCAACCCTGCCGGCCGCAAGGCCGCCGACTACCGCCCCTTGGTGGTCGCCTGGCGCAACGGGGCCCCCGTACGGCTGGAAGACGTGGCCCAGGTGAACGACAGCGTGCAGGACACCCGCACCATCGGCCTGTTCAACGGCCAGCCCGCCATCATCGTGCTGATCACCCAGCAGCCGGGCGCCAACGTCATCCAGACCGTCGACAGCGTCCGCAAGGAGCTGGACATGCTGCGCGCCCAGCTTCCCGCCGACGTGAAGCTCGACGTGGCCTCGGACTCCACCACCTCGATCCGCGCCTCCCTGCACGAGATCGAGGTCACCCTGCTGATCTCCCTGATCCTGGTGGTGCTGGTGGTCAGCGCCTTCCTGCGCTCTGCGCGGGCCACCTTCATCCCCACCGCCGCCACCGTGGTCTCGCTGCTGGGGACCTTCGGGGTGATGTACCTGCTGGGCTTCTCGCTCAACAACCTCTCGCTGATGGCCATCACCGTCGCCACCGGCTTCGTGGTCGACGACGCCATCGTCGTGCTGGAGAACACCGCCCGTCACATCGAAGACGGCATGGGCCGCTTCGAGGCCGCGCTCAGGGGCGCCCGCGAGGTAGGCTTCACCGTCCTGTCGATCAGCGTCTCCCTGGTGGCGGTCTTCATCCCGCTGCTGTTCATGGGCGGCCAGGTGGGACGGCTGTTCCGGGAGTTCGCCGTCACGCTCTCGGCGGCGGTGATGATCTCGCTGGTGATCTCGCTCACCACCACGCCGATGATGTGCGCCTATCTGTTGCGCCGCACCGACCCCGACCGCCGGCAGGGCCGCCTCGCCCGCTGGGCCGAGGCCGGCTTCGACCGCGTCCACCGCACCTACGAGCAGAGCCTCGACTGGGCGCTCGCCACCAAGCCGCTGGTCATGCTGGTCCTGGCCGCCGCCATCGGCCTCAACATCTACCTGTTCATGCTGGTCCCGAAGGGCTTCTTCCCGCAGCAGGACACCGGCCGGCTGAACGGCGGCCTGCGCGCCGACCAGAGCATCTCGTCCAAGGCCATGGGCGAGAAGATGCACACGCTGGTGAACATCATCCGCCGCGACCCGGCGGTGGCCACCGTCGTGGGCTTCACCGGCGGCGGGCGGGCCGGCGGCGGCTTCCTCTCGGTGGACCTGAAGCCGCGTAGCCAGCGCAAGGACTCCGGCCAGCAGGTGATCGCCCGCCTGCGCCCCAAGCTGTCGCGCGTCACCGGCGTCAGCCTGTTCCTCAACCCGCAGCAGGACGTGCGCATGGGCGGTCGCCAAGCCAACGCCATCTATCAATACACCCTGAAGAGCGACAACATCGCCGACCTGAAGACCTGGGCGACGCGCCTTTCCGAGGCGATGAAGACCCAGCCCGCCCTCGCCCAGATCGACACCGACCAGGAGGACAACGGGGTCGAGGCCTATGTGAACATCGACCGCGGCGCCGCGGCCCGGCTGGGGATCACCCCGCGCGACGTGGACAACGCCCTCTACGACAGCTTCGGCCAGCGCCAGGTGGCCACCATCTACGAGGACATCAACCAGTACAGCGTGGTGATGGAGGCCGCGCCCGTCTACGCCCTGGGCCCG
This sequence comes from Phenylobacterium sp., assembly GCF_036502675.1. Taxonomy (GTDB): domain Bacteria; phylum Pseudomonadota; class Alphaproteobacteria; order Caulobacterales; family Caulobacteraceae; genus Phenylobacterium. The sequence goes on from NZ_DASXYF010000051.1 coordinate 4,475, forward strand.
GAGGCCCTCGATGACGTCTTCGTGCCCTCCAGCATCCCCGCGCCCACGACTTCCCCTACGACCTCGACCTCGACCGCCGGTTCAGTCGCGGCCGCCGCCACGACCGGAACCACGACCGACGCCACCGCCGCGAGCAACGCGGCCGCGAACGGCACGACCGCTGCGACCTCCAACGCCGTCAACCCGGCGCTGCGCGACGCTTCCAGCGGCGCGGCGCTGAACACCTCCGCCCGCAGCATGGTCCCGCTCTCGGCCATCGCCACCTCCTCCCAGCACGCCACGCCGGCGGCGATCAACCACCAGGACGGCGAGCTTTCGACCACCATCGCCTTCGATGTGGCCGACGGCAAAAGCCTCAGCGACGCCCAGGCCGCCATCGCCCAGGCCGAGGCCGACATTGGCATGCCGGTCAACGTCCGCGGCTCCTTCCAGGGCACCGCACGGTCGTTCCAGGACAGCCTCAAGCAGCAGCCGATGCTGATCCTGGCCGCCCTGGTCGCCATCTACATCGTGCTGGGCATGCTCTACGAGAGCCTGATCCACCCGCTGACCGTGCTCTCCACCCTGCCGTCCGCGGGCCTGGGCGCCGTGCTGGCCCTGATGCTGTTCCACATGGACTTCTCGATCATCGCCCTCATCGGCCTCTTCCTGCTGATCGGCATCGTCAAGAAGAACGCCATTCTGATCATAGACTTCGCCCTGGAGGCTCAGCGCTCGCGCAACCTCAGCTCCACCGAAGCGGTGCGCGAGGCCTGCCTGCTGCGCTTCCGTCCGATCCTGATGACCACCCTGGCCGCCGCCCTCGGCGTCCTGCCGCTGGCCATCGGCTTCGGCGAAGGCTCGGAGTTGCGTCGTCCCCTGGGCGTTGCGATCATCGGCGGCCTGATCGCCAGCCAGCTTCTGACCCTGCTGACCACCCCCGTCGTCTACGTCTACCTTGACCGCCTCCGCGGCCGCCCCCGCGACGAACGCCACCTCACCCGCGACGCGCCGCAACCCGCGTGAAGGCCCCACGATGAGATCCGAACCCCGCAGATCAAAGACGTCATGGCCGGGCTTGTCCCGGCCGTCCATGCACGCCGCATCCGAGAATGATCCCCGGCCTGGGTGTTCATGGACCCCCGGCATTCCGCGCTCACGCGCTCCGGCCGAGGATGACGGCCGAAGGAAAAACCGCACCGCCGCCCCCCTCCTCCTCGCCGCCGTGCTCTCCGCCTGCGCCGTCGGCCCCGACTACCACCGTCCCACCGCCCCGCTCTCCGCCGCCTACAAGTCCGCCGAAGGCTGGTCCCCCGCCATCCCCGCCGACGCCCTCGACCGCGGCGACTGGTGGACCCTGTTCAGCGACCAGACGCTGAATGGCCTGGCCGCCCGCGTCGCCGTCTCCAACCAGACCATCGCCGCCGCCGAGGCCGCCTACCGCCAGGCCCGCGCCCTGGTGGCCGAGCAGCGCGCCGCCCTCCTGCCCGTCGTCTCCCTGGACGGCGGCGCCACCCGCTCCGGCGGCTCCGGCCAGCCCCGGTCCACCAGCTACCGCGTCAGCCTCGGCGGGACCTGGGAGCCGGACGTCTGGGGCCGCATCCGCCGCACCGTCGAGGCCGCCAGGGCGCAGGCCCAGGTCAGCGAAGCCGACCTCGCCGCGGCGCGCCTTTCCGCCCAGGGAGAGCTGGCCGCCGACTACTTCCTGCTGCGCGAGGCCGACGCCGAGATCGCCCTGGTCCAGCGAACGGTGGACGGCTATCGCCGCACCTACGAGATCACCGAGAACCGCTACAAGGCCGGGATCGTCGCCCATAGCGACGCCCTGCAGGCGGAAACCCAGCTCGCCAGCACCCAGTCCGACCTCGAAGCCCTGCTGCGCCAACGCGCCGTGTTCGAGCACGCCATCGCCGTGCTGGTCGGCGAGGCGCCCGGGAACTTCGCCCTGCCCCCCGCCGCCTGGACCCAGCGCGCGCCCGAGGTCCCCGTGGGCGTGCCCTCCGGCCTGCTCCAGCGCCGCCCCGACATCGCCGCCGCCGAGCGCCGCGTCGCCGCCGCCAACGCCCAGATCGGCGTCGCGACGGCGGCCTTCTTCCCCGACATCACCCTGTCGGGCTCCTACGGCACGGCCGCCAGCCAGATCGGCAAGCTGTTCAGCGCGTCGTCCAGCGTCTGGTCCTTCGGCGTCGCCGCCGCCGAGACGATCTTCGACGCCGGCGCCCGCCGCGCCCAGGTGCGCGGCGCCCGCGCCGCCTATGACGTGGCCGTCGCCAACTACCGCCAGACCGTGCTCACCGCCCTGCAGGACGTGGAGGACCAGCTGACCGCCGCCCAGGTGCTGGCCCGCCAGGAGGCGCTGCTGCGCCAGGCCTCCGCCGCCGCCGACCAGGCCGAGCAGATGGTGCTCAACCAGTACAAGGCCGGCCGCGTCTCCTATGTTGAGGTCGTCACCGCCCAGGCCGCCGCCCTCGGCGCGCGGCGCGCCCTCGTCCAGACCATCGTCGACCGCCAGACCACCGCCGTGGCCCTGATCCAGGCCCTGGGCGGCGGCTGGAAGGCGCCATGACCGACGCCGTCCCCAGCGACCTTGACGGTTCACGCGCGCCGCCGGAGGACGGCCTGCCGGTCCCCCGCCGCTACTGGGCGACGGCGACCATCTGGCTGGCCATCGGCATGTCGGTGCTGGACAGCTCCATCGCCAACGTCGCCCTGCCCACCATAGCCCGCGAGATGGCCGCGGGCCCGGCCGTGGCCATCTGGATCGTCAACGCCTACCAGCTGGCCATAGCCGTCTGCCTGCTGCCCTTCGCGGCCCTGGGCGACAAGCTGGGCTACCGGCGGATCTATGTCGCGGGCCTCACGGTCTTCACCCTGGGCTCCCTCGGCTGCGCGCTCGCCCCCGACCTGACGCTGCTCACCGCCGCCCGGGTGCTGCAGGGGCTGGGCGCCGCCGGGATCATGAGCATCAACAGCGCGCTGGTGCGCTTCACCAACCCGCAGCGGCTGCTGGGCCGCGCCATCGGCGTGAACGCCGTGGTGATCTCGGTGGCCGCCGCCGTCGGCCCCACCGTCGCCTCGGCGATCCTGGCCGTCGCCTCCTGGCGCTGGCTGTTCGCCCTCAACGTGCCGATCGGCGTCGTCACCGTGCTGGTCGCCCTGCGCGCCCTGCCGCGCACCGAGGGGTCGGGCCGGCCCTTCGACATCGTTTCGGCGCTGCTCAGCGCCGTAGCCTTCGGCCTGCTGATCCTGGGCGCCGAGAGCGTCGCCCGCGAAGGCCTGGCCGCCGGCCTCTCGAGGCTGGCGGTGGGGGCGGTCGCCGCCGGGCTCCTCGCCTGGCGGGAACTGCGCCACCCGGCGCCGCTGGTGCCCCTCGACCTGCTGCGCATCCCGATCTTCGGCCTCTCGATCGCCACCTCCATCGTCAGCTTCGGTGCGCAGATGCTGGCCTTCGTGGCCCTGCCCTTCGACTTCCAGGGCCCGCTCGGCCGCACCGCCGTGGAGACCGGCCTGCTGATGACCCCCTGGCCCCTGGCGGTGGGCGTCGCCGCCCCCGTCGCCGGCCGCCTGGCCGACCGCTATCCGGCCGGCCTGCTGGGCGGCGTCGGCCTGGGGATCTTCGCCTTCGGCCTCGCCATGCTGTCGATCCTGCCGCCCGACGCCTCCACCGCCGACATCGTCTGGCGGATGGCGGTCTGCGGCCTGGGCTTCGGCTGCTTCCAGTCGCCCAACAACCGGGCCATCGTCTCCTCCGCCCCGCGCGAGCGCAGCGGCGCGGCCGGCGGCATGCTGGCCACCGCTCGTGTGCTCGGCCAGACCGGCGGCGCGGTGACCATGGCGGTGCTGTTCCGCACGATACCCACAGACCCGACCCGCGCCGCCCTGGCCAGCGCCGCCGCCATCGCCTGCTTCGCCGCCCTGGTCAGCCTGCTGCGGCTGCGGGCCGGCGACCAGGCCACCCGCATCGCGCCCGGCGCCCAGCAGGCCGACCCGACCTAGAGCGTGATAGCCGGAAGTGGAGGCCGGTTCCGGCGACCATCACGCTCTATTTCAAAGACTTGCTGAGCCTCAGCCCTTCAGCAGCCGGTCGCGGGCGGCGTTGAGCTGGGCGGCCAGGCCGTCGGTGCCGCCCTTGTCCGGGTGCGCCAGCCGCATCAGCCGGGCGTAGGCCGTCTGGATTTCCGAGGCGCTGGCGTCGGCCCCGACCCCCAGGATCGAACGGGCCTGGGCCAGGCTCATCCGGCCGGCCGCCTCCGCCTGCGGCCGCTCCGGCGCCGGCCTGCCCGCCCCCGCCGTCCGCGTCGTGAAGCCGAGCCACAGCCCGGCCACGATCAGCACGACAGCCGGCTCCCAGGCCCCGCGCACCCCGGCGTAGGCCGCGCCCGTGAAGGCCGCCAGAGCCGCGGCCGCCGAGACCAGCCGCCACCCCCGGCGCTTGAAGACCGGCCTGCCGCCCGCCCAGGCCAGCAGCGCCAGGGCCGCGCAGCCGAGGGCCAGGTAGATCATGGCCTATTGCGCGGCGATGGCTTCGCCGCCCTCGGCCCCCGGCAGGCCCAAGGCCCCCATCAGGGCCCGCAGTTCCTGGCGCGCCGCCACATGCTGCAGCGACATGGCCACCGGCCGGATCCCCGGCGAGAGGTCGGCCACCGTCAGGCCGAAGGGGAACAGCTCGCGGTAGATCACCCGGTCCCTGAGGCCCGGCCCGACGCGGAAGCCCACCCGCCGCGACAGGGCCTGCACCCGCTCGTCCAGCCGGCGGCGGTTGCGCGCCTCGGTGGGCGCCAAGCGGTTGCGCAGCACCACCCAGTCGATGGACTGGCCGTCGGCCGCGGCGCGGGTCTTGCGGCTGTTCCAGACGGTCTCGGAATAGAGGCTGGGCCGTTTCAGGTCCAAGGTCACCGGGTCCACCAGGCCCAGCATGTCGAAGTCCACGAAGCTGTCGTTCATCGGCGTGACGATCAGGTCCGCCCGCCCGTGCGCCGAGCGCGAGACCGCCGTGTCGCCGCCGGGGGTGTCGATCACCAGGAAGTCCGCGCCTTCCCGCGACTTGCCGAAGCTCTCCTCGAAGCGGGCCAGCACCTCCTCGTCGGCGGCCTGGGCCAGAGTCCGCCCCTCGGAGCCCAGGCCGTGCTCCACCGGCATCGGCGCGGTCGCCCCCGCCGCCGCCAGCCAGGCCCGGCGATGGGCGAAGAAGTGGCCTACCGACTGCTGGCGCAGGTCCAGGTCCAGCAGCGAGACCCGGGCGCCGGCGTGCAGCAGGCCGGTGACCAGATGGATGGCGATGGTCGACTTGCCGGCGCCGCCCTTCTCGTTGCCGACGACGATCACATTGGCCAAAGACATGCGCGGGCTCCCGCGGCCGATGGCGGCCGACTCATATGGTGAAGGAGAAACCCTTCTGGCGGACTCGCGTCAACGGAACATGACGCCTCACCCCGTGGACGCCGCGGGGCCCCTCGGCCATAAGCCCGCATCAGCCCCAGGAGACCGACATGCCCACGCCTCCCCTGCCCGTCGCACGCACGGTGGCGGAGCTGCGCGCCCAGGTCGCCGCCTGGCGCCGCGCCGGCCAGCGGGTGGCCCTGGTCCCCACCATGGGCGCCCTGCACGCGGGGCACCTGTCGCTCGTCACCCTCGCCCTGACCCGGGCCGACCGGGTCGCAGCCAGCGTCTTCGTCAACCCGACCCAGTTCGGCCCCAACGAGGACTTCGCGGCCTATCCCCGCGACGAGGCCCGCGACGAGGCCCTGCTGGCCTCCGCCGGCTGCAGCCTGCTGTTCGCGCCGACCGCCGCCCAGATGTACCCGCGGGGCTTCGCCACCACCGTCACCGTCGCCGGCGTCACCGGGCCGATGGACGGCGCCGCCCGCCCCGGCCACTTCGCCGGGGTGGCCACCGTGGTCTCGAAGCTGCTCCTGCAGTGCGGCCCCGACGTCGCCGTGTTCGGCGAGAAGGACTACCAGCAGCTGCAGGTGATCCGCCGCCTGGTCGCCGACCTCGACATTCCGGTGGAGATCCTGGGCGCGCCCATCGCCCGCGCCCCGGACGGCCTGGCGCTGTCCTCCCGCAACGCCTACCTCTCGGCCCCCGAGCGGGAGATCGCCGGGCGGATGAACGCGATCCTGGCCGGGGCGGCGACCGCCTTGCGCGCCGGCGACGCCCTGGCCGAAGTCGAGGCCGCCGGCCTGGCCGCCCTTAAGGCCGCGGGCTTCGGGCCCATCGACTACTTCGAGGTCCGCGACGCCGCTGACCTCTCCTCTCCGCCCAAGGGCCCCGCCCGGGTCTTCGCCGCGGCCTTCGTGGGCAGGACCCGGCTGATCGACAACATGGCGGTGTAGCGCAGAGCCTCCACCCCGCGATTGGGGAGAGACGGATAGGGCTGGACCGCGGATCCCTTGAGCCCCGCATGGGCGATCCAGGCGCCGGCCCTTACGTCGGTAAACACTTTTTCCGGGTGGCGAACAACACCTGCGGGATTGAGAAAATAACTGCATAAACAACTTCTTGCCTAATCCCTGAGGTATTCTGGAGGTGTTGACCGGTGAACACCTTACAAGGCTCCGTAGCGGCGACGGCGCGGGATCGCACTCTGAACCCGACGACACGAGAGACGCCTGCGGTGTGTGCGGCGGGCGTCTCGGAGCATAGCTTGGGCGGAGCCGTGCGTCGAGAACATAACAGGAACATTTCGACCGGCCTCGCCCGCCGCCTTCGCCATCGCGCTACGGAGAGCTGGTTCTTGGGCGCCTTCCCGCCGGATCGTAGACCATGACCTTGTGCGGCAGGTCGGGTCCCCAGCGTCGCTGGCCGGACAGGTCTGGGAGACCCCTCATCCGGCCTGCTCCGCAGGCCGCCTTCTCCCGCAAGGGGAGAAGAAAAAAGGCCTCAGGTCACCACGCGCCGGCTTCGCGCAGGCGCCGCGCCAGGTCTTCGGGGATGTCGCCGTCGACGCCCGAGCCGAGGTCGGGCGGGGCGCCGGCGGCCGACAGGTAGCGCCAGCCCTGGAAAGCGCGGCGGGGGGTCGGGGCCACGCGCACCACCTCCGGGTCAAGGGTCACCTGGCAACGGGCGTGAATCCCCTCGCCCACCGTGTCCACCGCCAGGATCGCCTGCCGGCAGAGGACCACTCCCTTGAACACCCGGTAGAGTGAGCCGCCCTCGACAAGCTCCGCCGCCCGCTTCGGGGTCTGGCGGGTATGCATCGTCCAGGGCCGGCCGCGCGCCAGGTCCGGCCGATGCCAGTCGATCAGGCCTTCCACCGTGTCGACGCCGACGCAGAGCTTGATCATGTGCAATGGACCAATCGTCTGGACCGCCGATCCTGATAAAATCATCGCCGCCGCCCCACGCGGGCGCCAAGGGTTGGTTTCAATCCACTAGGTGCAGCATGAACCGGACAGCCGTGGGTTGACGCCAAGGTCCATTCCTATTTGGGTTTTGACTCTCATCGCCCGTCGGGGATCTTCGAGGGACGGACCAACTCACCCAGCCACGTCTCGGGCCCATGCATGATGTAGGCGATGACTTTCCAGCCATCATCTCCCTTAAACACGCTGTATGTGCCTGAGCCCCGGTTGAACACCTGGCCATCTGCGTCCAGGCGCTCATACATAACGGCGGCAAGGGCGACGTTAGTATCCAGCATGAAGACTTTGACAGCCTCGACGCTACTGCCGACTACGCCGACCTTGCTCATGACCTTATGGGACTCATCCCAATGTTTTACAAACGCGTCATGAGATTCCATATGGATGGTGAGTTGGGAGCCAATAAAAGTGCAGGGGATCGCGAAACACTTCTGACAGGCGTCGACATCGCCGCGCCTATAGGCCTCCGCATAGTCATAGAAAAGTTTAGCAACCTCCTTCTCGGCACTCATATCAATAGATTCAATCCCTACCGCGCCACCATTAAACGCAGATGAATAATCATTTTTCGCAACATTATGCTCAGTACTTTTATTCATAACGCAATCTCCATTGAGTCGCCAAACACGGGATCCGGATCAGCCCGAAGAGGGGTCCACATTTTTTTGTCCTAGCGTATGGCGACCTGTGACACAACGGTGGGGGAGTTTCCGCCCGCTCCCATTTAGCCTGACAGCGCTGGCAAACTTAGTGGCCGCAGGGGCGCGCCGCCTCGCGCCCAGTGGACTGATGCCGACGTAAGAGTCCTTAGTTGGGATTCCCATGGCTTTGACGTCGTGCGAGTCTGCGGGATGCGTACTGGCGCTGGCAGGAACGCTTCATGGCCGAGGGCGTGGATGGCCTGCTGCGTGACAAGACTCGGCCAGCGCGGATACCCAGGCTGGCCGACGAGGTCGCCGGGCGGTGCGGAAGATCCGCCGGGCGATCTCGCCGCGGTTGGCGACCGGCAGGCTGGCGATCATTCCACCGCCCAGCTGGGCCTGGCGTGGTCGAGGAAGGCGCGCACGCCCTCCTGCCCTTCCTCGCCCACCCGGGCGCGGGCGATGCGGCGGGAGGTCTCCTCCATCAGCCCGTGGTCGATCTGCTTGCCGTAGACCTCGTCGACCAGGAGCTTGGCCTCGGCCACCGCGCCGGGCGCGCAGTCCAGCATCTCGCGTCCGATGCGCTCGGCGGCGGCGTCGAGGGCGGCGGCGTCGGCCACCACCTCGCTCACCAGCCCCAGGGCCTGGGCCTCGGCCGCGCCGAAGACGCGCGCGGTGGCGAACAGCGCCCGGGCCGCCCGCGGGCCGATGGCGGCCACCACATAGGGGCTGACGGTCGCCGGGATCAGCCCCAGCTTCACCTCGGAGAACGAGAAGCGCGCGCCCTCCGTGGCCACGGCCATGTCGCAGGCCGCCGCCAGGCCGCCGCCGACGCCGAACGCCCCGCCCTCCACCAGGGCGACGGTCAGCGCCGGCAGGTCCCACAGGCGCTTGAGCATCCGGGCCATGGCCATGGCGTCGGCGCGGTTGTCGGCCTCGGTCAGTTCGGCGGCGTCGCGCATCCACTGCAGGTCCGCGCCGGCGCTGAAGGTCCCGCCGGCGCCGCGCAGGAACACCACCCGCACCCCCTCGGCCCCGTGCAGGGTCTCGAAGGTCTCGCTCAGGGCGGCGATCAGCTCGGCGTCGAAGGCGTTCCTCCGCTCCGGCCGGTTGAGGGTCACGACAGCCAGGCCCTCGGGCGTGGCCTCGACGGTCACGAGGCCGGTGTCGAGGTCGTCGTCGAGGCCTTCGACCAGCGGGTCGGCGATGGGGTTGGTCATCAAGATCTCCTTGCCGATTTACATCCGGAACACGCCGAAGCGCGTCTCGGGGATCGGTGCATTCAACGCCGCAGAGAGGGAAAGGCCCAACACATCGCGGGTCTGGGCCGGGTCGTCCCGGAGGCGGGCGATCGCAGAGTTAAGGGCGGCCAGGGCCCGGCTGGCCTCGAAGGCCGCGTCGCCGACCGTCAGCGCGGATTGGATCTTCGGCATGGTGAAGGCATAGCCGGGGCCCGCGCCCGGCGCTAGGCTCCGCGTCCGTGACCCGCCTGCCGGACATTCCGCAAGATTCCGCCCTGGCGCAGCTCTTCTCGGGGGAGCGCGCCCGGGGGGAGGCTGCGTGGTTCTCGCTCCCCGGCGGGGCGGTGCTCTACGAGGCGGGGGAGCCGGCCGACCAGCTCTACTTCGTCCGCGCCGGCCGCCTCGCCGTGTTCCGCAAGGACGAGCGCCACGAGCCGCAGTTCCTGGGGGTGATCCGGCCGGGCGAGCCGGTGGGGGAAATGGCGCTGATCGCCGGCGCGCCCCACTCCGCCCAGGTGGTGGCCCTGCGCGATTCGGAGATCCTGGCCCTCCCCCGCCAGGCTTTCTTCGACGCCTGCGACTCCGACACCCGGGTAATGACCGAGCTCGCCCGGCTGATGATCCTGCGCACCCGCCAGGCGGCCGCCCGCACCGGGGTCGGCGAGCCCTCGGTGTTCGGCTTCATCACCGCCGGCGAGGGCCTGGCGCTGCGGCCGCTGGTGGACCGCATCGCCCGCGACATCGGCCGGCTGGGCTATGCGGCCACCGTGGTGGGGGCCGAGGCGACCCAGGCGCCCACCGAGTGGTTCTCCGACGTGGAGCGCACCCACGACTTCGTGCTCTATGTAGCGGAGGCCGACGACCTGGGCTGGCGCCAGCTGGTGTCGCGCCAGGCGGACCGGCTGTTCCGCGTGGCGCGCGGCGGCCGGCCCCCGCCGGCGCCCCAGGCCGCCTCGTCCGCCGCGCCCCTGCAGGCGCAACGGCTGGTGGACCTGGTCCTGGTCGACCCGGCCAAGACCGCGAAGATCACCGGCTCCGAGGCCTGGATGGACGCCGTCTCGCCGGCGCGGATCTTCCACCTGCGCCGCGACGACGCGGAGGACGGCCGCCGGATCGCCCGGGTGCTCACCGGCCAGTCGGTGGGGCTGGTGTTGTCGGGCGGCGGCGCGCGGGCCTACGCCCACGTGGGGGCGGTGAAGGCGCTGCGCGAGCGCAATGTGCCCATAGACTTCGTGGGCGGCGCCTCCATGGGCGCCATCGTGGCCGCCGGCGTCGCCATGGACTGGGACGACGAGGAGATGGAGCGGCGAATCCGCGAGGCCTTCGTGGAGACCAGCCCGCTGGACGACATCGCGCTGCCGCTGCTGGCCATGACCCATGGGAACAAGGTGGCCGAGCGCCTCGCCCACCACTTCGGCGACGTCCAGATCGCCGACCTCAGGCTGCCGTTCTTCTGCGTCTCCTCCAACCTGACCACCGGCGCCTACCACCTGCACCGGCGCGGCCGGCTGCGCGACGCGCTGAGGGCCAGCATCTCGCTCCCTGGCGTGCTGCCCCCGGCCACCGAGGGGCACGACGTGCTGGTGGACGGCGCCGTGCTGAAGAACTTCCCCGCCGACGTGATGCGCGCCGTCCAGCTCGGCCCCATCGTCGGGATCGACGTGACCCGCGGCCGCAGCATCACCGCCGAGGACGTCGCCCGCCCGGAATCGGTCTGGCGCTGGATCCTGTCGGGCCAGTGGCGCAAGGGCCCGCCGATCGTCTCGCTGCTGATGCGGGCCGCCACCGTCTCCAGCGGCCGCGACCTGGCCGCGTCGCGGGAGGCCACCGACGTGCTGGTGACCCCGGAGGTGGCCGGCGTGGAAATCCGCGACTGGTCGGCCTTCGCCCCCGCGGTGAAGGCGGGCTACGAGGCGATGATCGCCGCCCTCGACAAGCTCGACCGTCCGGTCGTCGACCTGCGCCGGCGCCCGGCCCTGGCGGATGCGGACGCGGCGGAATAGCGCCTGACGCCCCTGTGATCGCCGGACGGTTGCATGATCTTGCGGAAGCCCGGGCGGCTCCCACATACTGCATTCCCGTCCATGCAACGAAAGGAGGTGATCCAGTGTCTCATTGTTTCAACCGTAGTTCGGAAACCGTGACCTGGGCCTCCGCTTACGAGGTCCGCGCCTAGCCCGAGGTTCGGCGACGTCGCGAGCCGCGCTGCGGTCCGACAATGGAAAGGCCGCCCCCGACAACGGGGCGGCCTTTCGCATGTCAGCGCCCGCCCGGCGCCGCCCAGCCCTGCGCCCGCGCGGCGCGCTCGCCGGCCCGGTCCAGGGGCGCGCCGGCGATCATCCCGTCGACGGCGGCCAGCACCGCCGGCGACGTCGCGCTGGCGGCCTGGCGATAGTCGGCGGCGGGCGGCGGGCGATAGGCGGCGGTCATCGACACGCGCCAGCGGCCGCCCTCGCGGCACGCGATCCCCGCCAGGGCGTCGTGGGGGCTTTCGAAGGTACGGCAATAGCGGCGGTCGCCGTCGCGGAAGCTCAGGCCCACCTTGATCGGCCCGACGGGATCGTCCGCCAGCCGCCGGGTCAGCGCCGCGGCCAGGGCGCCGCGGGCCGCCAGCGCCCCGTCTGGCCCCGCCGTCAGCGGACCGCGCTCGGCCAGGCCGCGTCCGACCAGCACGCCTATCGCCAGGCAGGCCGCCAGCGCCGCCCACTGCGGCAAGCGGCCGAAGCCGTGGCGCGGCGGCGGCGCCGCGGCCGCGGCCCGCAGGCGCTGCGGAACCGGTTCGTCGAGGACGCCCGCGAAGGCGTCGCCGACCGCTTCCCGTATCCGCCGGTGGCCGGCCATGCGCCCGGCCAGGGCCGGGTCGGCGGCCATGTCGGCTTCCAGCGCCAGGCGCGCGGCGGCGTCCAGCTCGCCGTCCACATAGGCGATGATCCGCGCCTCTTCAGTCATGGCCGGCGTTCCTCCAGTTGCGCCATCAGGGCCATGCGCCCGCGCACCAGACGGCTGGTCAGGGTGCCCACCGGCGTCTCCAGCACCTCGGCGGCCTCGGCGTAGGACAGGCCCTCCACCAGCACCAGCGCCACCGCCAGCCGCTGGTCGTCCGGCAGCCGCGCCATCGCCGCCTCCACCTCGCGCGCCTGCAGGCGCAGCTCCATGGCCCCGGCCCCGTCCTCGCCCGCCTGGGCCCCCGCTTCCTCGGGCGCGAACACCCGCCCCCACCGGCTGCGGCTCCTTGCTTCGTCGATCCAGGCGTTCTTCATGATGCGGAACATCCAGCTGTCCAGGCGGGCGCCGAACCGCCACTGTCCGGCGCGGACCAGGGCGCGCTCCACGGTCAGCTGGACCAGGTCGTCGGCGTCGGCCGCGTCGCGCGCCAGGGCCCTGGCGAAGCGGCGCAGGCGCGGCAACAATGCGACCATCTCCCGCTGGAAGTCGTTCAAGAGCCTGCCTTGGTCCTCATGGATGGAACGAACCATGCCGTGCGTTTCATCCCTGGAGCAGCAAAAAAGCGCGCCGCCCCTGGTGCGCGCCAGGACGCCCCGATGACCGAGCCCCGCGCCCGCCCGCCGATCCGCATGGTTTTCGCCCTGGCGCTGGCGGCGGCGCTGGCGGCCGGGCCCGCCTCGGCGCAGCTGCTGGGCGGCGGCCTGCCCACCGCCGGCCTGCCGCCGGCGTCCGACCTCGCGCGCCGGATCCCCGGGCCGGACGACCTGGCGCCGCGCCTGGGCCGCAGCGTGCAGGATGTGGCGGGGGCGACCGTCCGGACGGCGCAGGCGCCCCTGGCGGAGCTGCGCCGGATGCAGGCCCTGGACCTGCTGCGCGTCCACCCCGAGGCCGTCGAGGCCGACGCGGCGGGCGAGCCGGTGGTGCGCGGCGAAGTCCTCGCGCTCTCGCCGGACCCAGCAGCCCTGGCGCGGGCGCGCGAAGCCGGGTTCACCGTGCGCCGCCAGGAGGACGTGCAGGCGCTCGGGCTGCAGGTCAGCGTGTTGGGCGTCCCGGCGGCCATGCCCGCGGCGGAAGCCCTGCGCCGGCTGCGCGCCCTGGACCCGGAGGGGCGCTACGACCTCAACCACATCTACTTCCCCGGCGGCGCGGCCGACGCGCCGCCGGGCCGTGAGGCGGCGGCGCAGCCGGGGAGCGTCCGGGGCGGCGTCCGCATCGGCCTGGTGGACGGCGGCGTGGCCGCCCACCCCAGCCTGGCCGGCGCGCGGGTGACGCAGCGCGGCTTCGCGCCCGGCGGCGTGCGGCCCAGCGCCCACGGCACGGCGGTGGCCTCCCTGCTGGTGGGACGCCAGGGACGGTTCCGCGGGGCGGCCCCTGGCGCCGCGCTCTATGTGGCCGACGTCTACGGCTCCGGGCCCACGGGCGGCTCGGCCGGGGCCGTCGCCCGCGGCCTGGCCTGGCTGGCGCAGCTCGGCGTCCCGGTGGTCAACGTCAGCCTGGTGGGCCCGCCCGACATCATCCTCGGCGCGGCCGTGCAGGCAATGGTCGCCCGCGGCCGCCTCGTCGTGGCCGCGGTGGGCAACGACGGCCCGGCCGCGGCGCCGCTCTACCCCGCCTCCTACCCCGGCGTGGTCGCCGTCACCGCGGTGGACGCCCGCCGCCGGCTGCTGCCGGAAGCCGGCCGCGCGCTGCACCTGGACTTCGCCGCGCCGGGCGCCGACATGGCCGCCGCCACGCCGGGGGGCTACGCCGCCGTGCGCGGGACGTCGTTCGCCGCGCCCCTGGCGGCGGGGCGGCTGGCCCTGCTGCTGGGCGAAGCCGACGCCGGCGCCGCGCGGCGGGCGCTGGCGGCGCTGGCGGGCGAGGCGACCGACCTCGGCGCCCCCGGCGCGGACCCGCTCTACGGCCGCGGGCTGGTGGCCTTCGACCTGCGCACCGACCCGGCCGTGGTCGGGGCGAGGCGCGCGGCCCTGGCGGGGCGCTGAAGAAAATTTCGCCGGGCCGGGATGAATCGGCGCGGCCGGGTCGTTGGACCGGCTGGAGGCGCGAGACGGCGCCCCGTCCCTTCAGGAGACCTCGATGCGCAAGACCCCTCTGTTCCTCGCCACCGCCGCCGCCCTCGCCCTCGCCTCGGCGGCCGACGCCCAACTGCTCGGCGGGTCGCTGGGCGGAGGCGCCGGCCTGACCGGCGGCCTTGACGGAATCACCGGCGGCCTCACCGGCCATGCGGGCGCCATGGGCGGGGTCGGCGCCGACGCCGGCGGCCTGACCTCCCGGACGGGCGACGTCGCCGGCCGCGGCCGCAGCGTGGCGCGGGAGGCCGCCGCCACCGGCCGCTCCACCGCCCGCTCCGCGGCGGGCGCCGGCCGCAACGCCGCCGGGTCGGCCGGAACCGCCGCCCAGGCCGCCGGCCAGTCCGCGCTGGACACCCCCGCGCCCGGCGTCGCGTCCGGCGGCCAGGCCAGCGGCTCCGGCTCAGCCGATGCGCAAGCCTCCGGCGGCGGCCTCGGCCTCGGGGTCTCCGCCCAGGGGTCCGCCTCGGGATCGGCCTCCGGGTCCGTGTCGCGCCCCTGACCGGGCCGGAGCCGCGCGCGCCGCCGGCCTGGAGAGGCTCGCAGAGCGCCAGGCGCGCGCGGTTAAAGAAGGGCCGCCCCGACAACGGGGCGGCCCTTCGCAGGTCAGGAAGCCGTCAGAACGAGACGCAGGACCGCTGGGTGATCAGCAGCACGGAATCCTGATGGAAGCGGGTCTTGTAGGCGGTGCGCACCGCCTCCACCCGTGATTGCGGATCGCCGGTCTCGGGCAGCACCAGCAGCACCACCTTGGAGGCTTCGCGGATCAGGTTGTCGGAGGCGTCGCGCCACTGGCCGCCGCCGTCCAGCACGGTCAGGCCTTCGGGGAAGCGCGGGGTCAGCCCGGTGTCGACGAACCGGCGGAAATCGTCGTCGCTGACCGCGGGCCTGTCGCCGGTGTTGCGGCCGAAGAACAGCTGGGCGGTGCTGCGCGCCTCCTGGCCGACGGGGCACTCGACCACCAGGCGCTGCGGCGCGGTCTCGGGGACGGTCGCGCAGCCGGCGAGCGCGAGCGCCGCCGCCACGCCGGCCGAAAGACCCAGCCTGTTCATAGGGATCGCCGCCCCCGCCCGAATTCGAGGCCGAGCGTAACGGTGAAGGTTTAAGGGATGGTGGGGGCGATCCAGGGTTAGCGGCGCCCTACTCCGCAGGCAGTCGCTTCCGGCGGAAGCCGCCTATTTCGGACAGTTTACTTTCTTTACCCCGGTGGATCTGCAGCCGCCGGGCGGGGAGCGTCACCGGCCCAGCGCGTCGTCCCCGTCGCCCTGGCCCAGCCGCTCGAACAGGCGGTAGGCGGCGACACTGAAGAAGCCGATGCCGGCCACGCCGGCCAGCCAGCCCACGCCGAGCGCGCCGCCGGCGCTGACGCCCGCGTCCGGGGCGACGTGGAAGGCCCAGTAGAGGCCGCCGACGAACAGCGCCAGGCCCAGCGCCGCCAGCACGGCGAGCGGGGCGAGGTCGCGCCAGGACTGGGCGGGCGGGCGGCCCGGGATGTCCAGCCGCTCCACCGCCGGGGGGGTGTCCGCGTGTGGCGGGACGGGACGGGCGAGATCGTTGGCCGGGGCGAAGGGACCGGGCCCGGTCACCCCCGCGGCCAGCGGGAACGGGCGGGCGGCCTCGGCCGGCGGCGTCTCGGCCGGGGGGGCGGGGATGACGGCGGGCGTTTCCGCCGGGTCGAGCTCGCGGAACAGGCCCGACAGGCGCGTGGTCACCGCCTCGGCGGCGGCGCGGGCGGGATTGGGCTCCGCGGGCTCCGGCGCCTTGGGGACGACGAAGGCGGCGAGATCGCGCCTGACCCGCACCCGCTCGCCCTCCAGCGAGGTCTCGACCGCTTCGGGCGCCTGGTGCGGCACCAGGCCGGTCAGGTCGATGTCGAGCTCGGGCCTGAGGACCGCGGTCGGGGCCGGGACCCAGGCGCCGGCCGGCGTCAGGAACAGCGCCTTCTCCGCCGCGCGGCGGCGGACCAGGGCGTCGACCACGATCCGCTCGTTGCCGACTTCGGCGCGCCGCCACAGCTCCATGGCGCAGGCGGCCTGCAGGAGCGCGCCCTCGTTCAGGTGGCGCAGCACCAGGGAGTGGCGGAACGGCTCGGCGCCGATGTTGAAGACGAAGGAAGCGAGCGCGTCGAACTGGTTCTGGGTCAGCGCGGTGAAGGTCCACTCGTTGACCGCGTGGGAGACCTCGATCAGGTCGTAGATCAGCAGGGCTTCGGCGTCCTGTTCCGGGACTTCCGCACCCTTGCGGGCCGAGGCCGTATGGCCGTAGCCGATCGTCCAGCGCCCGTCGGGGAGCTGGGCGGCCTTCCGGCGATAGCCCTCGAACCGCTTGATCATGGCGATCGCGGGGCGGGAGACCTGTTGACGCGGTTTCATCGCCTCTAACCCAAAATGGCACGACGCAAGGGGCGCTCGCCCCACACGGGCAATATCCGGGCCGGCTACAACAGTATCAGGCTGGCAATGCCCAGGAGGGCGAGGAATCCGAAGAAGTCGGTCATGAAGGTGACCACGACGGACGAGGAGACCGCCGGGTCGCGCCCGAACCGGTCGAGCACGATGGGCGCCAATATCCCGCCGAGCGCGGCGACGAAGAGGTTTGCGATGATCGCCAGGAAGACCACCAGCGACAGCTTGAGGTCATGCTGCCAGACATAGAGGCCGCCGCCGAGGATCAGGCCCACCGCCGCGCCGTTCAGCAGGCCCACGCCCAGCTCGCGCGCGATGATGCGCGTGGCGTTGGCCGCGTTCAGCTCCTTGGCGGCGAGGGCGCGGACCGCGACGGTCAGGGCCTGGGTTCCGGCATTGCCGCCCAGCGATGAAACGATCGGCAGCAACATCACCAGAATGACGATCTTGGCGATCATCGGCTGGAAGGGGCCGATGACGATCACCGCGATGGCCTCGGTGACGAGGTTGATCAGCAGCCACGGCAGCCGCGAACGGACGATGCCCAGGAAGCCGGCGTCGCGGCCGGCGTCGGACACGCCGGCCAAGGCCAGGATGTCTTCCTCGGTCTCTTCCTGGATGACGCCGACGATGTCGTCGACGGTGACCTGACCCACCAGCCGGCCGCCGGGCTCGACCACCGGGGCGGAGATCAGGTGGTACTTGTTGAAGATGTAGGCGACCTCTTCCTGGTCCATGTCGACCGGGATCTCGGTCACCGGCTCCATGATCTGGGCCAGCGGCGTCGAGGGAGCGGCGCGCAGCATCTGGCTCACCGCCACCGCGCCCACCGGCCGATAGGCGGGATCGACCACATAGACGTCGAAGAACAGCTCCGGCAGGTCGTCGCTCTCGCGGCGCAGGTGGGTGATGGCCTGTCCGACGGTCCAGAACTGCGGCGCGGCCACCACCTCGCGCTGCATCAGCCGGCCGGCGGTCTCGTCCTCGTAGGCCAGCGAGGTCTCGATGGCGACCCGCTCGCTCTCCGGCATGGCGGCCAGCACCTGGGCGCGCTTGTCGGCCTCCAGGTCGTCGACGACGTCGGCGGCGTCGTCGGACTCCATCTCGCCCAGCGCCTTGGCCAGGGTCTCGGAGGGCACGTGCTCCAGCACCTCCTCGCGGATTTCGGTGTCCAGCTCGGAGAGGATCTCGGCCAGGGCCTCGGGGTTGAGGTGGGCGATCACCTCCTCGCGGTAGTCCGCGGAGAGGAAGCCCATCAGGTCGGCCACGTCGGCGGGATGCAGGGCGTCCAGCAGCTCGCGCAGCCGCTCGGCGTCGCCCCGGTCGGCGGCGTCGATCACCATGGCGACGAATTCCGGGGCCAGCGCGTAGTCCTCGCGCAGGGCCAGGTCTTCCAGGTCTTCGTCGGCTTCCGGAGGGAGTCGGTCCGTCACGTCGGTCAGGTCAGCCGATTCGCGGCTCATGCGGACCCTCCTATCTGACGCTCAAGACCTCTGGATGCTGCTGGATCCCAATCACTGGTGCGGTCGAGAAGACTCGAACTTCCACGGGTTGCCCCACAGCGACCTCAACGCTGCGCGTCTACCAATTCCGCCACGACCGCCCGTGGTGAGGCGCGGGGCGTAGCAAACCCCCGCAGGTTTGTGAAGTGCGCGCGGGCGCCGCGTGCGGCGGCGCGGCGAAAGGGCCCGGAATTCAAGAGTTCAGGCGCGGAACCGAAGCCGCGGGCGAGATCCTCAGACGCCGCCGCCGGCCATGTAGTCGTAGACGTCGGCGGCCCGGGTCACGGCGATGGAGATGCGGTCGTCGTGGATCTGGATCTCGCCGCGGGCCACGGGGTGGTTGTTGGCCAGGATCCAGACCTCCTCGTGCACATTGGCGTCGAGGGGAATCACCGCGCCGCGGCCCATGCGCAGCAGCTGCTGCATCGGCAGGGTGGAGCGCCCCAGCACCACCGCGATTTCGACGTTGACCGCCTTGACCTGACTCAACTGGACCCTCGATCCGCGACATTGCGGCAGCGCAGGATTTGCGCGCGCCCCGCCTTGCGCCCACATAGCGCCCACATGCTTGACCGCTCGTTAAGTCCTGCCGCTCCGGCTCCGCTCTTCGCCCGCCACGACGGGACCCCCGTGGGCTGGGCGGTGTCGCCGGCGCAGGTCGGCTATCCCGCCGCCGTGGCGGCCATGGAGGCCCGGGCGGCCGCCATCGCCGACGGCCGCGCCGGCGAGCTGGTCTGGCTGCTGGAGCACCCGCCGATCTACACGGCCGGCGTGTCGGCCAAGGACGCGGACCTGCTCGAGCCCGACCGGTTCCCGGTGTACCGGACCGGCCGCGGCGGCCAGCTCACCTACCACGGGCCCGGCCAGCGGGTGGCCTATGTGATGCTGGACCTGAACCGCCGGGCGCGCGACGTGCACGCCTTCGTGGCGGCCCTGGAGGCCTGGCTGATCCGGGCCCTGGCGCAGCTCGGCGTCGCCGGCGAGATCCGCCCGGGCCGCGTGGGCGTCTGGGTGGCGAGGCCCGGCCGGGAGGACAAGGTCGCCGCCATCGGGGTGAAGCTGCGGCGCTGGGTGTCCTTCCACGGGATCGCGCTCAACGTCGCGCCGGACCTCTCCCACTTCGGCGGCATCGTGCCCTGCGGCGTCACCCGGCACGGGGTCACCAGCCTGGCGGACCTGGGCGCGCAGGCGACGCTCGCCGAGGCGGATGCGGCGCTGAAGGCCTCGTTCGAGGCGCTGTTCGGCCCGGTCGAGCCGGCGCCGCCGCCGCTCTAGGCCGGGGCGGGGCGCAGCGGGCTGGGGCCGTAGCGGTTGGCGCCCGCCTCTCCCGACATGACGCCCAGCTCCACCACTGCCCAGATCAGCACCAGGGCCAACAGGAAGTCGAAGAAGCCGATCGGCCGCGGCCAGACCGCCACCATCGCCACCAGGATCAGCGCCGCCCACCAGCCGGACCGGCCGCGGTCGTGCAGCCGCTTCGAGAGCACGCAGGCGCCGCAGTATATGAGCGCGGGATAGACCATCCAGCCGGTGAGCCAGTGCAGCGTCGTGCCGACGATCGCCTCGTAGAGCGCCGCCATGACGATCAGCAGGATGGCCGCGGCCAGGAACGGGGTGCGCGAGAGCCGCCCCTCGGCGGAGAACAACAGCGCCGGCAGATCGCCTCGGCCGTTCATCCGTCCCCGCGCTCCTCAAGGTCGCCCGCCGCCCTATGGCGCGCCCGCCCCGGCGAGCTTAGATTGCAGGCCATGAGCAATCCAGCCCTCTCGCCCTCCGCCGGTTTCGACCTCACGCCCCCCAGCGCCGACGAGCGCCAGCGCCTGGAGGCGGGCCTCAGCCGCGACGAGGCCGAGGTGCTGCTGAAGCACGGGACGGAGGCGCCGTTCTGCGGCGGCCTGCTGGGCAACAAGCAGAACGGCGTCTACTGCTGCCGGCTCTGCGGCTTGCCGCTGTTCCGCGCCGAGACCAAGTTCGAGAGCGGCACCGGCTGGCCCAGCTTCTACGCCCCGATCGCGGAGGCCAACGTCAGGGCGGTGCGCGACGCCAGCTACGGCATGGTGCGCATCGAGACCCGTTGCGCCCGCTGCAATTCGCACCAGGGCCACGTGTTTCCCGACGGCCCGCCGCCGACCAAGCTGCGCTACTGCATCAATTCGGTCTCGCTGGAGTTCGCGCCCGACGGCCAGCCGCTGCGCGACCCCCTGGGCCGCGGCGACGACGCGCACCTCGGGGCGGCTTAGCGCAAGACGGCCCTTCCCCCCTCCTCTTACTCCCCGTCCTCTGCGGAATGTGGGAGGAAGAGGTCCGCGTCAGTGCGGGCCGCCGTCGTCCGGGGACTTCGGCAGTTCGCCCCTGGCCTGGGCTTCGACGATGCTGTCGCCGAAGCCGCGGCCGGCGCTGGTCAGGGGGTTGCCGGTCTCGAAGGGCTTGGCGCCGGCGACCTGGCCGATGCGCAGGTTGTTCTGCACGTGGTCGACGCCGCTGACGCGCTCCACCCGCCGCTCGGCCCGATGCTTGGCGTCGCGGTCGATGACCACGCCCGAGAGCGTCACCTCGCCGTTGAGCACGGTCACGGTCATCTCCGAGGCGTCCAGGTAGGGATCGTCGGTGAGGACGTCGTGCACGTCGTCGCTGATCCGCTGGTCGGAGCGGCGGTAGCCCTTCGGCCCCTTGCCGCGATGGCCGGCGGGGCCGGTCATCCGCGGGTCGTGCTCCGTGGCGCCGAACCAGGAGGCCACGGTGTCGGCGGCGCGGTCGAAGAAGCGGCGAGGCCCTTCGTCCCGCCGGTGCTCGCGGCGCGCCGCCTCGTCCCGGTCGCGGCGCAGGATGCGGGGCGTGTCGCCGCCCCCCAGGTCATGGCCGAAGCCGAAGCTGGCGTACTCGCCCGGCCTTGCGCCGCGCGGCTCGTAGTCGCGGTAGGGGTCCGCCGACCCGGCCTCGTACCGGTAGTCGCGGCCGGGCTCCTCGCCGTAGTCGCCCGCGGCCCCGCGATAGCCGTAGGGGTTGGCCGCCCGTGGTCCGCCGTAGGGCGGCGCGCCGCTGTAGCCCGACCAACGCCCGCCGCCGGGTCCGGCGTAGCCCTGGCTGGGATCGCGCCGCTCGGGCCCGCGCTCGGCGGCGGCGCGGCGCGGGACGTCATAGTCGTGGTCCCAGTCGGCGTCGTGCTCGTGGTCGCCGAAGCTGCGGTCTTCGGGGGCCTGGGCCCGGTAGTCGCCCCGGCTGTAGGCGTCGCGGCCGTAGCGTCGTTCGCGGCGCCAGCGCTCGAGGTCGCGCTCGTCATTCCATCGGTCAGCCATTACGGATTCTCCCTGTGTCGCAGGCCGGATTCGGCTCGCCAGGGGAACGGGAGAGGCCGGGCCTTGTTCCGCTCAGCCGAGGCTGCGGAACCAGCGTTCCAGCGTGCGGGCCTCGCCGCGCAGGCGCGCGGTGCGCTGGGCGGCCTCGGCGTCCTCGCCCCACATGTCCTCCTGCCAGGCCTCGTCCAGGCGGGAGAGATCGAAGGCCTCCTCGGCGCTCAGCCAGGCGCGGAGCGCCGCGATCGCCAGCACCGCGGAGCCATAGAGCGCCGCGCCGAACGCCAGGCCCGCGAGGCGGAAGTCGTCGAGCTCGAGGGCCAGCGCCCGGACCCGCGCCGGCGTCCGGGCCGGTTGGGCCTGGTGGACGATCCCGCGGGCGCGGACGAAGCTCAGGCCCGCCTCCCGCTCGGCCCGGGCCAGGATCGGGTCCCACCGTTCCGCCTGGCGTTCGGTCAGGGCGGCCGGGGCTTCGGCGCGGTAGCAGAGCAGGTCGCTGGCCGCGAACTGGGCCACGTCGGCGGCGGTGGGCTCCCGTGCGGCGGGGATCGCATCGATGGCGGTGTTGGCGAGCCGGGTGGCGTGCATGGCGGCCATCTCCAGGCGCTCGCCCTGGGCGGCCCATTCGTCCGCGATCAACCGGGCAAGAGCTTCGGTCGGCAGGACCAGCCGCGCGCCGCCCGGGGTGCGCACCGCCCGCTCGTCCAGCTTGACCAGGAAACCGCCCGGCTCCGGGGCGACGCTCACCGCCTTGTAGAACCGCCGCGGCTTGTCGCCCGGCTCCTTGAATCCCCGCTGCACGCGACGCCTCCAACCCCGCCCGCGACGGAAGCGGCGAGCGACCTGCGTGGAATGGGGGCGTTGGGAGCCCAGCGCAAGGAGGCCTGGATGATCGACAGGGACATGAAGGCGGCGATCGCCGTCACCCGGTTCGGCCTGGGCGGCCGCACGGGCGAGATCGACCAGGCCAGGTCCGACCCCGAAGGCTTCCTCCGCGCCCAGATCCGGCCGCAGGGGGCCGACCTGCCGGCGGGCGAGGGCGAGACCTCCGCCCAGCGGATCGCCGAGTTGCGCGCCTTCCGCCAGACCCGCCGCGACGCGCGCCCGGACGGGGCGGGGCGGAACGCCGGGACGCCGGACACCCAGGACCGCGACCCGGTGAAAATGGCGCGCCGCCTGCTGCGCGACGACACCGGCGCCGACTTCCTGGCCCGCGCCCGGCTGGCCGCCGGCGCCGAGGCGGGCTTCCGCGAGCGCTGGGCGCTGTTCTGGGCCAACCACTTCACGGTCTCGGCCACCAAGCTGGCCACCGCGACGGTGGTGGGCCCCTTCGAGACCGAGGCCATCCGGCCGCACGTGTTCGGCCGCTTCGAAGACCTGCTGGTCGCGGCCGAGACCCACCCGGCCATGCTGCTCTACCTGGACCAGGCCCAGTCGGTGGGGCCGGACAGCCGCGCCGCCCAGTTCCTGCGCCGCCGCCAGGCCCAGAACGGCCGCCAGCCGGGGCTGAACGAGAACCTGGCCCGCGAGATCCTGGAGTTGCACACCGTGGGCGTCGACGGCGGCTACGCCCAGGCCGACGTCACCGAGTTCGCCCGCGCGCTGACGGGGATCAGCATCGGCGGCCTGCGGACCGACGCCGAAGCCGCCGGGACGGCGATGTTCCGCGAGGCGGCGCACGAGCCCGGCGCACGGACCGTGATGGGCGTGCGCTATCCCGACGGCGGACGCGAGCAGGCCACGGCGATCCTGGCGGACCTCGCCGGCAAGCCGCAGACCGCCCGCTTCGTCTGCACGAAGATCGCCCGCCACTTCACCGCCGACCAGCCGGACCCGGCCCTGGTCGCCCGCCTGGAACGGAGCTGGACGGCCGGCGGCGGGCGGCTGGACAGGGTGGCCGAGACGCTGATCTCCGCCCCGGAGGCCTGGGATCCCCAACCGGCCAAGTTCAAGACGCCCTACGAATTCCTGGTGTCGAGCTGGCGGGCGGCCGGCGGCGGTCCGCGCGACATCGGCGCCCTGGCCGGGGTGCTGAACGGCATGGGCCAGAAGGCCTTCTCCGCCCCCTCCCCCAAAGGCTGGCCGGACGAGGCGCAGAACTGGGCGGCGCCCGACGCCATCGTCAAGCGGATGACCTGGGCGCAGGCCTTCGCCGCCGCGGCCGCCAGCGACCGGGACCCGCGCCGGCTGGCCGACCAGGCGCTGGGGGCGCGGCTGCGGCCGGCCACCGCCACGGCGATCGCCAGGGCCGAGTCGCGGCCCGAGGCCTTCGCCCTGCTGCTGATGAGCCCGGAGTTCCAACGCCGATGACCCCGCCCGCCCCCACCCGCCGCCAGGCGCTGGCCGCCGCCGCCGGCTTCGGCCTCTCCCTGCAGTTCCTCGCCCGCCAGGCCTTCGCCGCCACGGAGGGCGGGTTCGCCCGGCGCAAGCTGATCGTGGTGATCTGCCGCGGCGGCATGGACGGGCTGTCGGTCTCCCCGCCGGTGGGCGATCCGGACTATGCGGGCCTGCGCGGATCGATCGCGCTGGGCTCCGAGGCCCTGAAGCTCGACGGGACCTTCGCCCTGCATCCCGCGCTGCCCGGCATCCACGCCCTGGCCTTGGCCGGCCAGGCGCGCATCGCGCCGGCGGCGGCCACGCCGGATCGGGCGCGCTCGCACTTCGAGGCGCAGGACGTGCTGGAATCCGGCGCCACCGCCGCCTACGGGGCGTCCTCGGGCTGGCTGAACCGGGCGGTGGCGAGCCTGTCGGCCCAGCGGAAGGTGCAGGCGCTGTCGGTCGGTCCCACCGCGCCGCTGATCCTGCGGGGCAAGGCGCCCGCGGGCTCCTGGTCGCCGGGCAAGGTGGTGGACGGCTCGGCCCGACTGCCGACCCTGCTGCAGGACCTCTACAAGGACGATCCGCTGCTGGGCCCGGCGCTGGCCCAGGGCCTAGCCACCGAGGCCATGGCCCAGGCGGCGATGAGCAACCTGCCCGTTGCGCCCGACCCCGCCCCGGCCGCGGACAGCCAGATGGCGATGGCGGCGCCTGGCGGGCCGGCCGCTCCCGCGGCCGCCTATCTGCGGCAGGGCCAGGCGGCGGCCCGCAAGCTGGGCGCGACCCTCGCCGGCTTCATGGTCGAGGCCGGCGGGCCGCAGGTGGCCGCCCTGTCGCTGGACGGCTTCGACACCCACGCCAACCAGGGCGCGGCGCAAGGCGCCCTGGCGGTGCGGCTGGCCTACCTCGACGCGGTGCTGGACGGGATCCACACCGGCCTGGGACCCGCCTGGTCGGACACGGTGGTGCTGGTCGCCACCGAGTTCGGCCGCACGGCGCGGGTCAACGGCACGGGCGGCACCGACCACGGGACGGCCTCGACGGCCCTGGTGCTGGGCGGCGCCCTGAAGCGCGGCGGCGTGGTGGGCGACTGGCCGACGCTGCGGCGCCAGGCGCTGTTCGAGGACCGCGACGTGGCCCCCGCGCTCGACATGCGCGGCCTGTTCAAGGGCGTGCTGGCCGAGCACATGGGCGTTGGGCGGGCGGCGCTGGACACGGCGGTGTTCCCGGGCAGCGCCGACGTGCGACCGGCGGCCGGGCTGGTCTGACCAGCGCCTCAGCGGCGCCCGGGCCCCTGGAACGGGTCGTGCGCCGCCTCGTGCTCGTCGAAGCCGAAGCGGGCGAAGCCTTCGCGCATCTCGGGACTGAGCGGAGCCTCCAGCACCAGCGTGCCCTTGGTCGGGTGCGGCAGGACCAGGCGGCGCGCGTGGAGCTGCAGCTTGAGGTCGCCGGAGAGTTCGCGGGAGGCCTCGTCGCCGTACTTGGGATCGCCGAGGATCGGGTGGCCCATGGCCTTCATGTGGGCGCGGAGCTGGTGGGTGCGGCCGGTGAGCGGGCGCAGCGCCATCCAGGCCGCGCGAGGGCCGGCGCGGGCGATGGTGACGAACTCGGTCTGGGCGGCCTCGGCGCGGGGCTCCTTGGGCTCGGCCGGGACCATCAGCTCGCGGTCGCCGACCCCGCGCTTGACCAGCGGCAGGTCGAGCACGCCCTCCCCGGGCTTGGGGAACCCCATGACGATGGCCCAGTAGGTCTTCTGCGCCCGGCGCCGGGCGAAGGCGCCGGACAGGCGGGCGGCGGCCTGGGGCGACTTGCCCAGCACCAGCACGCCGGAGGTGTCGCGGTCGAGGCGGTGCACCAGCCGCGGGCGGGTCAGCCCCTCGCCCCAGGCGCCCAGCAGGCCATCGACGTGGCGGCTGGTCTTGGTGCCGCCCTGCACGGCGAGGCCGGCGGGCTTGTTGAGCACCAGCACCTCGTCGTCCTCATAGAGCGTCAGGGACCTGGCGAAGGCGGCGTCGCGGGAGCTGAGCGGGCGGTCGCGCTCGCTGGGCGGGGCGTCGGGCAGCGGCGGCACGCGGACCAGGGCGCCGGCCTCCAGCCTGGCGTCGGCCTTGGCGCGGGCGCCGTCCACCCGCACCTGGCCGGAGCGGATCAGCTTCTGCAGCTGGCCCTGGCCGAGGTGCGGCCAGCGGCGGCGGAACCAGCGGTCGAGGCGCACGCCGGCCTCGTCGGCCGCCACCGCGATGGTGCGGACCTCGTTCATGCGAACAGCCGCCGGGAGAGCAGCAGGCCGACGAACAGGGCGGCGACCGAGACCAGGACGGAGGCCGTGGCGTAGAGGGCCGCCGGCCCGTAGGCGCGGGTCTCGACCATGCGGGAAAGCTCCAGGGAGTAGGCCGAGAAGGTGGTGAAGCCGCCCAGCACGCCGACCGCCAGCAGCAGACGCAGCCGCTCCTGGTCCGCCGCGCCGCGATGGGCCAGGAAGCCCACCAGCACGCCCATCAGGAAGCCGCCGAGCACATTGGCCATGAAGGTGCCATAGGGCCAGTCGGGGCCGAAGCTGCGCAGGGCCCAGCCGCCCAGGAGATAGCGGGCCACGGCGCCCGCGCCGCCGCCGACGGCCACCAGCAGGAGGTTTCGCATCGCCTCCTTATGCGCGGTTGGGCCGCGTCGGCAAAGCTAGATCCGGGCGCCGGCCGACTTGCGGACTTCGCGGGCGTCGTAGACGTCGGCCCCGCGGGGCGCGGCGCCCTTGCCCAGCAGGATCTCCAGGGTCTGGGCGAGCGGCGGGCCGCCCCCGCCCAGGTTGAAGCTGGTCCCGATGCCGACGCCCACCGCGCTGTGGCGGCCGAAGTCGGCGCCGCCCGTACCGATGGACATCCGCGGCCGGCTGTCGGGACCGGCCTGGCGCAGGTCGCGCTCGACGACCCGGAACCAGTCGTAGCCCCGGTCGAGGGTCAGGTCGGCGGCGCGCAGCAGGGCGTAGTCGGCCACCTGTTCCGGCGGCGCGCCGGGGCCGCCGCGGAAGGTGACGCGGTAGCGGTCGGCCTCGATGCGGTACTCGGAGAAACCCACGCCCTGCGGCCCCGCGGCGGGCTGGTAGACGGTGGGGACGGCGGCGCAACCGGCCAGCACGGCGGCGGCGAGCAGAGCAAGGGCCAAGCGCTTCATCTTACGTTCGCTCCAGGCGGAAAACCGTTTTGGTTCCGGTGTTTGGAGCAGAAACGGACGAGGCCGGCGGCCGTTCCTGTCACCCCAGGCCGAGTCCGGTGGTCAGGTCGTCCATGTCGGGCGGGACCGGCGCCTCCAGCCGCGCCTCGCCGCCCGCGGGATGCGGAAAGCGCAAGGCCGATGCGTGCAGCATCAGCCGGGGCGCGGGACGGCCGCCGACGATGAGCGCGCCCCCGTAACGGGCGTCGCCGACGATGGGCCGGCCCAGGCTGGCCAGGTGGACGCGGAGCTGGTGCATGCGTCCGGTGTGCGGCTCCAGCTCCAGGAGCGCGGCGGCGGCGCCCCTACCCAGTGTGCGGTAGCGGGTGCGGGCGCTCTCGGCGTCCGGGTGGTCGGGAGCGCAGACGCGCATATAGGCTTCGCGCCCCAGCTCCTCGCGCCGCAGCGGCGTCTCGATCAGCCCCTGCGGCGGCTCGGGCGGACCCGGGGCGACGATGGCGCGGTAGGTCTTGAACACGCGGCGGCCCATGATCGCCTTGCCGAGGAAGCCGGCGGCGGGCTTGGTCTTGGCGGTGAGGATCACGCCGGAGGTGTCGCGGTCCAGCCGGTGCACCAGCCGCGGGCGCGCCTTGCCCGGCCGGGCGAAGGCCCAGAGCAGCTCGTCGAGGGTCTTGCCCGGGGTGCGGCCGGCCTGGCTGGAGAGCCCGGCCGGCTTGTTGAACGCCAGGATCTCGGCGTCCTCGAAGATCACCAGGCTGCGGACGAAGGCGTCCTCGTCGGGGGTCAGGCGCAGGGGGGTGGGCTGCTTCAAGCGCGGGGCTCCGACACTTGAAGATGCTCCCCCCCAGGGGGAGCTGTCAGCGAAGCTGACTGAGGGGGTTTCATCCCCGGCGCCGCGGCTGGAACCCACTCCACCGCTTCGCGGTCCCCCTCCCCCTGTGGGGGAGGATCTGGGGGGGCGATCGCAACCGTCATCCCTGGCTCCGCCTGGCGCGCTCGGCGGCCCAGGCCTCCAGGCGCTTCTTGATCCTGGCCTCGGCGCCCTTGCCCTTGGGGGCATAGAAGATCCGCCGTTCCATGCCGTCGGGGAAGTAGTTCTGGCCGGAGAAGCCCTGCTCCTGGTCGTGGTCGTAGGCGTAGCCCTTGCCGTACCCCAGGTCCTTCATCAGCCGGGTGGGCGCGTTGAGGATGTGCGAAGGCGGCATCAGCGAGCCGGTCTCGCGGGCCGCGGCCTGGGCCTGCTTGAAGGCGGCGTAGACGGCGTTGGACTTGGGGGCGGTCGCCAGGTGCACCACCAGCTGGGCCAGCGCGATTTCCCCCTCCGGCGAGCCCAGGAAGTCGTACGTATCCTTCGCCGCGTTGGCGAGGACGAGGGACATCGGGTCGGCCTCGCCGATGTCCTCGGCCGCGGCGCGGACCAGGCGCCGCGCGACGTAGAGCGGGTCCTCGCCGCCCGCCAGCATGCGGGCCAGCCAGTAGAGCGCCGCGTCGGGGTCGGAGCCGCGGATCGACTTATGCAGGGCCGAGACCAGGTTGTAGTGCTCCTCCCGGTCCTTGTCGTAGGCGGGGCTGCGCTTCTGCAGCACCTCGCCCAGTTCCTTTGTGGAGAGTGGGCTGGCCGAACCGATGTTGTAGAGGGTCTCGGCCAGGCTCAGCAGGTAGCGGCCGTCGCCGTCGGCCAGCGCGACCATCGCCTGGCGCGCCTCGGGCTGCAGCGGCAGCGGCCGGCGCTCGTGGGCCTCGGCCTTTTCCAGCAGGGTCTCCAGGGCCGCGTCGTCCAGGCGCTTCAGCACGAACACCTGGCAGCGGGACAGGAGCGCGCCGTTCAGCTCGAAGGACGGGTTCTCGGTGGTGGCGCCCACCAGGGTGACCACGCCGGATTCCACGAAGGGCAGGAAGCCGTCCTGCTGGGCGCGGTTGAAGCGGTGGATCTCGTCGACGAACAGCAGGGTCGACTGGCCCGCCGTGCGGCGGACGCGGGCGGCCTCGAAGGCCTTCTTCAGGTCGGCGACGCCGGAGAACACCGCCGACAGCTGGGCGAACTCGTAGCCGGCCTCGCGGGCCAGCAGGCGGGCGATGGTGGTCTTGCCGGTCCCGGGCGGACCCCAGAGGATCATCGACGACAGCCGCCGGGCCTGGGCCATGCGGCGGATCGGTCCCTGCGGCCCCAGCAGGTGGTCCTGGCCGACCACCTCGTCGAGGCTCTGCGGCCGCAGCCGGTCCGCCAGCGGCGCGGGCGCCTGGGGGGTCAGCCCGGCGGCTTCGAAGAGATCGGCCATGGGTCAGGATAGCATCGGCGGGGGCGGCTTAGGGAGTCAGCACCGCGTCGATCTGCTGGCCGCCGCGGACGATGGTGATGCGCCATTGCCGGGCGGAGGCGGCGGTGGCGGCGGCGAGGTCGGCGGTGGTGGCGATCTTGCGGCCGTTGACGTCGAGGATCAGGTCGCCCGGCTGGAAGCCGGCGTTCATGGCGAAGCCGCGGCCGACGCCGGTGATCAGCACGCCCTTGGCGGCGAAGGGATCGACGCCCAGCTCGTCGGCCACCGCCGGCGAGAGGTTGACCACCGTGGCGCCGTCGAAGGGGCTGCGGCCGGCGAGGGTGCGCTGGTCCTTGGGCGGGCTGGCGGGCGCCGGCTCGGCGCGGACGCTGAGCGCCTGCTCCGCCCCGCCGCCGCGTCGGACGCCCAGGCGGATGGTGTCGCCCGGCCGGTGGGTGGAGATCAGGTAGGTCAGGCTGGAGCCGTCGGCGAGCGGGCGGCCGTCCACCGAGACGATGACGTCGCCCTGCCGCAGGCCGGCGCGGGCCGCGGCGCTGTCCGGCCAGACGTCGGTCACCAGGGCGCCGATGGGGGCGGTCATGCCGAGCGAGCGGGCGATCTCGGCGGTGACCGGCTGGGCCCGCGCGCCCAGCCAGGGGCGCACCACCGCATGGCCGCCGCCGACCGCGGCCTCCACCACCCGCTTGACCATGGTGGCGGGCACGGCGAAGCCCACGCCGCTGGAGGTGCCCGAGCGGGAGAGGATGAAGCTGTTCACCCCGATCAGGTCGCCGTCCATGTCAACCAGGGCGCCGCCGGAGTTGCCCGGATTGATCGCCGCGTCGGTCTGGATGTAGCTGGAGGCGGCGTCGCCGGTGGGGTCGGCGGTGCGGTTGAGCGCCGAGACGATGCCGTTGGTGACGGTCTGGCCGACGCCGAAGGGGTCGCCGATGGCCAGCACCAGGTCGCCCACCTGGGCGTCGCCGCTGTCGTCGATGGGCAACACCGGCAGGCGGTCGGCGCCCACCTCGATCTTCAACACCGCCAGGTCGGTGCGCGGGTCGGCCAGCAGGATCTTGGCCGGGAACTCCCGGCGGTCGGCCAGCGCCACGGTGATCTCCTGGCCGCCCTCCACCACGTGGGCGTTGGTGACGATCACCCCGTCGGCGCGGACGATGACGCCGGAGCCCAGCGAGCCCTCGACGCGGTCGCGCGGCGCGCCCATGCCGAACATCTGCCAGAACGGATCGGCCTGCTGGCGCACCAGCCGCTTGGAGGAGATGTTGACCACCGCCGGCGCGGCCCGCTTCACCACGGGCGCGAAGGACTGCTTCATGGACAGCGCGCTGGAGGGCGCGGCGCGGCTGGGCTGGGCCAGGGCGACCTGCGCCTGGCTGCGGCTGGACGGGTCGGAGCAGGCGGTGAGCAGGACCAGGGCGGGAAGCAGGAGGCGATGCGGGCGCATTGAGGCTCCGGGTGTCGGCAGGGAACGTGCGGATCAGGCTGAAGTTTCGGGCGCAAAGATGGCGTCGGGCCCAGGCTTTCGCCAGCCCCTCCCCCGTCACCCCCCCGCGGGCTCGGCCTCGGGGACATCCCTGGGGCGCACGCCGAGCGAGATCGCCATGGCGGCCACCATCAGGGCGCAGGCGACGTAGAAGGGCGCGCCCAGCGGGGCCCAATGGCGCCAGGGGCCGATGGCGTGGGCGAAGACCTCGGTGAACAGGATCGGGCCGATGAGGCTGGCGATGGCCATCAGCCCCATGTTGGCGCCTTGCAGCCGGCCCTGTTCGGAGGGCGAGACCATGCGGCTCATCAGGCCCTGGAAGCCCGGGCTGACCAGGCCCATGAAGGCGAAGATCGGGATGCTGGAGAGGAAGAGGCCGGTGGTGGGCGCCGCGCCGTAGATCGCAAAGCCGACGGCGCCGGAGAACAGGCCGGCGAACAGGGCGCCGCGCTCGCCGAACTTCGCCACGAAGGGCCGCACGACCCCGCCCTGCACGACGATGGAGCCCACGCCCACCAGGGCCAGGCAGACGCCCACCATCCTGGCGCTCCAGCCGTAGCGGTAGTCGACGTAGGGCACCACGGTGCTCTGCAGCACCTGGTGGGCCAGGTAGAACAGGAAGACCACGGCGCCCAGGCCCAGCATGCCGGGGCTGGAGCGGTAGAGGGCGAAGGAGCCCACGGGGTTGGCGAGCTTGAAGCTGAACTTGCGGCGCCGCGCCTTCGGCAGGGATTCCGGCAGGACGAACAGGCCGTAGAGCCAGTTGGCGAAGGTCAGGCCCGCGGCGGCCCAGAACGGCAGGCGCGGGTCGATGTCGCCCAGCAGGCCGCCGAGCGCCGGGCCGAAGATGAAGCCGATCCCGAAGGCCACGCTGAGCACGCCGAAGCGGGCGGCGCGCTCCTTCGGCGGGGTGATGTCGGCGATGTAGGCGTTGGCGGTGGCGAAGGTGGCCGCGGTGACGCCGGAGACCAGGCGGCCGAGGAACAGCCAGAAGAGGTTGGGCGCCAGGGCCATGACCACGTAGTCGAGGCCCAGGCCGAACATGGAGATCAGCATCACCGGCCGGCGTCCGAAGCGGTCGGAGAGCGCGCCCAGCACCGGCGAGGCGAAGAACTGCATCAGGGCCCAGCAGGCGGCGAACCAGCCGATGTAGCGGGCCGCCGCAGCCGCTTCGCCATGGGTGAAGGCCTGGATCAGCCGCGGCAGCACCGGGATCACCACCCCCATGGCGATCATGTCCAGCATGACGGCGAAGAACACGAAGCCCAGGGCGGCGCGGCGGCGGCCGGCGGCGGGCTCCGGCGCGCCCTCGGAGGTGTCGGTCATCACGCGGTTCCCGGAGCAGGGTGCAGCTGGGCCGGACGGTATACAGGGCCGGGCGGCAGTGTCACGGCGGGAGTCCCCCGGCGGGCGACGAAGCGGACACGGCCCGGGCGAAAAAAGCCCCGGAACCAGGGGCTCCGGGGCTTTTCGAAATAGGAATTGGCTGGAAAGCCTCAGGCTTCGCCGAAGGCGTCCTGCTGGACCGGGCCGGAGTCCTTGCCCTTTTCGGCCGGGTCGCGGTCGACGAACTCGATCACCGCCAGGGGGGCGTTGTCGCCGTAGCGGAAGCCGGCCTTCAGCACGCGGATGTAGCCGCCGCGGCGCTCCGCATAGCGCGGGCCCAGCACGGCGAACAGCTTGGAGACCTGGTCCTTGTCGCGCACCTGGGCGATCGCCTGGCGGCGCGCGTGCAGATCGCCGCGCTTGGCCAGGGTCACCAGCTTTTCGACCACCGGCCGCAGCTCCTTGGCCTTGGGCAGGGTGGTGACGATCTGCTCGTGCTTGATCAGGCTTGCCGCCATGTTGGCGAAGAGGGCGGTGCGGTGGGCGCTGGTGCGGCCCAGTTTGCGTCGCGCGTAACCGTGGCGCATGGCGGTCTCACTTTCTCAGGGCGGGGCGTCTCTCGACGCGCCGCGTGACAAATCACATCTGGTCTTCGAACTTCTTGGCCAGCTCTTCGATGTTTTCCGGCGGCCAGTTGGGCACGTCCATGCCCAGGTGCAGGCCCATGCCGGCCAAGACTTCCTTGATCTCGTTCAGCGACTTGCGCCCGAAGTTGGGCGTGCGCAGCATCTCCGCCTCGGTCTTCTGGATCAGGTCGCCGATGTAGACGATGTTGTCGTTCTTCAGGCAGTTGGCCGAGCGGACGGAGAGCTCCAGCTCGTCGACCTTCTTGAGCAGAGCCGGGTTGAACGGCAGCTCGGGCTTGGCCTCGCCCTCGACCTTCTTCTTCGGCTCTTCGAAGGTGATGAAGATCTGCAGTTGGTCCTGCAGGATGCGGGCGGCGTAGGCCACGGCGTCCACCGGCGAGACGGCGCCGTTGGTCTCCACTTCCATGATCAGCTTGTCGTAGTCGAGGCTCTGGCCCTGGCGGGTGGGCTCGACGCGGTAGGCGACGCGCTTGACCGGCGAATAGAGCGCGTCCACGGCGATCAGGCCGATGGGGGCGTCTTCCGGGCGGTTGATCTCGGCGGGAACGTAGCCCTTGCCGGTCTGGACGGTGAACTCCATGCGCACCTGGGCGCCGTCGTCCAGGGTGCAGAGCACATGGTCGCCGTTGAGGATCTCGATGTCGGCGGGCGCCTCGATCTGGCTGGCGGTGACCGCGCCGGGACCGGTGGCGCGCAGGGTCATGCGCTTGGGGCCTTCGACGTGCATGCGCACGGCGAGTTGCTTGATGTTCAGCACGATGTCGACGACATCCTCGCGGACGCCCTCGAGGGAGGAGAATTCATGCACGACGCCGTCGATCTGGACGGCGGTGACCGCTGCGCCCTGCAGCGAGGAGAGCAGCACCCGGCGCAGGCTGTTGCCGAGGGTGACGCCGAAGCCGCGCTCGAGGGGCTCGGCCACCAGGCGCGCCTTGCGGTTGGCGTCGGAGCCGGTTTCGATCAGCGGCTTTTCGGGACGAATGAGCTCGTTCCAGTTTCTTTCGATCACGGGGTGTCCCTTGAAACGCAGGATCGCCGGCCGCGGGCGCGGTCCGGCGCAGGGAATAGCAGCAGATAGGTACTCAGACGCGCCGGCGCTTGGGCGGCCGGCAGCCATTGTGCGGAATGGGGGTGACGTCGCGGATGGTGGTGATGGTCATGCCGACCGCCTGCAGCGCGCGGAGCGCCGATTCCCGTCCGGAGCCAGGGCCGGAGACGCTGACTTCCAGCGTGCGCACGCCGTGCTCGGCGGCCTTGCGGCCCGCGTCTTCAGCCGCCATCTGCGCGGCGTAGGGCGTCGACTTGCGCGAGCCCTTGAAGCCCATCGCGCCGGCGCTGGACCAGGAGATGGTGTTCCCCTGGGCGTCGGTGATGGTGATCATGGTGTTGTTGAACGAGGCGTTCACGTGCGCCACGCCCGAAGTGATGTTCTTGCGCTCGCGGCGTTTGACGCGAGCCGGTTCCTTGGCCATCGGACTTGCCGCTCTCTACTTCTTCTTGCCGGCGATCGGCTTGGCCGGACCCTTGCGGGTGCGGGCGTTCGTATGGGTGCGCTGGCCGCGGACCGGCAGGCCCTTGCGGTGACGCAGGCCGCGGTAGCACGCCAGGTCCATCAGCCGCTTGATGTTGACGGCGGTCTCGCGGCGCAGGTCGCCTTCCACCGTGTAGTCGCGGTCGATGGCTTCGCGGATCTGCAGCACCTCGGCGTCGGTGAGCTGATTCACGCGCCGGCCCTCGTCGAGGCCGACCTTGTGTACGATCTCGGCGGCCTTCGCCTGGCCGATGCCGTGGATGTACTGCAACGCGATGACGACGCGCTTGTTCGTGGGGATGTTGACGCCTGCGATGCGGGCCACTGAAGATCTCTCCTGGTCACGCAGAGAAGCACGAACGGCGCCCCGGCTTTCGGCCGGCACGTCCCTCGCGCCCTTTCGCGGAAGCGCCTCGTTATAGGGATCGCTGCGTTTCCGTCAATGCGTTAAGCGCTGATTTCTAACTGTCCGATCACGTCCCGATCCGGGCGCGGAACCGGGTGTTCACCATCGGGGGGCGTCGAGGGCCTCGTCGATGGCGCAAGCCACTTCGTCCACCGTTCCCATCCCGTCGACCTCCACCAGCTTGTTGTGGTTCTGGTAGTAGGGCAGCAAGGGCGCGGTCTGGTCGTTGTAGGCGGCCAGGCGGACCTTGAAACTCTCCGGATTGTCGTCGGGCCGGCCGGATTCGGCGAAGCGGCCGGCGATCCGTTGCAGCAGGGCAGCGTCGTCCACCTTCAGCCGGATGACCAGGTCGATGCGCGCGCCGCGGCCCTCCAGCATCGTGTCCAGCGCCTGGGCCTGGGCCAGGGTGCGCGGGAAGCCGTCGAAGATCGCGCCGCCGGCGGCGTCGGCCTCGGGCAGGCGCTCCTCGATCAGCGAGACCACGATGTCGTCGGAGACCAGGCCGCCCTCGCGCATGATGCCCTCCACACGCTTGCCCAGCGGCGAGCCGGAGGCCACGGCGGCGCGCAGCATGTCGCCGGTGGAGAGCTGGACCATCCTGCGGGAGTGCACCAGGCGCTTGGCCTGGGTCCCCTTCCCCGCCGCGGGCGGACCGAACAAAATCAGATTCATAAATTACGTTCCCCCTCGCGGGCGCCAATCTCGCCCGGAAGCCTGCTCAGCGGGTGCGGCCGCCGCGCAGCTTGGATTTCTTGATCAGGCCCTCGTACTGGTGGGCCAAAAGGTGCGACTGGATCTGCGTCACCGTGTCCATGGTGACGCTGACCACGATGAGGATCGAGGTGCCGCCCAGGTAGAAGGGGGCGTTGTAGAAGCCGATCAGCGCCTCGGGCAGCAGGCAGACCACGGCGATATAGGCGGCGCCGATCACGGTCAGGCGGCTCAGCACGTAGTCGAGATATTCCGCGGTGCGCTTGCCGGGGCGGATGCCGGGCAGGAAGCCGCCGTACTTGCGCAGGTTCTCCGCCGTGTCCTCCGGATTGAACACCACCGAGGTGTAGAAGAAGCAGAAGAACACGATCAGGGCGCCGTAGAGCAGCATGAACAGCGGCCGGCCATGCTGCAGCTGGCCCACCGCGCCCGGCAGCCACTGGGCCCAGGCCGGCAAGTCGGCGGTGGCGGCGAAGCCCATCACCGTGGCCGGCAGCAGCAGCAGGCTGGAGGCGAAGATCGGCGGGATCACGCCCGAGGTGTTGATCTTCAAGGGCAGGAAGGAGGTGTCGCCGCCGAACATGCGGTTGCCCTGCTGGCGCTTGGGGTACTGCACCAGCAGCCGGCGCTGCGAGCGTTCCATGAATACGATGGCGAACACCACCGCGATGGCCAGCCCCACGATCAGCAGCACCGCCATGCCCGACAGGGCGCCGGTCTGGGTCATGGCGAACATCTGCGCCACGCCCTGCGGCAGCACCGCCACGATGCCGGCGAAGATGATCAGCGAGACGCCGTTGCCCACCCCGCGGCTGGTGATCTGCTCGCCCAGCCACATCAGGAACATGGTGCCGCCGGTGAGCGTCACCACCGTCGAAAGCAGGAAGAACGGCCCGGGATTGAGCACCAGGCCCTGGTTCGCCTGCAGGGTGGCGGCGATCCCGAAGCCCTGGAACACGGCGAGGACGACGGTCAGGTAGCGGGTGTACTGGTTGAGCTGCTTGCGCCCCGCCTCCCCGCCTTCCTTCCGGAGCTTTTCCCACGGCGGATAGATGGTGCCCAGCAGCTGCACGATGATCGACGCCGAGATGTAGGGCATCACGTTCAGCGAGAAGATCGCCATGCGCTGCACGGCGCCGCCCGAGAACATGTTGAACATGCCCAGGATGCCCTTGGCCTGGCCGGAGAAGGCCTGGGCGAAGGCGACGGAATCGATGCCCGGGATCGGGATGTGGGTGCCGAGGCGATAGACCACCAGCGCCGCCAGGGTGAACCAGATGCGCTTGTGCAGCTCGGTCGCCTTCTGGAAGGCGCCGACGTTCAGGTTGGCGGCAAGCTGTTCGGCGGCCGAGGCCATCTACATCCCCACGATCACGGTCGGGTCGTACATAGGAGGTTCGACGCCCCCTGTCATCGGCCCGACACGGGCGTCAGACCTCGGCGGCGGCCGGCGTATCCTTGCGGGTGGTGGTGAGCTTGCCGCCGGCCTTCTCCACCGCTTCGCGGGCGGAGGCCGAGGCGTGGTGCACCGTGATGTCCAGCTTGGACTTCAGCGCGCCCTTGCCCAGCAGCTTCACGCCGTCCTTGACGCGGCGCAGCACGCCCGAGGCCACCAGGACCTCGCCGTCGATCGGCTTGCCGGCGTCGAGCTTGCCGGCGGCGATCGCCTGCTCCAGGCGCCACAGGTTGACCTCGGCGAAGTCCTTGCGGTCCAGGCTGTTGAAGCCGCGCTTGGGCATGCGCATGTGCAGCGGCATCTGGCCGCCCTCGAAGCCGGCGATGGCCACGCCCGAACGGGACTTCTGGCCCTTCACGCCGCGGCCGGCGGTCTTGCCCTTGCCCGAGCCCGGGCCGCGGCCAACGCGCATGCGGCCTTTGACGGAGCCCTCGCGGGGGGCCAGTTCGTTCAGCTTCACCATGTCGCCTCTCCTTGGAGATCTGTCGCCGGGCGGAGCCCGACTCGGCTTTGATAAAAACAGCGCTCGTCCCGGCGAAAGCCGGAACGGGCGGATCTAGTCGGCGACCACCTCGAGCAGGTGCTGCACCTTGGCGATCATGCCGCGCACGGAGGGGGTGTCCTCCAGGGTCGACACGCGGCCGATCTTGTTCAGGCCGAGGCCGGCGAGCGTGGCCCGCTGGTCCTTGGTCCGGCGGATCGGGCTGCCGGTCTGACGAACCTTGATCTGAGCCATCTCGCTTATCCTTCGGCGTCGGCGGGCGCAGCCGAGGCGCCGTCGGCGCGGCGGCCGATCACGTCGGCGACCTTCTTGCCGCGCTTGGAGGCCACCTGGCGGGGCGACGACTGCACCTTCAGCGCCTCGAACGTGGCGCGCACCATGTTGTAGGGGTTGGACGAGCCGACCGACTTGCCGACCACGTCCTGCACGCCGAGGGTTTCCAGCACCGCGCGCATCGGACCGCCGGCGATGACGCCGGTGCCGGGAGGCGCGGCGCGGACCATCACCTTGCCCGCGCCCCAGCGGCCACTGCCGTCGTGGTGCAGGGTGCGGCTTTCGCGCAGCGGCACGCGGATCATCGACTTCTTGGCTTCCTCGGTCGCCTTGCGGATGGCTTCCGGCACTTCACGCGCCTTGCCGTGACCGAAACCCACGCGGCCCTTCTGGTCGCCGACCACCATCAGGGCGGCGAAGGAGAAGCGGCGGCCGCCTTTGACGGTGGCGGCGACGCGGTTGATGTGGACGAGCTTCTCGACGATGTCGCTGTCGGCTTCATCCCGATTCCGGCGGTCGCCGCGCTCTTCGTTCCTGCGAGCCATCGACTGTTCCTTAGAAGTTCAAGCCGGCTTCGCGC
Organism: Phenylobacterium sp.; assembly: GCF_036502675.1. GTDB lineage: Bacteria > Pseudomonadota > Alphaproteobacteria > Caulobacterales > Caulobacteraceae > Phenylobacterium. Next base: position 42,593 of record NZ_DASXYF010000051.1, read on the forward strand.
GCGGCGTCGGCCAGGGCTTTCACCCGGCCATGGAAAAGATAACCGCCGCGGTCGAACACCACGTCCTTGACGCCCTTTTCGATGGCGCGCTGCGCCACCAGGGCGCCCACGCGGGCTGCGGCGTCCCGGTCGGCGCCCTTGGAGCCCTTATCGGCCTCCAGGGTGGAAGCGGCCGCCAGGGTGACGCCGCGCTCGTCGTCGATCACCTGGGCGTAGATGTTCTTGGACGAGCGGAAGACCGACAGCCGCGGGCGGCCGTTCGCCACCGTGCGGAGCCGGATGCGGACGCGCCGGGCGCGCTTCTTGGTCGTATCGCGGGGAGAGAGCGCCATGGCCTACTTCTTCTTGCCTTCCTTGCGGCGAACCTGTTCGCCGGCATAGCGCACGCCCTTGCCCTTGTAGGGCTCCGGTGGACGCAGGCGGCGGATGCGGGCGGCGGTTTCGCCGACGAGCTGCTTGTCGATGCCGCTGATCTTGATCTCGGTCTGCTTCGGCACGGCGAAGGCCACGCCGGCCGGGGCCGGAACGTCCACGTCGTGGCTGAAGCCGAGCTGCAGCGAGAGCGCCTGGCCCTTGAGGGCCGCGCGATAGCCCACGCCGACCAGCTCAAGCGTGCGCTCGTAGCCTTCGGTGACGCCGACCACCATGTTGTTCACCAGGGTGCGCGACAGGCCCCACATGGCGTGGGCGCGCTGGGTGTCCTGGCGCATGGCCAGGTTCAGCTGGCCGCCGTCCTGGCCGACCACGATGTCGTCGGGCACGGTCCAGGAGAGCTGGCCCTTGGGCCCCTTCACCGTGACCGTCTGGCCTTGGAGGTCGACCGACACCCCGTTGGGCACGGCGACAGCCTTCTTTCCGATACGGGACATGTCAGTACACCCGGCAGAGCACTTCGCCGCCGACGTTGGCGTCGCGTGCGGCGTTGTCGGACATCACGCCCTTCGGCGTGGAGAGGATCGAGATCCCGAGGCCGTTCTTGATCGGCTTCAGGTCGCCGATCGAAGTGTAGACCCGACGGCCGGGCTTGGAGACGCGGGCGATCTCGGCGATCACCGGCAGGCCGTCGAAGTACTTGAGCTCGATCTCGAACTCGGGGAAGGCCCCGGGCTTCTCCACCAGGGCGTAGCCGCGGATGTAGCCTTCGTCGGCCAGCACGTCGAGCACGCGGGCGCGCATCTTCGAGGCCGGCGTGCTCACCTTGGAGCGGCCGCGCATCCCGGCGTTCTTGATCCGGGCGATCAGATCGCCGATCGGGTCGTTGACCATCGTGATCCTCCCTTACCAGCTCGACTTGACGAGGCCGGGGATGTGCCCCGCGGCCCCGAGGTCGCGCAGAGCGATCCGGCTCATGCGCAGCTTGCGATAGTAGCCCCGCGGACGGCCGCTGATCTCGCAGCGGTTGCGGATCCGCACCGCCGAAGAGTTGCGCGGCAGCTCGGCCAGCTTCAGACGCGCGTCGAAGCGGTCCTCCAGCGGCAGGCTGTCGTCGTTGGCGATCTTCTTCAGCGCCTTGCGCTTGTCGGCGAACTGCACGACCAGGCGCTTGACGCGGTTGTTGCGGTTGACGGCGCTTTTCTTAGCCATTTGCTCTTTCCTCTCCCGTCCTTAAGCGTTGAACGGGAACTGGAATTCCCTGAGAAGCTCGCGCGCTTCGTCGTCGGAGTTCGCAGTCGTGCAGACGATGATGTCCATGCCCCAGACCTGGTCGATCTGGTCGTAGTTGATCTCCGGGAACACCAGGTGCTCCTTCAGGCCCATGGCGTAGTTGCCGCGGCCGTCGAAGGAGGTGGGCTTCAGGCCCCGGAAGTCCTTCACCCGCGGCAGGGCCACGGTGACCAGGCGGTCGAGGAACTCGTACATCCGGTCCTTGCGCAACGTCACCTTGGCGCCGATGACCATGCCCTCGCGCAGCTTGAACGCCGCGACCGAGAGGCGCGCGCGGGTCGGCGCGGGCTTCTGGCCGGCGATCAGCGCCAGGTCATGCATGGCCGCGTTGGCCTTCTTGGAGTCCGACACCGCCTCGCCGATCCCCATGTTCAGGACGATCTTGTCCAGCTTGGGGATCTGCATCTCGTTGGTGTAGCCGAACTTCTCCTTCAGCGCCGGGCGGATCTTCTCCCGGTACACGGACTTCAGCCGCGGTTCGTAAGCTTGCTCAGCCATTGATCACCTCGCCGGTCGTCTTGGCGAACCGCACCTTCTTGCCGGACTCTTCGCGGAAGCCGACGCGTGTCGGCTTGCCCTTGGAGTCGACGATGGCCACGTTCGACACGTGCAGCGGCGCTTCCTTGTTCTTGATCCCCCCCTGGGGATCGGCCTGCGAGGGGCGGGTATGGCGCTGAACCATGTTCAGCCCCTCCACCACCACGCGCTGTTCTTTCGGGTTCACCCGCAGGACGGAGCCCTGACGGCCCTTGTCCTTGCCGGCGAGCAGGACGACCCGGTCGCCCTTCTTGATCTTCGCAGCCATCACAGCACCTCGGGCGCGAGCGAAATGATCTTCATGTGGTTCTTCGCGCGCAGCTCGCGCGGAACCGGGCCGAAGATCCGCGTGCCGATCGGCTCGCTTTGCTTGTTGACGATCACCGCCGCGTTCTTGTCGAAGCGGATCACCGAGCCGTCCTTGCGCTTGATGGCCGAGGACGTGCGCACGACGATCGCCTGCAGCACGTCGCCCTTCTTCACGCGGCCGCGCGGGATCGCCTCCTTGACGGAGACGACGATCTTGTCACCCACGCCCGCGTAGCGGCGCTTGGCCCCGCCCAGCACCTTGATGCACATGACGCGGCGGGCGCCGGAGTTGTCGGCGACCTCGAGGTTGGTCTGCATCTGGATCATCGGTCGGACCTTTTACGCCTGAGCCGCGCCGCCCTTAGGCAGCACTTCCCAGGTCTTGAGCTTGGACTTCGGCGCGCACTCGATGATCCGCGCCGATTCGCCAGCCTTGTAGGCGTTGGCCTCGTCGTGGGCGTGATAGCGCTTGGACCGGCGGACGGTCTTCTTCAGCAGCGGGTGCAGGAAGGTGCGCTCCACGCGCACGATCACCGTCTTGTCGCCCTTGTCGGAGACGACCACGCCTTCGAGAATTCGCTTCGGCATATCGGGGTCTCCTAGGCCTTGGCCTGCTTGGTCCGCAGGGTCGTCTTGATGCGCGCGATATCCTTGCGCACCTCGTCGACCCGGTGGGTCTTCTCGAGCTGGCCGGTGGCCCTCTGGAAGCGCAGGTTGAACTGCTCCTTCTTCAGGTTCAGCAGGCTCTCGGCCAGTTGGTCGGGCGTCATGCCCCGGATTTCATCGATCTTCATCACGCGTGCTCCGCGACGGCGGCGGCTTCGATGCGGGTGACCACGCGGGTCTTCACCGGCAGCTTGGCGGCGCCCAGGCGCAGGGCCTCGCGGGCCACGTCGTCCGGCACCCCGTCGATCTCGAACATGATGCGGCCGGGCGCCACGCGGGCGGCCCAGTACTCCACCGCGCCCTTGCCCTTGCCCATCCGCACTTCCGCCGGCTTGTCGGTGACCGGCACGTCCGGGAAGATGCGGATCCACACCCGGCCCTGACGCTTCATCTGGCGGGTGATCGCGCGGCGGGCCGCCTCGATCTGCCGGGCGGTGATCCGCTCGGGCTCGATCGACTTCAGCCCGTAGGAGCCGAAGTTCAGCGTGGCCCCGCCCTTGGTCATCCCGTGGATGCGGCCCTTGAACTGCTTGCGGTACTTGGTCTTTTTCGGAGACAGCATGATCTAAGCCCCTACGCCGCCTGTTCGCGGCGATCGCGACGGCCGCGGTCGGGACGATCGCCCGAGCGGTCGCGTCCGCCGCCCTCGCCGGCCGGGCCGGATTCGCTGGCCAGGCGCTTGTCCAGCGCCATCGGGTCGTGGTCGAGGACCTCGCCCTTGAACACCCAGACCTTCACCCCGATGATGCCGTAGGTGGTCTTGGCCTCGGCGAAACCGTAGTCGACGTCGGCGCGCAGGGTGTGCAGCGGCACGCGGCCTTCGCGGTACCATTCCATGCGGGCGATTTCCGCGCCGCCGAGGCGGCCGGAGACGTTGATCCGCACGCCCTTGGCGCCCAGGCGCATGGCGCTCTGCATCGACCGCTTCATGGCCCGGCGGAACGCCACCCGGCGCTCGAGCTGCTGGGCGATGTTCTCGGCGACCAGCTGGGCGTCGGTCTCCGGCTTGCGGATCTCGACGATGTTCAGGTGCACCTCGCCCTCGGTGAGCGCCGAGAGGTCCTTGCGGAGCTTCTCGATGTCGGCGCCTTTCTTGCCGATGATCACGCCCGGACGGGCGGCGTAGATGGTGACGCGGCACTTCTTGTGCGGCCGCTCGATGATGATGCGCGAGACGCCGGCCTGATAGAGGCGCTTCTTCAGTTCGCGGCGGACCTTGATGTCCTCGTGCAGCAGGCGGCCGTAGTCGGAGCCGTCGGCGAACCAGCGCGAGTCCCAGGTGCGGTTGATGCCGAGGCGCAGCCCGACCGGATTGACTTTCTGACCCATCAGACGGCCTCGCCCAATTCACGCACGATGATGGTGAGCTCCGAGAACGGCTTCTCGATGCGCGAGGCGCGGCCGCGTGCACGGGCGGCGAAGCGCTTCATGACCAGGTTCTTGCCCACGAAGGCCTCGGCCACGACCAGCGAGTCGATGTCCAGGCTGTGGTTGTTCTCCGCGTTGGAGACCGCCGAATAGAGCGCCTTGCGCACGTCCTGCGCGATGCGCTTGGGGCTGAACTCCAGCTCGTTCAGCGCCCGCTGCACCTTCAGGCCGCGGATCGAGGCGGCCACCAGGTTCAGCTTGCGGGCGCTGGTGCGCAGGGTGCGGACCTTGGCCACGGCCTCGGTAGGGGCGAGCCGGCGGGCTTTCGCTTGCTTGCTCATGCTACTTTCTCTTGGCCTTCTTGTCGGCCGCGTGGCCCGGGAAGTACCGGGTGGGGGCGAACTCGCCGAGCTTCATGCCGACCATGTCTTCCGACACCGACACCGGCACGTGCTTTTGGCCGTTGTGCACGCCGAAGATCAGGCCGACGAACTGCGGCATGATGGTCGAGCGGCGCGACCAGGTCTTGATCACGTCCTTGCGGCCGGAGTTCTGCGCAGTCTCCGCCTTCTTCAGCAGATAGCCGTCGACGAACGGACCTTTCCAGACAGAGCGGGTCATGCCTTACCGAGCCTTCCTGGCGTGACGCGAGCGGATGATGAACTTGTCCGTCGCCTTGTTCTTGCGGGTCTTGGAGCCCTTGGTCGGCTTGCCCGTGGGGCTCACCGGGTGGCGGCCGCCGGAGGTGCGGCCTTCGCCGCCCCCGTGCGGGTGGTCGACCGGGTTCATGGCCACGCCGCGCACGTGCGGGCGGAAGCCCTTGTGGCGGCGGCGGCCGGCCTTGCCCAGCACCTCGTTCATGTGGTCGGGGTTGGAGACCGCGCCCACCGTGGCCATGCAGCCGTCCTGCACCATCCGCAGCTCGCCGGAATTCAGGCGGATCTGCGCGTAGCCGGCGTCACGGCCGACCAGCTGGGCGTAGGCCCCGGCCGAGCGGGCGATCTGGCCGCCCTTGAGCGGCTTCAGCTCGACGTTGTGGATGATGGTGCCGATCGGCATGCCGCGTAGCGGCATGGCGTTGCCGGGCTTCACGTCGGCGCGCTCGGCGGCGAGGACCTCGTCGCCGGCCTTCAGCCGTTGCGGAGCCAGGATGTAGGCCAGCTCGCCGTCGGCGTACTTCACCAGCGCGATGAAGGCCGTGCGGTTGGGGTCGTACTCCAGGCGCTGGACGACGCCCGCGACGTCGAACTTGCGGCGCTTGAAGTCCACCTTGCGGTACAGGCGCTTGGCGCCGCCGCCGCGGAACCGCACCGCGATGCGGCCGCCGCCGCCACGGCCGCCCGACTTGGTCAGGCCTTCGACCAGCGACTTCTCGGGCCGGCCCTTGTGGAGCTCGGACCGGTCGACCAGCACCAGCCCGCGGCGCGAGGGGGAGGTCGGATTGAACTGCTTCAAGGCCATCGGATCAGAGCCCCGTCGTAATGTCGATCGACTGGCCTTCGGCCAGCGTCACGATGGCTTTCTTGACGTCGGAACGCCGGCCCATGATCCCGCGGAAGCGCTTGGTCTTGCCCTTGACGTTCAAGGTGTTGACCTTGGTCACGCTGACCTTGAACAGCGCCTCGACGGCGGCGGCGATCTCGTCCTTGGTGGAATCGCCCGCGACCCGGAAGACCACCTTGTTCTGCTCCGAGAGCAGGGTGGCCTTTTCGGTGATCACCGGCGCCAGGATGGTGTCGTAGTGGCGAGGGGTGGGATCGGCCATCACGCAGCCTCCTGCTCGGCGTAGCGCGCTTCGATCGCGCTGACCGCGTCCCGGGTGAGGACGAGGGTGCGGCGACGCAGCACGTCGTAGACGTTGAGGCCGGCGTTCGGCAGCACGTCCACATTGGGGATGTTGCGCGCGGCGCGGGCGAAGTTGGCGTCGACCTCGGCGCCGGCGATCACCAGCACATTGGTCAGGCCCATGCCGGTGAGCTTGGCGCGCAAGGCGGCGGTCTTGGCCTCGCCGACCGTCACGTTGTCCAGCACCACCAGGGCGCCGGACTTCGCCTTGGAGGAGAGCGCGTGGCGCAGCGCCAGCGCGCGGACCTTCTTGGGCAGGTCGAAGGCGTGGCTGCGGACCACGGGGCCGTGGGCCCGGGCGCCGCCGACGAACTGGGCCGCCCGGCGCGAGCCGTGACGGGCGCCGCCGGTGCCCTTCTGCTTGTACATCTTCTTGCCGGTGCGCGAGACCTCGTTGCGGACCTGCACCTTGTGGGTGCCGGCGCGGCGCTTGGCGAGCTGCCAGGTCACCATGCGCTGCAGGATGTCGCCGCGAATCTCTTCGATGCCGAAGATGGCGTCCGACAGCTCGATGGAGCCGCCCTTGCCGCCGTCGAGGGTGATGACGTCGAGCTTCATTGCGCGTCCTCCGGGCCGGCTTCGGCCGCGGGGGCCTCTTCGGCCGGAGTTTCGGCGGGTTCAGCCGCAGCGGCCGCGGCGGCCGACTTGCGCAGGCCCGCCGGCTTCGGCGCGTCGGGGTGCAGCGCCGACTTCACGGCGTCGCGGATCTTGACGAACGAGCCTTCCGTGCCCGGGACCGCGCCCTTGACCAGGATCAGGCCGCGCTCGGCGTCGGTGCGCCAGATGGTGAGGTTCAGCGTGGTGACCGTCTCGTTGCCGAGCTGGCCGGCCATTTTCTTGCCCTTGAAGGTCTTGCCCGGGTCCTGCCGCTGGCCGGTCGAGCCGAGGCTGCGGTGCGAGACCGACACCCCGTGGGTGGCCCGCAGGCCCCCGAAGTTCCAGCGCTTCATGCCGCCGGCGAAGCCCTTGCCGACGGTGGAGCCGGTGATGTCCACCTTCTGGCCGGGTACGAAATGGTCGGCGGAGAGTTCCGCGCCCACCTCGACGAGGTTGTCCTCGGACACCCGGAACTCGGCCAGCTTGCGCTTGGGCTCGACCTCGGCCTTGGCGAAGTGGCCGCGCATGGCCTTGGAGGTGTTCTTCGGCTTCTTGGCGCCGGCCCCGAGCTGGATGGCGACGTAGCCGTCCTTGTCCTTGGTGCGGTGGCCGGTGACCTGGCAGCCTTCGAGGCTGAGCACGGTCACGGGCACATGGACGCCGGCTTCGTCGAAGAAGCGCGCCATGCCCAGTTTCTTGGCGATCACGCCGGTACGCATCGACCGATCCCCCTAAAGCTTGATCTCGACGTCCACGCCGGCGGACAGGTCGAGCTTCATGAGGGCGTCAACGGTCTGCGGGGTGGGGTCGACGATGTCGAGCACGCGCTTGTGCGTGCGGATTTCGAACTGCTCGCGCGACTTCTTGTCGATATGCGGCGAGCGGTTGACGGTGAATTTCTCAATGCGGGTCGGCAGGGGGATGGGCCCCCGCACGGTCGCGCCGGTGCGCTTGGCCGTATTGACGATCTCGCGGGTGGAATGATCCAGCACGCGGTGATCGAAGGCCTTGAGCCGGATGCGGATGTTCTGACGATCCATATCGCTCTTCAATTTCCCCTACAGACGGCGGGCCGCCCGCGTGCATTGACCATTTCAAAGACCAACTCGGTCCCCCTTACGGAGGCCCGGACGCGAAAGTCCGCAAAAACGACAGAGGCCCGCGCCGAAAGCGAGGGCCCTTCCCCGAAACGCTGTAAAAAACATTGCCTCAGGTCGCTCTGCGCACCGCGTCTAGACCCCAAATCACGCCGGGGGCTACAGCCGGTCCAACAGGAGGCGGGTCATTACGCGCTCGCAGACGGCGGGTCAAGCGCCAGATCGCTTGCGCCGCTAGGGTTTTCGAGGCGCGACGCCCCCTCCCCTCAGCCGACGGTGACCGCGCCGGAGCCCAGGACGTGCTTCTCCACCGGCCCGGTCACCCGGCGGGCGTGAATGTCGCCGGAGCCCGCCACCCGCGCCTTCAGGGCGCCGGCCACGCCCAGGAACTCCACGTCGCCGGAGCCGGCGATGCTGACGGTCATCAGGCTGGCGCGGCCGGAGCCCACCTTCACGTCGCCGGAGCCCGCCACCCGGACGTTCAGCGGGCCGGAGATCGCCATCACCGAGACGTCGCCGGAGCCGGCCACGTCCACCTCCAGCGGCCCGCGCACCCGGGCCGCGGTGATGTCGCCGGAGCCCGCGACCCGCAGGCGCGCCTGGCCGGCCGCGCCGGCGCGGGCGTCGCCGGAACCCGCCTGGCTGAGCTTGAGGAGGCCGTCGACGTTGCCGATGGTCCAGTCGCCGCAGCCGGCGCTGGACAGGTCGACGTTGGCCGAGCGGCCAATGACGCCGAACACCGCCCCCCCGGAGGCCAGCTCCACGTTGCGCGGCGTGCGGATGACGATCTGCGGCATCTCGGCCAGGGGCACGTCGCCCAGCCCGGCCACGGTGACCACCACCCCGCCCGCCACGGTGCGGCAGCCGCGGATCTTGCGGTCGAGGTTGCCGTCGATGATCAGCTTGTCGCCGGCCGTCCGCAGCTTGATCGGCAGGCGCGGGTTCTCGCGGACGAACTCCACCTTCACGTCGTTGCGGGCCTCGGGGATCACCGTCACCCGGGCGACCGCGTCGCGCAGTTCCACGGAAGCGGCCTGGGCGCCGCCGGCCGCCATGGCGAAGGCCGCCGCAGTCCAGGCGCAGAATTGGCGCATCCTGTTTCGTCCCCGTGTCGTTGCGGCGCGACGGTAGCCCTCAAGGCGCGCGCCGGCAGCTTAATTCGGGGTCATGAGGTCGCCGGCGCCGGCGGGGGTGCCAATGAAAAGGCCGCCGGGGTTTCCCGCCGGCGGCCTGATCATGGGCGTCCCTGCAGGGCTGGGACTATTCGATGATCTTGGAGACCACGCCGGCGCCCACCGTGCGGCCACCCTCGCGG
>NZ_DASXYF010000052.1:0-53297 GCF_036502675.1 Phenylobacterium sp.
GCCCATTCGCCGTTGTTGAAGACGCCGAGGTCCTCGCCGGCGAAGAAGTGGTTGCGCGGCGTCCAGAGGCCCGTCCCCTCCTGCCAGCTCTGCTCGAACGGCCCCTCGCCGCCGGCGCGGCCGCGGGTGCGCACGTTGAAGGCGGCGAACTGGTCCTGCAGCAGCAGGCTCCAGCCCTGCACCGAGCGCCGGCGCTGGAGCAGGGATGCGTGCGGCGGCATCCGGCTCAGTCCTGTTCGAGGCTGGGCGTGAGGGTGAACGTCTTGCCGGACTGCGGCGTGAAGGCGGTGAGCGCCTGCAGGTCCCAGTAGACCGTCTGGCCGGACGCCAGCTTGACCGACCTTACGAAGCCCGATTGCGAGGACAGGATCGCGGCGGCGCCGTCCGCGAACTGCTCAAAGGTCCCTACGAACGTGCCCAGGTAGTTCACGCCGGCGCCGGAGGTGGCCACCGCATAGGCCCCGCCGTCGCCGTTGGTGTAGGTCGGCGCCGCCGTCCAGAGCCGCACCGTCACCTGCACGCCGGCCAGGCCGGTGGTGTGGTTGCTGGCCAGCCGCAGCTCGGCCACACGGAAGGAGCCCGCGGCGATCCGGGCCGCGGTGAAGCTGGGGACGACGACAGAGCCTGCGGTGACGGACGAGCCGACCAGGTTGTTGGCCGTGTAGGCCGTGGTGTTGGCCGGCCGGGTGAGCGTCGAGGCCGGGTTCGAGGCTGTGGCCCCGATGGCGAGCGGCGTCATCGACGCCACGCCCTGGACGGACAGGACATCCGCGGAGGCCGTTCCGGCGGTCCCCAGCGCAGGCTGCTTGGCCGCAGTCGCTGCGCCGGAAGGCAGGTCGGGCGTGACCAGCAATTTGTTGGTGAGCTGCGGCTGGTCCGTGGCGAGCACCACCCGCAAGGTCCCGGCGGACTTGGCTCCGGAATTGGTGTCGGCGGCGGTCCCGGCCACCTGTGCGACGTTCACGGCGCTGTTGGCGGTGATGGAGACCGTTCCGTCGATCGTAAGCGAGCCGCCGTTGTCGGTCACCGGCACGGCGCCGGAGATCGCCACCGTGCCATCGACGGTCAAGCTGCCGCCGGCGTCGCTGACCGGCATGGGGTTGGCGGTCGAGACATCGGTCGCCGAACCGTCGGCGCCGATCTCGATCTTCACGCGCTGATGCTTGACCCCGCCAATGTCGTCGGCCGCGATGACGGCGCCGGACGGCGTGGAGCCGGTGATTGTGACGTCGTCGGCCATGGCGTCCTCAGATAGTGGGTGTGGTGTCGTCGTCGGATTGCAAGAGGGCAGGCGGCCACATCGGTGGCTTGGCTGCTCGGGTGACGCGCTGACTCAGGCGCGCAAGCCCCTGAGGAGCACGATGTCCATGGGCGCCATGTCGTGAATCGCTTGCTTGTGGTAGAGTTGCTGTCATGGTGCAGCCATGAGGGGACTGCTCGCGAGGATCGTCGGTCTGTTCAGACTTGGGGCCCGCTGCGATCAGGCGGACAGGGATAGAAGACGTTCACGTCATAGGTCTGCCGCGCGATCCGGCGATGAAGTCTCAACACTCCCGCGGTAGCATCCGCCGATGCATGCCCTGCTCTTGAGCCTCGGCCTCGTTGCCGTTCTCACCCTGGCGGAACTGCGCTGGGCGGCGAGGCGGGACCCAACCGCCCGAAAGACCAATTTGGCGGCCTGGGCGCTCTACACGGCCGCCGGCGTCGCCTTCCAGCCGGCTACAGCCGCCCTGACGGTGCTGGTAGCCAACGCCGCGGGCGGCGGCCTGGTCGATCTCGCGCGCTGGCCGCTGTGGGCGGGCGCTGTCGGCTTCACCGTGGCGATGGACCTCGGCGAGTACCTCTTTCACCGTGCACAGCACGCCCTGCCGTGGCTCTGGGGGATGCATTCCCTGCACCATTCGGATCCGAACATGAACGCCACCACAGGCGCCCGACACTTCTGGGCCGAGCCGCTGCTAAAGGCGGTGACGATCTGGCTGGCCGTTGGGCTGGTGTTCAAGGCCACGCCAGAGATCCTCGCCGTCTACAGCCTCGTCTCCCTGTATCACTTCTTCAGCCACGCCAACCTTAACGTGAACTTCGGCCGCTGGTCTTGGCTGCTCAACTCACCCGCCTATCATCGGGTGCATCACTCCGCAGAACCAGCCGACTACGGCTCGAACTACGCCGCCCTTTTCCCGGCGTTCGACATGGTGTTGGGCAGCTACTGCCGGCCGTTGCACGTGCCGAAGACAGGCCTGCCCTCCCGTCCCACCGGCTTGATCGACATCGTCGTGTGGCCGTTGCGCGTCGGCCGCCTGACTTGACCGCTTCCCCTCCCCTCGAAAAGCCCGCGCCTCTGCGCATCGGCCTCCCGCTGGCCATTCTTGCGAGCGCGGGAATCGCCTACCTGATCCCGTTCGACGCCGGCTTCGACCGGCTCACGATGGGCAGCCCGGCCTTGCGTTTTGTCGCCATGATAGGCGTGTGGACGGCGGGTCTGTGGCTGCAGCGCAGGAACGGCTTCATCCTTCCGGTCCACGGATTACGATGGCCGGTTTCGACGATCATCCTCATCTGCGCTGGCGTCGCGGCTTGGTGCGCCGCAATGGACGCTGTGGTCTTCAAGGCCGTCGTGCCGGCGAGCTACGTTGCTTTTGAAAATCAGCCCCTGGCCCTGCGGTTGTTCTATTACTGCACCCGCGCGTTCAACGAGAACGCGCTGCACCGGTTGTTCCTCGGCGGGCTGTTCGCCTGGCTGCTCCGCCTGGCCCTTCCCCAACGGAAGCTGGCGTTTCCACTCGCCCTTCTTGGGATGTCGGCGGCGCACTTGGTGAACGTCGTGTTGAACGCTGGGCCTATGGTCGACCTGACGCCGGTGACAGCCGCGTGGATGTTCTGCCGTTTCTTTCTGCCGGGCGCCTTCTGGGGCTGGCTCTATGTCCGGCATGGCTTCGTCGCCAACGAGACGGCTGCGATTGGAGTGCACCTCGTCTTGCAGCCCATGATGAGCGCGGCTTTCTAGGGCGCTCCAAGATCGCGGAAGGGCCGCTATGGACGGGAGAATCCCCGGTCACCGGCGTAGCGCGCTATACGCCTTGTGACCCGCAGATCATCAATCCAGCCGTCCGCGCGGACACGCTGCCAGGCGCTCGTGGACGGCGATCCGCAGGACAATTTGCGGTATTGTCGACTCCTCAGATGTCCCGGGTGATGTCGTAGTTGCGCTGGCGCTGCAGCGCGGCGTCCACGCGCAGCTTGCCGGTCGGCCGGCGGCGGGCGTCGCGCAGCTCGCCCAGCCCAGCCTCGAATTTCTGCAGGTAGCGGTTGGCCGCCTCGAAATCGCGGTCGAACTCGTAGAAGCCGGCCAACGAGCCGTCGAGGTAGACGTCGGGGGCGTCTTCCAGCAGCCAGTTCGTGGTGTTCGTGTCCGACAGCGCCGGCAGCTTCGCGAAGTAGGTCAGCAACACCGCGTAAGCTCGGTCCGGCGCCGGGTAGAGCTGCAACTGTGGGCCCAAGAGGCCGTAGAAGCGCGGCCGGCCCCTGGCGCCCACGTCACTGTCGTAGGAGGCCAGCACGTCGGACAGGGCCGGATCCAGCCTGGAGTACGGCTCCGACGCACCGAGCCGTAGCTGCACGGTGATCACCGCGGCGAAGTCCTGTGGCAGCGCCGTGAGCGCCGTATCGACGCTGGCGGCGTCCTGCGCCTCCAGCTTCTGGTCGCGCAGCCAGCGGTTCGCCTTGGCCTCGGCGTTGGCGACGAAGGCCGGCAGCCGGGACGTCAGGTCGCCGCGCTCGACCCAGTCGGCGATGGCGGCCTGGAGCTCCGCATAGGTGGTGATCGCCACTAGGGATTGACCGCTGTCGGCGTCTTTTCGCCGCGGAACCAGAAGATCAGATAGGTTTCCGAAACTGGGTCGATGGCGCCGCCCGTGGCGTTGACGAACTTGATGGCGATGGTGTCGGTGGCCGATACCCGGGCGTTGACGACGCCGAGCCCGGCGTTGAGCGAGGGCTTCACCACCGAGACGAAGTCGCCAGACCTGAGGCCCCGCAGGGTGAAGGTCTGTTCCGCCGTGGTGTTTGCCGCCACCGACGCCACGTCGACGGCGAGTTGGCAGACGCCGAAGCGGTCTTCATTGATCAATGCGCCCATAGGGCCTCCAAGGATGTGGGGAAGGCTGGTCGCCGGCGCCGCTTGCAGCGTCCGGCGAAGCGTCGGCCGCCTAGTTGTTGGCCAGGCGGCAGGCGAGCTGCGGACGCAGGGTCTTGAACCCGTAGAGGACGTCCAGGCGGCACGGGAACTGGTCGGTGCTGATGTTGTACTGGCGCACGATCCGCATCGAGATCCCGTCGAACACCTCGCGCGCGGCGAAGTCGACGCCCCGCGGCATCACCAGGTCGGCCGTCGCGAACGAGAAGGCGCTCTTGTGATAGGCGAGCGAAATCCCGTGGTTGGTGGACGCCGTGCCCGCGATGGTGATCGCCACATTGTCCGCGGGCGCGCCGGAGACGTTCTGCAGCGCGCCGGAGGTCACGATCGAAGGCGAAATCGGCCACGAAGTCGTGGTGGCCCCGGCGCCGACGACGAACTGCTGCAGGATGCCGGTCGACTGCTTGGTCTCCGGATGCACCCGGAAGACCCCAGCGATGGTGAAGACGTCGCCCTGGGCCGGCGCGTTGGCGCCGGTGTCGACGGTGAGCGTCGCCCCGGTCTGGCTGGCGCCGTTGGTCAGGTAGGCGCCGTTGGCCGCGCTGCGCGGGTGCGACGGCCACAGCGTGTTCTCCATGAAGTCGAAGCCCGCCGTGCGGCCCATATAGCCTTCGCGATGCTGCTTGGGGAGGGCCGTCCGGTCGTTGAACAGGCCCTTCAGCGCGTCCACTAGGTCGACGTTGTCCTGGGTGTTCAAGTTGGCGGTGCGGTTGGCCAGCGGCGCCAGGTTGTCCACCAGCAACTTCCGGCCCTGCAGGATCTTGGCGAAGGTCGCGGCCGCCGCCTGGTTGTTCACTTGGTTGTAGACGTCGCGGTACATGGTCATGGCGTCCGCCTCGATGGTAGCGGCCAGCACGCTCATCGCCGGCTCGATCACCCGCTCGGAGAAGTCGTCCAACGACATGGTCAGGTCGACCGAGGTGAAGTTGAGGTCCACCCCCTTCTGGGTCTGCACCTTCAGGTCGACGCTCTGCTCGGTGGTGTCCTGCGCCGCCAGCGTAGCGCCGGATCGCACCACGTACTGGTTCGGCAGCCGTACCTTCAGGGTGTCGCCCACCTTAGCGCCCTTGCGCGCGAAGCTGTCGTCGTATTCCCGGGTGATCGAGCCTACGAAGTTCAGCTTTTGATGCAGCACGCGCAAAGCTTCGCGCGTCACCGCCGTGGCGGTCAGAATCGTATTGGCCATAAGCCTTTCAAGTCCTCTGTTGAATGATCGGTACGGCGAATCACGCCGTGCCCTGCACGCCGCGTTCGCACTTCGTATACTTTGAAAAAATTCGCTTTTTCAGGTCGCAATGGCTCGGCGCGGTCGCGCCGGCTGCGCCATCCAGATCGCCTTAGTAGGCGGCTCGGGAAGATGCGGATGCGTGGTCTCGCACCGGTGGATCGGCGATCGTCAGAACCGCGGTCCGAACACCGCCTGGCGGACGCCCTGGTCGACCTGAGCCCCGCCCCAGCCTGTCGTCATGACCTGTGCGTTGCGCCTGGTCAGGTCGTCGGCGGCGGATCTCAGTCCTTGGACGATCTCATCGCGATGATCATAGGCTTGTTTGCCCAGGTACTCGCCGACCGCGTTCCCCACAGCGGCGCCGGCGATGGCGCCGACGGGACCTGTGACGGGAGCGGTAAACGCTCCAAGTCCCGCG
Source organism: Phenylobacterium sp. (assembly GCF_036502675.1). GTDB lineage: Bacteria > Pseudomonadota > Alphaproteobacteria > Caulobacterales > Caulobacteraceae > Phenylobacterium. The sequence continues at coordinate 5,842 of NZ_DASXYF010000052.1, forward strand.
CCGATTGCAGATCCAACCATTCCTCCGGCTATGCCGCTTCCAGTTCTAGCTTTGTTCTTAGCGTTATGGAATTCTGCGGCGTCGAGCACCAAACTAGGCGCCTTAAGCATGCCCTTCCCGCCGTAAGCCACCCAGCGTGACGCCTTGGGCCCGTTCTGCAAAATGAACTTGCCGGCTTGTTTCGTCCCCTCCTCAATACTTCCCATCAAAGAGCCGGGAACATAGTCTTGGACCGTATCGCCATTGGGCAGCCGCACCGAAGCCAATCCCTGCGATCCTCCAGGAACGCCGGCGCGAGCATTGTCCTGGGTTACGCGAGCCGCCCTGGCGCGAGCGTCACGCTCCCATTGACTGTCCATGCGATGAAATCTCCGGATCTAGGCGGCGTTCAGACACGATGAAATGGCAACTGACTTGCAAAAACAGCCCCCAAAATATGAGATTCGAGACACAGAACCAGATCATTGGAGTGAAAATATACCCTGGCCGCTCTGTCGGGGTGCAACCCTATTTTTATTTATTGGTATAGTTGGTCCACTCTGGGCCTGGAACGAAAGCAATATAGAAGATGGAATATTTTCGATCCGGGCTTTTGTGATCGCATACTGGCTTTCGGCGATCTTCCACATCTATCTGGCCTTTAAGCGCTTTCGGGGCGAAGGCGCGGATAGACCGATCGGGCAGATCACCGTGCCGCTCATCATCTTCGGATTGCCGCCATCGCTCGTGTTCACCCATGCGGTTGCGGCGGCGGCCGAGGAACCGCGCCTTGTCTACATCGGCGGACCGATCGCTTCGGCCTTGGCCGTTTCCGCCTTGATCGTCGCCTATGTGAGGGTTCGAAGCTGGCGCTAAACGCCGGCGGTGCCCCTATCCTCTCGTCACCTGCGCGTTGCGCCGGCGCATCCATTCCGCGGCGCCCAGTTCGTCGCGCACGCCGCCTGAGCCCGCCGCCGCGCCGGTCACGGTCACCGCCGGTCGCACGGCCTGGATCTGCGCCGTAGAGTCCGCCGTCGCTTGGCGCTGGGCCGCCTCGTCGCCCTGCTGGGCGCGGTGCAGGATGCGCCAGAGACGCGGGTCGGCTACCTCGCGCAGTTCGTCAAGGGTCACGCCGAAGGCCGCGGCGTACTCCACCAGCTTGTTGGCCACGTCCGGCGACCAGCCCTCGATTTCGCGGGCCAGAACCTGACCGGCGCTGGCGAACTGCTGAGCCTTCTCCCGCTCTGCATCGAGGCGGCGGCGGTCGTGCGAATGGGCGACCACCTGCGCGAACTCGGCGCGCACGGCCTGCGTCTCCTGGAACTGCCGCCAGAGCAGTTCGGCGCGCTGGGGATCCTCGGCGGCCAGGCCGTTCCAATCCACGCCCTGATAGGTCGCGAGATGCAGATCGAGCACGTGCAACTGCGCGCGGTCCGCCAGCGCCTGCTCGGCCAGCTCCGCCGCCCGGCCCAACGCATGGTGGCGGGTGTCGAGCTCGCGGGCGTGACCCGACAGCGCCTGCATCTTCTGCGCGTAGTCGGTCTGGGCCAGGAAGGCGTTCTGTAGCGCCGCGGGGACCTCATAGACCTCCCCCTCATGCTCCACCTGCACCATATCGCCCGCGCCCGGCTGAGCGCCCGCCGCGTCGAACGCGGTCGCGTCTTCATCTTCCATGCTGTCCTCTGGAGTCAGGCCTGCGATGCCGCAGAGGCGGCGCGCGACAGGCGAATAGGGATCGGGAACGTCACTCCGGGGAATGGCTGCGCGCTACGCTGCAAGCCGCGGACGCAATCCCCTACGACGCACGAAGTCTCTCAAATTCCCGCGGGAATGGGCGTTATTATACTTCGCGTACCCAATCCGCTCGACTCTGGCGGGTGAGGCGTTAGGATGAACGCGCCCGTAAGCCTTTCGGGCTGGCGGAGCCTGTTGGACGTGCTTGAAATCAACGGTCAGTCCTTCATGCACGCGGTGCAGGAATTGCGACGCATGCACACCTACATGCAGCAGTCTAACGATCAGGAGATATGGAAAGTATCCATTGATATGGCTCACCGCCAGCCATTGCTCGCCGCGATAGAGGGTATGATCGAGGCAACCAACCAACTCTATGCCCGCGCGGCGCGAATTTCGGCGACGCGCCTTAGAGATAACTTAGAGAATAACGAACACTACACTTGGGTGCAGATGGGCGAAGCCCTGCAAGACATCGACTCCCGTCTGAGGGATGAGCTGGGCTTGGTTAGGCTGTTTGTTCTCAACGATCAGGAGAGCATGTACCTCAGGCCCGGGGCCGAATTGTTCGGCCAGCAAATCTCGGACCGGTACCCCTCGATTATGTTCGATTTGGAGGAGGCCGCGAAGTGCCTCGCTCTGGGCCGGGCGACGGCCAGCGCGTATCACGCGATGCGCGCGCTAGAGGTCTCTATCCGCGCGCTGGCGGCATTCTTGGAGATCCCCGACCCCACCAAGCCAGCCGAGCGAAACTGGGGCACGGTCCTAAAGGCCATCAAGGACGCAATGGACGCCAAGTACCCGGCCAAACTGAGGATGCCCGGCTCTGAGGGGTGCAAGGTCGAGGCGCTTTACACAACCCTAGACGCCATCAAGAACCCATGGCGCAACGCCACCATGCACGCTGAGAACGTCTATCAGCCACACGAGGCGAACCATATTCTTCAGGCCGTCAACCAGCACATGATGAAACAAGTCGATGTGTTCAACGAGGACGGTGAAGGGGTTCCCACCGCCGCGGAACTGCTGGGATAGCGGGGCGGGGTTTAGCGGCGTCGTAGGAACTTCGGTCCGACTCCGTTATGCAGCGGGACAATGGCGCTTAGCTTTCACCCTAATCCCGGCGCGATCCTCGCTTGTGACTATGAGCCGGGCTTCAAGGAGCCCGAAATGGTGAAGCGGCGCCCCGTGGTTGTCATTACGCCGAGACTCAGGCGTCGTGAGGGCCTGTGCACGGTCGTCCCGCTCAGCACTTCTCAACCAGACCACGTTCAAGATTATCACTTTAAGCTTAGACTAAGCCCAATGCTGCCCGAACCTTTCGATTCAGAAGAGTGTTGGGCCAAATCTGATATGCTTGCCACAGTAGGTCATCATCGTCTTTCACCATTCAGGATGGGCAGAGACCGATACGGCAACCGCGTTTACTATAACGCTCTTATATCTGCGACGAATCTACGTGGGATTCAGCGCGCCGTACTTTGCGCCCTAAACCTTAAACACTTGACAGAGCACCTAAAAGATCCTAGCTAAAAGCTCCCGCTCTGCCTCGGCATCGGGCTTGAGACTGCCGACCCGTGTGTGGGCAGCGGGCTCCGCTGGCGATAACAAGCTGTCGGAGCCGTCAGATCGGGGCGCAGCTTAGCCGCTGCGCCCCTTCTCTTTGGGGGGTATGGCCCGCTCCAACAGCCGCTCAAACGCCTTTTCGCCTTCGGTGAGGCTTAGGTCGCCATCGGCCTCTAGCGCCTTTGCGGTTTCGATGAACCGGCGGCTCTGCGCCTCGTCTTCATGGGGCCGTTTGGGCGTCTTGACTGGCATGGCTCAGTTCCTCTGGTCGTACACGGCTAGGAACTTGATAATCTCGCCTTCCGCGAAGCCCGCCTGCCGCAGGATTGTGGAGGCATACTCAGGGTCGTGGTTGCGATGTCGCCGAATGAAAATGCGTTTCGTGGTGCCGCTCTGCTTATAGATCTCCATCCGGTCGCTTCGGGTCTTGTAAGAAAACCCCTTTGACCGGATGGCATTAACGAGGGCGGTGTTCGGTACCACGCGAAGATGCGCCGAGCACAAGCTCCATGGGTACGCGGAAATTCACTTCTTCTGTCCCAATTTGGTGGCCGTTGCTCGCGGTCCAGCCGCGGTCGCGGAGGAACTGGTCGAACTCGTCATCTTCGATGAGGTCCTTGAAGAGCAACTCGGTCGACTCTTCCATGAGCGAGCGGAGTTCGTCTTCGGAGTCCGCCTCAATGGCGATGCCGAGTGGGTCGCAGACGGCGATGAGCCTGCCCGAACGGTCCGCGCGCTTCGCGAACCACTGCAGGGTGGCGTTCACTTGGATTGTAATCGTGGCCATGGTCGGGTTGGTCTCAGGTCCCTCCTATATAGGTTGCCTGACCGTCCTTTACAAAGCAACAACCCCTATCAGTGGGGGTTAGATCCATTCAACTCGCCTCATCGGTGAGGCTTGGTACGCCATCGTTGCCGCCCTTTTCGGCGCTTTGGAGGCTCCCGCTTCTCACGCTTGCCCACGAGCTGTTCGATAGGTGAGCCGCTTGCCGACCACACCGGCCAGCAGGGTATCGGCCCGCGGCACGTCGCCGATCCCCAGCGCGCCGCGGTTGGAATATCGGAAGTCAAATTCCGCCAGATAGCGGTGAAGGTGGCGCTTGCCGCAGTGCTGGTACACGCCGCGCATGCCGCGCTTGAAGATGGAGAAGAAGCCCTCAACAGTGTTGGTGTGGACCTGCGGATTGAAGCGGGAGACGTACTCGCCGGCGCCGTGGTTGGTGTGGCCGTGGCCCGCGAAGCCCTTGCCGAGCTTCACGTAATGGCGAGCCTCATCGGTCATCAGGATCGCTTCCTTGGACAGGTTGGCGACAACGATCTCGCCGATCGCCTTGGCGCTGATGAAATCCAGAACAGTGGACTTGGCGCGGCCGGTCTCGCGGTCGATCAGGCTCAGCACCTTCATCTTGTGGTTCCCGCCGCGCTTGGCCTTGGGCTCGTCAGGATCGGTTCCGATGAAGGTCTCGTCCGCCTCGACGGTGCCGCCGCCATGGCCGAAGGGCGCCAATTCGCCGTCGCGCATGGCTTCGCGGATGCGGTGCGACATGAACCAGGCGGTCTTGAGGGTCACGCCCAAGGTGCGGTGCAGTTGGTTAGAGCTGATGCCTTTCTTGGACGACGCCATGAGGAACATGGCCTGCAGCCAGAACCGCAGCGGCACGTGCGAGGCTTCGAAGATGGTCCCGACCTTCACGGTGAAGGGCTTGCGGCACTGGTAGCACTTGTACGCGCCGATCCGGGTGGACTTGCCGCCCATGAGACTGATGCGCTCGAAGCCGCCGCAATGCGGGCAGACGGGGCCTTCCGGCCAGACGCGCGCCTCAACGTAGGCGTAGGCGGCTTTCTCGTTGTGGAAGTGCGGGGCGCTGAGAACCGACATCTGGGTAACTCCTTATAGGAGCTACCTTATCACGCCGGGTGGGTACGGCAAGTATAATAACGCCCGGGAATGTCAAGAACAAAATAGGAACATTATGTGCTGATCCGCCGCGGGTGGGGGGCTTTCAGCGAAATTCTGTCTTGAGCTGCAGCTTGCCTCGGCCGCCGACGACGTCAGTCGGCGTCGCTCCATAGTCGGTATAAACGTTTTCACACAACATGCATTGCTGATCTTCGACAACAACGTCGATACCATATGAGCCGGTGGGGTAGATCTCCACCACCGCATCGTCACAGACATCCGTACAGGTCTGAGGGTAGATAACGTGGCCGCCCGACTTCAGAAATATCGAGCGCCCCCATGCGCATAAATGTCGGCGCCCAAGAGGACGACAGTGTACTGGCCCACGCGGGGCCAAAACAGCACGGCGGCGCTGATCAGCAGACCGGGAACGATCACGGCCAGGACCGGCCAGATTCGCCACTTCGAGCGTGCTTCCAGTCTTGCTTCGTCCGCCATGACGCCATCTTTACCCGTCGGGCGTCGTGCGCATGGCTGGGGTTTGCCCACAGGGCTGACCAGCTTTGATCCGGGCGCCGTCTGGAGCCTGGAACGATCGATTGGCCGCCTCTCCCTCGAGGCGCGCACCCCCTCGGGGTTGTTCCGCAGGTCCATCGCGGCTTCTCCCAGCGGCTGTCCCGGCGCGAGTCTGACGCCTTGTGGCCCCAACCCCACCTGCGGCAGCACGCCCTGGATTTCGTGTTCCCAGCCCGCCATCTTCGTGAAAACCGGGCCGGCGACATCCGCGGTTCGGCGTGACCACTCCGCGTGCCTGAGCGCGTCGCCCTCGTCACTGTGGTGGCCCGCGTGAAGGATGTACTCCTGTTTGCTGATCCGCTGGGCCGCCTCGATCTTGGCGGGCAGCCGTGCACCTTGCTCAAGGCGCGGAAGCATCCGGCGATGCCTCCCCGCCACCTTCATCCGGTTGGTCTGCGCCTCGAAGGCGTCGATCTCCAGCTTCCGCGCCTGGTGGCTGCGGTCCTGCTCCAGCGCCGCGATGCGCGCCTTGGCGGCCTGCAGCGCCTGGCCCATCTGGCCCATCTGCGCCTGGGCCTGCTGTATCTCCGGTGCGGGCCCGCGCACTTGCTGCGGTAGGAGCGCCCCCAGCCGCCGGGCGACCTCGTCGGCGCCCGGCCAGTCGAGGTTCTTGGCCAGCAGGTCGCCGATCAGCGGCGCCGCCGGCGGATAGGCGCGGATCAGCTCGATCATCTGGGTCGCCGCCTCCTCCCGCCGGCTGGTGAACGAAGGGCCGGAGCGCACCGTCAGGTCATAGCGCCCGGCCGATAGGTCGTAGATCCGCTCGATCGCCCGCGCCCGCCCGTCGGCGTCCGGGGCCTTGGTCTGCACCTTCTGGTTCACCGGCACGAGCCCGGCCTCCCCGCCGGGGCCCAGCACCCGCACCACCCGGGGCGTCGCATAGACCTTGGGGATCAGGTCGATAAGGATCCGCCCGGCGTGGCGGATCGCACGCGCCAGGTTGTCGATGTAGTGGAAGGTGGAGACGTCTCCCTCCCGCTGCCGCGCCATGATCGCCCGGCCAGACGTCTCGTTGGAGCGCGCGCCCAGGCTGGCGTCGTGCAGGCCCATGATCGCCTTCATGTCGTCGGCGGCGTTCAGGGCCTCGTGGATGGCCCCGGCCGGCACGCCCGCGAACGGCTGGCGCTGCGGCGGCTCCGCGCCGTCGTACTCCAGGTAGGCGTGGGTCTGCACATTCGCACTCGCCCACTTGGCCGCGTCGGTGTCGAACGCCCCCCTGCGGCCGATGAACGGCGCCTTGGGCGCCAGCGCCACCAGTTCCGTCGTGGTGGTCCGCCAGTAGTTGAACATCCGCTGCGGATCCTTGGCGTCGCGCACCAGGCCGCGCAGCCGCCGGCGGCCGTCCACGTGCAGCTCCTCGCCGTAGACCGGCACGATGGGAATGAACCGCCCGGCCCACTCCACCGTCTCCAGCACCTCGGCGCCGGTCATGATCCGCTGGGTCACCTTCTGGCTGGCCGCCTCGCGCGGCCGGCCCACCACGCTCACCCCCAGGGCGTCGAACAGCGCCTTCTCCTTGCGGTAGGCGTCGAGCTCCACCACCTGGCCGTCGGACAGCGCCACGATGGTCCGCTTCACCGGCTCGCGCCGCCAGTACTCGGCGACCATCACCTGGTCGCCGTCGAGCCATGGCCCGTTCAGCCCCGCATAGGCGTCCGCCGCCCAGTCCACGGCGTCGGCCCCCTTCCAGCGCGCTTCGAACGCCGCCTTCGGCAGGCTGTCGACCACAAAGGCCGTGTTCCAGTCCGAGGAGTCCGCCGCGGTCGAATTCGGATCGCCGTAGATCGAGAACGGGTTCGCCACCCGCTCGATGGCGATGTCCTGCTCGAAGGCGTCGTCGCGGGTGTAGCGAGTGTTGATGCGGAAGTAGCCGAAGCCGCCGGTGACCGCGAAATCCAGCGCGGTGTCATAGGCCACCTCCGCGTCGCTCGACTGCTCGATGTGGCGGATCAGGCCGTTGAAGATCTCCGCCGTCTGCGGGTCGGCCGCCCCGTCCACGGGGTGGCAGACGATGGCCGGCTTGTTCTGCCGCGCATCGTTGACCACCTGACGGATGAAGGCCGGCAGCCGGTTGATGGTCAGGCAGGGCCGCCCGTCCAGTTCCCGGTCGCGCCGCACCTGTTCCGGCCACTGCTCGCCCAGCCGGGCAAAGCGCAGGTCGTCCAGCGCCTCGCGCCGGTTCTCCGCCTCATGGTCGGCCGAAAGCTCGAAGGCCTCGCGGGCTTCCTTCAGGATATCATCAGTCATGGGGTCTCCCGCTCCGCCGCCGGGACGGTGGCGAAGGTCAAGGCGTTCGGTCGTTTGGGACGCTCAGCCCCTGTCGGAGCCGGTGAAGGCGCGGCCGTTCGGCAAGATCAGCGCTGACCGCCGGCGTGGACGTGATTTTGATGGCTCGCCCGCAGGGAGGGAACCGGGGTTGGCGCGAAGCCGAACCGCGCTGTCTTCTCTTGGAAGGCTGGTCCGAAGTTCTCGCGGATATTGGGTTGCCGGCGCAGCGCGTTCTGAAGCGACGTGTAGGCGGCGGTGGCGGCTGGATCGGTGTTCGACGCGCCCTTCCCGCCCACGGGAAGTCCATCGACGCGATTGATATCCATCGCTCGTCCCTTGTAGTGATTGCTGCCCTTCTGGTGCATGCCGCCGGTGGTGCTGTTGATGTTTGCGGATGTCAGGCCGGCGTCGAGGATCGCGGCCGCGACCATGCCGGCCGTGCTTGCCGTCACCGGCTGCCGGGAACTGGGCGCCCCCGGATCGTCGTTGACGTAGCTGACGTGCGGCCCCAGGGCGCTGGCATCAACCGGCCTGCCCGCGACGAGATCGCGGACGCCTGATCGCAACTGCTCGTACGATGTCCGCACGCCCAGATTTGTCGCCGGATACTCGTCGATGTACGCATAGCCGTCGCGGCCGGCGCGCGTTGTCAGGGCGGAGGCCATGGCTGGGTCGCTCAAATCAGCGACGTAATCCAGGCGTCCGCCGCTCGCCGGCGCCGCGCCTCGCAACCTGTCGAGATCGGGACGATCGTTCCGCAAAAAACCTATGCCGGAGGCGACTGCCCGCTGGATGACCGCATCCGCCGCGCTTCGAAGGTTTGAGAGCAGGTGTTCGGGGTCGTCGAGCCAAGAGCGCCGACGATTTGCATCAGCATCCGGAGACATCGGTCTTCCTCATTGTTTGTTGGGTCCTGGAAAGGCCAACAGCGCGCAGAAAATCCGCCTCGCCTTTCAGGCGAGCCCGCGATTGCGAAGGCTGGCGAACAGCGGAACGTCGGCCGCGTCTAGTTAAGCGCCCCGATCCTCAACCCGTCTGCGTGGAGCGCCCCGCCGTTGTCGAGCTTGAAGACGTAGCCGCCCCGGCACCACGGTCCGCTCTGGGGGTCGGGCGGCGGCGCCTCCTCGGGCGTGAGGGTCAGGTAAACGCCGTCCGCTTTCCGCTCGAACTGCGCCCCGCCGCCGGTCGGAAATCCAACCCGGGAGTCGACCCAAACCACCGCGCCCACCGCAGGCGAGCCAGCGCGCCCGTTCAGGGCGTAGACTACGCCCAGACCCGTCCGGTCATGGTCGATGGGCGCCACCTCGCTGTCGAAGTTGCGAAACACCAGCGCGCCGCCGACCAGATGGTCGGGAGGCGTTCCCGGATCGCTGTACTGGCGCTCGGCGGCGAGCTTCAGCAGCTCAGCCACCCCCAGCGTCCCGGCCGGATCGACCTTGAAATACTGGCGGCACTGCGGGTAGGTCGATACTGGGCGAACCCCCGCCGTCTTCGCCTCTCCGCCGCTGCGCCCGCACCCGGACAACGCCAGGGCCACGACCAGGATCGCCGTCGCCCTCACCACCGCAACGCTCCCAGCTTCGCGCCGCCAGCCTCGAACATCCCGTCGTCGCCCAGGAAGGCCACGAAGCCCCGCGGACAACCGCTCATTCGCGTCCGCGGCGCGACCACCAGCTTCACGCCGTCCCTCGTCCGGCTCAGCACCGCCGGCATCGTCCCGAACGACGCCTCCGAGCTGGTCCACAGGACGCCGCCCGCCACCGGCGTGCCGAGGTCTGATCCCGTCGCCGCCACCACCACCAGCCCACGCCACGCGCCTTTTGCCGGGCGATCGGCGGGTTCGAACGTCCAGGCGATGATCGAACGATCGCCGGCGCCTTCGATCGACACCATCTTGCCCAGCCGCGCCACGTCGGCCACGGCGAGCCGCCCTTCAGGCTCGAACTTGAACAGGTCCGCACACCCCGCCGCCTGCGCCGCGCCGCTGCACCCCAACAGCCCGGCCGTCATAAGTGCTCGAATCATTCCTCCCCCGCCCACCGTCGCCGCCCCCCTCAGGGGAAGAACATAATCAGAACAACTGCACCTCGACAAGCCTGGCGCGCGCCGTCAGTTCGGTGCCCGTCCCCGATCAACCTGTGCGGCGAGTTGCGGGCCCTTTCCCGTTGTCCGATAGTATGGGAATCCTTTCGCACGTCACGCGGCGAAGGTCGGTCCTTACCCCATCCAACTCCGCCCGCCCCGCCCCGCGCGCGCCGCTTGCGGCGTCCCCGCCCCCCGCCTGTTCACCGCGAACTCGCCGAAGGCGTCCGCGCCGTGGCTCGCGGCGTCGTGCAACGGCCCGGCGTAGCTGCGGGTGGCCCCGCTCCAGCGCTTGCGGTAGGCGCGCAGGCGGTCGAGGCCCAGGGCGCAGCGCTCGGCGTCGAACCAGGTCACCGGGATCGTCAGCCGCGCCGCGTTGATGCGCTCCTCCGGGTCCGCGGCCGTCCCCACGTGGATGGGCCTGAGGCCCAGGCCGCCCAGGGTCTCGAACCGCGAGCGTCCCGCCGCCCCCAGCTCGCGCACCATCACGTCGTGCGGCAGGTAGTGGGTCCCGTAATGGTAGGGCCTGGTCCCGATGGCCGCCCGGGCGATGGCCTGCAGCCCCTCGCCGCAGGTCTCGAAATAGTCGATGGCCCGCACCTCGCGGCCGACCTGCTGGAGGAACCAGATGGCCGTGTAGTCGTCGACGCCCAGGTCCCAGGCGGTGTCGACCTTCAGCGCCGGGTCATAGGGTACGCGCCCGATCCGCCTGTCCCGCTGCGCCTCGGCCAGCAGGCTCGCGTAATAGGCGCCGGGCGCAGCGGCGTCGAAGTCCACCAGGTATTCGCTGGCGAAGCGGGCCTCGCCCTCCTCGGCCGATCCGGTCTCGGCGATCAGCTCCGCCCGCTCGCGCGCGAGTTGCTCCGGCGTGAACACATCCGTCTCCGTCGCCGCCGAGCGCCAGGCGAGCCAGCTGGGATCCAGGCTGCGCGCCTCGAACGCCCGCGCCGCGTGGTTGCGGCCCCGCGGCGTCCACAGGAAGACCGCCCAGCCGCCGTTCTCCGCCAGGATCGGCCGGATGTAGGTCCAGCAATCCGGCTTGGCCAAGGCCCACTCGGAGAACACCACCCCCACTGGCGGCGATCCCACCAGGCTGTTGTAATTGTCCGAGCCGCACACCTGCCAGGTCGAGCCGTTGGTGAAGCGGATTATCATGTCCGCGTCCCGGGTGGACGCCCGCAGTGATCTCGGGAACGCCTCGTCGATCCGCCGACGCCCCGTGTGCGGGTTGACGGCGTCCCAGATCGCCTTCCTGGCCTGCGAAGCCTCCGGCAGCAGGTGCCAATAGCTCCCCACCTTCGACTGGGCCGCCACCGCCGCCCAGTTCAGCGCCACCTCGTCCTTGCCCCATCGCCGGTGGGCGGCCACGTCGGCGCGCAGGCCGCCATCCTGCAGGTAGCGCCAGAGCGGCAGCTGGTAGGATCGCGGAACCCAGCCGGCGGGCAGCTCTAACTTGCGGCGCCGCGGCGGCTTGTCAGGCGCTTCGCCGCTCAATCCGCCGCCTCGTCGTCACCGAACCGCCGGATCACCACGGTCACCGGCTCGGCGGCCGCCTCGTCGGCGGCCCGGGCCTTGCCATAGGCGCGGTCCAGCACCTCGCGCGCCGCGCCCAGCTTGGCCGCGTCGCTGCCGTCACCGCGCATGATCTGGCCCAGCGTCTCCACGGCGAGGTCGCCCAGGGCCTTCGCGGCCTCTCGAACGTCGAACGCCTCGCCGGTCTTGCTGGGTCTGCGGGCCGGCACGGGCGTCTCCATCGGCATCGGGTCGCAGCGGGAACACCCCCGCGCCCGCTCCACGCCCCACGAGAGGCGTTGTCGTATCCGGAGCCGGGCGCGGGGGGCCTGGGCGGCGCGTCCTCGTGTCGGGGTCTCGAGCTTGCGGCGAAGAGGCGCCGGGCGCCGCGCCAGTCCGCCCGGGGGAGGCGGCAGGCGGAGGAACGGCGTCGCAGACGGGCGTCGCCGTCTTCACCCAGCCTGGTCGCGGCGCCCGAAGGCGCTCGCAGGGCTGCAAGGCCCGCCAGGCTGACAAGAGCTCTAAGACACGGACGGCCGCCCTCAGGGGCCGGCCTTTCGAGGTGCGCGCTGCGCCACAGACGCAAATCCCACCGATGTCAAAATCATCTCATAATTCCGCGCGAAGTCAAGAACAAATGGAGAACATTATGCCTCGCTCGCCAGGATATCCAGCGCCACCAGCAGCACCGCCTCCAGACGGCCCGCCTCGCGCTCCCCCGCCGCCGCCTCGCGCGGGGTCAGCTCCTCACCGCAGACCTGGTCGCAGGCGGCCACCAGGTCCCGTTGGCGTGACAGCCGTCCGCGCAGGATCACGAGGCGCGCCGCGGCCTGCGCCGTGCCTTCCGCATGCGACAGGATCGCCGACAGCGGCGCCCCGCCCGGCGCGCTGGTCCGCGGCTTGATGTTCAGGGTCGAAGGAATCGATCCCTCCACCTTGGCCCGCCGGTAGCAGGCACCATAGCGTTCGCCCGCCGCCCGCTGCGCGGCGCTGAGCCGGCCCTTGCGGGTCAGCCATTCCAGGCCGGGCTGCCGGCGATAGTGTCCTTCCCGCCGTCCGGGGGCCGGCTGGGGCGCTTCGATCGCACTGCCCCGCGCGCGGGAAAGGCCCACGGTCTCGGCGACACCTTCCGCGATGGCGAGATGTTCGGTCCGTTCGGCCGCCCGCCTCTCCAGCATCTGCAGACGCTCGCGTTCGCGCCGCGCCAGATCCAGCCTGCCTCTCATCCGCCTCTCCTGAGATGTCGTGTTGAACCGTTCGCGCCGCTCTCAGGGCGGACCGTGCTCGACCACGGCGTCGGCCAGCCGGTAGAGCGCCTCGGCCGCCGCCGGCGGCGTCTCGATCACCGCCAGCCCGGCCGCCGCATAGGCCAGGAGTTCGCGCAGGAATTCCGCCCGCACCGGTGCGGCGCGACGGCTGAGCGCGCTCGCCACCATCGACGCCGCCCCTTCGCCGCTCAGGCTCATGTGCGCACCCTGGTCGTCGTCTCGGCCGTCGGCCAGATAAGCGGAAGGCCGACCCGCATGCTCGATCTTCCGACCCGCCGCTCGGTCAGGCTGGGGAACCCACCCTGCGCCATCACCGCGGCGGCATGAGCTGCATGCCTGGCGAACTTCGGCTGCGCCTCCCCGCCGCCGCGCGCCGCCCGCATCCGGAACACCGCCTCCAGCCGCGCCGCGGTCGGCGCAGGCAAGGCGAGCTGAGTTCGGACAACGCCCGGTGGTGCGCCGCCTCTGCGCAAGGCGGCGTACGCGGACTCGATGGAGCCGAATGTTTCGGATGCGCTGGTCATGCGCGGACTGTATGTTAGATACAGTGGTTGCGCAACGAAAACCTGTATTCTAGGTACAGGTCCAACGCTATCTAAGGCTGCATGAACATGGATGAGCGATCCCAGCGCCTGCGCCTCGCCCGCACGGAGAAAGGCTATGAGACGGCTGCGTCAGCCGCGGACGCCTTCGGCTGGAACCGCAACACCTACGCCTCCAACGAGAACGGCAACGCCCCCTTCTCCTACCGTAAGGCTAAGGAGTACGCCGCCGCCTTCGACGTGCGCCCCGAGTGGCTGTACGACGCCGCGGGCCCGATGCACGCGGGCGCCGAGGCGGGCCTGGTCCGCATCATCGGCCGGGTCGGCGCGAACCCGGAGGGCTCCGTCCTGCTTGCCAACGGGCAGGAAGACGGCGATATGGCCCCCGTCCCCCCTGGCGGAACCGACCGCGCGGTCGCCCTGCGCGTGGTCGGCCACTCCATGCGCGGCGTCGCCGACGACGGCGCCCTGATCTATTTCGAAGACCAACGCACCCCGCCTACGCCCGACATGCTGGGCCACGTGGTCGTCGTCGAGCTCGACACCGACGAGGTGCTGGTCAAGCGCCTGCTGCGCGGGTCCATGCCGGGTCGCTACGACCTTGAGAGCCTCGCCGGCTCCACCCGCCAGGACGCCAGGCTTCGGTGGGCCGCGCACATCACCGCGATCATCCCGCCTTTCCAGGCCCGCAAGGTGATCCGCTTGGCCGGCTGAGATGGCGCACATTCTGGTTGCACTTATTAAGTATATAACATACAGTTCGTGCATGAACCTGGATTGGCTCGATCTGCTGGATGATGAGCGACGCCGCGACGCGACGGGCGTGCGGGCCTGGCGGCAGGAGGTCGACCGTCATCGCGGCGTCTGCTGGTCGGGACTCGCCCTTCAGCCGCCGCGGACGCGCTCCGAAGATCAGCTCGAGGCTGCGGCCCAGGCCCGCCTGCGGAAGCTGCAAGCATGGCGCGCCTCGGCCACGGGCCGGTTTCTGGCCGCCGTCAGCCGGGCGCAGCAGGCGGCGGAGGCGGCGCATTTCGCCGGCGAATCCGCTCGCGCTGCGGTCTCCCGCGACTTCGAGGGATCGGCGTCCGTCTGCCGCGGGGCGGCCGATATGTTCGATGCGCAAGGCCGCGCCCTGCTGGCCGCCGCCCGGGCGGCCCGGCGCGCGCTGCGTATCCATGGCGAAGGCGAAGCGGAACAAGAACCCCATGGCGCCTGTTGAGCAGGCGAGCCGAGTTGTTCCCGCCCTGGAAAGGCATGCGCCATGAGAGACCGAGACATCCGGGGGCGCCCCCTTCGCGACGACCTGGACCGCGAAGCGCCCCGCCGTCGCTACGATTCCCCTTCGCCGGACGACGGACAGGCCGACTACAGCCGCGACTATGGCTATGACCCCGTCCATCGCACCGGCTATCGCATCGCGGACGCCATGCCTGAGCGAGACGACTTCGGCCAGGCCGATTACGGCGAAGACTATGGTTACGATCCCGCCCGCCGCCGCGGCTACCGCCGCTTCGCCGACGACCGCGACGCTTATGATCGCGGCCCCTATACGGAAGCGGAGGCCCGCGACGCCGCCGCCGGCCCCCGCCCGGAGGACGGCCCCGTCGAGCGCCGCTCCTGGATGGACCGGGCCGGCGAGGAAGTCTCCTCCTGGTTCGGCCGGCGGCCCGACGCCTATGGCGACGACCGGCGCCGTCCCCGTGGCGCGCCGTCGGACCGGGTGATCTGGGCGGTGGTCAGCCAGCGTCTCGCCAATGAGCGCGGCCTGGACGCCTCCGACATCGAGGTCGTGGTCGACCGCGCCGAGGTCACCCTCAACGGCGCCGTCCGTGACCGCCAGGACAAGCGCCGCGCCGAGGATCTGGCCGAACTGCGCGGCGTGCCCCACGTGCAGAACAACTTGCGCGTCCGCCGCCACGGCTTCCGCTTCTAGCTAGCCGGAGATGCGCGCCGCCGCCCGGGTGACCAGCCGCGCCAATCGGGCCGCCGCCGCGGCCTGGCCGGCCTCATCCGCGATCAGGTCCTGCCGGATCTCAAGCTCGAGGTAGTCCAGCCCCCGGGCGATGGCGTGCGCCGGCACGGTGTAGTCGACGCCGTCCATGGCGTAAGGCTCGTTGTCGCCCACCGCCAGGCCAGGTTCGCTGGCAAGTTCCGCCAGCATGGCGGCGGACAGTGGCGAATCCCCCAGGTGCAGCACCCCGTACGCCCACGGCCGCGAGACGCCGTTCATCCACGGCGTGAAGCTGTGGATCGCCACCACGACGGTGGAAAGCCCCGCCGCCGCCCGGGCGTCCAGCACCTCGGCGATCCGCCGGTGGTAGGGCGCGTGCACCTCGGCGACCCGCACGGCCGCGGCGGCGGGGCTCAACGCCGCATTGGCCGGAATCTCCGTTCCGTCCGACACCGCCACGATGGCGTCCGCCCGCTCCGGCGCGCGGTTGCAATCGATCACCAGGCGCGAATAGCGCTGCTGGACCACAGGCGCGTCCAGGGCCCGCCCCAGTCGCAGGCCGACCTCGCCGGCCCCGATGTCCCAGGCGATGTGCCGCTCGAACGCCTCGGCCGGGAGGCCCAGCGTCCCCAGCGTTTGCGGGACGGCGCGTCCGGCGTGATCACAAACGATCACAAACGGTCCGCACCCGTCCAAATTGGCGACAATCGCCGGCTCCGGATCGCCTGCGACGAGAAGGCGCGTGAATCCGGTTGCCGCCTTCGGCGTAACTTCACTTGTCATGCCGATTCTCTCCGTCCGCCACCTGACGCGTTACCGCTACCGGGAACCGGTGTTCTTCGGCGAACACCGCATCATGTTCCGGCCGCAGGAGAGCTACGACCAGCGACTCCTGGAGTCACGGCTGGCGATCGGTCCGGAACCCGCCGAGTTGCGGTATGTGCAGGATGTGTTCGGCAATTGCGTGGCCGTCGCCAGGTTCGCCGAGCGCAGCCGCGAGCTCGCCTTCGAAAGCGTCGTGCGGCTCGAACACACCCCCTCGCCCCTGGCCACGGACACGGACGACGAGATCGACGCCTCGGTCCGCTATCCCTTCGCCTATAGCGTCGAGGACATGCCCGACCTCCTGCGCTCCATCGAGCGTCAGCATCCCGATCCCGATGGCGCCCTGGAAGCCTGGGCCCGGCGTTTCACCCACGCCGGCCGCCCGACCCGGGTGTTGGGCCTGCTGGCCGAGATGACCCGGGCGATCCGCGAGGAGTTCACCTACGGCGTACGTCTGCGCGGCGGCCCGCAGACGCCGATCGAGACCCTGGAGCTCCGAACCGGCAGCTGCCGCGACCTCGCCATGCTGATGATCGAGGCCGTCCGCTCCCTCGGCCTCGCCGCCCGGTTCGTCTCCGGCTACATCTATTCGCCTTCGGCTGGGCGCGGCGACCGGGTTCGCCGCGGCGGCGGCCACACCCACGCCTGGGTCCGCGTCTACCTGCCGAGCTGCGGCTGGGTGGAGTTCGACCCCACCAACGGCATCGTCGGCAACGCCGACCTGATTCGCGTCGCCGTCGCTCGCGACCCCCGCCAGGCTCTGCCCCTGCACGGAACCTGGTCCGGCCCCGCCTCGGCCTATGAGGGCATGGACGTTGAGGTCGACGTCCATGTGGAGCCCGAACCGGACCCCCGCAGGCTCGCCGAAATCGCCCCGGCCTTGTAGCCTCCTTCCCTCCACGCCGTCGGCGGGGGGATCCCATGTGCAACGAGTACAGCTTCCGTCAGTCCCTCGATCAACTGGCCGAGGCGTTCAGCACCCTCAAGCTGCCGCTCGCCTGGATAGGCGGCGCGCCGAACCTCGAGCCGCGCGATTCGATCCGCCCCACCGATCCAGCCCCGGTGGTCCTCGGCGGTGACAACGGCGCCGTCCTGCAGCAGCTCCGCTGGGGCTTTCCGCGGTCCAGGGGCGGCCCGGTCATCAACTTCCGTTCCGAAGGCCGTCGCTTCCCGGTCGGCCGCTGCCTGATCCCCGCCGACGGCTTCTATGAATTCACCGGCGCCAAGGCGCCCAAGTCCAAGTGGCGGTTCAGCGTCCCCGACCGGGAACTCTTCTGCATCGCGGGCCTTGCACGCGACGACCGTTTCACGATGCTCACTATTGAGCCCGGCCCCGACGTGGCGCCCTACCACGACCGGCAGATCGTCATCCTGCCCCGCGACCAGTGGGCCGCCTGGCTGGGCCCCGCCGACGCCCAGCCTCCCCTCGCACCCACCCCCGCAGGAACCTTCAGCGTTCGGCGCCTTCGCTAGCTTCCGGGCGACCATCGACCTTGACGAGCGTCCCGCGCGATTGTAGATAGTTTGTCAACCTAACTATCTCATGCTGCTTCGGATGACCGCCACCACACTCGCCGCCCGCCCGCAGGACATGATCGACCTCGCCGAAGCTCTGCGGCCCGCTCTGCTGCGGCTATCGCGCCGCCTGCGGCAGGAGGGCCAGAAGGCTGGTCTCTCCGCGCTCGACTCCATGCTGCTGGCGCGGATCAGGACCGTACCCGGCATCGGCGTCTGCGACCTGGCGGACGAGGAGCAGATCTCCCGCCCCACCATGAGCGGCCACGTCAAGCGGTTGGCCGCCGCCGGCTGGGTCCGCCGCATGGAAGATGCGGCGGACGGCCGCCGCTCGGGCCTGATCGTCACGCCTGCGGGCCTGCGGCAGATCGAGGCCATCCGCCGTCGCCGCAACGACTGGCTGGCTGCGCGCCTCGCCCGCCTTTCGCCCGAAGCCCGCGCGCAAGTGGCCGACGCCTGCAACCCTCTGCTGCAACTCCTGGCGGTCGGTTCATGAGCCGGCTCGCCAATTCCGGGATTGTCGCCCTGGAGCGCGCGGAGAGCGACCGCGCCGTCCGCGGCTGGCTGGTCCCCGCCATCATCGGCTCCGCGCTGCTGATGCAGAGCCTGAGCGCCACGGTGCTGTTCAACGCCCTGCCGGTGATCGCCCACGCCCTGCATGAGGATCCGCTCCGGCTGAACCTCGCGGTCACCCTTTATCTGCTGTCTTCGGCGGTGTTCCTGCCGGTCAGCGGCTGGGCGGCCGACAAATTCGGCGCGCGGCGAATCCTCGTCCTGGCCATGGTCCTCTATGCGCTCAGCTCCGCCATGTGCGGCTTCGCCACCTCGCTGTGGGCGCTGTTGTCCGCGCGGATCCTCCAGGGCGTGGCCAGCGCCATGATGGTACCGGTGGGCCGGCTCGTGCTCCTGCGCACCACGCCCAAGGATGAGCTGGTGGGCGCCATGTCCGTCCTCACCATGCCGGCGCTGCTCGGGCCGGTCCTGGGCCCCGTGGTCGGCGGCGCCATCGTCACCTTCTGGGACTGGCGCTGGATCTTCTTCATGAACCTGCCGATCGCCGTCATCGGCGTGGTCCTGGTTCTGCGCCATGTACCGAACGTTGAGGAACAGGGGGTCCCACCCTTGGACTGGCGGGGAGTGATCCTCACCGGCGTCGGCCTCGCCGGCCTGATCTTCGGCTTCGAGAACCTGGGGCGAGACGCGCTGCCGCCGGCCGCCGTCGCCGCCCTCTTCATCGTGGGCGCGGTCAGCCTCTGGCTCTACGGCCGCCATGCGCGGCGCACCCCCAACGCCGTTGTCGACCTCTCGCTGTTCCGCCTGCCCACCTTCAACGCCGCGGTGATGGGTGGCGGCTTCATGCGGATCGCGTTGGGCGCCAGCCCCTTCCTGCTGGCTATGCTTTTCCAGATCGGCTTCGGCCTGTCGCCGTTCCGGGCGGGCCTCCTCACCTTCATCAGCGCCGCGGGCGGCCTGGTGATGAAGACCGTGGCGCCCCCCATCCTGCGCCGTTTCGGTTTCCGCCGGGTGTTGATCGTCAACGGCTTCATCACCAGCAGCCTGTTCGTCGCCTACGCCCTGTTCCAGCCCTCAATGCCCCAATGGACGATCATGCTGGTGCTGCTGGCCGGAGGCTTCTTCCGGTCTCTGCAGTTCACCAGCCTCAACGGCCTGTCCTACGCCGACATCGACCAGCCGCGCATGAGCCGCGCCTCCACCATGGCCAGCATGTCCCAGCAGGTCGTCCAGTCGGTGGGCGTGGGCCTCGCCGCCCTGCTGCTTCACGCGACCATGCAGCTGCGCGGCGAGACCCGGATCACGGTGGACGCCATCGCCCCGGCGTTCGTGATCATCGGCCTGATCACCTTCGTTTCGCTTGCCTACTACATCCGGCTCCCCGCCAACGCCGGCGACGAAATGAACGGTCGCCTCCTGGTGACCGAAGCCGACAGCTGACGCGGCCTGACAAAGGTCAAGCCAGATGCGGATCGTCATCGTCCTTCGGGACCGTTGGCCAGGTGTCGCTAGCGAAGCCGCTTACCTGAATGTGCGGGTGGCGCTCGCCGCCGTTGAGAAAGGTATTCACGGCGTCAAGGTGTCCACGCGCCTTCTCTATGGTCGCGCCCACGGGATCCTCCGGCGATGGGGGCCCCTTTTCGAGGCCCAGAAAGCGCTTCCAAAACGGTATAGATGGAACCCGCTCCCAGAATTCTCCATCTATGACTTGCTTGATCCGCAGTTGGATTCCAATCCATACTGAATATGTCACAGCTATTTGCGGATTTTCCCCATCCTCAAACTCCAACGACAGGAACTGGCAGAGGCCGTCTTTAATACGAAAGAAATCGAATTCTCGTGCATCGGGATCTACAAGCGGATCATCCCGCCCATGTCGCCAACCCATGCTCAGGACAAGGGGCTCAAGCTCGGATCGGATGAGAGCCCGCAGCGTCCGGGGGCCGAACTTCCCCTACGGCGACTTGACGCGCGCCGCGTCGCCGGCCCATTTGCCGGGCGATGGTCGATCTGCTGCACCTTGCCGAACTCTTCCCGCCCGTCGACGAAACCGCCTGGCGCGCCTTGGTCGCCAAGGGCCTCAAGGGCGCGCCCTTCGAGTCCCTGACCTTGACGACCGTCGAGGGGCTGCCCATCGCCCCGCTCTACCCCGCGCAGGGCGCCCGGCCCGCGGCCTTCGTCCCGCGCCCCCACGACCCCGGACGACCGTGGGACCTGCGCACCCTGGTCGCCCACCCCGATCCCGCCCGCGCCAACGCCGACGCGCTGCGCGACCTCGAGGGCGGCGCGGCGTCCCTGGTCGTCAGGATCGACCCGACCGGCCGGAACGGCGTCGCCGTGGGCTCGGCCGACGCGCTGGTCCGTGTCCTCCAGGGCGTGGTGCTGGAACTCGCCCCGGTCGCCCTCGACGCCGGCTTCCTGGGCCCCAAGGCCGCCCACTGGCTGGACGCCGCCGCCAAGGCCTCTCCCGGCGCCAGGCTCGCCCCGAACCTCGACCCCCTGAGCGCCTTCGCCGAGGCAGGATCGAGCCCGGGGCCCATCGAGGCCCACCTGATCTCCGCGGCGGCCACCGCCGCCCGTCTGGTCGCAGCCTATCCCGCCGCGAACCTCTTCCTCGCCTCGGGCCGGGTGGTGCACGAGGCCGGCGGCGGCGAGGCGGCCGAACTCGCCTTCGCCCTGTCCAGCGCGCTCGCCTACGCCAAGGCCCTTGTCCGCGCGGGCCTGTCCATGCAGGAGGCCTTCGGCCGCATCAGCCTCGGCCTCGCCGCCGACGCCGACCACTTCCTGACCATCGCCAAGCTCCGCGCCGCCCGCGTCCTCTGGGGCCGGCTCACCAGCGCCTGCGGCGTGAATTCCGCCCCACGCATCGAAGCCCGCTCGTCGCACCGCATGCTGGCCGCCGAGGATGCCTGGACCAACATGCTGCGCCTCACCGCCGCCGGCTTCGGCGCGGCCATCGGCGGGGCCGACGCCATCGTGCTCGGGAACTTCACCGACGCGCTCGGCCTGCCTACCGCCTTCGCCCGCCGCCAGAGCCGCAACACCCAGCTGGTGCTGATGGCCGAGGCCCACCTGGGTCGCGTGGTCGATCCCGCCGCCGGCGCCGGCTATGTCGAGGCGCTCACCGACGCCTTCGCCCGCGCCGCCTGGGCCGACTTCCAGGCCATCGAACTCCGCGACGGAATCGTCGCCGCCCTCGCCAGCGGCCTGGTCGCCGACGCCGTCCGTGCGGCCGTCGAGGCCCGCGCCCAGGCCGGCCCGCCGAAGATCGTCGGGGTCACCGCCTTCCCGCCCACCGCTGCGCATGACCTGGACGTCGAACGCCCGGACATCCGTCCCGTGGACGCCCCCGACGTGGGCCTCCCCGGCCCGGACGGGCAGTGCCCGCCGCTGGTTCCGATCCGCCTCTCCGAGCCCTATGAGGGCCGCGCATGACCAGCTTCCCCGACTTCGCCGCCCTGCCCTTCGACGCCGCCGCCGTCCCCGCCGCACCCCTGCCCGATGCGCCCTGGGAGACGCCGGAGGGCGTCGTGGTCAAGGCGGCCTATGGCCCCGCCGACGTCGCCAGCCTCGACACCCTGGGCGGCTACCCCGGGCTCGCGCCCTTCCTGCGCGGTCCCTATTCGACCATGTACCGGACCAACCCGTGGACCCTGCGCCAGTACGCCGGCTTCTCCACAGCGGAGGACTCCAACGCCTTCTACCGCCGCAACCTGGCGGCCGGTCAGATGGGCCTTTCCATCGCCTTCGACCTGGCCACCCACCGCGGCTACGATTCCGACCACCCCCGCGTGGCCGGCGACGTCGGCATGGCGGGCGTCGCCATCGACTCCATCTTCGACATGCGGACGCTCTTCGACGGCATCCCGCTCGACAAGATGAGCGTGTCGATGACCATGAACGGGGCGGTCCTGCCGATCCTGGCCCTCTACATCGCCGCCGGCGAGGAGCAGGGCGTGCCGCACGCCAAGCTGTCCGGCACCATCCAGAACGACATCCTCAAGGAGTTCCTGGTCCGGAACACCTACATCTATCCGCCGGAGCCCTCTCTGCGGATCGTCTCGGACATCTTCGCCTACACCTCCCGCGAGATGCCGAAGTTCAACTCCATCTCGATCTCCGGCTACCATATGCAGGAAGCCGGAGCGACGCTGGACCTGGAGCTGGCCTACACCCTGGCCGACGGCGTCGATTATGTCCGCGCCGGCATCGCGGCCGGCCTCGACGTGGATGCCTTCGCGCCACGCCTGTCGTTCTTCTGGTGCGCCGGCATGAACGCCTTCATGGAGATCGCCAAGCAACGCGCCGCGCGCCTGCTGTGGGCCAGGCTGCTGACCGAGAAGTTCCAGCCTAAGGACCCGCGCTCCATCTCGCTGCGCGCCCACACCCAGACCAGCGGCTGGAGCCTGGCGGCCCAGGACGTCTACAACAACGTCGCCCGCACCTATGTCGAGGCCGCCGCCGCGGTGGGTGGCCAGACCCAGAGCCTGCACACGAACTCCCTCGACGAAGCCCTTGCTCTGCCTACGGATTTCTCCGCCCGCATCGCACGCAACACCCAGCTGTTTCTGCAAATGGAGACCGGCCAGACCCGGGTCATCGACCCCTGGGGCGGCTCTTACTATGTTGAGCGCCTGACCGCCGATCTGGCGACGCGGGCGCTGACCCACATCGAGGAGGTCGAAGCCCTGGGCGGCATGGCCCGCGCCATCGAGAACGGCCTGCCCAAGCGCCGTATCGAGGAGGCCGCCGCCCGCACCCAGGCGCGCATCGACTCCGGCCGCCAGGCCGTCATCGGCGTCAACAGCTTCCGCCCTGACACGCCCGATGAGCTCCCGGTGCTCAAGGTCGACAACAGCGCCGTACGCGAGCGCCAGCTGGAAAAGCTGAAGCGTCTCAAGGCCGAGCGCGACCCCGCCGCCGTGGCCAGGACGCTGGAAGCGCTCACCAGCGGCGCCCGCGGCAAGGGCAACCTGCTGGAGCTTTCGGTCGAGGCGGCCCGCGCCCACGCCACCGTCGGCGAGATCTCACTGGCCCTCGAGAACGCCTTCGGCCGCCACAAGGCCCGCGCCGACGCGGTGAAGGGCGTCTATCTGCGCGAGGCCGGCCCCACCGCCGCCAGCGACCGCGCCAAGGCCATGGCGGAGGCCTTCGCCCAGGCTGACGGCCGCAAGCCGCGCATCCTGGTGGCCAAGATGGGCCAGGACGGCCACGACCGCGGCCAGAAGGTGATCGCCTCCGGCTTCGCCGACCTGGGGTTCGACGTCGAGATCGGCAACCTCTTCGAGACCCCGGCCGAGGCCGCCGCCCAGGCAGTCGCCGCCAACGTCCACGCGGTGGGCGCGAGCTCGCTGGCCGCCGGCCACCTGACCCTGGTCCCGGAGCTGAAGGTGGAGCTGGCCAAGCTTGGCCGCGCGGACATCCTCGTGGTGGTGGGCGGCGTCATCCCGCCGGAGGATTACCCCGCCCTGCGCGAGGCCGGCGTCGCCGCCATCTTCCCGCCCGGCGCGGTGGTGCCGGAGGCGGCCATCGAGGTGATCGAGCGCCTCAACGAAGCCCTTGGCTACGCCCAGCTCGACGCCGCGCAGTAACCCAAAGGGAGGTCGGCTCAGGCCTAACCACGCCCCAACACCGCCCACTCCCGCGAAAGCGGGTACCCCGAGGTTTTGTGGCCAATTCGGCATCATCTCCGAAAGGGACTTGGAGGAGCGAAATCTCCACGCCCTCCTTTCCGATGACGATGTGGTCGGTAACCTACAGAGAAATCGACAATGGGCGCGCGAACGTCCTGGTTCCGATCGACGATCCTCCAGTTTCGCCGGCCGAACTCGCTGAGCGGCGGCAGACCATCAATCGCGCCTTGTTCATCGCGGATCATCCGTTTGGGGTGCTCGCCTACGACCTTGCCACGCTGGCCAACGCATCCCCACGGGCGCGTGACGGAGCGCTCATCGGGGGCGGGTTGGCTGACGTGGCGACGTTGGGAGCCGCGCCTCGCATCGCTTCGGTCCGTGGCCCAGCAGTGCGGCCACAGGGACAACCTGCTCCGCCGACGCTGCCGCTGCCGCGGCCCAACACCAGGTACGGAGATCTGAAACCGAACGGGCAGGCGACGGGCATAGCCGCCACGCTGACGGCGCCCATGCTCGGCTCCGGGACAAGGGCGAATCGGCGGCTGACTCCGCCAGGCTGGCAAGGCCACGGCAGGAAGTATAACGAGGCCAGGGGTCATCTTCAGGAACGGCAGCTCGGCTGTTCGGGTAGCGACATGCGGAACCTCGTCACGCTTACGCACAACGGGGCCAACTCGCCGCAGATGAGCAGCTTTGAGAATGGGGTGGCGCGCAGGGTGCGTGCGGGCGAGGTCGTCGGGTATTCCGCGACGCCGCTGTACGAGAGCGGCGTTCTGCCGCCGTCGGCGATCCTCTTGACAGCCCATGGCTCACGGAGGGCGCCTGCCGCGCGCATCGTCCAAAATCCTGCGGGGCGTCGCAGATGACCATCGAGACGCTCATCAAGGTTGTCCCGCCGCCGGCTGCGCCTTGCGAGGCGTTCAGTTGCCAGGGAGCCGATCGAAGCCGAACTCGGCACAGCCCTGCCTCAGGATTACAAGGACTTCGTTCGGATCTACGACGAGGGCGAGTTCATGGAGTTCCTCGGAATTCATGTCCCGGCATGCCGAAGTCCTCACGTGCGGTTCGAGGCCGAAGTCCACGCGGTTCAGAAGGCTTTGCTCGATGACGAAGGACTGGCCTATCCGTTGTGGCCGAACCCGGGCGGGCTCATTGTCTTCGGCAAGACCGATTTCGGCGATTACCTCTTCTGGCTTCCGCATGGTCCCCCTGAGAACTGGCGCGTCGTGGTGTGGGGTCGAGGTCTCCAAAAGTTCGAAACATTCGATCGCGACCTCACAGAATTCCTCGCGGGGCTCGCCACCGGCGAAATTCTGCCGGAGGACTTTCCCGAAGGAATGCTTCCTTGCGACCACCTGTTCAGGCCAAGCTCGGAATTCCCGAGCGCGACGATCCTGCCTTCCGTTGACGCAGCCAAGTGAAAGGAGCGCGCCGGCTTCGACGGTACGGTCGGCCCGAGTTCAATATCGCTTAGTTTTCGGCCAGACCGCCGCCTCTGCGTTAAATGGAAGTTTCCGCCGGCAACAGGGCATTTGCGGTGCGAAGCCGGGCCTCATCGCGGAGGCAGCTTTCGACCTCGCTACCGCACCGTCGCCGTCCCGCTGACCGGCCGCGCGTCGTCGCCCGGCTGTGCGCCCGGCCGCTCGGCCACGGCGTCCGCCGGCCCGTACCGCGCCTCGATGTCTCGCTGCAGCGCCTTCGCCGCCAGCAGATGGCCCGGAAAGACGGTGTCCACCGCCCAGCCGACGATCGGGATCTCGGATGTGGCCGAGTCAGCCAGCAGATAGAGGCCCATCCGCGCCAGGGTCGCCACCGACGCCGCCGCCTTGATCCCCTCGTAGATCAGCAGGCCGCCGGCGGCGACGCTGTAGACCACGTTGGCGCCCGGGATCCAGGCCAGCATGCCGTCGAGGCCCAAGCCGAATGGCCCGAAGCTGATCAGCCGATCCGAGAGCCGCTTGATGCGCTCCGCTCTACGCCAGGATTGATGGGCTCTATCGCGGGTGGCGACCATGGTCTCGCAACGTCCCGCGGAGCGTGCGGCTCCGGACAACTTCGCGATCGACATCGGAACGCCGCTCCACCACGTCAACCCCAGAGGTCCGGCCCCGGCGGCTGCAGCCGCGAGCCGTGGACCGCCAGCCCCGGCTTGCGGTCCCGCACCAGCAGCAACGCCCCGTCCAGGTCCACGAACTCCGCGCCCTGCGCCAGCAGCATCGCCGGTGCTATGGACAGCGAGGTCGCCACCATGCAGCCGGCCATCACCGCCAGCCCACGCGACCGCGCCGCCGCCGCCAGCGCCAGCGCCTCGGTCAGCCCGCCGGCCTTGTCCAGCTTGACGTTGATGCAGCCATAGCGCCGCGCGCAGGCGTCCAGCTCGGCCATGCTGTGCAGGCTCTCGTCGGCGCAGAGCGTCACCGGGCAGTCGTAACCCTCCAGCACCGCGTCTTCCGCCGCCGGCAGCGGCTGTTCGATCAGCTCCACCCCCAGGTCCTTCAGGGCGGGCGCCAGCGCCTTCAGCCCGCTCAGGCTCAGGGCCTCGTTGGCGTCCACCACCAGCCGCGCCCCGGGGACCGCCGCCCGCACCGCCGCAACCCGCTCCACGTCGCGGGTCCCGTCGATCTTCAGCTTCAGCAGCGAGCGCCGGCTGTTCGCCGCGGCCCGGCCCATGGCCTCCGGCGTATCGAGGCTGAGCGTGTAGAGCGTCATCACCGGCTCCAGGCCGGAAAGCCCCGCCGCCCGCCAGGCCGGCGTTCCCGACCGCTTGGCCTCCAGGTCCCACAGGGCGCAGTCCAGCGCATTGCGCGCCGCGCCCGCCGGCAGAAGGCCTTGCAGCGCTTCGCGAGAGGCCCCCGCCTCCAGCGCCGCCCGCGCCCCGTCGATCTCCACCAGCACGCCGGCGGTGGTTTCGCCGTAGCGGGCGTAAGGCGTGGACTCTCCGCGCCCCAGGGCCCCGTCCTCGGAGATCGCGACGACCACAACCTCGGCCTCCGTCTTGGCGCCGCGGGCGATGCGGAAGCCGCCGGCGATGGGCCAGCGTTCCGTGCGGACGGTGAGATCTCTGCGCGCCAAGCCCTGCGGCCTTCCGCTGATGAGCTCTTAAGACAGGTCGCCCGCCGCCGCCTCCAGCACCAGATAGGTGCGGCCGGCGTCGGTGTTCAGCATCTCCGCCACCTCGAAGCCGCCGTGGTCCCGTTGCGCCGCCTCCTCGAGCAGGCTCCGGTAGCGGGTGAGGAAGGTCAGCGTCTGGCGCTTCAGCTTCTCGTCGGTGAACAGGCGCCGCGAAACCCGCCGGTTGGCTGCCGGCGCCAGCATCCGCACCACCTCCCGCGCGCCCTCGGTGTCGCGCATCTGCACGACGGCGGCGATCTCGTCGATCTTCGCCCGCGGCAACAGCGCCACCGGGTCGATGCCCATCTCGGTGACTTGGCGGACCAGGGTCTGCTCCAGCTTGACCGGGTCGCCGCCCTCCGCCTCGTCGATGGACGACAGCAGGTCCTTCCAGGTCCAGCCGTCGCCGTCCGGCGCGTCCTCCGGCAGCTTGCCGCCGCTGGCCTCGAAGATGCTGGAGAACTCCTCGTCGGTGGCGGTGGGCGTCAGCCGCAGCCGTGGCCGTTGGTCCGGCTTCTCAGCCGGCGCAGGCTCAGGCGCGAGCGCCTCGACCCGCGGCGGCGGTGCAGGCTCCGGCGGCGGCCGCGGCGGGGCTTCCCAGGTGGGCGCGGGCGCCGGGGCGGGCTGCACGCCGCCCGCCGCCGCCACCGAGCCCATCACGCGCACGGCCTCGCTCAGCATCTCGTAATTGCGCCGCACCCGGCCCTGGAAGGCGTCGTCGATGGCCTGGGTCTCGGACGCGGCGCGGCGGGCCTGCTGCATCAACTCGTCCATGCTGCCGGCCACGGCGGCCCGCACCTGCTCCGCCTGCCCGCGCGCGGTGGCCGGGAGGGACGCCGTGCGCGCCTCCACGTCGCCCAGCATGCGCTGCAGCTCCTCCAGCGCCGAGCGCGCCGCCGCCGCGCCGTCCTCCAGCTTCTGGGCCGTGGTGGCGCCGGCCTGGTCGATCATCTGGGCCGATTGCTCGATCAGCCGGCGGGCCTCGTCCAGCCTGGCCTCGAACGCCTGGTTCGCCTTCTGGCCGGCGGTGAACGCCACTTCCGAAAGCTGGTCCACGTGGTGGCGCGCCGCTTCCGCGTGGGCCGCCGCCGCCGCCCGCGTCTCCTCCGCCGCGCGGGTCAGGCTGTCGATCGCCGCCCGGGTCTGGTTTTCCAGCCGCGCCCGCTCCAGGGCGGCGGCGTCGGACACCTGGCCCAGGGCGTTGGACGCCGACTGGCCGAACTGGTCGCGCTCGGCGGTGGACGCCTGCGCCAGCTCGCGGAACTGCTCGGCCGCATCGGCCACCATCGCCCGCAGGGTTTCGCCGCCCTTCAGCGCCCGGTCGCCCATCTCCACGGCGGACAGCCGCGCCTGGCTGATGAATTCGCCGAGCTGCGCCGCATGGGTCTCAGCTTCGGCGGCGAAGCCCTCATGGTCGGCCCGCAAGGCCTCGGACAGGCTCATCAACGCCGTGCGGTGCGCCCCCAGGCCGCCCTCCACGGTGCGAATCTGGTCGGCCACGCTGAGCCCCGCGGTCTCCAGTCGCACCACATGCCGGTTCAGGTCCTCACCCGCGGTGCGCGCCGCGTCGCTGGCCTCGGCCGCCGCCGCCGTCAGGTCTGCGGCCCGCGCCGCCAGCGCCGCCTCGGCCTCACGAAGCTGGGTCTGCGCCAGATCGGAGGCCTCGGCCACCATCCGCGCCTGCTGGCTGATCACGTCGGAGACCCGCACCGCCTGCTTGTCCAGGCTATGGGCCAGCACGCCCATCTCCGTGCGCTCCAGGCCCAGCGTCGTGGCCAGGCTCTGGGCCGACCGCACCGAGGTCGCCGCCGCGTCCTGCAGCCGCTCGGTCTCCAGGGCCAAGGCCTCGCGCAGCGCCAGCAGAGTGTCGCGCGCCTCCTCGGCCGCCTCGCCCGCCCGGACGATCTCCTCGCGGATCCCCATCACCACGTCGCCGGTGCGCGCCGCCGCCGCCAGCGCCGGCGAGGTCAGTTCGTCGGCCAGCTGCCTGGCCCGCCGCGTCTCCGCGCCCAGGCGCTGGCCCTGCCGGAGCACGTAGGCGGCGATCCAGACGAAGGCCGCGGGCCCGATCGCCAGCAGCGCGAACACCGCCAGTGCGAAGATGTCGTCATGGAACGGGACCACGTCGCCGCGATAGCCCACCGCAAAGGCGATCGGCCCGCATACCCACAGCACCGAGACCACCAAGGCGGAGAAATAGATCGGCCAGGCCGGCGGAAGCTCGTCGGCCTCCACCGGCGGCGCGTAGGTCGGCTCCGGTCGGCGCGCGGGAGAGCGGTGCGGCCGACGGGTCATTTCGGAGGACGCCGGCGGCGGGGCCATCGCCGGTTCGGGCTGGGGTTGAAGCTCCGGCGCGGCGGCGAACTTCGGCGGCGGCGCGAAGGTCTCGGCGATTCGCTCCGTGGTCGGTTCAGGGCCCGGTCCTCCCCCCGTCGGCTGAATCGGGACCTGATCCGCGAGGCTGCCGAACACCGCCGGCCGTTGCCGCTTCCTTATCTTCATACGCGGTCCTTGCAGCGGTCTTCCCGATCGCAAGTCCCAGACGCCCGCCCGGTCATCGGCGTCACCTCGATCATATGTCTGACTGCGCAATGGAATAACCGCGATGACCCAGGACGCAATCGATCATCCGGTCAATTCAGTGTGCTGAAGCTGATTGTCGGCGGCAAGACGGACGACGTCGCCGTCTACGCTCTCACGAACCGGGCGCGGCCGCCGGGGCGGTCAGAGACCTTGGTGACCTTCTTGGGCGCCGTGCGGGCCACCGTGCGCTCCACCGGAACCGGGTGCTCGATCTGCATCGGCTCCAGCGTCACGCCGAAGTGCGAATAGGCGGCTGCGGAGGAATGCACGACCACGGCGGCCACCAGCTCGGTGAAGGTCGTCATCGGATCTCTCCCGACTCCGAAGTGCATTTGCGCCAGTCTTCTATATGTCAAGCGCCGCCGTGCCGCGACGCCGGCGATCGTGAAATTTTGGTCATGTACCGCGCCGGGCCGGACTTGGTTCAGGCGGCGTCCTTGAACGCCGCCCCCTCGTGCCGCAGCAGCCAGCGCTTGCGCGCGAGCCCGCCGCCGTAGCCCGTCAGGTCGCCGGCCGCGCCGATCACCCGGTGGCAGGGCAGCATCACCGAGATTGGGTTGCGGCCGTTCGCCAGCCCCACGGCCCGCATGGCGGCGGGCCTGCCGATCCGCGCCGCCAGGCCCGCGTAGCTCACCGTCCCGCCGGCCGGGATGGTGCGCAGCGCCGCCCAGACCGCACGCTGGAACGCCGTGCCCCCGGTCGCCCAGGGCAAGGTCTCGAGGGCCTGGAGATCGCCTGCGAAATAGGCCTCGAACGCCCGGCGCACATGGGCCGGGACACCGCCGGCCGCCGACGGCAGCTCGCCATAGTGCGCCGCGAGCTGGCGGCGCAGCATCGGCTCGTACTCCACCCAGTTGAAAGCGCGCAGCACGCCGGCCTGGTCGGTGACGATCAGCGCATCGCCCACCGCGGTCGGGATCGTTTCGAGCGCCAGGCGTTCAGGCGGCTTGGGAGACATCGGCTCGGTCCTTTTTGGATGCAGGCTCGGAGGCCCACAGGTGTTGCGCCGCATAGGCCCGCCACGGGCGCCAGCGCTCGGCGCGCAGCAGCAGCTCCGCCGGCGTTGGGCGCTGGCCGTCGGCGCCGGCCAGCGCCCGCATCAGCCCCACGTCCGCATGCGGGAAGGCGTCGGGCTCGCGCAGTTCGCGCAGCGCGATGTATTGTGCGGTCCATTCGCCGATCCCCGGCAGGGCGCGCAGGTGCGCGATCGCCTCCTCGAGGCTGCGCCGCACCCCGAACAAGGCGGGGTCCGCGACAGCGGCCGTCGCCAGGGTCGACAGCGCCGTCCCCCGCGCCCGGGGCATGCCCAGGGCCGCGATGTCCTCACCCGCCAGCCGCTCCGGCCCCGGGAACATATGGGTCAAGCCGAGCGCTGCGGCGGCCGGCTCGTCCGACCGCTCGCCGAACGCCGCGGCCAGCTTGCCCGCCAGGTTGCGCGCCGCGCTCACCGTGATCTGCTGGCCCAGCACCGCGCGCACCGCCAGTTCGAAACCGTCCCAGGCGCCAGGCGCCCGCAGGCCGGGCCTGGCCGCCACCCGCCCGGCCAGCGCCGGATCCTTCGACAGGTGCGCCCCGATCACCTCCGGGTCGACCGCCAGGTCGAACACCCCGCGCACCCGCGCGATCACGCCTGGCAGGGCGTGCAGGTTGGTGAAGTGCGCCGTCACCCGCAGGAAGTCGCCCTCCCCCGGCCGCACCACCACCACGCCCCGCTCGCCGTCGATGCGGAGGGTGCGGGCGTAACGCTCCGCGCCTACCGTCTCGACGCCCGGGATCGCCCGCGCCGTGAGGAAGGCGACCATGGCCGCCCAGTCGTAGGGCGGCCGGTAAGGCAGCTTCAGCGTCACCCCGCCGGTCTCGGCGGCGCTCGCCAGTCCGCCCTGGCGGCGCAGCTCCGCGGGCGGGCGGCCGAACAGCTGCTGGAAGGTCTCGTTGAACCGCCGTACGCTGCCGAAGCCGGAGGCCATCGCCACCTCGGCCATCGGCAGCAGCGTCTCGTGGATCAGTTGCTTGGCCAGCAGCACCCGGCGGGTCTGGGCCACCGCCACCGGCGAGGCGCCCAGGTGCTGGCGGAACAGCCGCCGAAGCTGCCGCTCTCCCACGCCCAGCCGGGCCGCCAGCCCATCCACGTCGCCCCCATCCAGGGCGCCGGCCTCGATCATCGCCAGCGCGCGCGAGACGGTGTTGGAGGTGCCGCGCCAGGCCCCGAGGTCCGGCGAGGATTCCGGCCGGCACCGCAGGCAGGGCCGGAACCCCGCCTCCTGCGCCGCCGCCGCCGACAGGTGGAACTCCACGTTCCCGCGCTTGGGCGTCCGCGCCGGGCAGATGGGCCGGCAATAGATCCCCGTCGTCTTCACGCCCACGAAGACCTTCCCGTCGAACCGGGCGTCCCGGGTCTGGAAGGCGCGGTAGAAGGCGTCTGCGTTCATGTCCATGCGCTGGAAGATGGGCCCGGCGCCTCGCCCTGTCTCGCGGTTTTCGGACATCGTTGGCCCGGCCGATCGCGAAATCCGGTGGAATTGTTCGCACCGCCCGCGTCGTCGCGGACGCAGCCCCGCCGCGCGCTTGCGTCGGCGGCGGGGGTCGACTAAGTGACGCCCAGGGCCCCTCCGCGCGCCGCATAGCGACGGGCGGATTTTTTCTAGTTGTCGGAAGGCCCTGTATGGACGTCCGCGTCACCCCAGCTCCCGCACCCATGTCCAGGACCAGCGCCCTGTCAGCGCCCGATCTTACCCACCTGCAAAGGCTGGAGGCCGAGAGCATCCAGATCTTTCGCGAGGTCGTCGCCGAGTGCGAACGGCCGGTGATGCTCTATTCCATCGGCAAGGACTCGGCGGTGATGCTGCACCTCGCCGCCAAGGCCTTCTATCCGTCGCGCCTGCCCTTCCCGCTGCTGCACGTCGACACGACCTGGAAGTTCCGGGACATGTACGAGATGCGCGACCGCATGGCCCAGGAGCAGGGCTTCGAGCTCCTGGTGCACAAGAACCCGGAGGCGGTGGCCCGCAACATCAACCCGTTCGACCACGGCTCGGCCCTGCACACCGACATCTGGAAGACCGAGGGGCTGAAGCAGGCGCTGGACCAGTACGGCTTCGACGCGGCCTTCGGCGGCGGCCGCCGCGACGAGGAGAAAAGCCGCGCCAAGGAGCGCATCCTGTCGTTCCGCTCCGCCCAGCACCGCTGGGACCCCAAGAACCAGCGGCCGGAGCTCTGGCAGCTCTACAACACCCGCAAGGGCCAGGGGGAGAACTTCCGCGCCTTTCCGATCTCCAATTGGACCGAGCTCGACATCTGGCAGTACATCCACCTGCAGAACATCCCCATCGTCCCGCTCTACTTCTCGCAGGTGCGGCCGGTGGTGGAGCGCGACGGCGCCCTGATCATGGTCGACGACGAGCGCATGCCGCTGGAGCCGGGGGAAACGCCGATGATGAAGTCGGTGCGCTTCCGCACCCTGGGCTGCTACCCGCTGACCGGGGCGGTGGAGTCCACCGCCGCCACTCTGCCCGAGATCATCCAGGAGATGCTGCTCACCACCACCTCGGAGCGGCAGGGCCGCAAGATCGACCACGACCAGGCCGCCTCGATGGAGAAGAAGAAACAGGAAGGCTACTTCTGATGGCCCATGTCAGCGACATGATCGCAGAGGACATCGAGGGCTACCTCCAGGCCCACGAGCACAAGAGCCTGCTGCGCTTCCTCACCTGCGGCTCGGTGGACGACGGCAAGTCGACCCTGATCGGCCGCCTGCTCTACGATTCCAAGATGATCTTCGAGGATCAGCTCGCGGCGCTGGAGGCGGATTCCAGGAAGCTCGGCACCCAGGGCGATGAGATCGACTTCGCCCTGCTGGTCGACGGCCTCGCCGCCGAGCGCGAGCAGGGCATCACCATCGACGTCGCCTACCGGTTCTTCTCCACCGACAAGCGCAAGTTCATCGTCGCCGACACCCCCGGCCACGAGCAGTACACCCGCAACATGGTCACCGGAGCGTCCACCGCCGACGCCGCCGTGATCCTGATCGACGCGCGCAAGGGCGTGCTCACCCAGACGCGGCGCCACAGCTACCTCGTAAACCTGCTGGGCATCCGCCACGTGGTGCTGGCGATCAACAAGATGGACCTGGTGGGCTGGTCGCAGCAGACCTTCGAGCAGATCCTCGCCGACTACGGCGCCTTCGCCGAACGCATCGGCCTGGGCGATTTCACCGCCATCCCGGTCTCGGCCCTGCGCGGCGACAACATCACCGAGCCCAGCGCCGCGGCCCCCTGGTACAAGGGCCCCGCCCTCCTGCCGCTGCTGGAGATCCTGCCGGTCGAGGATGCGTTGCGCGACAAGCCGTTCCGCATGCCGGTGCAGTGGGTGAACCGCCCCAACCTCGACTTTCGCGGCTTCTCCGGCTTCATCTCCTCGGGCATGCTGCGCCCCGGCGACCGGTTGAAGGTGCTCCCTTCGGGGCGCGAGAGCGCGGTCGCCCGCATCGTCACCCAGGACGGCGACCTGGAGCTGGCGGTGGCCGGCCAGTCCGTCACCGTCACCCTCGCCGACGAAGTGGACGTCAGCCGCGGCGACGTGCTGGCCGCGGCAAGCTCGCCGGCTCCCGTCGCCGACCAGTTCGAGGCCACCATCGTCTGGATGGACGACGAGGCCCTGCTGCCGGGCCGGCCCTACCTCCTGAAGCTCGGCGCCCGCACCGTGAGCGCCAGTGTCTCCGAGCCCAAGTACAAGATCAACGTGAACACCCTGGAGCGGCTGGCCGCCAAGCGGCTGGAGCTCAACGAGATCGGCGTCTGCAACCTCTCCCTCGACGCGGCGATCGCCTTCGACGCCTACGTCGAGAACCACGACCTGGGCGGCTTCATCCTCATCGACCGCATCTCCAACCGCACGGTCGGGGCCGGCATGCTGCACTTCGCCCTGCGCCGCAGCCAGAACATCCATTGGCAGGCGCTGTCCGTGAACAGGGACGCCCGCGCCCAGCAGAAGGGCCAGCAGGGCCGCGTCGTGTGGCTCACCGGCCTCTCCGGCTCGGGCAAGTCCACCATCGCCAACCTGGTGGAGAAGCGGCTGCACGCCAACGGCCGCCACACCTACGTCCTGGACGGCGACAACGTCCGCCACGGCCTCAACCGCGACCTCGGCTTCACCGACGCCGACCGGGTCGAGAACATCCGCAGGGTCGCCGAGGTGGCCAAGCTGATGGTCGACGCCGGCCTGATCGTGCTGGTCTCCTTCATCTCCCCCTTCCGCGCCGAACGGCGGATGGCCCGCGAACTGCTGGGCGAGGGGGAATTCATGGAGGTGTTCGTGGACACGCCGCTCAGCGTCGCAGAATCCCGCGACGTGAAGGGCCTCTACAAGAAGGCCCGGGCGGGGGAGCTGAAGAACTTCACCGGCATCGATTCCCCCTACGAGGCGCCGGAGCGCCCCGAGATGCACATCGACACCACCCGGATGACGCCAGAGCAGGCCGCCGAGGCGATCGCCGACCTGCTCGACGGCGGCTTCGACCCGGTGATCTGACGCCCTCGCCCCGGACGACGAGGCGCCTCGTCGGCGTGAGCCGCCCAGGTCCATGGCCAGCGCCTTGCCGCATCTGCGCCGCAGGGTAAGGTCGCCGCGCCACGGGGGCAAAGGCGGATCTTTCAGCCCGATGTTCTGGACGCGACGCAACTGGATGACCCTGGCCGCCGCCGCCGGGTTCGTGGCCGTGGCGGCGGGCGCCTTCGCGGCCCACGGCGTCCGGGACCCCAAGGCCCAGGAGTGGCTGCGCACCGGGGCGACGTACGGCTTCGTGCACGCCATGGCGACCCTGGCCTGCGCCATCTTCATGCAGGTAGGCGCGCGGCGGGCGCGGTTCGCCCCAGCCTTCTTCCTGTCCGGCGTGGCGCTGTTCTCCGGCTCGCTCTACGCCCTGGCGCTGGGCGCGCCGCGCTGGCTGGGGGCGGTGACGCCGGCCGGCGGGGCCCTGTTCCTGATCGGCTGGGCGGTGCTGGCCTGGGCGGCGCGCGGCGTCGATCCCGGTCAGGCCTGAGCCCGGACGGGCGGCGCCAGCGCACGCAGCACGACGGCCGATCCCGCGCCGGCGGCGAATATGATCAAGGCCATGGGGCGGGGCGTACCGTCCTCCAGGACGCCGGCGAGCGTCGCGCCCAGCGCGCCCATGATGAACGAGGCCGCCCCCAGCAGCGAGGAGATCGCCCCGCTTCGCATCGGGTCGGCGTTCAGCGCGCCGGCCATGGCGTTGCCCTGCATGAAGCCGAAGCTGCCCAGCAGCGCGAACAGGAGCGGCAGGAAGGTCCACGGCCCGCCGAAGCCGGTCATGGCGGCCAGCGCCAGCAGCGCGCCCAGCACCGTGGCCGCCGCGGTGGCCCGGAGCAGCACCTGGTCGGCGCTCATCCGCCGCAGGAGACGCCGGTTCAACTGGCTCGCGCCGATCAGCGCCGAGGCGTTGAGCCCGAACACCCAGCCGAAATGGGCGGGTGAGATCCCGTACTGGCCGATGATCAGGCCGGGGGCGGCGGATATGTAGGTGAACAGGATCAATCCGTTCAGGGCCGAGCAGAGGGCGTAGCCCAGCACCCGACGGTGCCGCAGCAGCACCAGGTAGGCCTGCAGCGGGTTCTCGGCGCTGGCCCGGGCCAGCGTCTCGGCCGATCGCGATTCCGGCAGGCGGAGCAGGGCCACCATGCCCATCACCACGCCGAACGCCGTCAGGACCCAGAAGCAGGACCGCCACCCCCACAGCGTGATCAGATAGCCGCCCAGCATCGGCGCCAGGATCGGGGCGACGCCCATGATCAGCATCATCAGCGACAGCATCCGGGCGGTCTCGGCCGGGCCGAACCGGTCGCGCACGATCGCCCGCGCCACCACCGCGCCCGCGCAGCCGCCCAGGGCCTGGACGAAGCGGGCGGCGATCAGCACGCGGATGTCGGTGGCCATGGCGCACAGCACGGAGGCCGCCACGAAGATCACCACGCCGGCGATCACCGGCGGACGGCGCCCCAGCCTGTCCGACGCCGGCCCATAGAACAGCTGACCCACCGCCATGCCGAAGATGAAGGCCGCCACCGTGGTCTGGGTCTGGCCGGCGGGGGCGTGCAGCGCCCGGCCGATCATCGGCAGGCTGGGCAGGTAGAGGTCGAGCGACAGGGGCGCAAAGCCGGAGAGCGCCCCCAGCATGACCACCGTGCCCCAGGGCGTCTTCGGTCTGTCTATTGCGGCGGCGGTCATCGGGTCCTTCTAACGAGGTTTGCGCTCAGGTGAAGCCGCCCTGGCCTGTCCGCCGCTTCTGGCGCTAGACTGGCCGCAATGGAACGCAACACGCCCGCACCCGCCGTCTCCTCCTCCCTGAACCGGCGGGGGCTTTTCGCGGAAAACGACCCGTTCAATTACGGGTGGCTGCCCACGGGCGGTCCGCACGAGATCTTCTACGAGGAGTGCGGCAAGCGGGACGGCAAGCCCTGCGTCATCCTGCACGGCGGCCCGGGCGGAGCGATCAACCCGACGATGCGGCGGTTCTTCGACCCCCGGCGCTGGCGCATGGCGTTGTTCGACCAGCGCGGCTGCGGCCGGTCGCGGCCGAACGCCAGCCTCGAGGACAACACCACCTGGTCGCTGATCGAGGACATCGAGCGGCTCAGGGTCCACCTGGGCGTCGAGAAATGGACGGTGTTCGGCGGCTCCTGGGGCTCGACCCTGGCGCTGGCCTACGCCATCACCCACCCCGAGCGGGTGGAGGGGCTGATCCTGCGCGGCGTGTTCCTGCTGACCCAGCGCGAGCTGCGCTGGTTCTACCAGGAGGGGGCTTCCATGCTGTTCCCCGACGCCTGGGCCAAGTTCTGCGCGCCGATCCCCCGCGAGGAGCGCGACGACATGGTGGCCGCCTACCACCGTCGGCTGACCGACCCGGACCGCCGGGTGCAGGCCCAGGCCGCCGCCGCCTGGAGCCAGTGGGAGGGGGACACCATCTCGATCCGCGGGCCCGAGGCGCGACCGTCCAAGTTCAACGAGATCGACTTCGCCATCGCCTTCGCCCGGATCGAGTGCCACTTCTTCGCCAACCAGGGCTTCTTCCCGGAGGACGGCTGGCTGCTCAGGAACATCAGCGCGATCCGCAAGACGCCGGGCTGGATCGTGCAGGGCCGGTTCGACGTGGTGACGCCGATGGACGCCGCCTGGAGCCTGAAGACCGCCTGGCCGGAGGCGCGGTTCAACGTCGTCTGGGACGCGGGCCACGCTTCGACGGAACCCGGCATCGTCGACGCCCTGGTGCGGGCGACGGATCAGGCGCTGGCGGTCTGACGAGGCCGCCGGGCCCGGCTAGCCTTTCGGTGGTAAACACTTTTTTCGGGTGGCGAACAACACCTCTGCGTTTGTTGAAATGGGCGTGGAATCAAGATCTTGAGTGATCTCCGAGGTGTTACTGGGGGTGTTGACCGGTCAACGGCTTGCAAGGCTCCGGCGCGCGCGAATAGCGCCTACGGGACGTGCGGGTCGGCGCCAGACAGCCTAGCCTAAGCGGCGCGGATCGGCAAGAACATATAGGGAACATCACGAACTGGACATGAGGATCGGGCTCTCCCTTCCCCTCCAGGGCGAAGGGAGCTAGGCCCTACAGCAGCGCGCCCTTGCCGCTGGTGACTTCGGTGTAGCGGTTGACGCGGACGCATTGGACGAGGCCGAAGCCGATCATCACCGTGACCATGACCGTCCCGCCGTAGGAGAGCAGCGGCATGGGCACGCCCACGACCGGAGCGAGGCCCATGGTCATGGCGCCGTTGATCAGCACGTAGAGGGTGAAGGTGATGGTGGCCCCCGCCGCGGAGAGCCGCCCGAAGTGGCTGTGGGCGATGTAGGCGGTGCGCAGGGCCATGAAGATCACCGCCGCGTAGAGCAGCAGCAACGAGATGCAGCCCACGAAGCCGAACTCCTCGGCGAGGGCGGCGAAGATGAAGTCGGTCTGCTTCTCCGGCAGGAAGTTGAGCTGGCTCTGCGAGCCCAGGCCGTAGCCCTTGCCCAGCAGCCCCCCCGAGCCCAGGGCGATCTTCGACTGGAGTGCGTGGTAGCCGGACCCGGAGGGATCGCTCTCGGGATTGAGGAAGTTCAGCACCCGCTTGCGCTGGTAATCGTGCAGCACGAACAGCACCAACGGCGGGACCGCTACCGCGAACGCCGCCACGGCCGCAGCGATGACCCGCCAGGAGAGGCCGGCCAGCACCACGATGGCCCCGCCGGTGAGGGCCAGGAGGATCGCCGTCCCGAGGTCGGGCTGGTGCATGACCAGCACCACCGGCGCGCCGATCAGCGCCGCAGGGACCAGCAGCCACCAGGACAGCCGCGCATGCTTGCCCGACTGGCCGTGGTAGAAGCGGGCCAGGGCGAGCACGAGGCCGATCTTCATGATTTCGGACGGCTGCAGCCGCACGACGCCGAGGTTCAGCCAGCGCTGGGCGCCCATCGACACCTCGCCCACGGCCGCCACCGCCACCAGCAGCAGCAGGCCTACGCCGTAGATCGGGTAGGAGAGCGCGAACCAGACCCGAAGGTCGATCATCGCCAGCACGATCATCAGCAGGAAGCAGAGGCCGAAGCGCGCCAGGTGCGGGGCGGCCCAGGGCATCCAGGACGAGCCGGCGATGGAGAACAGCATCAGGGCCCCAGCCCCGGCGATCAGGCAGAGGACCAGGCAGAAGAACCAGTCCACCTCCCCCAGCTTGACGATCAGCCGGTCGCGTTCGCCGGGCCGGGTCAGGGCCGAGACCGTCATGTGGTCGCTCCTGTGGCGGGAGGCGGGATGGAGGTGGGCGCGATCGGGGTCGGCGCCTGCGGGACGCCGCCCTCGTCCGGCGTGTCCGGCGAAATGGCCGGCATGGGCAGCGGCTGCTCGACGCGGGCGCGGATCTGCGGGTCCTTCAGGAGGGCCACGCGCATGATCTCGCGCGCCCGGGGGGCGGCGGCGGAGGCGCCGAAGCCCCCGTGCTCCACCAGGACGGAGCAGGCGTAGCGTGGATCGTCGTAGGGCGCGAAGGCCACGAACCAGGCGTGGTCGCGCAGCTTCCACTCGCCGACGGCCCCGTGGGCGCCCCGCCCCCCGCCATAGGAGTAGGCCTGCGCCGTGCCGGTCTTTCCCGCCATCTTGATCGGCCCGAGGCCAAGGTCGGCGACACGCGCCGCGGTGCCCGTGCTGGTGACCTCCGCCATGGCGGCGCGCACGAAATCGATGTGCGCCGGATCGACCGCCAGGTCCTCGAACGAGTTCCCCGGCGGAAGCTCCACGCCGCCGATGGAGCGGACAAGCCGCGGGTGCAGCGCCTTCTTGCCGTTCGCCAGGCGCGAGACCATGACGCAGAGCTGCAGGGGGTTCAGGTGGGTGTAGCCCTGGCCGATGCCCATGCTGGGCGTCTCACCGGGATGCCAGACCGGGTCGTTCTTGAAGGTCCGCCGCTTGTAGGCGGTGTCCGGCACCAGGCCGGCCTTCTGGCCGGGGATGCCGATGTCGAAGATCTGGCCAAGGCCGAACTTGCGCGCCGTGGCCGCGATCTTGTCGGGGCCCAGGCCCAGCGCCGTGTGGTAGAAGAAAATGTCGCAAGACGTTGAAATCGCGCTGTGCATGTTCTGCGCGCCATGGTGCTGGTCGCAGTGCCAGACCCGGCCGCCCCACGGCCAGGCGCCGTTGCAGACGTAGGTGGTGTTGGGGTCGACGCCGTTCTCCAGGGCGGTGAGCGCCACCATGGTCTTGAAGGTCGAGCCCGGCGGGTAGGTGGCGGTCAGCGCCTTGTTGAACAACGGCTTGCGCTCGTAGGTGGCGAGCGCCCGGTACTCGGCGCCGGTCAGGCCGCGGACGAACCGGTTGGCGTCGAAGCTGGGCCCGGAGAACATGCAGAGGATGTCGCCGGTGCGGCAGTCCATCATCACCGCGGCGCCGCTCTCCTCGCCGAACACCTCCATGGCGCGGTTCTGGATGTCGACGTCGAGGGTGAGCTGGATCACCTTTCCCGGCACGGCGTGGATGTCGCCCTCCGGGTCCTGACGCACCTCGTGGCCGTTGGCGTCCACCTCCACCTTCTGGGCGCCCGGCTTGCCGCGCAGGTCGAGATCGAACGCCTTCTCGACCCCCTGCTTGCCGATACGGAAGCCCGGATTGAGCATGATCGGCTCGGAGTTGGGACCGGTCTCGGTGAGGTCGTCCTTGTTGACCTTGGCCACGTAGCCGATCACGTGGGCGAAGGCCCCGCCGTGCGGATAGACCCGCACCTCCCCCATGTCGGCGGTGACGCCGGCCAGCTCGGGCGCGCGGACGTTGATGGCGGAGAACTGGTCCCAGGTCATGTCCTCCATGACCGCGACGGGCACGCGCCGGGGCGTGCGGGCGAACTCGCGCAGCAGCCGGGCCTGGCGCTGGTCGTCCAGCGGCACGAAGTTGGCCAGGGTCTTGAGGGTGCCGGGGGTGTCGAGGCCCTTGTCGCGCACCACCAGCAGCCGGAAGTTCGGCCGGTTGGACGCCAGCACCGCGCCGTTACGGTCGATGATCAGGCCGCGCGGCGGGGGCACCAGCTTGAAGTTGAACTGGTTGGAGGCGGAGAGCTTCTCGTAGCGCTGCGCCTCGACGAGCTGCAGCTGCGCCAGCCGCCCGCCCAGCGCCAGCAGGCTGGCGCCGGCGAAGCCGCCCATCAGGAAGGCGCGGCGGTGGAACACCCCCTGCTTCTCGTTGACCTCGGCGAAGAAGATGGATGGCTGAGCCATGAGACCGGCGCCCCTACCGGAACCGAACGTCGGCGTCTTCGAACCGTTCGATCAGCCGATGCGCCAGGGGATATAAAATGATTGTGGCGAGGAATTGCCAAAGCAGGGTCGGGAGCGACGGCGTCGACCGGGTCGCCAGCAGCGCCACGAAGGCGGCCGTCGCCATGGCGATGGCGGTGACCGTGGCGAACCAGGCCCACATCATCGGCGTGCCCTGCCCGATCATCATGCTGCGCGCCCCCAGCACCACGCCGTAGGCGACGAGCAACGACAGCGCCCAGAAGCCCATCGGGCAACCCCAGAAGATGTCGAGGAACAGGCCCGTCGCCAGCACGGCGAAGGGGGCCAGGATCGAAGGGCGGATCATCGCCCAGGCGAACACCGGCCAGACGGCCCAGATCGGCTCGGGAAGCTGCAGGCCGAAAACCCGCAGCGGAATGGCCAGCAACACCGTCAGGGCCAGGCATTGCAGCATCGGGACGCCGATCCAGCGCCAGGGGGCGAGCGTCGCCGCGCCGGTGCTCATAGGGGCGGTTCTTCCGGGGCGGCGGGCGGCGGGGACGGCGAGGCCGCGGACGGCTCCTCAGGCTTCGCCGCCGCAGGCTTCGGCGCATGCGGCTTCGGCTGCAGCGGTTTCGGCCCTGGCGGCTTCGCCGCCGCAGGCCTGGGCGCGACGACCGAGACGGGCGGCTTGGCGGCGGAGGGCTTGGGCGTGGCGACGGCCGGCGCTGCAGGCTTGGCGGCCAGCGGCTTGGGCGCGGCGGGGGCTGCAGGCGTCGTCGCGCCGGCGGGGGCGGCGCCGGGCTGGCCGACGACGCCGATGGTGGCCGCGCCGCCGGTGGGCGGCGGCGGCACGGGCATCCGGTCCAGCTCCTTCTGGTTGGCGAGCTGGGCGAAGTCCTGGAAGGCCAGGATGCGCACGAAGTCCACCGGAGCCGTGTCCGAGGCCAGCACCACGCGCCAGCGGCCGTCGAGCCCCCTGGCGGCCGTGCCCACCGGCAGGCCGCGCGGCAATACGCCGCCGTCGCCGGAGGTGACGATGCGGTCGCCCGCACGCACCGGGTCCTGGCCGCGCAGGTAGTCGAGCTTGGGATTGGGACCGCCGTCGCCCGTCAGGATCGCCCGGGCGTTGGTGCGGTCGATCATCACCGGAGTGCGCGAGGCGATGTCGGTGAGCAACAGGACCCGGCTCGCGCCGGTGGTCACGCCGATGATGCGGCCCACCAGGCCGTTCTCGCTCATCACCGGATAGCCGGGCCTGACCCCCTTCTCCTCGCCCACATTGGCCAGGCGGGTGTTGGCGAAGGGACCGCGCACGTCGCTGACGATCCGGGCGGAGATCATCGGGATCGGCGGGTCGGTCTTCATGCCCAGCAGGGTGCGGTAGCGGTCGTTGACGTCGCGCAGGGCCAGCGCGGCGTCCTTCCACTGTCCGGCGTCCTTCAGCTCGGCCTTCAGGCGGCGGTTCTCGGAGACGGCGAAGAAGTAGCCCTTGACGGCCTCGATCCCCGCGCCGGTCCAGCGGGTCGGACCGGCCAGCACGCCGCCCACGGGAACGGCCACCGCGTCGCCCACCTTGCGCGAGGCGCCGTAGGCTTCGGCCTGGAAGGAGCCGCGGCGGTCGGTGGCCAGGAAGGCGATGGCCACGATGGCGGCCACGATCAGCGCCACCGCCGCCGTCCAGGTGAGCGGGACCTTCAGTTCACCGAGCGGATTGTCCCGAAAGGCCACCTAGCATCGCTCCAACCGGCTCCGAAGGCGGCCTCGCCGCCCGCAAAACCGAGCGATTCGTACGGTACTACGCCAGGGTGCTCTCAAGCACGCCCTTCATCCATTTCGGATGCTCGAGCACTTTGCCGCAGCCGAGGGCGACGCAGGACAACGGGTCGTCGGCCACGGTCACCGGCAGGCCGGTGTGGTCGCGGATCTCGGCGTCGAGGCCGCGCAGCAGCGCGCCGCCGCCGGTCAGCATGATGCCCTTGTCGGCGATGTCCGAGGCGAGCTCCGGCGGGGTGGCCTCCAGCGCCATCTTCACCGCGTCGACGATCTGGCCGACCGGCTCGGCCAGCGCGTCGGAGGCCTGCTTCTCGCTGATGCGCACTTCGCGCGGAACGCCCTGCATCAGGTCGCGGCCCTTGACCTCGATGGACAGGCCCTCGCCGTCGGCCGGCGCCCGGGCGGTGCCGATCTCCTTCTTGATCCGCTCGGCGGTGGTCTCGCCGATCAGCAGGTTATGGTTGCGGCGCATGTAGGAAATGATCGCCTCGTCCATCTTGTCGCCGCCGACGCGGACCGAGCGCGAATAGACGATGCCGGAGAGCGAGAGCACCGCCACCTCGGTGGTGCCGCCGCCGATGTCCACCACCATCGAGCCGGTGGGCTCGTGGATCGGCAGGCCCGCGCCGATCGCCGCGGCCATCGGCTCGTCGATCAGGCCCACGCGGCGGCCGCCGGCGTTGAGGCAGGAATCGTTGATCGCCCGGCGCTCGACGGCGGTGGCGCCCGACGGCACGCAGACGATGACCTTGGGGTTCACGAAGCCCTTGCGGTTGTGAACCTTGCGGATGAAGTACTTGATCATCTCTTCGGCGACTTCGAAGTCGGCGATCACCCCGTCGCGCATGGGGCGGATGGCTTCCATGTGGCCGGGCGTGCGGCCCAGCATCTGCTTGGCCTCGATGCCCACCGCATGCACCACCTTGCGGCCGCCGACGTTGCGCAGGGCGACCACGGAGGGCTCGTTCAGGACGATGCCCTTGCCCTTCATGTAAATGAGGGTGTTGGCCGTTCCGAGATCGATGGCGATGTCGTTCGAGATGGCGCCGAAGAGGGACGAGATCATGCAGGGCCCTGGTCAATGAGGGGCATTTCTTGGGGCACGAACGCCGAATCGCTTCCCCCCGGAGCGCCCCAGCCTTCGTTTACGGAACTCTCGTCCTGTGCCCTGCCATTCAGTTCATTTCAAGGCTAAAGGACGCTATGCGGCGTCCCCGCGCACCCAGGCGGCTCGCCGCCGGTGTCGCCAGGACTCCGGGAGCGTTTGTACCAGCGGATGGTTAACGATTTCCCGTGCTCCGGCGCATCAGCCGAGCGCCGTGGCCGCCACGCCTGCCGCGGCCAGCAGGGCGCCCAGCGCCTGAGCGAGGGTCAGCCGCTCCCTGAACAGGCGGGCGCCGGCGAGGGCCGCGAAGGGGATCTCGATGACGCCCACGGCGCGCACCATGGCCGCCGGCGCCTGGGCGAGCGCGGCGAACCAGCAGGCCGAGGCCGCCGAGCCGAAGAAGCCCGCGCCCAGCGACTGGCGCCAGGAAGCCGCCACGGCCGCGAGCGCGCGCGGCCGCGTGGCGGCCAGCGCCAGGAGGAGCGTCAGGGACTGCAGGGCCTGGGCGACGCAGACGCCGGCGGTTCCCGCGTAGATCGGATGAGCCGGCTCCAGCGCCAGGCCGGACTGGCGGTAGGCGTTCAGCGCGATGGCGAAGGCCCCGCCGGAGAGCGCGCCCAGCAGGCCGCCGGCGAAGGCGCCCGTCGCCGCGGCGCTGCGCGGCCAGGAGAGGACGGCGACGCCCAAGGTGGCGGCGGCGACGCCGGCCCAGGCGGCGGGGCTCAACCGGTCGCCGAACAGGAGGAGGCCGAAGACGGCGGCCAGCGGCAGCGACGACTGCTGCAT
The DNA here is from genome assembly GCF_036502675.1 of Phenylobacterium sp. GTDB lineage: Bacteria > Pseudomonadota > Alphaproteobacteria > Caulobacterales > Caulobacteraceae > Phenylobacterium. The sequence continues at coordinate 50,818 of NZ_DASXYF010000052.1, forward strand.
GGCGGTAGCGACGGCGAAGCCCGCCCGCCGCATGGCCACCAGCAGGGCGGCGGCGGCCCCCACCTGGGCCAGGGCGCCCACCGAGGCCCACAGCCAGAACCTGGCCTGGAAGTCAGGATGCGCGCCGGGGGTGAGCAGCGCCACGACGGCGAAGATCGCCAGGGAGAACGGCAGGCCGAACAGGAAGCGCACCAGGGTGGCGCCCCAGGGGCCGGCGTCGTCCACCAGCCCGCGCTGCAGGGCGTTGCGCGCCACCTGCAACGGGCCGGCGGCGGCCGTCAGGAAGATCCAGAGCATCGGTCGCTCGCTTCAGGATAAGGGCGCAGGCCGGCGGAGCCGGACCCCGCGGGGGCCCGGGCCGTCGCATGCGGCGTTCTGGCGGTGCAGCTAGAAGCCGCTGGCGACCTTGGCCTCCGGGGCGCTCTTCTCCTTGCGGGCGAAGAGGTTGTTCAAGGCGTTGACGTAGGCCTTGGCCGAAGCCGTGAGCGTGTCGGTGTCGGCGGCCTGGCCGGTGGCGATGCGGCCCTCCTCCTCCAGCCGCACCGAGACCTGCGCCTGGGCGTCGGTGCCCTCGGTCACCGCGTGCACCTGGAAGAGGCGCAGGGTCGCGGTGTGCGGCACGGCCTCGTGGATCGCGTTGAACACCGCGTCCACCGGCCCGTCGCCGGTGGCCGCCGTCGAACGCTCGACCCCGTCGACGGTGACGGTCAGCTCGGCCTGCTGCGGGCCCTCGGTGCCGGCGATCACCCGCAGGCTCTTCACCTGGATGCGGTCGGAGCCGGAGGCCAGCGCATCGTCCACCAGCGCGACCAGGTCGTCGTCGAAGACGTGCTTCTTCTTGTCGGCCAGATCCTTGAAGCGCTGGAAAGCCTCGTTGAGCGCGTTCTGGCCCAGGTCGTAGCCCAGGGCCTTCAGCTTCTCGCGGAAGGCGTGGCGGCCGGAGTGCTTGCCCATCACCAGGTTGGTGGCGCCCTGCCCCACGTCCTCGGGCCGCATGATCTCGTAGGTCTCGGCGTTCTTCAGCATCCCGTCCTGGTGGATGCCGCTCTCGTGGGCGAAGGCGTTCTTGCCGACGATGGCCTTGTTGAACTGCACCGGGAAACCGGTGATCGCCGAGACGTAGCGGCTGGCGCGGGTGATCTGCTGCGGATCGACCCCGGTGTGGAACGGCAGGCGGTCGCCGCGCACCTTCAAGGCCATGACGATCTCCTCGAGCGCGGCGTTGCCGGCCCGTTCGCCGATGCCGTTGATCGCCACCTCCACCTGCCGTGCGCCGGCCTGGACGCCCGACAGGCTGTTGGCCACGGCCAGGCCCAGGTCGTTGTGGCAATGGGTGGAGAAGACCACCCGGTCGGCGCCGGGCACGTTGTCGATCAGGTCGCGGAAGATGTCCGCATACTCCGACGGATAGGTGTAGCCCACCGTGTCGGGGATGTTGATCGTGGTCGCGCCGGCGCGGATCGCGGCCTCGACGCAGCGGCGCAGGAAGTCGCGCTCGGTGCGGGTGGCGTCCTCGGCGGACCACTCCACGTCGCCGCACAGGTTGCGGGCGTGGGTGACGGACTTGAAGACCAGGTCCAGCACGGTCTCCGGCTCCATCTGCAGCTTCCACTTCATGTGCACCGGACTGGTGGAGATGAAGGTGTGGATGCGCCCTCGCCTGGCCGGCCGGATCGCCTCGGCGCAGCGGTCGATGTCGCCGGCCCCGGCGCGGGCCAGGCCGCAGACGGTGCTTTCGGTGACGATCTCGGAGATCCGGCGCACGGCCTCGAAGTCGCCGTTGGAGGCGATGGGGAAACCGGCCTCGATCACGTCGACGCGCATCTCCTCCAGGGTCTTGGCGAGCTCCAGCTTCTCCTCCAGCGACATGGAGGCGCCGGGCGACTGCTCGCCGTCGCGCATGGTGGTGTCGAAGATGACGACGCGATCCTTGGCGGCGTCGATGGTGGGGGCGGTCATATCAAGGTCCTTCGCGGTGCTGCTTTGGGGAGGAACGAGCAATCCCCTGAGCGTCGGCCGCGAGGCGCGCGGCTAGACGGACGCCCAGGGGCTCCTAAGCCCCAGCGAAATAAGAAGCAGGCTGTCGCGAATGCGGCGCATGGCCGGACTATCTATTGGTGTTCGGCGCTTTGGGCAACCTCAGGCGCGACCTCCGCTTCCCGAACTCGCATCCAGCGCCGCGCCCAGAGGCCGGCGCCGATCCAGATCAGGAGCGCCAGCCCGAACAGGCCGAGGTTGGCCCAGAGCTGACCGGAGCGGGCGTGGAGCACCGAATGGCCGGCCATCACGGTCAGCAGGATCTTGGGGACGATGCCGATCGCGGCTCCGAGCGCGAAGGCCGAGAAACGCATGGGCGTCATGCCGGCGGCCATGTTGACCACCACGAAGGGAGCGGAGGGGACCAGGCGGACGATCAGGCTGGCGAGGAAGCCGTTCTGGCCGATCATGGCCATGAAGGTCTTCAGCTTCTGGCCGCCGAC
>NZ_DASXYF010000053.1:0-15850 GCF_036502675.1 Phenylobacterium sp.
GTCTGCAACAGCGCGCTCAAGCTGCGCGCGGCCTATACGCCGCAGAACAAGTACAACCTCTCGGTGCGCTACCACATCCTGCAGGGCGATGAGACCGGCGACCTCAGCGCCGGGGCCAACTACGTCTACCAGACGGCGATGTCCCCCGGGCTCTACTCGCTGCCCGGCACGGACTACATGAAGGGCTACGGCCTGCTGTCCGCCAGCATCGACTGGGACCACATCATGGGCAGCCGGGTCTCCGGCGCGCTGTTCGGCACCAACCTGGGCAACCAGGACTTCACCCAGGGCATCTACGCCGGCTCGGTCACCCTGGGCTTCGTCACCCGGGTGATCGGCGAGCCGACGATGTACGGCGTGCGCCTGAAGTACGACTTCTGACCCATGGCCGCGGGTCCCCGCGGCCTCCGGTCCGACCACGCGTCTCGACCCCTCCGGACCTGTCCGGGGGGGTCGATCTTTTTCGGCGGGCCGCGCCGGCCTGAAGATCCTTCACGGACGGTTTTCCGGAGTCGCTATTTTTTGGCGGGCCAGGCCGCCTATCTTTCATCCCGACTACGGCCCGTTGCGGCCGTAACCGGAGACAGGCCCGATGATCGAAGTCCGACCCTTTGCAACCCTTGGCGCGGCCAACTACGGCTGGCTGGACGCGCACCACCACTTCTCGTTCGCCGAGTATTCCGACCCCGCCCGGACCAGCTGGGGCCGCCTCAGGGTCTGGAACGACGACACCATCGCGCCCAGGTCGGGCTTCCCGACCCACCCGCACCGCGACATGGAGATCATCACCTATGTGCGGAAGGGCGCGATCACCCACCAGGACAGCCTGGGCAACCATGGGCGCACCGAAGCGGGCGACGTGCAGGTGATGTCGGCGGGCTCCGGGATCGCGCATTCGGAATACAACCTGGAAAACGAGCCCACGACGCTGTTCCAGATCTGGATCACGCCCACCCGCATCGGCGAGCGGCCGAGCTGGGGAGCCAGGCCCTTCCCCAAGGGCGACCGCTCGGGCAGGTTCGTCACCCTGGCGTCAGGCTACGAGGACGACCACGAAGCCCTGCCGATCCGCACCGACGCCCGCGTGGCCGGCGCGACCATCGAGGCCGGCCAGACGGTCGAGTACCCGCTGGGCAAGGAACGGCGCGGCTACCTGGTGCCGGCCACGGGGGCGGTGGAGATCGAAGGCCAGGCGGTGAAGGCGCGCGACGGGGTGGCGATCCGTGACGTCGAGGTGCTGCGGGTGACCGCGCTGGAGGACAGCGAGGTGGTGCTGGTCGACGCGGCCTGACCCCTCCGGCGGGGCGAAAATCGGCGATTGCGCGGGGAGCGTTCCAGGCGCAGCGTGGCCGTGTCGGGGAAAGCACGGGAGCATCCGATGAGCCCCGACGAAACCACCCGAGCAATCTCGCTGTTGAATCGCATCCTGGAGCAGGAGCTGGCGGGCGTGGTGCGCTACACCCACTACTCTTTCATGGTCTTCGGCCACAGCCGCATCCCCATCGTATCCTGGCTGCGCGGCCAGGCGGCGGAATCCCTGACGCACGCCCAGCAGACGGGGGAGATGATCACCCACTTCGGCGCCTACCCGTCCCTGGGCATCGGACCGCTGCTGGACAGCAACGAGACCGACATCGCGACCATGTTGCGCGAATCCCTGGCGGCGGAGAAGGCGGCGCTCGGCCTGTACCGCGAGTTGCTGACCCTGGCCGAAGGCCGCTCCGTGCTGCTCGAAGAATTCGCCCGGCAGATGGTGTTCGCCGAGGAGACCCACGCCGGCGAGGTGGACAAGATGCTGCGCCGGCCCGGCGACGTCGCCGCCGCCACCGGGCACGCCGTCCAGTCCTAGAGCACAATGATTTCAGGCGGAATCGCCGGCTTAAAACCCGGTCACCCCGGCCACCGGGTCCGGCGGCGGCCGGCCCGAGGATAAACTCCGAGGGCGTGACGGTGGGGGCGAACCGACGCACTGCGCCAAGTCTACGCCCCCTCCACCACCCGCTCTTCGGCGGGCGGTCCCCTCCCCCGTCCTCTTCGGGACAGGGGAGGAACAGGCGCCGTCGCCCTTGAGTTACCGCCTATGGGCCTTCGCCGGGGTGAGCGGAGGCGGATCAACCCAATTTCAACCCGCTCTAGGCCGGCAGCCCGCGGGCCTGCAGCCGCTGGCGGCTGTCCTCGCGGACGGCCGCCCACTCGGCGGCCAGCAGGCCCAGGCCCACCACGTCGCAAGGGACGCCGTCCTTCCAGGCGTGCTGGCGCAACAGCGCCTCGCGCTGGAAGCCGAAGGCCTGGTGCAGCTTCCACACCGCCTCGTTCTCGACCAGCACCTCGCACCAGAGCTTGTTGAGGCCCAGGGTGGTGAAGACGTGTTCCAGCACGAAGAACTCGATGTAGGCGCCCACTCCACGCCCACGGACGGCGGGGTCGGCCAGGTAGTAGGCCCAGGTCGCCCGCTTCTGCGCCGGCGAGACGTCCGCCAGGTTCGCCAGGCCCACGGGGCGCCTGTCCAGTTCGACGATCCAGTAGCAGCAGCTCCCGTCCACCAGGGCGCCCGCGAACCAGCGGTCGTGCTCCGGCTGGGAGATCAGGTGGTCGGTGTACATCCAGCGGCGGATCTCCGGCAGGTTGCGCCAGGCCAGCACGCGGCCGCTGTCCGCCGCCTCGAGCCTCCGCAGGCGGATGTCGACGGTGTCGGTCATGGGGGCCCCCTCGCCGCGCGCTCTGAGGACCGGAATCATACGACGGGCGCCGCCGGGGCGATACGCCGGAGGCGGCGCCCGGCTCAGAGCCCCAGCAAGCGGTAGCTGTCGTGCCGGGTGACCGAGCAGCCCAGGCGGTTGACGAACACGTTGATGATCGGCGGCTCCACGCGGCGGGTGATGGCCCACAGGTAGAAGCCGTAGACCGCCGACATCCGGTACTGGGTCCAGGCTTCCTCGGCGTCCGGCGTCGCACCGCCGAGGCGGCGGACGGTGTCCAGGTAGTGGCCGACGAGCGCGCGCTCCTCCCGCTCCGCCGTCTCCACGGAAAGCACGGCGGCGATGTGATAGGCCACGTCCAGCGCCCAGCTTCCCCGCTGCAGCAGCTGCCAGTCGATCAGGCCCGCGCCTTCCGACGTCCGGAAGATGTTGCCGGCGTGACAGTCGCCGTGGATCAGCACGTGCGGCCGCTCCGCATCCTGGGCGGACAGCGCCTGCAGGCCCCGGCGCAGCAGCGCCGTGTCGCGGGTGCGCGCCGGCAGCCCCTCCCCCCGCGGGCCGTCCATCATCGCCTGCAGCATCTCGGCGCTGACGTATTCGCTGACGGCGAGCGACGCCAGCTGGCGCTGCACCCACGGCAGCGCCGCGAACTCCGCCGGCGTCGTGTGGCTGAGATGCAGGCGCGCGAGCTGCTCCAGGCTGTCGGCCGCCTGATTCGCGTCGAAGGCCTCCAGCGCGGTGCAGAAATAGGCGCCCTCGGCGATGAGGTCGCGCATGATCACGACGCCGAGGGCGGCTTCCCGATCGACGAAGGTCGAGACGCAGGCCGGCAGCCGCACGGACAGCTTCGGCGCCAACCGGGCGTAGAAATCCGCTTCCCTGACCGAGCTGGGGGCGGCCCGCGCAGTATCCGCATCGGCGTCCAGGAACGCCTTGAGGCAGAAGGCCTCCGCCCCGCCCCTGGCGCCCTCGAAGGCCGCGGTGAAGCGGACCTTGGTGGCCGTCTTGCGTAGCACCTCGACCGTCTCGACCGCCGTGACGCGCGCGCCGCCCGTGACCGGGGTCAGGGCTTCGGTGAGCCAGGCCGGGTCTAGCGCCTGCTCCAATGTGCTTGGGACGTTGGCCGCCATGGTCTCCCCTCGCTTCGCCGTCGCTGTATGCGGGCGGTCAGCCCGCCTGGATGTTCATGCCCTGGATCTGCTGGTAGACGCGCAGCCCCTCGACCCCCCGCTCGCGCCCCACGCCGCTGGACCCCCAGCCGCCGGACGATGCGTAGGCGCTGAACGCCCCCCCGTTGACGTTGACGGTGCCGGTGCGGAGGCGCGAGGCGACGGCGACCGCCTGCTTCACGTCCTTGCCGTAGACATAGCCCGACAGGCCGTAGACGCTATCGTTGGCCATCTTCACCGCGTGATCGATGTCGCGATATCCGATGACGCTGACCACCGGGCCGAAGATCTCCTCCTGGGCGGCGGGATTGGCGTTGTCCGGCGTGTCGAGGATGGTGGGCTCGAAGTAGAAGCCCCTGGCGGGCGCGGGCGGCGCGCGGCCGCCGCAGACCACCCGGGCGCCCGCCTCGACGGCCAGCGCCACGTAGCGGGCGCAGCGCTCGCGCTGGGCGGCGCTGATCACCGGCCCCAGCGTCGTCCGGGGATCGGAGGGATCGCCGATCACCACCTGGGCGAAGGCCGCGGCCATCGCCTGCATCGCCGCAGCCTTCTCGGCCTCGGGCACGAAGATGCGGGTGCCGAGCGCGCAGCCCTGGCCGGCATGGGCGAAGCAGACCTGCGCCGCCGCGCCGCCGACCCCAGCCAGGCTGTCGGGCAGGTAGATCTGCGCCGACTTGCCGCCGAGCTCCAATTGCAAACGCTTCATGGTGGCCGAGGCCTGCACCATCACCTGCTTGCCGACGGAGGTGGAGCCGGTGAAGGCCACCATGTCCACGTCCCTGTGGGTCGACAGGGTGACGGCGCCCTCCGCGCCCGCCTCCGCCACCACGTTGAGCACGCCGGCCGGCAGGCCTGCGGCCTGCGCCGCCTCGCCGAATATCAGGGCCGCCAGGGGCGTCAGGGGACTGGGCCGCAGGATCACCGTATTGCCGGCCATCAGCGCCGGCAGCACCTTCCAAAGGTTGGTGTAGAACGGATAGTTATAAGCCGAGATGGCGGCCACCACGCCAACCGGCATGTGGCGGCGCAGACTTTGCAGCACCCCGCCGCGCGCGGTGGTCCGCTCGGCGAACGGCAACGGATTCTCCTCGAATTCCGGGAGTTTCTGGAAAAGATCTATTACGTCGAGACCATTCTGCAGCGGCGCATGCACCTGGGCGAACATCACCATCGAGCCGACCGGGCAGCCGGCTTCGCGCGCCGAGAGGTCGATCAGCCATTCCCGCCGCGAGGCGAGGTAGGCCATGAGCCGGCGGAGCGCCTCGCCGCGCTGGGCCGCCGGCAGGCCGCTCCAGCTTCCCGTGTCATAGGCCCGGCGCGCGGCCTTGATCGCCTGCTCCACCTGGCCCGCCGACGCGCCGGCCACCTCGGCCACGGTCTCCTCGGTCCCGGGATTGACCACGGCGAAGCTCTCGCCCTCGCCTGCGACGCTTTCACCGCCGATGAACAGCCGAGGCGCGGACCGCGCCGCCGTCGCTTCCGCCGCTGCAGCCACAGATCACCTATTCCATATTGCGAATTTCAATTCTACAGATTGTAGGAAACCCGAGCCGGCGCGGTCAAGGCGCAAGCGTAATATTCAAAGAAATCGGCATATTATCGGAAAATCAGATTTTCGCGCGCCGCCGCCGCAGCCGTTCAGAGCCCGGCCGATCCCTGCTTGCCGGCGATGAAGGTGGTGATCCGCCGGCAGACCTCGACCAGCCGCTGGCCGACCTCGGCCACCTCCACGCCGCTGTACATCCGGCCGAAGCCGTAGAGCGCGATGGCGAAGGCCACCCGGCCGCGCTCGTTCATCACCGGCCCCACCAGGAACTGCAGGGCGTACGACGCCTCGGGCTCCAAGAGGGTGATGACCCGTCCGCCCTTGTTGGTGTCCTGGCTGGCCCCGTGCCAGACCTGGACCTGACCGGACCGGTGGACGGCGAACAGGTAGCCGTGGCTGCGGCCGAAGGCGATCTGCCGGCGCTCGTCCTCACGATCGGCCTCGATCAGCGGCGGGTTCGCCCTGTCGAACGCCTCCTCCACCTCCGCATCCGGCAGAGGCGTCAGGAAGACCGCGCCCCAGGGGTGCATGGGATGGCGCTGCCCGGGCGGCTGCGCCCAGCCCAGGTGGGTCAGCGAGGCGGCGCGTTCGCGAGCCACGACCTCGTCGCGGTCGACGAACAGGGCGACGGCCACGACGTCCAGTTCGTCGGCCAGCCGGCGCAGTTCCTGGCGCGCCACGTCGAGGGGCGAGAAGTGCGCCTGGGCGTTGCGGGCCAGAGCCAGCAGCGCCGGGCCAAGGACATAGCTCTTGTCCGCGTTCCGGTAGAGGTAGTTCCCCTCCACCAGGCCCGCCAGCAAGGCGTGGCAGGTCGCCCGGCTCAGGCGCAGCGACTTGACGATCTGCGTCAAGGTGAACGCCTGTTGCGGGTGTTCCGCGAAGAAGTTCAGGACGGACACGATCCGTCCGACCGCTGGAGAAAGACGGGTCATATACCGTTCGCCATTTCGAATGATTGTGTCGTAGCCGTATCTTGCGGCTGGTTCAACCGTTCTCTCTACCCGCGGAACGTTGCCGGCGAGACGCCAAATCCGCACCGAGGCAGGAGGAAACGACAGAGTTCGCGGACGCCGCCAGCTTCGGCCGCGAGCAGGTCGTCGCCAACCCACGGGGCACCCGCCGGCGGCGAACGACTTGACGGTATTTCGAACAAGAGGTAGCCAAATCGAACAAGGTGCTCGCGGGCGGTGGCTGAGAACTGACGCCGCAACATCCGAGGAAGCCGTGGCCGACATACTCACCGCCGACGATCCCCGATATAACGAGATGTTCGACGTGCGGACCGAGGCGCTCGAACTGGGCAACCTCGTCGAGTCCGACATGAACGAAGAGTTCCGCATCCTGCGCGAGCAGGGGGCGGTGCGGAAGGGCTCGCTGCGCTCGCTCCTGAAGCTGCCCCTGTCCCACGAGCGGCGCTATTCCAAGCCGCGCGAGGCCTACACCTGCCTGTCCTACGACGCCTGCAGCCAGGCGTTTCGCGACAACGAGACCTTCTCCTCGCAGCTTTATCTCGAGCTTCCGGGCATCCAGGCGCTGGGCAGGACCATCATCGAGATGGTCGGCTCCGAGCACCGGCGCTACCGCGCCACCCTGCAGCCGATGTTCATCAAGCCCAAGGCGATGCGCTGGTGGCGCGAACGCTGGATCGACGAGATCGTGGCTTCGCTCGTCGCAAGCCTGAGGGGACGGAGCCACGCGGAGCTGAACCTGCAGTTCTGCGCCCGCATGCCGGTGCATACCGTCACCCGGGGGATCGGGATCGACGGCGAGGACGCATTGAGCTTCCGCCAGGCGCTCCTGAAGATGATCGGCGTCAACCGCGTCACGCCGCAGGAGCAGGGGCAGGGCGCCGCCGACGTCGAGCGGATGCTGTTCGAGCTGATCGCCAGGCGGCGGGCAGAGCCCGGCGACGACGTGGTCTCGGGCCTCCTGGCCACCGACCTGGAGCTGGCCGACGGCTCGCGCCGGCCGCTGACGGATCAGGAGATCATGGCCAACTGCCGGCTGATCATCCTGGCCGGCGGCGGCACGACCTGGCGTCAGCTGGGCATCACCCTCTGGGCGCTGATGACCCACCCCGCGCAGTTTGAGACGGTGAAGGCCGACCGCAGCCTGATCGGGGCGGCGATCCACGAGTCCGTCCGCTGGAACCCCACCGACCCGGTGTTCTCCCGCCTGGTCACGGCCGACACCACCCTGGACGGCCACCACCTCCCGGCCGGCGTCGTCCTGGACATCTGCCTGGGTGCGGCGAACCGCGACGCCGCGCGCTGGGAGAACCCGGAGGTCTACGACCTGCACCGGCCTTACCAGTCGCACCTCGGCTTCACCCTGGGCGCCCACCAGTGCCTGGGCATGCACGTGGCGACCGCGGAGATGACCGTCGCCCTCAACGCCCTGTTCGACAATTTCCCGAACATGCGCCTGGACCCCGACGCGACGCCGCCCGAGCTGATCGGCGGCGTGGACCAGCGCGGCATGAGCGCCGTGCCGGTGCGGCTGGACTAGGATCCGGCGCGACCGGCCGCCACGGGCGATTGCACCGTCTCGGTGGCCGGGCGATCCTGTCCGGGCGCGGGCGCCTGTGCCGGGCGCCGGCGGATGGAGCGAGCCATGCAGACCACGAAGTTCGGCCGCACCGGCCTGCACGTCTCCAAGCTCTGCCTGGGGACCATGACCTTCGGCCTGCAGTGCGACGAGGCCACCAGCGTGTCGATCCTCGACGCCTCGGCCCAGGGCGGGATCACCTTCCTCGACACCGCCGACGGCTATCCCCTCGGCGGCGACCTGACCACCGTCGGGCAGTCGGAAGAGATCGTCGGCCGCTGGCTGAAGGGCCGGCGCCAGCGCTTCATCGTCGCCACCAAATGCGCTGCGCCCATGGGCCCGGACCCCTGGGACCGCGGGACCTCGCGCAAGCACGTGCTGGACGCCATCGACGGCTCCCTGCGGCGCCTGGGGACCGACTACGTCGACCTCTACCAGCTGCACTTCCACGACCCGTCGGTCCCGCTGGACGAGGCGCTGGAAGCCCTGGATGCGGTCGTTCGATCCGGCAAGGCGCGCTACGTGGGCGTCTCCAACTGGCCGGCCTACCAGGTCGCCCGGGCGCTGGGCCGCAGCGAGCTGAAGAACCTGGTCCGCATCGACAGCGTCCAGCCGCGCTACAACCTGCTGTTCCGCACCGTCGAGCGCGAACTGCTGCCCATGTGCGAGGAGGAGGGGATCGCGGTGATCCCCTACAATCCGCTGGCGGGCGGCTTCCTGACCGGCAAGCACGACCGCCGGGCCCCGCCGCCGCCCGGACGCTTCACCCTGGGCAATGCGGCGAAGGTCTACCAGGGGCGCTACTGGAACGACCAGGACTTCGACGGGATCGAAGCGCTGCGCGGCGTGGCGGCGGAGGCGGGCGTCAGCCTGGCGACCCTGGCGGTTCGCTGGGTGCTCTCCAACACCGCGGTCACCTCGCCGATCGTGGGCGCCAGCCGCCCCGAGCAGCTCGCCGACAGCCTGGCCGCAGCCGAGCAAGGCCCCCTGCCCGCCGACCTGAAGCAACGACTGGACGACCTCACCCATCCCTGGCGGATGGTCGACGCCGACCGTTGAGGCCCTCGGCCCCGCAGGTCCATCACCCGCTGGCCAAGGCTCCAATGCCGATTTTCAGGCTCGCATGGCGCGCCGCGGGATTTTTGGCCTAAGGTCGTTCGAGGGCGCCCGGGGCCCCCGCCTCGGGCGGTCCCCTGGGCGCCCTCCGGACCATCTCAGCAAGGAAGCCAGCGCGGTGAACTTCGACCCCTACTCCCTCGAATTCGCGACCGACCCCTATCCCATCTACAAGCGCCTGCGCGACGAGGCTCCCGTATACTTCCACGAGGGCCTGAACTTCTGGGCGATCTCGCGCTACGCCGACGTGGTCGAGGCCCACCGCGACGCCGAGACCTATTCCAGCGCCAACGGCGTCACCATCGAACCCGCCCCGCCGGGCCCGTCGAGCCTGATCACGAAGGACCTGCCCGAGCACCGCTGGCACAAGAACCTGGTGACCAAGGTGTTCACCCGCGAGCGGATGAGCGGCATGGAGGACTTCGTCCGCGCCCTCTGCGTCGAGCTCATCGAGAAGGCGGCGCAGAAGGAGGAGTTCGATTTCGTCAAGGACTTCGCCGTGCAGCTGCCGCTGAACGTCATCAGCGAGCTGATCGGCATCCCGGAGGAGTTCCGGGCCGACATCCACCATTTCGCCAACGTGGCCCTGCTGCGGGGCCACGTGGACCCCCGCGAGATCTACGAGGCGAAGATCGCCAGCGACCGCACCTACGCCGAGCTGATCCGACGCCGCCGCGCCACGCCGCGGGACGACGTGATCACCCTGTTGATGGAGACGGAGCTGGAGGACGACCAGGGCGTCGTGCGCAAGCTCACCGACGACGAGCTCGTCCTGCGGTTCGTGGAACTGGCCATCGCGGGCCACGAGACGGTGGCCAAGGCCATTCCCAACGGCGCCATGGCTTTCGCCCGCTTCCCGTCCGAGAAGGAGAAAGTGCTGCAGGACCGTTCGCTGATCCCCAACGCGGTGGAGGAGATCCTGCGCTTCGACCCGCCCTCCCAGCTGCAGGGCCGCACCACCACCCGCGACGTCGAGCTGCACGGCAAGACCATTCCCGCCGGCATGCGCACAATGCTGCTGACCGGCGCGGCCACCCGTGACGAGCGGCGGTTCGAGAACCCGGATGTCTTCGACGTCACCCGCGACAACGACATGATCTCGGTCTACTTCGGCTACGGCATCCACCGCTGCCTGGGCATCCACCTGGCCCGGCTGGAGATCCGCGTCGCCTTCGAGGAACTGTTCATGCGCTTCCCCGACTTCCAGGCCTTCCCCGACCTCGCCGGCCGCAAGGTGCTGAGCAACGTCCGCGGCGCCGACACCCTCCCCTTCCGCGCCGGGGCGCACGCCTAGAGAGGGAGGCTGCATGTTCAGTCACAACATCGTTGGGCGCGGGCAGTCCATCCACCTGCCGCCGGCGAGCCGCGTCCGCAGGCCCGGGGACCGGCGCAGCCTCTCGCGCTCCGCCACCCGCGCGCTGGACGTCCTGGAGCTGTTCGGCTCGGTCAGGCGGCCGCTCAGGGCGGTGGACATCGCCCAGGCGCTGGGCCTGCACGCCTCCACCACCGACCAGCTGCTGAAGACGATGGTGGATTCCGCCCACCTGGTGTTCGAGGCCGGCTCCAAGCGGTACGCCCCCTCGCCCCGGCTGGTCCGCTTCGGGATGTGGCTGACCGAGGGCTTCTTCGGCGACGACCGCATCCGCCGGGTCCTGGAGGCGGTGCACGACGGCTCGGACGAGGTGGTGACCCTGTCCACCCGCAACGACCTGTTCATGCAGATCCTCGACACGGTGGAGCCGCGCGGCGACTGCCTGACGGCCGAGCGTGGGCTAAGGGCCCCGCTGTTCGGCACGGCGATCGGCGGGGCGTGCCTGGCGGGCCTGAGCGACGCCGAGATCGGCGGGCTGATCGAACGCGCGCGCATCCCGGCCGCCGAGGCGCCCACGCTCCTGGCAGGCGTGCAGCGCATCCGCGAGACGGGTTACGCCTTCGGCGGGATCAGCGTGGACGACGCCAATCGCTCGATCGCCATGGCGCTGCCGACGCCCCCGGCCGGAGTCCGCCTGGTGCTGGGCCTGGCCGGCCCGGCCAAGCGTATCCAGCCCAACCGGGTCCAGCTCGCCGCCCTGATGCGCCGCTGCATCGACCGCTGGATCGGCTGAGCCGCGGCGGCCGGGCGCCGCCTCAGGCGATGGCGCCCTTGGCCTTCAGCGCTTCGATCCGCTCCCACTCGACGCCCATCTCCATGAGCACCAACTCGGTGTGCTCCCAGGCCTCCGGCGCGCGGGTGTTCTGCACCGGCTCGTGGTCGAACTGGACGGGGTTGGCCACCAGCCTCATCGGCCTGCCGCTGCCATCGGCCGACTCCACCTCGAAGATGAAGCCGTTGGCGGTCACCTGCGGGTCCGAGCTCACGTCGAAGACGTCCTGCACCGGGGCCCACTGGCCCTGCATCGTCGCCAGGCGCTCGGTCCAGTACTGCATCGGATGCTTGGCGATCTCCTCCACCAGCAGCGGGCGCGCGACGGCGGCGTTCTCCATGAGCGCCTTGTCGGTGCTGAAGCGCGGGTCGTCGGCCAGCTCCGCCAGGTTCATATGCTCGAAGGTGTCGCGGATGTAGGGGCCGGGGGTCAGCACCGTCATGCTCAGATACTTGCCGTCGGCGGTGCGGAAGACGCCCATGAACGGGTTGGTGCCGGCGGCTTCCTGTCCCGGCATGGCGCTCTTGAACGGCGCCATGCCCAGGTCCATCGCGATGTCGACGCTGCACGCGGTGGCCCAGACCCCGGACGACAGCAGGGAGACGTCCATCTCCACCGCCTCGCCGGTGCGCTCGCGGTGGAACAGGGCCGCGGAGATGCCGCCGGCGATGAACATCGCGCCGATGGTGTCGCCATAGGCCGGGCCCGGCTGCTGCAGCGGGCCGCCCAGTTCCGGTGGCGACACCAGCATGGCCGAGCCGCCGCGGGCCCAGAAGGCGGAGGCGTCGAAGCCGCCCCTTTCCCGGTCCGGCCCCTTGTCGCCGAAGGCGCTGCCGCGGGCGTAGATGATCCTGGGGTTGTGCTTGCGGATGTCCTCGACGTCGATCTTCAGCTTGCGGCGCGCCGACGGCAGGAAGTTGGTGAGGAACACGTCGCACGACTTGGCGAGCTCATAGAGCAGCTCCCGCCCCTCGTCGGTATAGATGTCGATGCCCACGCTGCGCTTGCCGCGGTTGGGGTGCTGCATGAGCATGTTGCGGTGCTCGTTCAGCGTTATCTTCTGCAGCACGCCCAAGCCGCGCTGCGCGTCACCGCGGGTCGGGTGCTCGATCTTGAGCACGTCCGCACCCCAGTCGGCCAGCACTCCGCCGGCGGCGGGAACGAACGTGAACTGCGCCACTTCCAGAATGCGGACGCCCTTCATCACCTGGGTCATGCGCGGTCACCAAACCCATCGGATCGCCGAGTCATCAAACGCTTCCTTCCCCAATGTCGATATGACGCACCGTCAGTTTATCCGGGACGCGAGCCCCGAAGGCAAGCCTCTCGGCGCCGCCGACCCTGCCACGGTGACGCCGCCGGCGCATCATAGGCCTTCCGGCCCCTGTCGACGGCATGTTCTGATGCCGGCGACGACAGAAGAAAACAGGGAGCGAACCGATGACGATCGAAACCCGGCTTGCGGAGCTGGAGGGGCGGCTGGCGCGAACCGAGGCGCGGCTGCGCATCGCCGAAGACCACCTGGAGATCACCCGGCTGCTCACCTCCTACGGCCCGGCGGTGGACAGCTGCGCCAGCCGCGAGGCCGCCCAGCTCTGGCTCGCCGACGGCGTCTATGACGTGGGCGGGCGCAACCGGACCAAGGGCCATGACGCGATCGCCGCCATGTACGACGGCCCGCACCATGTTGGCCTGACCGAACAGGGCTCCGCGCACCTGACCGGCACGCCGAGGATCACCGTCGACGGCGATAAGGCGGAGGCCGTCGCCTACTCCTTCGTCGTGCTGCACGGCGGCGGCGTCGAGGACAGGTTCTGGATCTGGCGGGCCTCGGCCAACCACTGGACGCTCGCCCGCACCGCGCAGGGCTGGCGGATCGTCGAGCGCTACAACCGCGTGCTGAACGGGTCCGATGACTCGCACCAGACGCTGCGCCGCGGCGTGGCGGCGCTCGCCTGACGCGGTCCGACCGGGCGCGCATTATCCAATCCTCAATGCAATCGCCCGACCTTCGGCGGCGCTGAAGCAACCGACCGGCGGCGACCCTTGGCGAACCTCTCCACCTTCCTCGCCCGGGCGAACCCGCGCGGCGCAGGCGCGCAGCCGCTGGCCGCCTGGCGCGGCGGCCTCATCATCGCGGCCGCGGCCCTCGCCTTCCATGTCCTGGGCGCCGCGCTGGTCGCCGACCTGTCGCTCTTCCCCTCCTCCCTCGACGAGATCCAGCATCTTTCGTACCTGCGCTGGATGGCGCACGCGCCGGCGCTATTCCCGCATTTCGAGGCGATCCCGACCCTCGACGACCGGGCGACGCACTGGACGGCCGCGCCCAACTACCTGAACCACCCCTCGCCCTACTACCTGGCCCTCGGCGGACTCGACCGACTGCTGGGGGGCTCGGTCGCGGCCATGCGCCTGGTCAATATCGCCCTCTCCGGCCTGGCGGTGGCGATCATGCTGCGGGCGGGGTTCACGGTCCTGCGCACGCCGCGGGAACAGGCGGTGTTCGCCGCCTTCCTGGTGCTGTTCCCGAAGATGGGCGTGGTGGCCGGCATCGTCAGCAACGATAACGCGGCGCTGCTCGCCACGGCGGTGGTGTTCGCCGGGCTGCTGCGCTGGCATGCGACCGGCAGGCTGGCCGACGCCGCCCTGCTGGCGGCGGGCCTCGCCCTCTGCGGCTGGACCAAGTTCACCGTGTTCCTGATGGCGGGCTTCGCCGTGGCCATCGCCGAGCTGCCGCGCCTGAAGCTGATGGCCGTGCGGCCGCGCCTGGCCCGCTGCGCCGTCATCGCCCTGGGCGCGGGGGCCGGAGCGGTTCCCACCCTCGAAAACCTGGCCCGCTACGGCCGGCCGCTGTTCCACCCGACCAACTTCTTCACGCCGGTGGCGGAACGGACCGCCGTCTCGTTCGCCGACTATGCGGCCCTGTTCTTCCAGCAGATGGCGATCACCTGGTCGGCGCGCGAGCCGGCGAGGCCGCTGGAGATGGCCGGCCTCGCGGGCGTGCTGGCGATCCTCGGCCTGACCGTGGTCCTCGCCGCGCGCCGGGCGCGGGCCGGCGAGCCGCTGACGGCGCCCTGGATCGTCGCCCTGGGTTTCGGCCTGGCGCTGCCGCCGACGCTCGCGCTGCACCTCTGGTTCGGCTGGCAGGCGGTGCTGGAGGACGGCTACCTGACGGCGGCCCAGGCCCGCTACTACTACGGCGTCTGGCCGGGGATCGCGCTGGCCGCGGCGCTGCTCTGGCGCGAGGCGCCGCTCCGGGCGGTCCGGCCGGCGATCCTGCTGACCCTGGCCCTGCTGCTGCTGGCCTCCCCGGCGCTGCTGATGCTGGTGACCGAGGTGCGGGGGGATCCGCCGATCCGGTAGGCCCGACCGCGCCGCTAGTCGAACAGATCCGGCTCCTCGGCGGTGATCCATTGCCAATAGGGCTGGAAACCGCCCCACATCGCCTGCTCGGTCCCGACCTGCGTCTGGGTCAGCACCGCCACCTCGTGCGGCATGGAGATGGGCTTGCCGGCGGCCTGGGCGATCAGCTGGGCCTGGCAGGCGTTCTCCATCGCCATGTAGCGCCACACGCAGCTTTCCAGGGTGTCGCCGACGGTGAGCAGGCCGTGGTTCTGCAGGATCAGCGCGTGGCGGCTTCCCAGGGTCTCGGCGATCTTGTCGCCCTCCTCCAGGTCGAAGACCACGCCGGTGAAGCGCGGCAGCAGCGCGTGGTCCTGGTAGAAGGCCGCGGCATCCTGGGTGATCGGGTCCAGCAGCCGGCCGAGGGCCGAGAAGGCCTTGCCGTACAGCGAATGGGAGTGGGCGGCGGCGTTCACGTCCGGCCGGGCGGCGTGCAGCCGCGAGTGGATGGCGAAGGCCGCACCGTTGAGCACCGGCCGCGCGCGGGCGGGCTCGTGGACGATGCGGCCGTCGTGGCTGACCAGCATCAGGTCCGACACCCGGATCCGGCTGAAGTGCACGCCGGAAGGGTTGACCCAGAAGTGGTCGGTGAGCTCCGGATCGCGGACGGTGATGTGCCCGGCCCCGCCCATGTCGAACCGGAAGCGGGCGAAGATGCGGTAGGCGGCGGCCAGGCGCTGCTTGCGCGACAGGCGCTCCAGCTCCAGCGTCGGCTGGGCCAGCGGGAACGGGCCGTCCGGCTCCGCGTAGAGCGCCTCCAGCTTCTCGGCGCGGCCGAGCCGCTCGGATCGCGAGGCGACCGTCTCGATGTTCATCCGTTCCTCCGCCTGAGGGTCTGCGCCACGTGGTCGATCTTGCCGCGGGGCCGCCCCTTCGTCGAGGCCCCGTGTCGTGGGGAGAAATAGCGCAAGGCGGGGCGGCGGCGGCGCAGGCCGCGCGAGGCGGGAGGTCGCTCCGCCGACTCCGGCGCCGGGCTTACGTCGGTAAACACGTTTTCGAGGTGGCGGACAACACCCCCTGCGTTCTATAAAATCATAGCATAATCAACTTCATGGTCCGATTTTCGGCTGTTTACCGGGGGTGCTGACCGGTAAACACCTTGCGCGGTTGCAGTGCGGCGGCGGCGCCAACCTCGATGACACGGCAATATCTGTGGGCATGCGGGCGGCGCGCCTGGGGAGCCTAGCTGAGACGGCGCCGCTCGACAAGAACATAATGGGAACATTG
>NZ_DASXYF010000054.1:0-40762 GCF_036502675.1 Phenylobacterium sp.
GTTTGCGTTTGAGGGTCGCCTAAGCCGCGCAGGCCTCGAAGCCGGCCTTGAGGGCGGCCTCGTCGAGGTTGCGGCCGATGAACACCAGGCGGCTGGTGCGGGGCTTGTCCTTGGCCCATTCGCCCTGGAAGTCGCCCTCCAGGATCATGTGCACCGCCTGGAAGACCAGCCGGCGGTCTTCGGCCTTCACATCCAGGATGCCCTTGGCGCGCAGGATGTCGGGACCTTGGGCCTGCAGCACCCCGTTCAGCCAGTCGGTCACCCGCTGGCCGTCCAGCGGCCGGTCGAAGCTCAGCGACACCCCGCGGATGCCGGCCGCCGCCGCGTGGTCGAGCACCTCATCGTGGTGGTGGTCGTGGTCGTGATCGTCGTCGCAATGCTCGTCATGCACATGGCCCGCCTCGCCGTGCGCCGGATTGAGGAACTCCGGCTCCAGGCTGGTGATCCGCTCCAGGTCGAAGCCGCCGCGGCCGAGGATCTTGTCCAGCGCCACGTCCGACCGCTGCGCCCGGTGGATCGGCGCCAGCGGGTTGAGCCTGCGGATCGCCGCCTCGACCGCCGCCAGCTCCGCCTCGCTCACCAGGTCGGTCTTGTTGAGCACGATCTGGTCGGCGAAGGCGATCTGCTCGGCCGCCTCCCTGGAGTCCGCCAGCCGGAGCGGCAGGTGCTTGGCGTCCACCACGGTGGTCACGCTGTCCAGGCGGGTCTTGGCGCGCACCTCTTCGTCGACGAAGAAGGTCTGGGCCACCGGGCCCGGGTCGGCCAGGCCGGTGGTCTCGACGATGATCGCGTCGAACTTGCCCTTGCGCTTCATCAGCCCCGAGAGCACCCGGATCAGGTCGCCGCGCACCGTGCAGCAGACGCAGCCGTTGTTCATCTCGAACACCTCCTCGTCGGCGCCGACGATCAGGTCGTTGTCGATGCCGATCTCGCCGAACTCGTTGACGATCACGGCGTAGGTCTTGCCGTGGTCCTCCGAGAGGATGCGGTTGAGGAGTGTGGTCTTGCCGGCGCCGAGGTAGCCGGTCAGCACGGTCACGGGAGTCCTGTCGGTCATGGCCCACATCTAGTCGCAGCGGGCGCGTGTGCAAACCTTCCTGCAGGATTCGCGCATCGCTTGACCCGCCGGGAACGTTATACAATAACACTTTCCCCGCCCGTACGAGCCCGCCGTGACCGCCACAGATCCCCCCACGCCCCAGGCCGCGCCGCTCGACGAGTTCCGCGGCGACCGGGTCTACCTGGGCGCCGACCACGCCCGCAACGAGCGGCGCACCTGGATCGTCGCCGGCGTCTGCGCCGCGACCCTGGTGGCCCAGGTGGCGGGCGGGCTGGCCTTCCACTCCATGGCGCTCACCGCGTCGGGCCTGCACATGGGCGCGCACGTGGCGGCGCTGGGCGTGGCGGCGGCGGCCTATGCGCTGGCGCGGCGGCATGCCCAGGACGCCCGCTTCAGCTTCGGAACCGGCAAGCTGGGCTACCTGGCGGGCTTCGCCAACGCCGTGGTGCTGGCCGTCACCGCCATCGCCATCGGGGTGGAGAGCGTCCAGCGCGTCATCTCGCCCGAGGCGGTGGACTACGCCCAGGCCGTGCCCCTGGCGGTGGCGGGCCTGGCGGTGAACCTGGTCTGCGTCTGGCTGCTGCAGCCCAGCCGCGCGGTCCACGAGCACGGGGCCGACCTCAACCTCTCCGCCGCCCACCTGCACCTGTCGGCCGACGCGGCGACCTCGGTGCTGGCCATCGGCGGCCTCCTGGCCGGCCAGCGCTTCGGCTGGACCTGGACCGACCCGGCCGCGGGGCTGGTCGGCGCCGTGCTGGTGGCCAGGTTCGCCTGGAGCCTGCTCAGCCGCGCCGGCCCCGCCCTCCTGGACATGAACCCCAGCCCCGAGCTCACCGCCGAGATCCGCGCCCGCCTGGGCGCCGAGGGCGAGCGGGTGGTGGACCTGCATCTCTGGCGCCTGGGGCCCGGCCACCACGCCGCCGTCGCCGTGGTGGCGTCCGGCGCCCCCCTGCCGCCGGACGCCTACCGCGCCCGGCTGAACGGGCTGGCGGGCCTTTCCCACGTCACCGTCGAGGTGCGGCGCGAAGCGTGAGGCGCGAGCTGCGCCTTTTCCGCCCCTGCCGCGTTCAACCGTGATGGGGCGAGCTGTCCGGCGCATCCTCGACTACCTGTTCTCACCGGCGAGCCGGCTCTGGCGGTGGACGCTGGGCGCGGCCCTGGTCGTGGTCCTGCTGGGGACCGCCGCGGCCCTGACCGCAGCCCGGCCGCAGCCCGCCCTCCCCGCCGCCCACGCGGTCGCCGCGCCGCGCAAGCCCGCGCCGGCGCCCGCGGCGCTGCAGGCCGAGATCACCGCGCTCGCCGCCGGCTACGGCGAGCCGGTGGGGATCGCGGTCTCCGACGTCGAGGCCGGCTGGACCGCCCAGGCGCTGGGCGATGTCGACTTCCCGCAGCAGAGCGTCTCCAAGCTGTGGATCGCGCTGACCCTGCTGGACCAGGTGGACCACGGCGCCTACCGGCTGGAAGATCCCGTCGTGATGCGGATCGAGGACCTCAGCGTCTTCTACCAGCCGATCTTCGCGCGCTACGGCCCCGACGGCTACGCCACCACCTTCGACGACCTGCTGGCCCGCGCCCTGGTCGAGAGCGACAACGCCGCCGCCGACCGGCTGGTGCGCCAGGTGGGCGGGGCCGGGGCCATCCAGGCGACGCTGGGGCGCAAGGGCCTGACCGGCATCCGCGCCGGCGGCGAGGAGCGCGAGCTGCAGGCCCGCATCTCCGGCATGGTCTGGCGACCGGAATACGGGCTGAACAACGCCTTCAAGACCGCCCGCGCCCAGCTGCCGGCGGCGGTCCGCGACGCGGCCATGGACGCCTATCTCGCCGAGCCGCCCGACCGCGCCACGCCGGCGGGCGTCGTCCGCGCGCTGGCCGCCCTGCAGCGCGGCGAGCTGCTGTCCGCGTCCTCCACCGGGCGGATGATCGCCCTGATGACCCGGGCGACCACCGGCCCCAGGCGCCTGAAGGGCGGCCTGCCCCCGGGCTGGACCCTGGCGCACAAGACCGGCACCGGCCAGGACTGGCGCGGGGCCGCGGTGGGCATCAACGACGTGGGCCTGATCACGGCCCCCGACGGCCGCGCCTACGCCGTCGCGGTCATGATCCGCCGCACCCGCCAGCCGGTGCCGGCGCGGCTGATGTTCATGCAGGCGGTCTCCGCCGCGGTGGTCCGCCACTGGTCGGTGGAACGCGGCCTGCCGCCGCCGCCGGAGGTCCCGCCGTACTGAGCCGGCGCCCCGCCGGCGCGCGTTGACTTGCCCGGCCCTCTCTGTATAAGACCGCCCCTCTCGCCCGCGGGGCCGCTCGCGGGCGCAATGCTTTTTGCTGAAGACATTTCTTAAGGCGCCAACCATGTATGCGGTGATCAAGACCGGCGGCAAGCAGTACCGGGTGCAGCCCGGCGACGTGCTGGTCGTGGAGAAGCTCGACGGTCAGCCCGGCGCCGACGTGGCCTTTGGCGACGTGCTGATGCTGGGCGACGGCGAGGCCGTGTTCGTCGGCGCGCCGACGCTGGCCGGCGCCTCGGTCAACGCCACGCTGATCGAGACCCGCAAGGGCGAGAAGATCAAGATCTTCAAGAAGAAGCGCCGCCAGGGCTATCGCCGGACGCGGGGCCACCGCCAGTTCGAGTCCGTCCTGCGGGTCACCGGCATCACCGGCGAGGGCAAGAGCGCCACCTGGGACGGCACGGTCGACCTGACGACCAAGGCCGTGCTCGACGCCCGCGCCCGCAACCTGCGAGGTGTGGCGGAAGCCCTGGCCCCTGCCGCGGTCCCCGCCCCGGCCAAGCCGGCCGCCAAGGCCAAGCCCGCGCCTGCGGCGGAAGCTGCGGCTACGGAGGCGGTCGCCCCGGCCGAGGCCAAGACGGCGCCGGCCCGCAAGGCGGCCCCGAAGGCCGAGGCCGGAGAAGCCAAGGCCGCGCCGAAGAAGGCCGCGGCCAAGAAGACCGACAAGGACGCGTAAGGCCCAAGGGCCTTCGACAGACAGGAGAGCGCAATGGCGCACAAGAAATCAGGCGGTTCCTCGCGCAACGGGCGCGATTCGGACGGCCGCCGCCTCGGCGTGAAGAAGTTCGGCGGCGAAGCGGTGCTCGCCGGCAACATCATCATCCGCCAGCGCGGCACCAAGTTCTTCGCCGGCGACAACGTCGGCATGGGCAAGGACCATACCCTGTTCGCCAAGGTGGCGGGCGCGGTGCAGTTCCGCACCAAGAAGAACGATCGCACCTACGTGAACGTGGCGCCGTCCCCGATGGCGGCCGAATAGGGCGCGACCCCCTTGATCCGGGTCCGCCAGACAGACAGGCGGGCCGGACGGAAATCCTAGCGGGGAGTCCGGGACGCCGGACTCCCCGTTTTGGTTTTCGCAACGGCGCGACGGCGCGCCGGGAGGTTACGCAGATGCTCGAACTCGAGATCTCGCCCGTCATATCCACGGCGCGGTTGACGCTGCGCCCGCTCAAGGCGGCCGATGCGGTGCGGATGGCCCTGCTGGCCGACGACCCCGGCGTCGGGCGCATGACCACCCAGATGCCGTGGCCCTACGGCGTGGCCGACGCCGAGCGCTTCCTGCGCCGCGTGCGGGTCAACGACCCGGCGCGCGAGGCGGTGTTCGCCATCGACGCGCCGAAGCCCGGCCTGATCGGCGCGATCGGCTTCCACCCGTCCGACGCCGGGCGGGCGGAGCTGGGCTACTGGCTCGGCCGGCCGTACTGGGGCCTGGGCTACGCCGCCGAAGCGGTCGTCGCGGCCCTGGCCTGGGCGCGCGACGTCTGGGGCCGGCGGATGGTGATGGCCGGCCACTTCGCGGACAACCCCGCCTCCGGCGTGGTGCTCTGCAAGGCGGGCTTCCTCTACACCGGCGAGGTCCAGCGCCGCTGGTCGCTGGCCCGCGCCGCCGTCGCCGACACCCGGATGATGGTCTGGCTCGCCTGAGGCAAGGCGCGCCGGTTCGTGCTATGGCGAACCGGCGCGTCCACCGCCTTCTCAACCCCCGCCGCAGTTCCCGCCCCCGATGAAATTCCTCGACCAGTGCAAGATCTACATCCGCTCCGGCGACGGCGGCGGGGGCGCGGTCTCGTTCCGCCGCGAGAAGTTCATCGAGCACGGCGGCCCGGACGGCGGCGACGGCGGCCGCGGCGGCGACGTGTGGATCGAGGCGGTGGAGGGGCTGAACACCCTGATCGACTACCGCTACAAGCAGCACTTCAAGGCCCAGACCGGCGGCCACGGCATGGGCCGCGACCGTCACGGCGCCAACGCCGAGCACGTGGTGCTGAAGGTCCCCGTGGGCACCCAGGTGCTGGACGAGGACAAGGAGGCGCTGATCGCCGACCTCGACCACGAGGGCATGCGCGTCCTGCTGGCCAAGGGCGGCAACGGCGGCTTCGGCAACGCCTATTTCAAGGGCCCGATCAACCAGGCCCCGCGCTGGGCCAACCCGGGCCTGCCGGGGATCGAGCGGAACCTGTGGCTGCGGCTGAAGCTGATCGCCGACGTGGGCCTGGCGGGCCTGCCCAACGCCGGCAAGTCGACCCTGCTGGCCGCCGCCTCCGCCGCGCGGCCGAAGATCGCCGACTATCCGTTCACGACGCTGGTTCCCAATCTCGGGGTCGTCGATCTTTCCACCAGCGAGCGGTTCGTCATCGCCGACATCCCGGGCCTGATCGAGGGCGCCTCGGAGGGCGCGGGCCTGGGCGTCCGCTTCCTGGGCCATGTGGAGCGCACCGCCGTGCTGATCCACCTGGTGGACGGGACGCAAGGTGACGTGGCCGAAGCCTGGCGCACCGTCCGCCACGAGCTGGAGGCCTACGGCGAGGGCCTGGGCGACAAGACCGAAATCCTGGCGCTCAACAAGGTCGACGCCCTCGACCCCGAGACCCGCGAGCTGCGGGCCGCCGAGCTGGAGGCCGCCGCCGGCGTCGCCCCGCGCCTGGTCTCCGGCGTTTCCGGGGAGGGCGTCACGGAACTGCTGCGCGCCGCCTGGCGGGAGGTGCTCGCCCGCCGCGCCCCCGCGGCCGCGGACGACGAGGCGTGGCGTCCGTGAGCCGGCTGCAGGACGCGCGCCGTCTGGTGATCAAGGTGGGCTCGGCCCTGGTGGTGGGCGAGGCGGGGGCCGCCGACCGCGCCTGGCTGGCCGCCTTCGCCGCCGACGCCGCCCACCTGCGCGGGCGCGGCCAGCAGGTGCTGGTGGTCTCCTCCGGCGCCGTGGCCATCGGCCGCCGCAGGCTGGGCCTCACCCGCCGGGCGCTGACCCTCGCCGAAAAGCAGGCCGCCGCCGCCGCCGGCCAGTCGGCCCTGATGCGCGCCTGGGAGGAGGCCTTCGAGCCGCACGGCCTGCGGGTGGCGCAGGTGCTGCTGACCCGCGACGACACCGAGGTGCGCCGCCGCTGGCTGAATGCGCGGGCCACCGTCGACACCCTGCTGTCCCTGGGGGTGATCCCGGTGGTCAACGAGAACGACACCGTGGTCACCGAGGAGATCCGCTATGGCGACAACGACCGGCTGGCCGCCCGGGTGGCGCAGATGATCGGGGCCGACGCCCTGGTGCTGCTCTCCGACGTGGACGGCCTCTACACCGCCGACCCGCGCAACGACCCCACGGCCCGGCACCTGCCGCGGATCTCCCGCCTGACCCGCGAGATCGAGGCCATGGCCGGGGGCGCCAACGCCGGCGCGGGCGTCGGCACCGGCGGGATGACCACCAAGCTGGCCGCCGCCCGCATCGCCCAGTCCGCCGGCTGCGCCACGATCATCACCCTGGGCCGCCGCCCCTCGCCGCTGGCCGCGCTGGAGGCCGGGGCGCGGGCCACGGTGATCGAGCCCTCCGTCACGCCGGCCGCCGCCTACAAGGCCTGGATCGCGGGCAGCCTCGCCCCCGCCGGAGCGCTGACGGTGGACGCCGGCGCCGCCACGGCGCTGAAGCGCGGCAAGAGCCTGCTGGCCGCGGGCGTGTGCGGGGTGGAGGGCCGCTTCGACAAGGGCGACGCCGTGCTGGTGCGCGACGAGGCCGGCCACGAGATCGCCCGCGGCCTGGTCCGCTACGAAGCCGCCGACGCCGAACGCATCTGCGGCCTGCGCTCCGACGCCATCGAGGGGGCGCTGGGCTATACCTCGGGGCCGATGATCCACGCCGACGACCTGGCGCCGGCGGCGGCGCATCCGGAGGAGACGGGGGCGTAGGGGCGGGTCGGTCCGCCGGGGCGTCGGCCGCCAGGAACATGAGGGCCCCGACCAGGTCTTCCGGGACGCCGGGGCGG
Source organism: Phenylobacterium sp. (assembly GCF_036502675.1). Lineage (GTDB taxonomy): Bacteria > Pseudomonadota > Alphaproteobacteria > Caulobacterales > Caulobacteraceae > Phenylobacterium. The sequence goes on from NZ_DASXYF010000054.1 coordinate 7,317, forward strand.
CGGATGAGCTGCCGGTTCACCACGCTCTCCATCACCGCCTGCGGCGACCGGCCGGCCCTCCCCCCAATTTGCCCCCCCGCCCAAAGACGCCTAGGTAAGGCTCGGACTGAGCATATCGGCGGGTTCATGGACGACGGCGGCGCACGGCGGACGGCGGACGCCCCTGGCGACGGGCGGCTGGAAAAGCTCGCCCCCGGCATGCCCATCGTCTACGGCGGCGACCGGATCGCCCGGGTCTCGCCGGAGCTGGCGGCGGCCTTCCAGCCCGGTGACCGGCTGATCGTGGTGCAGGAGACCGGCGCCCTGCTGCGCGTCCCCGCCGCCGAGCAGGTCCTGGCCCAGGCCGCTGTGGGCCGCGCGCTTTGCGCCTTCCATGCGCTGGCCGCGGTCTCCGACGACGCCATCAGCGCCTTCTTCGAAGCCTTCGCCGCCAACCTTGAATCCGACGCCGCCTGGGCGGAGATCGCTGCGGCCAACGCCGCCGACGTGGCTCGCGCCAAGGGCCGCGGCCGCTCCGCCACACGGCTCGAGACCACCGCCGCCATGCGCGGCGACATGGCGGCGGGCCTGCGGGCCTGGGGCCGCGCCGAGGCCGGCCGCAACCGGGTGATCGAGCGCATCGACCACGACGGCTGGAGCGTCGAGCAGGCGGCCGCACCGCTGGGCGTGGTGGGTTTCGTCTTCGAGGGGCGGCCCAACGTCTTCGCCGACGCCGCCGGCGTAATCCGCTCCGGCAACACCGTGGCGTTCCGCATCGGCTCCGACGCGCTGGCCACCGCCCAGGCCATCGTCCGCGCGGCGCTGGCGCCGGCGCTGGCCGCCACCGGCCTGCCGGAGGGCGCCGCCGTGCTGCTGGAAAGCGCCGAGCACGCCGCCGGCTGGGCGATGTTCTCCGACCCGCGCCTGGCGCTGGCCGTGGCCCGCGGCTCCGGCCCGGCGGTGGCGCAGCTGGGCGCCATCGCCCGCCAGGCCGGCACGCCCGTCAGCCTGCACGGCACGGGGGGCGCCTGGCTGGTGGCTGCGGCCGACGCCGACCCGGACCGCCTCTACGCGGCGGTGTTCCATTCGCTGGACCGCAAGGTCTGCAACACGCTGAACGTCTGCTGCGTCGCCCGCGAGGCGGCCCCGGCCCTGGTCCCGGCGGTGCTGGCGGCCGTCCAGCAGGCCGGCGAGCGGCGCAAGGGCGCCAAGCTGCACGCGGTGGGCGACGCCTTCGACCTGCTTCCCGCCGCCTGGCGCGATGCGCGCGTCCCCGTGGTCCGGGCCGAGGGCGTGCGCGAGGAGCCGCGGGTCGAGCGCCTGGCGGAAGCCGACCTCGGCCGCGAGTGGGAATGGGAGGAGACGCCGGAACTGACCCTGGCGCTGGTGAACGACGCCGCCCACGCCGCGGCGCTGTTCAACCGCTACAGCCCCCGCTTCGCGGCCAGCCTGGTGAGCGCCGACCCCGCCGCGCACGAGCGGTTCTACGCCGCGGTGGACGCCCCCTTCGTCGGCGACGGCTTCACCCGCTGGGTCGACGGGCAGTATGCGCTGAACCGGCCCGAGCTCGGCCTCTCCAACTGGCAGGGCGGCCGGCTGTTCGCCCGCGGCGGGGTGCTCTCCGGCGACGGGGTGTTCACCGTCCGCGCCCGAGCCCGCCAGTCCGACCTCCACCTCGACCGCGCCGGCGTCCCTACGCCGCCCCGCTCGACGGGGTCCTGACGCCCGATGGGCATGTGGTCGGCAGGCGCGGCCCGACGCGTGCGTCCGGGCGGACGGCCCGCGGCCCTGCGCCTGGGCTTCCCGCTCAAGCCCGGCATGCGGGTGGGCCTCTACGGCGGCTCGTTCAACCCGGCGCACGGCGGCCACGCCCACGTGGCGGAGACCGCGCGACGGCGCCTGGGCCTCGACCGGGTGATCTGGCTGGTCTCGCCGCAGAACCCGCTGAAGGCCAGCGACGAGACCGCCGGCCTCGCCGCGCGCATGGCCGGCGCCCGGGCGCTGGCCCGCGGACGGCAGATGATCGTCTCCGACGCCGAGAGCCGGATGGGGGTGCAGTACACCATCGACGCCGTCCGCCGCCTGAAAGCGCGCTTCCCCGGCGTGCATTTCGTCTGGGTGATGGGCGCCGACAGCCTGGCCTCCTTCCACCGCTGGCGCGGCTGGACGCAGATTATGCGCGAGGTCCCCGTGGCGGTGGTCTCGCGGCCGTGGATCTCGCTGAAGAGCCGGTTCGCCCACGCCGCCCGCCGGTTCGCCCACGCCCGCCTGCCCAGCCGCCGCGCGCGCCTGCTGCCCGACGCCCGCCCGCCGCGGTGGGTGTTCCTGCGCGGGCCGCTCAACTTCCAGTCCTCGACCGCGCTGCGCGAGCGCCTGCGGCGCAGCGCTCCGCTCAAGGATTCTTGAGGCGGCTGACCGGAGCCCCCACCTGTGTTAGGGTCGATCCCAGCGAGCAACATCAAGGAGCATTTCGCTGACCCCCGAACCCGCGCAGCGCGCGCCGGAGACCGCAGGCCTCGCCCTGCCCTCCACCCCCGGCCAGGACCGCGTGAGCGCCCTGGAATCTTTGATCCTGGCCCGTCTCGACGACGATAAGGCGCAGGACGTCGTTTTCGTAGACTTGAAAGGCAAGAGCGCCATGGCCGACGGCCTGGTGGTCGCCTCCGGCCGGTCGCACCGCCATGTGGGCGCCATGGCCGACCACCTGCTGCGCGCCCTGAAGGACGAGGGCTACGGCAAGGTGCGGGTCGAGGGCATGCCCCACTGCGACTGGGTGCTGATCGACGCGGGCGACGTGATCGTCCACCTGTTCCGCCCCGAAGTGCGCAGCTTCTACAACATCGAGAAGATCTGGGCGGTGGACGCGCCGCACCGCACCCAGGCGATTTGAGGATCGCGATCGTGGCGGTCGGCCGCCTGGGCCGGTCGCCGGAATCCGACCTGGTCAAGACCTACGCCGAGCGCGCCACCGCCTCGGGCCGCGCGCTCGGCCTGGGCCCCGTCGAGGTGATCGAAGTCGAAAGCCGCAAGCCCGGCAAGGCCGCCGAGGCCGAGGCGCTTCGCCCCCACCTGGCGCAGTCCTACGTCATCGCCTGCGACGAGCACGGGAGCGTGCGGACCTCCCGCGGGCTGGCCGAGGAGATCGGCCGCCTGAGGGATTCCGGCGTGCGGCGGCTCGCATTTCTGGTCGGTGGCGCCGACGGCCTCGATTCCGACCTGTTGCACGCGGCAGACTCCCGCCTGGCCTTCGGGCCGCAAACTTGGCCGCACGCCCTTGCGCGGGCGATGCTGGCTGAACAGATCTACCGCGCCGGGACGATCCTGGCGGGAGGACCCTATCATCGCGACTGAGCTCGCCCTGAAGCCGCCGGCCCGGGTCCTGGGTCTGGCCGCCGCCGTCCTGACCCTGGCGCTGGGCGCAGGCGCGGTCGCGGCGGTCAACGAGCGCGCCAGGCTGGAGCGGCTGAACCTGGAGGAGAGCGCGCTGTCCGCTCAGCAGGGCCGCAACCGCAACCAGCTCGCCCGCCTGCTCTCGGTGCTGCAGCGCCTGCGCCGCGACCCGCCGCCCGCCCTGCTGGTCAGCCCCGGCGACGCCCGCAACGCCGTGCGCGCCGCCATCCTGGTCAAGGCGATGACGCCGCAGCTGCAGGACCGCGCGCGGGTGTTCGCCGCAGAGGCCGGCGAGATCGCACGGCAGCGGCGGCTGGCCGCGGTGGAGAGCGAGGCCCTGTTCACCGCCGAGAGCGAGCGGGCCGACGGCCTGCGGGGCAGGGTCGCGGCCGACGCGTCGGACAGCCTGGTCACCGCCGAGCCCGACGTGGCCCGCCTGCCCCCATCCGGCGAGGGCGGCCGCGTCCAGCCGCAGTTCCTGCTGGCGCCCAGCCAGGGGCGCATAACCCACGCCTTCGGCAGCCTGCTGACCGGCGGCGGCCGCTCCAACGGCCTCAGCATCCTCACCGCCCGGGGCGCCGCTGTGCAAAGTCCGGGCGACGCGCTGGTGCAATACGCCGGTCCGGTGAAGGGTTGGGGCGTGATCTTGATATTAAGGATGGCGGGTGGATACCATCTGGTGCTGGCCGGCCTCGACCGGACGTCGGTGGACGTCGGACAATCCGTCGCGGTCGGCACGCCTGTCGGTTGGATGCCCGATGAGCGACAGTCGGCCTCGGAATTGTACTTCGAGGTCCGTGAGCAAGGCGTGCCGGTGAATCCGGCCCGCTGGATGCGAACCAAGGCGGGCTGAACGATCCCGGGGCCCGAACGCTTAAGGCGGCCACGCCGCAAGGGAGCCTGACGTAGGCGAATGAAAAAGTACCTGTTGATCGGCGTTTCGGCCTTCGTCCTGGGCGCCGGAACCATGGCCTATGTCAGCCAGCAGGCGATGGCCTCCGCGCAGCCGCGCGCCAAGACCTACCGGATGCTGGGCCTGTTCGGCGACGTGGTCGACACCGTCGAGCGCCAGTACGTCACCGATGTCGACGACACCAAGCTGATCGAGGCGGCCATCGACGGCATGCTGACCTCGCTCGACCCGCACTCGGGCTACCTGAACCCCGAGAGCTTCGACGAGATGCGCGACCAGACCCGCGGCGAGTACGGCGGGCTGGGCATCGAGGTCACCAGCGAAGAGGGCGTGGTCAAGGTGATCGCGCCGATGGACGGCACGCCGGCGGCGCTGGCGGGCGTCAAGGCCGGCGACTACATCACCGCCGTCAACGGCGAGAGCGTCCTGGGCCTGTCGGTCACCGAGGCGGTCAAGCAGATGCGCGGCAAGGCCGGCGAGGCCGTCACCCTGACCATCGCCCGCGAGAAGAGCGATCCCTTCGACGTCAAGATCGTGCGCGAGGTGATCAAGCCCAAGTCGGCTGTCGCCAAGATGGAGGGCGACTACGGCTACCTGCGGATCTCGGCCTTCAACGAGAAGACCACCGACGAGACCGAGGCCGCCTTCAACGAGCTGAAGCTCAAGAACCCGAAGATGAAGGGCCTGATCGTCGACCTGCGCAACAATCCCGGCGGCCTGCTCGACCAGGCGGTGGGCGTGGCGGACCTGTTCCTCGACGGCGGCGAGATCGTCTCCCAGCGCGGCCGCGACCCGCGCGACGTGGAGCGCTACAACGCTCGGCCCGGCGAGATCACCAACGGCCTGCCGATGGTGGTGCTGATCAATTCCGGCTCCGCCTCGGCCGCCGAGATCGTCGCCGGCGCCCTGCAGGACCGCAAGCGCGCTGAGCTGGTGGGCGTCACCAGCTTCGGCAAGGGCTCGGTGCAGACGGTGATCCCGCTGCGCGGCGGCCTCGACGGCGCCCTGAAGCTCACCACCGCAAAATACTTCACCCCCTCCGGGCGCTCGATCCAGAAGACCGGCATCGACCCCGACCTGGAGGTGGCCTCCACCCGCGACGAGGCCCAGTCGATCGCCAACCGCGCGTTCCAGTTCAGCGAGGCGTCGTTCCGCAACGCCCTGAACGCCGACGAGGGCAAGGTTCGCCGCGGCGCCCACCAGCCCGCCGAGGCGCCGCCGGAGGCCTATGACGTCAAGACCGGCGACTTCCAGCTCGCCCGCGCCAAGGACGTGCTGAAGTACGGCTCCGTCGCCGCCACGCCCAAGCTGCCCAAGCCCACGGCGAAGCTGGCCGAGGTCGTCTCCCGCGCCAAGGTCGCCGAGGTCAAGCCGCCGGCGGCGACCGCGACGGCGAAGTAGGCCCTCAGCCTTTCCCCCTCGATGGGGGAGAGGTCGGAGCGGGGGTGTGGCCGCCGAGTCGGAAAGAACACCCGGGCCGGCGCCGGTCGAGACCTTCACTTCGACGCCCTGCCCACGCTCCATCCAAGCCCTTCCCCCATTGAGGGGGAAGGGCTTGAAGCTTGAACCTTAAGCCCTTCGTTAACCATGATCGGGCAGGGTGCGTGGCGACGTCGTCACTTCGTCCTGGGCCATGTTCTCAAAAAAGCAGCTGCATCCTCAACCGGCCGGACCCGCCGTGTCCGCCGCGCCCCGGGCGCAGGAACTGGTGCGCCTGGCGCTGGACAGGCCCTACGTCGCCGCCGGCGGCGCGGCCCTGCTGCTGCTGATCACGCTCGTGGCCCTGATCGGCCTGACGGGCGATCCCAAGGCCGGCGAGCCGGCCGTGCGCATCTCCCTCGCGCTGTCCCCCGCCCACCCGGCGCCGCCGGGCTGGCGCGAGGCGCTGGCTCCCGATCCCACGGGCGGCCCCAGGGTCAGCGAGGGGGTGTTCGAGCTTTCCGATGCGCCGCCGCCCGCCGCCACCGCCGGCATGGGCCAGGCGATCATCACCATGTCCGGCGACCGTTCGCCGGCCCCGGGCGGCGCGGCGCTGCCGCAGGCGCCCATCGCCGGCCTCTACGTCACCGGCCCGGGCGGGCCGCTGCCGATCGTCGGCGCCGACGGCCGCACCCCCTTCGAGGCCTACGCCCGGCCCTTCGCCTCCAACGGCCGGCCGAAGATCGGCCTGATCATCGGCGGCCTGGGCCTCAACGCCAAGGCGACCCGCGAGGCCATCGAGGGCCTGCCGCCGGAGATCACCCTGTCCTTCGTGCCCTACGCCGAGGGCCTGCAGGGCTGGATAGACCTGGCCCGCGCCAACGGCCACGAGGTGCTGCTGGAAGCGCCCATGGAGCCGGTGGACTATCCGGACAACGACCCCGGCCCCTACACACTGATGACCGCGGCCTCCGGCGCCGACACCGCCAAGAAGCTGGAGTGGGTGCTGTCGCGCGCCACCGGCTACTTCGGCCTGACCAACTACCTGGGCTCGCGGTTCCTCGCCTCCGACACGGCGGTGGCCGGCATCGCAGGCGCCCTGAAGATCCGCGGCCTGGCGTTCATCGACGACGGCCAGGCGGCCCGCAAGGGCGGCGGCCTGCCGCGGGCCTCGGCCGACCGCATCGTCGACGACCAGCTTTCCGAAGGCGCCATCGACCAGCAGCTCGCCGCCCTGGAGACCGGCGCCACGCAGCGCGGCCAGGCGCTGGGCTCGGGATTCGCCTATCCCGTGACATTGACGCAGGTGGCGCATTGGGCCGAAGCAGTAGAGACTCGGGGGTTCCAACTGGCCCCCGCCTCTGCGCTTACGGTCCGTCGATGAATGACCTGGACCTCTACCGTCCCAACGTCGGCGTCGTGCTGTTCCATGCCGACGGGCGCGTCTGGCTGGGACGGCGGATCAACACGCCGGGGCCCTACAACTGGCAATTCCCGCAGGGCGGCGTCGACGCCGGCGAGGACCTGCTGACCGCCGCCCGCCGCGAGCTGCGCGAGGAGACCGGCGTCGTCACCGCCACCGTGCTAGGCCGCACAGACGGCTGGCTGACCTACGACTTTCCCGCCGACCACGGCGGCTCCAAGCAGGCCCGCGGGTGGAAAGGCCAGCGCCAGGCGTGGTTCGCCCTGCGCTTCGACGGCCAGGAGAGCGAGATCGACCTGGCGGGCCACGGCCAGCCGGAGTTCGACGCCTGGCGCTGGGGCTATCTCGCCGAGACGCCCGACCTGGTTGTGCCGTTCAAGCGCCAGGCCTATGAGGCGGTGGTGGAAGCCTTCCGACCCTTCGCCGCCCGCGCCCGCGCCGCCTGAGCCCGAACCGCCAGCCCCTGCATGCCCGCCCCCGTCGTCATGGTGCACGGCGCCTTTTGCGGCGGCTGGGCGTTCGAGGACTTCGCGCCGCCGTTCCTGGCCGCCGGCCACGCCGTCCTGCGCCCCGACCTGCCCGGCCACCGCGCCGAGGACGGGCCGGACGCGGTGAGCGGACTTTCCATGGCCGACTACGTCCGCGAGATCGCCGCCCTGTGCGCCCGCCAGGTTGAGCCGCCGGTGCTGATCGGCCATTCCCTGGGCGGGCTGGTGGCCCAGCTGGTGGCCGCCCGCACCCCGCTCTGCGCGCTCGCCCTCCTCGCCCCGTCCGCACCCTGGGGCGTGCCGGTCTCCAGCCTGGAGGAGGCGGCGGCCGCCTTCGGCGTGCAGATGATGGGGCCGTTCTGGACCGGCGCCGTGCCGCCCGATCGCGGCGTGATGGGCCATTACGCCCTGGACCGCCTCTCCCCGCCGGCCCGCGAAAAGATCCTCGCCCGCCTGCGGCCCGAGAGCGGCCGGGCGATGGCCCAGACGCTGACCTGGTGGTTCGACCCCTTCATGACCACCAGCCTGGGCGCCGGCCCGCTGAAGGTCCCGGCCCTGGCGTTCGCCGCCGAGCACGACCGCGTCCACGCCCCGGCCAGCGTCCGCCGCACGGCCACGCGCATCGGCGCCGACTACCGCCTGATCCCGGAGATGAGCCACTGGATGCTGGGCGGGCCCGGCTCCGCCGAAGCCGCCGACCTGATCCTGGCGTGGCTGGCGAAGCTTTGACGGCCGCCGCCTAAATCAAGCGCCCTGGTCCGGTCGGCGGAGGCGGACCCGAATGTCGGTCAATAGGGCGCGGCGTCCGGCTCGGCGGCGGCCGGAGGCGGCGGTTGGCCCTCCACGGGCGGCGGGGGCTGCGGGTCGAGGAGGTCGCCGATCGGGTCGTGCGCGGCCTCGCCGGGCGGCGTGACCGTCCCGCCGGGAATCGGCTGCACCCTCAGGCGCGGCAGGGCGGCGGTCATGTAGTCGCGCCAGATGCCGGCCGGCGCGCCGCCGCCGGTGACCTTCCGCATCGGCGTGTTGTCGTCGCGGCCCACCCAGACGGCGGTCACGAAGCCGCCGGTGTAGCCCACGAACCAGGCGTCCCGGTAGTCGCTGGTGGTGCCGGTCTTGCCGGCGATGTCGTAGCCAGAGACCTTGGCCCGTCCGCCGGTGCCGGCCGCGATCACCTGGCGCAGCATCTGGTTCATGTACTGCAGCGCCGGCGTGCCGATCACCGTGCGGCGCCCAGCCTTCTCCACGCCGTGGTCGTAGAGCACCCGGCCCGAGGCGGTGCGGATCCGCTCCACCCCATAGCCCTTGGCGAAGAAGCCGCCGTTGGCGAAGGGGGCGAAGGCCTGGGCCATCTCCATCGGGCTTACCTCGACGGCGCCCAGGGCCATGGAGGGGTCGAGCTGGATCTTCGAGGTGATGCCGAGGCGCCTCGCCGTGGCCGCCACGTTGCCGGTGCCCACCTCGTTGGCCAGCCGCGCGGCCACGGTGTTGATCGACTGGGCCAGGGCCGTCTGCAGGGTGATGGGGCCGAGGTAGCGGCCGGTGTAGTTCTTGGGCTCCCAGTTGCCGATCTTGATCGGCTCGTCGACCACGGTGACGTCGGGGGTGCGGCCCTGTTCCATCGCCGTCAGATAGACGAAGGGCTTGAAGGACGAGCCCGCCTGGCGCCGGGCCATCGACACCCGGTCGAACTGGCTCTGGGCGTAGGAGGCGCCGCCGACGTAGGAGCGGATCCGGCCCTCGCCGTCCAGCGCCACCAGCGCGCCCTGGCGGACGCCTTCCTTGCCGCCGGCGGCCACGCCGTTGCGCACCGCGGCCTCGGCGGCGGCCTGCAGCGGCAGGTCGAGGGTGGTCTCCACCACCAGGTCCTCGGTGGGCTCGCCCACCAGGGCGCGGACCTGGTCGTCCACCCAGTCGATGAAGTATTGCGCCCGCTGGCTGGCCAGGGTCGGGTTGACCCTTACCGGCGTGGCGAAGGCCTGGGCGCGCTGCTCGGGCGTGATGGCGTGGTCGCGGACCATCTCGTCCAGCACCACGGTCGCCCGCCGCTCCGCCCGGTCGGTGGCCGAGACCGGGCTGTAGCGCGAGGGCCCCTTCATCATCCCGGCCAGCAGCGCGGCCTCGCCCAGGGTGAGCTCGGAGGCGGGCTTGCCGAAGTAACGCTGCGAAGCCGCCTCGATCCCGTAGGCGCCGGCGCCGAAATAGACCCGGTTCAGGTAGAGGGCGAGGATCTCCTTCTTGGAGAACTTCGCCTCCAGCCACATGGCCAGGATCAGCTCCTGGGCCTTGCGCCGGTAGGTCTGGGCGGGCGTCAGGAACAGGTTGCGGGCCAGCTGCTGGGTGATGGTCGAGCCGCCCCGCAGCGCGCCGCCGTGGTGGGTGGCGTTATAGACCTGCGAGCGCACGATGCCCCAGGGGTTGAATCCCGGGTGGTAGTAGAACCAGCGGTCCTCGATGGCGATGAACGCCTTCGGCACGTAGGGCGGCAGCTTGCCCAGGTCCACCGGCGGGGCGAACTGGCTGCCGCGCACCGCCACCACCGCCCCCGAGCGGTCCAGGTAGGAGATCGAGGGCTGGCGCTTGACGTCGTACAGCTTGGAGGTGTCGGGCAGGTCGATGGCGAAGACCGCGAAGAAGGCCGCGACGAAGATCGCCGCCCACACCCCCAGCACCATGGTCCAGTAGAACAGCGTCCGCAGCGGCGACCGGCTGCGGCGGGGCGGCGGCCGACGACCGCCGGAACCTGGCGACTGCGCGTTGGCCATGTCTCGTCCTGCCGCGTGGATAGGGGGCGCCCCGCCCGGCGGGACCTTTAGCCGAAGCCGACCAAGCACGCGACAAGATTGACGAGAGATGAACGCCCGTCAGGCAGGCGCCGGGCGATCTGCAGGCAAATCGGCGGGCGACGGGGGACGGGCTTGGTTGCGGCGCCGAAAAGCGCGTGCTATCAGGCGCGCGGCTTAGGGCCAGGGGGCATTCAATCTCTGCGGCTCAGCGCGCTTTTTTCAAGCGTCTTCAAGCCTTTAGTCCGCAGTGGATATTGATCCGCCGCGGCTTTCATGACGCACCGGACGGGCAACTCAGTGGCGGACGATTCCAAGGCTTCCAATGTGGGCGAGCGCTACGCTCAGGCCCTGTTCGACCTGGCGAACGACGAAAAGACCGTGGCCGCCGTCGAGGCGGACCTGAAGTCGCTGAAGACGGCGCTGGCGGAGAGCCGTGAGCTGAAGCTGCTGCTGGCCTCGCCGGCCTTCTCGGCGGAGGACAAGGCCAAGGGGCTGGCGGGGATCGCCGCCCAGGCCGGGTTCCACGCCACCACCCGCAAGTTCCTGGGCCTGCTGGCCGCCAACGGCCGCGCCTCGGCGCTGGCCTCGGTGATCACCGGCTTCGAGGCGTTGTCCGCCGCCGCCCGCGGCGTGGTCGCCGCCAAGGTCACCACCGCCGTGCCGCTGACCGCCGCCCAGGGCAAGGGCGTCGCCGCCGCCCTGCGCCAGGCCCTGGGCAAGGACCCGGAAATCGAAACCCGCGTCGACCCCTCGATCCTTGGCGGGATCAAGGTGCAGGTCGGCTCCCGTCTGTTCGACGCTTCGCTCCGTTCGAAGCTCGACTCCCTCAAGTTCGCCCTCAAGAGAGCGTAAGACCCATGGACATCCGCGCCGCCGAGATTTCGGCCATCCTCAAGTCGCAGATCGCCAACTTCGGCGAAGAGGCCGACGTCTCCGACGTCGGCTCCGTGCTGTCGGTCGGCGACGGCATTGCCCGGGTCTTCGGCCTGGACAGCGTCCAGTCCGGCGAGATGGTCGAGTTCCCCAAGGCCGGGGTGAAGGGCATGGCCCTGAACCTGGAGCGCGACAACGTCGGCGTGGTGATCTTCGGCGAAGACCGCGCCATCAAGGAAGGCGACGAGGTCCGCCGCCTGTCGGAAATCGTCGACGTGCCGGTGGGCCGGGGCCTGCTGGGCCGGGTGGTCAACCCGCTGGGCGAGCCGATCGACGGCAAGGGCCCGCTCAAGGACGTGGCCGAGCGCCGCCGGGTGGACGTGAAGGCCCCCGGCATCATCCCGCGCAAGTCGGTGCACGAGCCGGTGCAGACCGGTCTTAAGGCCATCGACACCCTGATCCCGATCGGCCGCGGCCAGCGCGAACTGATCATCGGCGACCGCCAGACCGGCAAGACCGCCGTGGCGATCGACACCATCCTCAACCAGAAGAGCACCAACGCCTCGGGCGACGAGAGCCAGAAGCTCTACTGTATCTACGTGGCCATCGGCCAGAAGCGCTCGACCGTCGCCCAGATCGTCAAGACCCTCGAGGAGCGCGGCGCGCTCGACTATACCATCGTGGTGGCCGCCACCGCCTCGGAACCGGCCCCGCTGCAGTTCCTGGCCCCCTTCGCCGGCTGCGCCATGGGCGAGTGGTTCCGCGACAACGGCATGCACGCCGTCATCATCTACGACGACCTTTCCAAGCAGGCCGTCGCCTACCGCCAGATGTCGCTGCTGCTGCGCCGCCCGCCGGGCCGCGAAGCCTATCCGGGCGACGTGTTCTACCTGCATAGCCGCCTGCTGGAGCGGGCCGCCAAGCTGAACGAGGACAACGGCTCGGGCTCGCTGACCGCCCTGCCGCTGATCGAGACCCAGGCCAACGACGTGTCGGCCTACATCCCCACCAACGTGATCTCGATCACCGACGGCCAGATCTTCCTGGAGACCGACCTGTTCTTCCAGGGCATCCGCCCGGCCGTGAACGTCGGCATCAGCGTGAGCCGCGTGGGCTCCTCGGCGCAGATCAAGGCGATGAAGCAGGTGGCCGGCCCCATCAAGGGCGAGCTCGCCCAGTACCGGGAAATGGCCGCCTTCGCGAAGTTCGGCTCCGACCTCGACGCCGCCACCCAGAAGATGCTGGCGCGCGGCGAACGGCTCACCGAGCTCCTGAAGCAGCCGCAGTACTCGCCGCTGGCGGTGGAGGAGCAGGTCTGCTCGATCTACGCCGGCACTCGCGGCTACCTGGACGGCATCGCCACCGCCGACGTGGGCCGCTTCGAGCAGGAGTTCCTGGCCCTGATGCACAACAAGCACCAGCCGCTCCTCGACAAGATCCGCACCGGGCGCGAGCTGAAGCCGGAGCTGGAGGAAGAGCTGAAGACCGCGCTCTCCGGCTTCGTCGAAACCTTCGGCTGAGGACGGGCCCAGGCTTGCCGACCCCCTCCACATTGGAGCGCTGCGGGTACCCGCCGCTGAGCCTGCCTGCGTCCGCCGTGACGCCGGGGGTGCACGGCGGCCGCGCGCCCTATGAGGGCTACCAGCGCGGGGTGGGGCTGGAGTACGGCGGCCTGCGCGCGGCGGTGGAGGGCCACCCGCTCTACCAGGAGGCCCTGCAGGCCGCGACCGGCCGCACGGTGATGTCGGGCGACCGGCTGAAGAACCTGTTCCTGATCGTGGCGGTGTTCTTCGACGCGCTGGAAAGCCGCAACATCATCGAGTTCGGCTGCTACAAGGGCGGCAGCGTGCTGTTCTTCGCCACCCTCCTGAAGCGCCTCTATCCGAAGGCCAAGGTCTATGGCCTGGACACCTTCAAGGGCATGCCGCGCAACGACCGCGAGCTCGACCTGCACGGCGAGGGCGAGTTCGCCGACACCTCCGTCGAAGACATCCGCAAGGCCGCCCGGGCGCTGCGCCTGGACAACGTCATCCTGGTCGAGGGCCTGGTGCAGGATACCTTCCCCTCAGGCGCGCCGCGCGACGCGGCCTTCGGCCTGGCGCACATCGACCTCGACCTTTACGCGCCGATCAAATATGTCCAGGACGCCGTCTGGGGCCGCATGACGCCCGGCGGCTATGTGGTCTATGACGACGCCACCGCCTCCACGTGCATCGGCGCGACCCAGGCGGTGGAAGAGCTCATCGCCGACCGGCGCGTGCACAGCGAGCAGGTCTTCCCCCACTTCGTTTTCCGCGCCGGCCTCGACGCCGGCCAAGGACTGAATACGCTTCATGGCTAGCCTGAAGGACATGCGCAACCAGATCGGAAGCGTGAAAGCCACGCAGAAGATCACCAAGGCGATGCAGATGGTCGCGGCGGCGAAGCTGCGCCGTTCGCAGGACGCCGCCCAGAGCGCACGGCCCTACGCGGCCCGCATGGCCGCCGTCATCGCCAACCTGGCCCGCGGCGTCTCCGGCGACGGCGCGCCGCAGCTGCTGGTGGGCACGGGCTCCGACCGGCGCCACCTGGTGGTGGTCGCCACCGCCGACCGCGGCCTGTCCGGCGGCTTCAACTCCGGCATCGTGCGCTTCGCCCGCGACCGCATCGGCGGCCTGCTGGCCGAAGGCAAGGACGTGCGGATCATCACCGTCGGCAAGAAGGCCCGTGACCAGCTGCGCCGCCTCTACGGCGACCGCTTCGTCGCCCACTTCGACGCCGGCGGCAGCCCGTCGCTGGAGGTCGCCGAAGCGGTGGCCACAGGCATCCGCGCCCGCTTCGAGGCCGGCGAGACCGACGTGGTCACCCTGTTCTTCAGCCACTTCAAGTCGGTGGTCACCCAGACCCCCACCGCCCAGCAGCTGATCCCCGCCGTCGTCGGTGGCGACGCCCCCGCCCTGGACCTGAAGGGCGCCGCCTACGAGTACGAGCCCGACGAGGAGGGCATCCTCGCCGCCCTGCTGCCGCGCAACATCACCACCCAGGTGTTCTCGGCCATGCTGGAAAACCAGGCCGGCTTCTTCGCCGCCCAGATGACCGCCATGGACAACGCCACCCGCAACGCCGGCGACATGATCTCGGCGCTGACGCTGAAGTACAACCGCACACGCCAGGCGCAGATCACCAAGGAGCTGATCGAGATCATCTCCGGCGCCGAAGCGCTCTAGACCGAAAGAGTTGGATCAAATGGCTACGACCACCGCCAAGAAGCCCCCCGCCGCGAAGAAGACGCCCGCCGCGGCCGCCGCCTCCGGCGCGCCCGCCGTCCAGCGCGTGGCCACGGGGCGCATCGTCCAGGTCATCGGCGCCGTCGTCGACGTGGAGTTCGAAGGCCACCTGCCGGCGATCATGAACGCCCTTGAGACCACCAACATCGACCAGCGGACCGGCCAGCCGTTCCGCCTGGTGCTCGAGGTGGCCCAGCACCTGGGCGAGAACACCGTGCGCACCATCGCCATGGACACCTCCGAAGGCCTGACCCGCGGCCAGCCGGTGACGGACACCGGCAGCGCGATCACCGTGCCCGTGGGGCCGGCGACGCTCGGCCGGATCATGAACGTCATCGGCGACCCGATCGACGAAGCCGGGCCGATCGCCTGGACGTTCTCGAGCCCGATCCACCGCGAGGCCCCCTCCTTCGCCGAGCAGGCCACCTCGGCCGAGGTGCTGGTCACCGGCATCAAGGTGGTGGACCTGCTCTGCCCCTACACCAAGGGCGGCAAGATCGGCCTGTTCGGCGGCGCCGGCGTCGGCAAGACCGTCACCATGCAGGAGCTGATCAACAACATCGCCAAGGCCTACGGCGGCTACTCCGTGCTGGCGGGCGTCGGCGAGCGGACCCGCGAGGGCAACGACCTCTACCACGAGATGATCGAGTCCGGCGTGAACCAGGCCGGCGGCGGCGGCGAGAGCCGCTGCAGCCTGGTCTACGGCCAGATGAACGAGCCCCCCGGCGCCCGCGCCCGCGTGGCGCTCACCGGCCTGGTCCAGGCGGAGTACTTCCGCGACCAGGAGGGCAAGGACGTTCTGCTGTTCATCGACAACATCTTCCGCTTCACCCAGGCCGGTTCGGAAGTGTCGGCGCTGCTGGGCCGCATCCCCTCCGCCGTGGGCTACCAGCCGACGCTGGCCACCGAGATGGGCAACCTGCAGGAGCGGATCACCTCCACCTCCAAGGGCTCGATTACCTCGGTGCAGGCGATCTACGTGCCCGCCGACGACCTGACCGACCCGGCGCCGGCCACCTCCTTCGCCCACCTGGACGCCACCACCGTCTTGTCGCGCGACATCGCCGCCCAGGCCATCTTCCCCGCCGTGGACCCGCTGGACTCCACCTCGCGGATCATGGACCCGCTGGTGATCGGCGAGGAGCACTATCAGGTGGCCCGCCGGGTGCAGGAGATCCTGCAGCAGTACAAGGCGCTGAAGGACATCATCGCCATCCTGGGCATGGACGAGCTGTCGGAAGACGACAAGCTGATCGTGGCCCGCGCCCGCAAGATCAGCCGCTTCCTGTCGCAGCCCTTCCACGTCGCCGAGCAGTTCACCAACATGCCCGGCATCTTCGTGCCGCTGGAGGACACCATCCGCTCGTTCAAGGCGGTGTGCGACGGCGAGTACGACCACCTGCCGGAGCAGGCCTTCTACAACGTCGGCACCATCGACGACGCGGTCCGCAAGGCCGAGCAGCTGGCGGCGGAAGCGTAGGCATGGCCGACAAGCTGCACTTTTCCCTGGTCTCGCCGGAGCGGGAGCTGTTCTCCGGCGAGGTCGACCAGGTGGACGCCCCGGGCTCCGAAGGCGACTTCGGCGTCCTGGCCGGTCACGCCCCGTTCATGACCGCCCTGAAAGAAGGACGGGTGACGGTCCACGACGAGGGCCGGCTGACGGTGTACGAGGTGCGGGGCGGGTTCGCGGACGTGACCCCGGAGGGCCTGACCATCCTCGCCGAGCACGCCCAGCCGGCCGCGTAGGGGACTCCGCTACACTGAAGGTTGACGCGGAGCGCGTCGTCTCCGCATCGTTCACGCCGTGACGACAAACAAGCCAGGAAGCCCTCCATGCGCACCGCCCTCGTCAGTTTGATCGCCCTCGCCGGCCTGGCGACCTCCGCCCAGGCGCAGCAGGCCGCCCCCACAGCTCCGGCGGCGCAGCCGGCCACAGCCGCGACGCCGGCCCCGGTTGCGACTCCGGCTCCCGCAGCGCCCCCCGCCTCGCCGCCGGCAGGCGCCCCGGCCTCCTCGCCGCAGGCGCCGGCCGGCAGCACCCAGTCCGCTCCCCAGCCCGAGGCCGCGGCCAACCCCACCCTGCCCACCACCGGCGACGGCGCCACGGTGCTGAACGTGCTGCAGAACGTCTGCGTGCCTGCGGTGAAGGCGGGCGACCTCGACGCGCGCGCCAAGGCGCTGGGCATGAAGAAGAGCCGCAACGGCGTCTGGTCCATAGGCCTCGGCGGCGACAAGGCCTATACCGTGGCCGTCCAGCCGCAGGGCTCCAACAGGAACGTCTGCCAAGTGGAGATCCACTACGCGGTGGGGACGGAGAAGCCGATCGTCACGGCGCTGAACATCTACGCCTTCCTGCATCAGCCGGAGATGCCGATGCAGCGCAACGACTTCATCGTCGGCCAGGACAACATCAAGCGGGTCACCCTGTCGTGGGAATACTACACCGACAAGGTCTCCACCGGCCTCGTGCTGGTGCAGCAGAAGAAGGCCGACGGCTCCCCGCTCAATCCCCGCTTCGACACCGCCAGCCTGCTGTACAGCGAACGGACATTCTGAGGACCCGCGTGCCCCGTCCATAGCCATGCCCCCCCGTAGGGGAGAGGATGGCTACGCCTCCGTCCC
The DNA here is from genome assembly GCF_036502675.1 of Phenylobacterium sp. Taxonomy (GTDB): domain Bacteria; phylum Pseudomonadota; class Alphaproteobacteria; order Caulobacterales; family Caulobacteraceae; genus Phenylobacterium. The sequence goes on from NZ_DASXYF010000054.1 coordinate 24,473, forward strand.
GAAGGCGTGCAGCCGCGCGCCATGCGCCCTGAGCCACGCCCGGTGCGGGCGCGCGTCGAAGCCCAGCGCCCTGACGTGCGCCCAGAAGCGCGGCCCGTGGTTGGGCGCCAGGAGGTGGGCGCACTCGTGGGCGGCCACATAGTCGGCCACGGCGAAGGGCGCCAGCGCCAGGCGCCAGGAGTAGCGGATCGCCGCCGCCCCCCGCCCGGCGCCCGCCGGCGAGCAGGACCCCCAGCGCGAGCGCGGGTCGCCCACCGCCACCTCCGGCATGGCCGCCCCCAGCGCCGCGGCGTGCGCCGCCGTCCGCCCGGTCAGCACGGCCAGCGCCCGCAACCGGATCTGCCGCGACACCGCTCGGGCGAAGCCCTCGCCCTCGCCCAGGGCGCAGATCCGCGCCGGCTCCGCGCCCTGCGCCTCGATCCAGCGCGCCCGGCCTGCGCCCGCCTCCAGACGCACGGGGACGCCGAACACCTCCAGCGCCATCCCCGCCGCCAGCGGCCAGCCGCCGGGCAGCTCCGCCAGCCGCTCGGCGATCCACGCCTCCCGCGACCGGGCGAAGGCCAGCGCCTCGGGCAGGCGGCGAACGGTGGGGGCGGTGGCGACGATCTCGCGCCGCGTGCGGTCGAGCCTGAGCGACACCCGCCGGGCCTGGCGGTTCACCTTCAGGCGGACGGGGGCGCCGGCCACTTCCAGCCGGTCGCCGTCGGACAACGCGCGGCGCAACAGGGACATGCGTCCCTGATTAGGCGGCCAGTTCCTGGCTGTCGAAGCCCATTTCGCCGCGGGCGATGAAGGCGCGCACCCGGGGATAGATCTCCTCCCGGAACCGGCGGCCGTTGAACACGCCGTAGTGGCCCACGTGCGGCTGCACATAGTCCTCCTTCAGCGCCGCCGGCAGGCCGGAGCACAGGGCGTGCGCGGCCTGGGTCTGACCGACGCCGGAGATGTCGTCGTGCTCGCCCTCGACGGTGAGCAGGCCCACGTCGTGGATCGCCTCCGGCCGCACCGGCCGCCCGCGGTGCGTCAGCTCCCCCTTGGGCAGCAGGTAGCGCTGGAACACCACGTCCACCGTCTGCAGATAGAACTCCTCGGTGAGGTCCAGCACCGACAGGTACTCGTCATAGAACTCCAGGTGCTTCTCGGCGGAGTCGCCGTCGCCCTCCATCAGCTGCAGCAGGTAGCGCCGGTGCGCCTCCTGGTGCTTCTCCACGTTCATGGAGATGAAGCCGTAGAGCTGCACGAAACCCGGATAGACCCGGCGGCCCACCCCCGGATAGGGCGGCGGCACGGTGTAGATCATGTTGGAGGCGAACCAGGCGAAGGGCTTCTCCTCCGCCAGCTTGTTGGTCACCGTCGGCGACAGCCGCGCGTCGATGGGCGAGCCCATGAAGGTCATGGTCGCCGGGCGCGAGGGGTCCTCGTCCTCGCTCATCAGCGCCGCGGCCGCCAGCACCGCCGGACCCGGCTGGCAGACCGCCACCACATGCGGCCGGGGCCCCATCTGCTGCAGCATCTGGCGGACGTGGTCGATGTAGTCGTCCATGTCGAAGCGGCCGTCGAGGATCGAGACGTCGCGGGCGTTCGACCACTCGCTGATGAACACCTCGTGGTCCTGCAGGAAGGCCTGCACCGTGCCGCGCAGCAGGGTGGCGTAGTGGCCCGACAGCGGCGCCACGATCAGCACCGCCGGCTCCAGCGCCCGGCGCCCGGCGCGGCGCATGTCGGCCATGTCGCGGGCGAAGTGCGTCAGCTTCACCCAGGGGCTGGACCAAACCTCGGTCGGCCGCACCCGCACCGGCTGGCCGTCGATCTCCACATGGTCGATCCCCCAGGCCGGGCGGCCGTAGCGGCGGGTCAGGTTGGCGGCGAGGTCGGCGCCGGCGAAGATCCGCCGCGCCAGGTCGGTGTCCTTGGCCGGGTTGAGCGGCGAGCCCCAGAAATCGCGGACCAGCCGCGTCGCGGAGCGCAGGGGCGTGGACGCGTAATAGCCTGCCTCATAGAGCGTATAGAGCATGGTCCGTCCTTTGTGCGCTGCAACATACCCCGCGACGCTTAATGGACTGCATCCTCAGCAGTTCCGGGCGTCGCGGCCGGCGCGCATCGCCTTGCCGATCCGTTCAGCCGCCTGCTCGGGGGTCAGGCCGTAGGGCAGCACGCAGGCGAACTGGCCCCTGGGGTTCATCAGATAGGTCATGGTGGAGTGGTTGACCGTGTAGTCGGACCCCTCCCCCGCCTTCTCATAGAATATATGGTATCCGCGGGCTGCGGCGTCCACCTGGGCGGCGGTTCCCGTCAGGCCCAGGGCGCCCTTGGGAAACGCCGGATTGGCCAGGTAGGCCTTCAGGGCCGCCGGGGTGTCGCGGGCGGGATCGACCGAGATGAACACCGTCTGGAAGTCCCGGGCCTTGGGGCCCATCAGCTCCTGCGCCTGGCCGAGCGCCAGCAGCGTCGTGGGGCACGCCTCCGGGCAGTAGGTGAAGCCGAAGAACACCGCGCTCCACTTGCCCTTCAGCACGCCGTCGTCCACCGGCCGGCCGTCCTGGTCGACCAGGTGGAACGGTCCGCCCACCGCCACCGCGGACGCCGCCGTCCGGTGCGCGCCCGGCCGCAGGGCGAAGCCCACGAAACCCGCCAGCAGGACCGCCACGGCGGCGGCGACGATCAGGGGGGTGCGCGTCACGCGGAAATTCCTTTGGGGCTCGTCAGGCGCGGCGAACCGGGCGATCCTCGGCTGATGGCGCCGTCGATCACCCCGTCGACCAAGGGACTAACGCCCCCGTCCGGCCTCGATAGGCCGGGCTCGGCGGCGGTGCAAGCCACCCAGGAATGGGACATGGCCGGCGCCCGCCGCGGCCGCCTGCGGGTGCGCACCCTGGTGACTTTGCGGTGGCTGCTGATCGGCGTCGAGGCCGTGGCGCTGGCGATCTCCACCCTCGTCCTGGGCTTCCACGGCGCCTGGCCCGTCGCCATCGGGGTGATCGGCGCCGCGGCCTGGATCAATGTGCTCACCGGCGTCGCCTCCCCCGGCCAGCGGCTGTTCGGCGACGCCGAGGCCGCCGGCCAGCTGGCCTTTGACATCCTGCAGGTCACCGCCCTGATCTTCCTCACCGGCGGCTCGGCCAATCCGTTCATGCTGCTGCTGATCGCCCCGGTCAGCCTGGCCGCGGCCACCCTGCCGGTGCGGCCGCTGGCGCTCCTGGGCGCGCTGGCGGTCGCCGCCTCCGTGCTGTTGGCCTTGTTCGCCTGGCCGGCGGCGGCCCCGGGCGCGGAGCTCGCCCCGCTCGCCCACCGGCTGGCCGCGGCGGCCGCCAGCGCCGCCTCCATCGTGGTGGTGGCCGGCTACGTCAGCCACGCCGCCGCCGAATCCGCCCGCATGGTGCTGGCCCTCGACGTCACCCAGACGGTGCTGGCCAGGGAGCAGAAGCTGTCCGCCCTGGGCGCCCTGGCCGCCGCCGCCGCCCACGAGCTGGGCACCCCGCTCGGCACCATCGCCATCGTCGCCAAGGAGCTGTCGCGCGGCGCGCCGACGCCCTCGGTGAAGGAGGACGCCGACCTGCTGATCGCCCAGGCCCAGCGCTGCCGCGAGATCCTGAAGAATCTCAGCGACAGCCCCGAGGCCACCGACGAGGTGCACGAGCGCATGAGCCTGCTGCAGCTGGTCCACGAGGTGATCGAGCCGCACGCCGCCATCCAGGGAGTCCGCGTCGAGGCGATCGTCTCCGGCGCCACCGGGGTCAAGGCGCCCGACATCTGGCGGATGCCCGAAATCCTGCACGCCCTGACCACCTTCGTGGAGAACGCCGTCGACTTCGCCGCCTCCGAGGTGCTGATCACCGCCCGCTTCGACGCCGACACCGTCTCGATGGAGGTGCGCGACGACGGCCCCGGCTTCGCCCCCGAGATCCTCGCCAAGCTGGGCGAGCCCTACCTCACCAGCCGGCCCGGGGCGGAAGGCTCGCGCACCGGCCATGTCGGCATGGGCCTGGGCTTCTTCATCTCCAAGACGCTGCTGGAGCGCACCGGCGCCGTCGTCGCCGCCCAGAACGGCCGTCCGCGCGGCGCGGTCGTCTCCGCCCGCTGGCCGCGCACCCGGATCGAGGTCCAGACCAAGTGAAAGCGGACACCACTTGCAGTTTTAACTAAAGGGGCGACATGATGTCGCAGGCTTGGCGCGAATCAGGCCCACAACGGGAGGCGCTGAAGTGACCGACCTTTCCTCGGCAATCGCCGGCTTGCCGGACAAGTCGCTGCTGGTGCTCGACGACGATGCGCCGCTGCGCACCCGGCTGGGGCGGGCGCTGGAACAACGGGGCTTCGAGCCGACCCTGGTGGGCAGCGTGGGAGAAGCCCTGGCCGCCGTGAAGGCCCGTCCGCCGGCGTTCGCCGTGCTCGACATGCGCCTGGACGACGGGTCCGGCCTGTCGGTGGTGGAGGCGGTGCGCGGTTTGCGCCCGGATGCGAAGATCATCATGCTCACCGGCTACGGCAACATCGCCACCGCGGTGGCGGCGGTGAAGGCCGGAGCGGTCGACTACCTCTCCAAGCCCGCCGACGCCGACGACGTCGCCCGCGCCCTGCTGGCCCGTCCCGACGAGAACCCGGCCCCGCCGGACAACCCGATGAGCGCCGACCGCGTCCGCTGGGAGCACATCCAGAGGGTGTACGAGCTCTGCGGCCACAATGTTTCGGAGACGGCGAGGCGGCTGAACATGCACCGCCGCACCCTGCAACGCATCCTGGCCAAGCGCGCGCCGCGGTAGGTCATTGTTGTCCGCTCATCCCGGCGAAAGCCGGGACGAGCGGGTTACTCCAGCGCCGTCACCACCGCCCCTGCGGCCCGCATCGCCGCCAGCCGGCCGAACGCCAGGGTGAGCGCCTTGCGCCGCGCGCCGGCCAGGGGCGTGCGGGGCGCCTCGCGCAGCACCGCCCCGCCGAAGCCGTCGGCCACGATCAGGCCGGGATGCTCGGGCAGGCGCTCCCGCGGGAACTCCGGCCCCACGGCGAAGGCGAAGGCGTCGCAATAGGCCAGGTACTCGCCCCACTTCAGGTCGGTGCGGAAGTCCTCCAGCCCCGATTTCACCTCGACGATGAAGATCTCGCCGCGGCGCCCCAGCGCCATCAGGTCGGCGCGCCGCCCGTTCGGCAGGGTGACTTCGGCCAGCGGCGCATAGCCCAGCGCGCCCAGCAGCCGGCCCGCCCCGCGGGTGACGGCGGCGGTGGTCTCCGGTCGCGAAAAGCCGGGCGGGGGGGCGGTGAGCTCCATGGCGAAATCCTGTTCCGTCTTCGTTCCGGAATCAAGGGGTCCGGATCGGGAAGCGGTCAGTCCCGCGCCGGCGCCGGGAACTCCAGCCGGCCCACGTCATAGCCCAGTTGGCGGATGCGGGAGAGCGCCTGGGCCTTCGCCGTCGCCGCCAGCGACGGCCGTTGCGACATCAGCCACAGGAAGTGGCCGCCGGGAGTGGCCAGGATCAGCCAGCCCTGGTCCGGGCGGTTGTCCAGCACCCAGTATTCCTGGTTCAGCAGGCCGCCGAAGAAGCTCATCTTGAACTTGGCGTTGGTCCGCGGGTCGACGACCTTGGCCTTGGCCCTCCATTCGGTCCCGGGCGCGGTGGGCGCGCCCTTGTGGCAGACCTGGATCACCGTGTAGCCGTCGCCGCTGCGCACCCAGTCGGAGGTCCCGGCCTGGCAATCTTTCTGCATCCTGTTGGGGATGCGCGCCACCTCGTACCAGCGGCCGGCCATGGCCGAGGCGTCCACCGGGGCCGTGGGCTGGGGCGCGGAGGCCAGCGCGGGGGCCGCGGCGGCAAGGGCGGCGCAGGCGGCGATCAGGGCGAGGGGCGTGCGGATCATGTGCGGCGGGTTAGCGGCCGGGGCCTGAACATCGACTGAACATGGAGGCTGGGCGTCGTTCCGTCGCGGACATGTCGCCGCGGCCTCAGGACGCCTCGACGGCGGCGATATCGTCGTCGGACAGGCCGAAATGATGGCCGATCTCGTGCACCAGCACATGGGCGACCAGTTCCTCCAGGGTCACGTCGCCGCGCTCGGCCCACTCGTCGAGGATGGGGCGCCGGTAGAGGAAGATCAGCGACAGCTGCGGCTGCGCGTCGAACACCGAACGGTGGCCGATGTCGACGCCCTGGTAAAGGCCGGTGAGCTCGAAGGCGTTCTCGATCTCCAGCGCTTCCAGCACCTCGGCGTCGGCGAAGTCCTCCACCCGGAACGTCACGTCGCCGGTCATTCGCCGGAAGCCCGCCGGCAGGGCCGCGAACGCCGCCTCGGCCAGCGCCGCCAGGTCGTCCAGCGAGGGCGCGAGCCCGCGCGCCGGCCGGACGTCACTCATCCGGCACCACGATGTGCGGCGCCTCGGGCAGGCGCGCCTCGAACAGGCCGATGTCCAGCGGTTGCTGCGGCTCCACCGGGCGCAGCGGCTGGCCGGCCATGGTCCGCAGGGTCTCGGGCGCGAGCCCGGCGGCGCGCCGCCGCTTGCGCGCGCGCCGCGCCTGGGGCGCCTCGACCCCGGACGTTGCGGCGGCCAGCCGCCAGTAGGAGATCTCCAGCCGCCAGACGGTGCGCAGCGGCTGGGCGCTGGGCTCCGGCCAGCGGCGGCCGCCGGCGAACGCCGGGGTCACCGCCACGGGCCGCGCCCGTCCGGCCAGGGTCTCCGTCAGCCGGCAGTAGCGATCCTCCGGAGCGGGCGCCGCCCGCCCCGGCCGCTCATCCTCCAGGCGCCCGCCATAGGCGTCCAGCGCCGCCTCGCGGGTGGTGAAGGCCGGGCCCACGGGTTCGGTGGCGAAGGCCACCGGCTGGCCGGCCAGCCGCTCGGCCTCGCGCATCCGCGCCGCCCGGCCCTGCGGCCGGCTGAGCGCCGCGTCGGCGTTCTCCGCCACCGGATAGAGGATCGCCGTCATCGCCCGCATCATCGCCTATTCCGTGGGATACGGGAAATTCGGCGAGCGTGCGGCAAGCCTCGCCGCAGCCTATGTTGCAAAGTGAATGATTCGCTTGTCGGCGGGCCGTCGCCGATGGATCCCCGAATGAGCCAAGACACCCTGATCCTGCTCGCCACCGCCGGGGCGGTTTCGCTGGCCATCTGCGCGACCGTCTGGGCGCTGGCGCAGGGCCGCCAGAGCCAGGCGCGGATCGAGGCCCTGGCCGCCAAGCTGGCCGTGGTGGAGGGCCGCGCCGAGGCCGCCCAGGCCTCCGCCGAAGCTTTCGACTCCGCCCTGCTGGCGGTGGAGGAGGGCCGCGCCATGCTGGCCTCCGGCGAGGAGTCGTTCGCCACCTGCGCAGCCGTCCTGGGCCTGGCCTCGCCGGAGGCGCAGGCCGTGGTCAACGCCCTGATGCGCGCCGACCCTGACCACGCGCGGCGCCTGCGCGGCCTGTTCGAGCGGGGCGAGGCCTGCGCCTTCGAGGTGCGCGGCGCGGGCGGGGTGGTGTCGGTGGAGGGCCGGGCGGCCGGCGCGCTCGCGTGGCTCAGGCTGTCGGCGGTGATCGGCGACGATTCCGGCCTGCCCACCGCGCCGCGTTTCGCCGCCTTCATGGACGCCCGGGCCACCCCGGCCTGGATCGCCGCGGCCGACGGCTCGCCCGTCTGGGTCAACAAGCCCTGGCTGACGGCGGTGGGCGCCGCCAGCCTCGACGAGGCCGCCGCCGCCGGCGCCAGCTTCGAGAAGGCCGCCGACGCCCTGGCCAGCGAGGCCGCCAACCTGGGCCAGGTCCGCGAAACCGTGCGCTGGGCGACCTTGGACGGACGCCGCCGCGCCTTCCACGTCACCGCCCGGCCGCTGGAAGGCGGCGGGGTCGGGGTGTGGACCGACGACGTCACCGAGGCCGAGGAGCTGCGCGAGCAGCTCAAGCGCCAGACCGAGGCCAACGACGAGACCCTGAACCATATCGCCGACGCCGTGGCGATCTTCAGCCAGGCCAAGCGGCTGATCTTCTACAACACCGCCTTCGCCAACCTCTGGGGCCTGGAGCCCGCCTGGCTCTCCGAGCGTCCGACCCACTCCGAGGTGCTGGACCGGCTGCGCCAGCGCCGCCGCCTGCCGGAGAGCGCCGACTACGCCCGCTGGAAGGCCGCCGAGCTCGGCCGCTACGAGAGCCTGGAGGCCGGGGCCGACGACCTCTGGAGCCTGCCCGACGGCCGCACCCTGCGCGTGGTCCGCCAGCCGCACCCGCTGGGCGGCCTGCTGGTGCTGTTCTCCGACATCACCGGCGAGCTGAAGCTCAAGAGCCAGTACAACGCGCAGATCCAGGTGCAGCAGGCCACCCTCGACAAGCTCAACGACGCGGTGGCGGTGTTCGGCTCCGACGGCCGCTTGAGGCTGCACAACGAGGCCTTCGAACGATTCTGGAACGTCACCCCCGTGCAGCTCGACCTGGCCGGCGACTTCGAGGGGGTGGTCGAGCTCTGCATACCCCGCCTGCACGACCTGCAGTTCTGGCGGGAACTGAAGGGCCGCGTCGCCGATCCGGACCCGGGCGCCCGCGCGCCGATGACCGGCGAGGTGAAGACTTCCGACTCACGCATCGTGCTCTACCAGTCGCGGCCGCTGCCGGACGGGGCGACCCTGATCGGCTTCACCGACGTGACCGATGCGCGGCGGCTGGAGAGCGCGCTGGCCGAGCGCTCCGCGGCCCTGGCCGACGCCGAGCGCCTGAAGCGCGACTTCGTGGGCAACGTCTCCTACGAGCTGCGCACCCCGCTCACCACCATCATCGGCTATTCGGAGCTGCTCGAGCGCTCCGGCGAGAACCTCTCCGAGCGCGGCCGCGGCCACGCCGCGGCGGTGCGCGCCGCCGCCACCCAACTGGCCCGCTCCATCGACGATGTGCTCGACATGGCCCAGATCGACGCCGACGAGATGGCGCTGGACCTGGAAGACGTCCATGTCGCCCAGGTGCTGCGCGAGGCCGCCGCCCGTTGGGCGGAGGACGCCAGGAGCGGCGGCGTCGCCATCGCCCTGGAGCACAAGGATGACATCGGGGTCATCCGCGGCGACGCCAAGCGCCTGGGCCAGATCCTCGACCACCTGGTCGAGAACGCCATCCGCCAGACCCCGTCCGGCGGCCGGGTCACCGTCTCGGCCCGCAGGGCCCTGGGCGAGATCCAGCTGCAGGTGGCCGACACCGGGCGGGGCATCCCCTTCCATGTGCAGGCGCACATCTTCGACCGGTTCATCGGCCGCGAGCGCGGCGGTCCGGGCCTGGGCCTGGCGCTGGTCAAGGCGCTGACCGAACTGCACGGCGGCTGGGTGGCGCTGGAAAGCGAGCCGGGGGCCGGCGCGACCTTCACCTGCCACCTCCCCGAAGCCGCCCAGGCGGCGTCGGCGCCCGAGCTGGATTTTTAGGGAGCTATCCTTCTTTCCTTGCGGGAGAAGGTCAGGAACTCAGTGCTGGCTTTCCGGCAGGCGGACGATCAGGCCGTCCAGCGCGTCGCTGACCTTGATCTGGCAGGAGAGGCGGCTGTTCTCCTTCACGTTCTCGGCGAAGTCGAGCATCGACTCTTCCATGGCCGAGGCCGTGCCGGTCTTTTCCCGCCAGGCTTCGTCGACATAGACGTGGCAGGTGGCGCAGGCGCAGGCTCCGCCGCAGTCGGCGTCGATGCCGGGGACGTTGTTCTTCACGGCGCCTTCCATGACGGTCAAGCTGTTGCGCACGTCGATGGTGTGCTCGGCGCCGTCGAATTGAATATACGTGATCTTGGCCATGGTTTCCTGCCCGCCGGACTAGGCGGCGACCTCTTTCATAGAAACTGAGGGATCCGCAAGTTTTTCGGCCGAGACCGGCTTGCGGTTAAGGATGAATTGGCGCCCCGCCATGAACTCCGGCGGGGCGTTCACCGCCTCCACCGCCTGGACGAGACCGCCCTTCAGGTGGAAGACCGCGAACTTGTTGCTGGCCGGGTCGCCCCGCAGCAGCACCTGGTCGGCGTCGAAGGCCAGGCCCGCGATCTGCAGCTTCAGGTCATATTGGTCCGACCAGAACCAGGGCGCCTCGGGCGCGGGCGCCGGCCGGCCGGTGATGTCGCACGCCGCCTGCTTGGCCTGCTCCAGCGCATTAGGCACGCTCTCCAGCCGGAACATGCGGCCGTAGATCGGCAGCGGCCGGTGGGCTACGTCGCCGATGGCGTAGATCGAGGGGTCCGAGGTCTTGGCCGCCAGGTCCACCACCACGCCCCGGGCGCATTCCAGGCCGGCGTCGCGGGCGATCTCGTCGTTGGGCGCGGCGCCCACCCCCACCAGCACGGCGTCACAGGCGATGGTGCGGCCCGCGGCAAGCGTCACCCCGGTCACATGGCCGTTCTCGCCCTGGAAGCCGGTGACGCTGGCCCCCAGGATGAATTCGACGCCGCGCTCCTCATGGTAGCGCTGGAAGAAGCTGGAGAGCTGCTCGCAGGCCACCCGCGCCAGCAGCCGGGCCTCCCGCTCGATCACCACCACTTCGGCGCCCAGCCCGCGGCCGGAGGCCGCCGCTTCCAGGCCGATGTAGCCGCCACCGACGATGGCCAGCCGCCTGCCGGGGCCCACCGCCGCCTTCAGCGCCTCGGCGTCCGCCGCCGTGCGCAGGAACAGCACCCCTTTCAGGTCCGCCCCCGGCGCCGGCAGCGCGATGGCCCGGGCGCCCGTGGCGATGATCAGGATGTCGTAGGCGAGGCTCGAGCCGTCCGACAGCTTGACCCGCCTGGCGCTGCGCTCCAGCGCCACGGCGGTGGTGCTGGGCCGGAAGTCGATGTCGGCCTCGCCGTAGAATTCCACCGGCTTCAGGGCCAGGGACTCGGCGTCCGCCTCGCCCTTCAGCCAGGCCTTCGACAGCGGCGGCCGTTGGTAGGGCGGGAGCGGCTCCTCGCCGACCAGGGTGATGGGGCCGGCGTGCCCGTACTGGCGCAGCAGCGCCGCCACCGAACCGCCGGCGTGGCCGGCGCCAAGAATAACCACATGGGCTTGGGGATCGCTCATCGCCGTCCGATACAGAATGCTGACACGTTCAAGACCCCGCTTCGCCGCTTCGGTCGGGCGAAGGGGGCCGCGCCCGCCCCTCCCCCCGCCGCCGCAAGCGCGGGCGTCAGGGCCGGGACCGGGCCGGCGCGCGTCATACGATCCGCTCCGCCATCATCTTCTTGACCTCCGCGATCGCCTTGGCCGGGTTCAGTCCCTTCGGGCAGACCTGCGCACAGTTCATGATGGTGTGGCAGCGGTAGAGTTTGAAGGGGTCCTCCAGGGCGTCGAGCCGCTGGCCGGCGGCCTCATCGCGGCTGTCGATCAGCCAGCGGTAGGCGTGCAGCAGGGTCGCCGGCCCCAGGTACTTGTCGCCGTTCCACCAGTAGCTCGGGCAGGAGGTGGAGCAGCAGGCGCACAGGATGCACTCGTAGAGGCCGTCCAGCTTCTCCCGATCCTTCGGCGTCTGAATCCACTCCTTCTGCGGCTCCGGCGTCTCGGTGTGCAGCCAGGGCTCGATGGAGGCGTACTGGGCGTAGAACAGCGTCAGGTCCGGCACCAGGTCCTTGACCACCGGCTGGCTCGGCAGCGGGCTAATGGTCACCTCCGCGCCGGGGACCTCCTCCCAGCCGTGGGTGCAGGCCAGCGTGTTGCGCCCGCCGATGTTCATGGCGCACGAGCCGCACACCCCTTCCCGGCAGGAGCGGCGGAAGGTCAGCGTCGGGTCCATGGTGTTCTTGATGTGGATCAGCACGTCCAGCACCATCGGGCCGCAGGCGTCCACGTCCACGTCGTAGGTGTCCCAGCTCGGGTTGCCCTCGGTCTCCGGGTCGTAGCGGTAGACCTTGAAGGACTTCACCCGCTTCGCCCCGGCCGGCGCGGCGTGGCGGCGGCCCTTGGCGACCTGGGAGTTCTTGGGCAGACTCAGCTGAACCATCGGACGCGCTATTCCTCAAAGATCCGGAGCGGCGGCAGGATCGCGCGATCCATACCAGTCGATCCGGCGCGTGAAATACATGACGGCGGCGACCGCCGCGAAACTTGTCACCGCCCCGACCAGGAGGGCGAAGTCCTCCAAGCGCATCAGCACATAGATCAGGGCGTAGAGAAGGGAAAACGCGATCAGCGCGATGATCCCCTGTTTCCATCTTTCGAACACCCAGCCGGCGTAGGCCGAGATCAGCCCGACGGTGGCGACGGCCGCCACGGCGAAGCCGCCGTCGAAGCCGATCCGCTCGGCGATGGACAACAGCAGCAGGTAGAAGATCACCTGCGCCAGCCCGACCAGCAGGTACTGTGCCGGATGCACCCGCTTGCCCGACAGGGTCTCGAACAGGAAGTAGGCCAGGAACACCAGGCTGACGAACATCAGGGCGTACTTCAGCGATCGGGCCACCGACCGGTAGGGGTTGGCCGGCTCGACGAAGGAGACGCCCATCGCCGTCTGGCCCAGCCGCCCCAGGGTCTCCGACGCGCCCTGGGCCGGCACGCCGCGGGCGATGAATGGCACGCTCCAGGCGGCGGTGAAGCCCTGCGGCCCGATGGTCCGCCGGCCTGGGTCCGGCAGGAAGCCGCCGTCGAAGCTGGGGTTGGCCCAATCGCTGCGGGCGCTCACCGTCGTGGTCTTGGCGAAGGCCAGCACCGCCAGCCGCTGGGCGCCGGAGAACCGCATCCGCGCCGTGGCGTCGAACACGGCGTCCGGCCGCACGACCTCGGCTGCCGGCGCCCCGAAGAAGGTCAGCCCCGCCGGCGACGGACTGTTGTCGTCGCCCTTCAGCGCGATCTGGCTGAAGGTCGCGGCCGGCGCCACCGGGAGCGTTCGGCCCGCCGCCGTCAGGGTGATGTCCGAACGCGCGCCCCGCGCGTCGGAGGCCGCCGCCACCAGCTCCGCCCGGCTCCAGTCCAGCGCCGCGCCCACCGGCGCCCTGGCCGCCGACCCGGTCAGGTCGAAGTGCGCCTTGAACGCCAGGTCCGCCTGGTAGACCGGCACCTTGAACAGCGAGCGGCGGCGCACCTCGGACTTGGCGTCCACCTGGGCCTCGCCGGTGATCGGAAAGATCACGAAGACGTCGCGCTCCGGCGCCTGCTTCGGGTCGGCGGCGGGGATGGCGTAGGGCACGGCCACCACCGGCCCCAGGAAGGTCTGCGGCCCGCCGACCACGGCGCTGATCTCGCGGGTCACCTCCTCGGCGCGGTGGGTGCGGTCGTTGAGCAGCAGGAAGACGAACAGCGCCGGGATGCTCATCAGCACCGCCAGCACACAGACCAGCAACAGCTTCAGCCCCGCCGAGCGGCGCGGCTGGCGCAGGGCGGCGGCGGCCCTGGCCGCGGCTCCGGGCTCGCCGCTCACGACGACGCCCCGCCGCGGCGGCCCAGCACAATGGCGCCGTGGTGGCCGCCGTGGTCGGTGGGGACCAGGTGCAGCTCGCCCAGGCCCGCCCGGGTGAAGACCTTCACCACCCCCGACAGCTCGTAGTCGTACATCGAGATCGATCCCACCGGCGGCCCGGCCCGCAGGCCTTGCGCCAGCCGCCGCCAGCGCGGTGCGGGCTGCGGTTGCAGGTGCGGCTCGCGCCACAGGGTCATGTGCAGGCTGGCGAAGCCGCCGGGGGCGAGCCTGGCCAACAGGGCCTCGACAAGCCCCAGGCCCCGCGCGGGCGGGATGTGCTGCAGCACGATGAACGAATTGACCCAGTCGAACGGCCCGTCCGGCAGCGCCCCCACATAGAGCGCCTTGCCGCCGCGCCGGCGCGCCAGGTCCAGCATGCCGGGCGCGACGTCGCAGCCCGTCGCCTCGGCCATCCGCTCGGCCATCGGCTCGGCCATCGGCTCGGTGAGCCGCCCCGCCCCGCAGCCGAAGTCCAGCGCCGCGCCTGCGGGGCGGCCCCCGAACAGCTGCTCGAACCGCGCCAGGATGTCGTCCACATGGTTGCGGCCCGAGGCGTAGAAGGCTTCGAGGGCCTCCGGCGTCAGGTTCTCCATCCGGTAGTCCGGATGACTGAGCACGCCCCAATACGGCTGGGTGGCGCCCAGTTCGCGCCAGTCCGCGTCGGTGTCGCGTGTCGCCTCCCAGCCCATCGTCGGCCTAGTACACCCGCGCCTTCGGCGGGATGTAGGCGATGTCGTTGGAGAGCGTATAGGCGTGCACCGGCCGGTATTCGATCCTCACCGCCCCGCTGGCGTCGTCGAACCAGGCGAGCGTGTGCTTCATCCAGGTCTCGTCGTCGCGGTCGGGGTAGTCCTCGCGGGCGTGCGCCCCACGGCTCTCGGTGCGGTTGGCCGCTCCGGCCACCGTGGTGATCGCCTGGCCCACCAGGTTGTCGAACTCCAGGGTCTCGACCAGGTCGGTGTTCCAGATCATGCCGCGGTCGGTGACGCGGATGTCCGGCCGCTGGGCCTGCACCTTCTCCAGGCGCCTGACGCCGGAGACCAGGGTCTCGCCGGTGCGGAACACCGCGGCGTCCTCCTGCATGGCCTGCTGCATCTCCAGCCGCAGGGCCGCGGTGGGCGTGCCGCCGCTGGCGTGGCGCAGCCGGTCGAAGCGGGCCAGGTGCCCCTCGGTGTGGTGGGGCTTCAGCTCCGGCTGCTTGTCGCCGGCCTTCAGGGTGTCGGCGCAGCGCAGCGCCGCCGAGCGGCCGAACACCACCAGGTCGATCAGCGAGTTGGAGCCCAGGCGGTTGGCGCCGTGCACCGAGACGCAGGCCGCCTCGCCCACCGCCATCAGCCCCGGAACGACCTTGTCCGGATCCTCGCCCAGCCGCGTCACCACCTCGGAGAAGAAGTTCGTGGGGATGCCGCCCATGTTGTAGTGCACCGTCGGCAGCACCGGGATCGGCTCCTTGGTCACGTCGACCCCGGCGAAGATCTTGGCGCTTTCCGAGATGCCCGGCAGACGCACCGCCAGGATCTTCGGGTCCAGGTGGTCCAGGTGCAGGTGGATATGGTCCTTCTTCGGCCCCACGCCGCGGCCCTCGCGGATCTCGATGGTCATGGCGCGCGAGACCATGTCGCGCGGCGCCAGGTCCTTCACGGAGGGCGCGTAGCGCTCCATGAACCGCTCGCCCTCGGAATTGGTCAGGTAGCCGCCCTCGCCGCGCGCGCCCTCGGTGATCAGGCACCCCGCGCCGTAGATCCCCGTGGGGTGGAACTGCACGAACTCCATGTCCTGCAGCGGCAGGCCGGCGCGCAGCACCATGCCGTTGCCGTCGCCGGTGCAGGTGTGGGCGCTGGTGCAGGAGAAGTAGGCCCGGCCGTAGCCGCCGGTGGCCAGGATCACCTGCTGCGCCTGGAACCGGTGCAGGGTGCCGTCGTCCAGCTTCCACGCCGTGACGCCGCGGCAGACGCCTTCGTCCATGATCAGGTCGAGGGCGAAGTATTCGATGAAGAACTCGGTGTCGTGCGCCAGGGACTGGCCGTACATGGTGTGCAGCATGGCGTGGCCGGTGCGGTCGGCCGCCGCGCAGGTGCGCTGGATCGGCGCCTCGCCGTAGTTGCGGGTCATGCCGCCGAACGCCCGCTGGTAGATCTTGCCTTCCTCGGTGCGCGAGAACGGCACGCCCCAGTGCTCCAGCTCGTAGACCGCGGCCGGCGCGTTGCGGCACAGGTATTCGATGGCGTCCTGGTCGCCCAGCCAGTCCGACCCCTTGACGGTGTCGTACATGTGCCAGCGCCAGTCGTCCGGGCTCATGTTGCCGAGGCTGGCGGAGATGCCGCCCTGGGCCGCCACCGTGTGCGAGCGGGTCGGGAAGACCTTGGAGATGCAGGCCGTCTTCAGGCCGGCCTGAGCGCAGCCGAGCGCCGCGCGCAGGCCGGAGCCGCCGGCGCCGACGACGACGACGTCGAACTTGTGGTCGATGAACTTGTAGTCAGCCATGACTCAGGAGGCTCCGCCGCCAAAGGCGACTTTCAGGATCGAGAAGATCGACAGCGCGCCGGCGAGGCCGCAGACGAAGAGGTTGAGGATCAGCAGCGCCGACTTGTTCAGGGCGACGTGGATGTAGTCCTCGATGACCACGCGCAGGCCGCCGGCCATGTGCCAGAAGCTGATCCCCAGCAGCAGGATCATCAGCACCGCGTTCAGCGGGTGGGCGACCCAGTGGACCGCGAACTGGTAGTCGCCGGCGGCGAGCCGCAGCACGGCGAAGACCGCCCACAGCGTCAGCGGCACCAGGGCGATGGCGGCGACGCGTTCGCCGATCCAGGCCCCGACCCCGTGCTTGGCCGAGCCCAGGCCGCGGGCGCGCGACAGCGGCGTGCGATAGTTGTCCATATTCAAACCGCTCCCGTCACGGCGGCGACCACCCAGACGGCGATCGTCGCGGCCGCCGTGAAGGCGAAGACGAAGACCGAG